>CAMYII010000088.1 GCA_947258385.1 Acidiferrobacterales bacterium
CCCATGGTTACGCCTACGAGATACTCAAGAAAAACACCTATTCCGTGGTCATGGAAAAGATTCCCGAAGGGAAAACCTACTGCTCGCTCTGCTCCAGGCTGCGCCGCGGAAATATCTACAACTATGCGGAAAAACACGGCTATACAAAAATCGCCCTGGGGCACCACCGTGACGACCTGATCGAAAGCCTGTTGATGTCCATTCTTTATAGCGGCGTGATCAGATCCATGCCGCCAAAACTCTTGACAGATAACAAGCGCAACATCGTTATCCGTCCCCTCACGTATTGTCAGGAAGCCGATATAAGGGCCTATGCGGAGGAACAGCAATTCCCTATCATCCCGTGCAACTTATGCGGCTCGCAAAAGAACCTGACGCGCGCACGCGTGAAACAACTCATCGCCGAGCTGGCCGGCCACAATCCCAAAGTGTCCGCTAATATTCTCAATGCACTCGGCAACCTCCAACCCAGCCAGTTGATGGACCATGCGCACTGGGATTTTAGGAACCTCGAAAGCGGCCTCGAACCGGAAGACGAACAGTGGAAATTAAGCGCGACGAACTAAAGGACCGCTCAAGCTTGAAGTGACCAGCCGATTGGTATCGGCGGCGCGCGCTGGACTAAAAGATAACGCCCTTGAGCCGGACCTCCGGCTCAAGGGCGACAACGCGGGTTTGATTCCATATTCTATAACCGACTCCAAAAGACCAACACAGAAGACAATCGTTTAAACGACACTTCCGGGATTCAACTTCGATAAGGTTATTGTTGTGTCATCTGCGCGGCCTTAACTTCATAGCCCCAAACGTCCTTGAGAAACACCCATAGGCCGTCATACTCACTGGGCATCGCATTGAGCAGCTCCATACGTTTCTTGTTAAACCTGTCGTGGAATTTCCTTATGCTCTCCACGCCCTCTGGCGCCAGCAATGCCGCCGCCATCTTATCCTTGTCGCCGGCCGCGAAACGCGGACCGGCCGAAAACGCCTGGTTGGCGACGCCGGTGCTCGTGTAAATGGTCCGCACGCCCTCGGCGTTGAATTTTTTCAGCATCTTGTCGCGCAATACGGTCGCGCTGCACTTGCCTGATTTAAGACCCTGGTAGCTCTGCTTGAATCCCTTGGTCGGCACGACTATCGGTTGTCGCGCGGGATTATCAAACTGATGCGTCACAGTCAGGGTCGCCAAATTGGGCGGCGCCAGCGCACAGACCGTACGCCCAGCCAGGTCTTTGATCTCATTGATCCGGATATTGTCTTCGTTGACGACCACGACAAAAACAAGCTTGCCGGGCAGACGTACGACCGGCTCGTGTTGGTCCATCGCCATACGCCAGGCAACGAAATGTGGCCCGTCGAACACCAGATCGTAGACCCCCAGTTGCATATCTCGCTGATAGCTGAGCCAGTTGCCCGGATGCTGGTAGACGATCTTTTTCCCTGTCACAGACGATAAGTACGCCGCGACCGGCTGGTAGATGGGGGTTTCTTCGCTCGCCGTGCCCCGCGGTGGAGCGCTGAAGACGTAATTTTCATTGCCGGCAGCCAGTGCCGAATAACCAATAACCAGGCTCGCCGCCAGAAGGAAAAAAACGCTCGCTTTGCGCATGTCAGCTCCTCGATGAATGCATACGACTGTTGTGCCGCCAAGGCCAGACATTGATGTTCTGTTGCGCCTTGGGCTCGATCCGATTTTCCGCTATTCAGGCAGACAGCGGCCATCGATCCTTGCGTGGCGTCATTCCTGACACGCGCCGGATCCCTGTGGCACGATCGCTTTCCCTTGAGGCTATCTTATCTATAGTCGCTGGCGGGTCGGTGTTACACGACCCGGATAGAAATCTGCGAGAAGCCATGATCGCAGCTTTTTCCGCTGTACCGCCACCGTATAGGCGGCTTGTCAATTCTAATTGTTTACCCCCGGTATCTATTGATAATAGTCAATAACAGACCGGATTTCCAATGCAGGCGGCTCATCGCGGCGGCATCCGGGGTGGTGGAGATCGTTGATAGGCAGAAAAAGATTAATCCGCATTGTTGGTACGGTTTACCGGGCCCGTTTTTCATTGTCACGCCGATCGGCAAAAATACTGCACAGGCTCAGATCATGCTGCGCCCCGTTTTCGCCACTCTATCGGCCGCTTCGCTGTCGTCCAAATCCACGGACTCCGGCACGCTTAATCCGCGCTGCACCCCGGGGCGCTCACCCATGATCTTAAGCCAACGTTCAAGATTGGGCAGCTTGTTTATCGTGACGCCGGCCCAGTCATGCGCCCTTACCCACGGATAGGCGGCGAAATCCGCGATGGAAACCTCATCGACCAGATACTCCCTGCCCTCGAGCTGGGTCTCCAGCACATGATATAAACGAAACGTTTCCGTCTGATAGCGCTCGATCGCAAAGGGGATTTTCTCGGGCGCATAGCGGTAGAAAACATTGGCCTGGCCCTGCATGGGGCCGATGCCACCCATTTGAAACATCAGCCATTGCATCACGCGGGAACGCTGTTTGGGTTCGGAAGGCAGGAATTGCCGCGTTTTTTCCGCTAGATAAACAAGGATGGCGCCGGATTCGAACACCACGAAATCGCCGTCGCTGTGATCGATGATCGCCGGGATCCTGCCGTTGGGATTGATCGCCAGGTACCAGGGTTGTTTTTGCTCCTTTTTTCCCAGGTCGAGCGCCCTGACCTCATAGGAAAGGCCAAGCTCTTCCAGCATGATGGAGACCTTATGGCCATTCGGTGTGGCGGCGGTGAAAAGCTCGATCATATACGACCTCTATACGGGGGCTTGCTAACGAATGTCTGCATAATGGGCAAATCTCTAAAAGGATGTTGAAAAAGCCCTTCCATGGCCTTTTTCAACTCGCTGCGCCGCGGTAGCCGCTCTCGGCCATTTCTGGCCTTCGCGGCACTAGGGCGTCCTGCCCGTCGCACGCCCGCGGCTTGCTCCGAAAATCAAACACGTGCGTGTTTGATTTTCGATGCGGCGCATCCTTGCGGCGCTTAGCAGAGTGTTTTTCAACACCCTGCTAAAGGACCGTGCACCAATAAGATACCATAGCGATTCCGGCGCTGTCGTCCAGGCACCGCGCCGGATACCCTACAGGAACCCGCCAGAGCACCCAGACCCCCCCAGAGCCGGCGGCGTGTCCAGCCCTCAAGAACGGACTGTGCGGCCCCCGCGAGCATGCCCTGCAGCGGGCTGAATGCACGGCAGTCACGATCTGCCGCCAAATCCCGGTGTGGAAGACAGAGCGATGGCCAGTACGCTGATGAATGCCTCTTCAGGCGTGATGAGTCGACTTACATTGAGTCGTCGTCTGCCTGGCTCACCGCACTGCTTTGCGACGCTGTCTTTGGATGACAAGTGTCACCGATGAGTCATGCGATTCATAATGATGCAACAAATGGCCGGTCCGATTGCACCAGGTCGAAACCTCGTCAGAAAACATGGGCTCGGATGCGGTAATCAGGAGCAATTCACCGTCGTTGACCGATTTTATCCCCGTGGCCAATTGCAGGATGGGAAGGGAACAGCCAAGGCCACTGACGTCGATCTTGAGCTCATCAAGCTGCCTGATATTCGCCACCTGTCCGGTCTCACCCGGACTACTTCCTATGTTTAATATTTTCATGCTCTGCCTCCATACAGATTCGGGTATGCTCGACTAAAACTGGATGACATGCCGCGGCTGCGGGTCCATCCGCGCAATAAGTTTGACGATCCAGTCCAACGCGAAAGAGCGTATAGCAAAACGGGGCGGACTCAAACACCACTCGTCTGCCGGTAAGGCATTGGTCAACCGTTTGTCTTGCCATTTCGACCTTACTCTGAACAGACCCGGTCAACGGGCCTTGTTGAAAGCAACGGGTTGATACCCGTCCTAACCCGGCACAGTCTTCGCACCCCTTTCCCCATCGGTTAACAGCCACCCCCCGATTGGTGTAAGGTATTGGTATTGAAGCCATCAAGATTTGCCCGCATTGGATCAAAAGCTCGGTTGTTTTTTCTGCTCCGTCCGCGACAGCATACGCGACCTGTTACCGATCATCATCGTCATTGCGTTCTTTCAAATCGCGATACTGCAGGAACCGATCCCCAATTTAGGAAGACTGCTCATCGGCACCTTGCTGGTCGCCATGGGCCTGACCTTCTTCGTCCGCGGACTGGAAATGGGACTGTTCCCTATCGGGGAATCGATCGCCTATGGTTTCGCGCGCAAAGGCAGTCTGCTGTGGCTGCTGTTGTTCGCGTTCGCGCTCGGTTTCGGTACGACCATTGCCGAGCCCGCGCTGATCGCGGTCGCCGATGAGGCGGCCGATATGGCCGCCGTCGCCGGTGTAGTCCCTGACCAACCGCAGGCCTTGGCGCGATACGCGCTGGGTCTGCGGTTGACGGTGGCGTTGTCCGTCGGTTTGGCCATCGTGCTGGGCGTGATCCGTATCCTCAAGGGCTGGCCGATCCATTACCTCATCATCGGCGGTTATATCGGCGTGGTCGCGATGACGGCATTCGCGCCTCCGGAAATTATCGGTGTCGCCTATGATTCGGGTGGTGTCACCACCTCAACGGTCACCGTGCCCCTGGTCACGGCCCTGGGCGTGGGCCTGGCCTCCAGCATCAAGGGCCGCAACCCGATGGTCGATGGTTTCGGTCTGATTGCCTTTGCCTCATTGACGCCGATGATCTTCGTCATGCTCTATGGGATGCTACTGTGATGGATCTGCTGGTCGGCCTGGCGAAAACCACCTTGTCGACCATCTTGGACGTGCTCCCCATCGCCGGTATCATCTTTGGCTTTCAAGTGCTGGTGTTGCGCCGGCCGATTCCACACTTAAGACGGGTATTAACCGGGTTCGTCTACGTATTGATCGGGCTAAGCCTATTCCTCGTCGGGCTGGAAGAGGCGCTGTTTCCACTCGGCAAACTGATGGCAGAACAACTGACCGATCCGCAGTTCATCTACGGGGCGGCCAGCGAAGTGTCGACCCTCTTGCGGTGGCAGGACTACAAATGGGTCTATCTGTTCGGCGCCGCCATCGGTTTTGCCGCGACCATCGCCGAACCCGCCCTGCTGGCCGTGGCCATCAAGGCGCAGGCCGTGTCCGGCGGCGCCATCAACGTCTGGGGCCTGCGCATCGCGGTGGCGCTCGGTGCGGCCATGGGGATCGCGCTCGGCACCTACCGCATTGTCACGGGCACCCCGCTGCACTATTACATTATCGCGGGCTACATCGTGGTCGTCGTGCAAACCGCGTTCGCGCCCCGGCTGATTATTGCGCTGGCCTATGACTCCGGTGGCGTGACCACCTCGACCGTGACGGTCCCGCTGGTCACGGCCCTGGGTCTGGGGCTGGCCAGCACCGTCCCCGGCCGCAGTCCCTTGATCGATGGCTTTGGCCTGATCGCGTTTGCCTGTCTTTTCCCGATGATCTCCGTGATGGCCTATGCCCAGATCGGTCAATGGCGGGCCCGGCGCGCGGGGACGCGACGCCAAGAGTGAGCGTCGAGTGAATGTCTCGTACAACACCGGTCATGGATGCCGGATCCGGAACTGATAAGGAGGAAACCCAATGCATTTCAAGTTGCTCATCGCCCTGGTCGAGGACGATAAAACAGACGCGGTGCTCGACGCCGCAAGACAAGCCGGGGCCACCGGCTGCACGGTGCTGAACCAGGCCCGCGGCGAAGGCCTGGAGCAGGCCAAGACCTTTCTGGGGTTGAGCCTGGAGACCCAGCGGGACATGGTGCTGTTCCTGGTCGAGGAGCATCTGAGCCGGCGCATTCTGGAGACGATCGCCGAAATGGGCGAGTTTGACAGCAAACCGGGCACGGGCATCGCCTTCCAGATCGATGTCGAAGACGCTGTGGGTGTGACCCACCAGATCAGGAAACTGACCGAAGTCGTGGAGGAGGAGTTATGAGTGAGAGGAAGGTCATACGCGTACGCGACGTGATGAAACACAATTTTGACATGGTCGACGGGCTGACCACGGTCAGCGAGGCGCTGCGCAAGATGAAACACGTGGAAACCAAGACGCTGCTGGTCAACAAGCGCCACGAGGCCGATGAATACGGGATCGTGTTGCTCGCGGACATCGCCCGTGAGGTGCTCGCCAAGGATCGCGCGCCGGAACGCGTCAACATCTACGAGATCATGTCCAAACCGGTCATCACCGTCGACCCCGATATGGACATCCGTTATTGCGCGCGGATGTTCGAGAAGTTCGGACTGGCGCGCGCACCGGTGGTCGAGAACGGCAAACTGATCGGTATCGTGAGTTACACAGACATGGTGCTGCGCGGCTTGTGCGCGGACATTAAAGAAAGCGAAGCATGATAAATCCGGCTGTGCATGGGATTTAGCGCGATCCGTCGAGGTCGGCGCCGGCCCGCGGCGCCGGCCCGCGCTGGAGATCCGACCGCGTGTCGATATCGATCAGCACGCCCGGATCATCCACGGGAAGTGTCAGCAATCGTGCGCCGTGCTGCGCCAGCACGGCCCGGGCACCGGCGTCGCCATCGAGCGCTAGCAACGGCGCGAGAAATTCCGCGGCAATGCCGACCGGGTGGCCGCGCTGTCCCCGGTATTCCGGCGCCGCCAGCGCCGCCCCGCGCCGCAGGCAACGCACCAGCTCCGCGACGGTCGCCGGCAGAATGTAGGGCATATCGGCGAGCGCAATCACCCAGCCGTGCGCGTCGGCGCTCGCCCGCACGCCGCAGGCCAGACTCAGGCCCATGCCCCGGTCCGCCTGCGCGCACGGCACGACCTCCAGCCCTTCCCGCGCGAGCACCCGGGCCAGCTCCCGGTCCTCGGGGCGCACCACGGCAAGCGCCCGCCCCACGCCACCCAGCAGATTGCGCGCCGCGGCGACCGCCATGGGTCTCCCATCGTCAAGGCGCTGCAGCAGTTTAGGGCCGCCAAAACGCCTGCCGGCACCGGCGGCCAACAGCACGCCGGTGGTCATGAGGGCCCCGCGACCCCCGCACTGTCTTGCACCGCGGCGGTGGCGTTCATATTGGCGTCCATCGCTTGCAGCCGCACCCCGCGGCGCACCGCCGTAAGCTCGGCCAGGATCGCGACCGCGATTTCTGCCGGAGTGCGGCTGCCGATGGGAAGGCCGACCGGTCCGTGCAGCCGCGACAGGGCCTGCTCCTCGATCCCCAGGCTGGCGAGCCGGGCCCTGCGCCTGGCGCTGTTGGCGCGGGAACCCAGGGCCCCCACATAGAATGCCTGCGAGCCCAAGGCCTCCATCAGCGCCATGTCATCGAGCTTGGGATCGTGCGTCAACGCCACCACGACACTGCGATTGTCCGCGGCGAGCGCACGCACGGCATCATCGGGCATGCGGGCATCGAGTGGCACGCCTTCTACCTGCCAGGCGCGCGCGTACTCTTCCCGGGGATCGCAGACGGTAACATCATAGTCGAGTGCCAGCGCCATCTCCGCGAGATATTTCGAGAGCTGTCCGGCGCCGATGATTAACAAACGCCAGACCGGCCCGAAGACCTTGACCAGGGTACGGCCATCGTAAGCAAAGGCCTGATCGCGCCGCACCGGATGCAGGCTCACCTCCCCGGTCTCGAGGCAGACCCGGCGGGCGATAAGCCCCCGGGAGTGCACCGCGCTCACAAGCTTCTTAAGCTGTTCCTTTTGTGTAAGCGTTTCGACCACCAGCTCGAGCCTGCCGCCGCAGGGCAGACCGAAACGCGATGTCTGCTCGGCGGTCACACCGTAGCTCAGCACCCCGGGTAAAGCCGCCGGTGTCGCCTGCTCCCGCATGCGGCACAGCAGATCGTCTTCAATGCAGCCGCCTGAGACCGATCCCACCAGCCGCCCGTCGGCGTGAATCGCCAGCAGTGAACCGGGCGGCCGCGGCGACGACCCCCAGGTCCGTCCCACGGTCACCAGCGTGACGCCGGCACCCTGTTCCAGCCAGCCAAGCGCCGCACGCAGGACCTCAAGATCGGCGCTTTGCATCACCCGAGCTGCCGTCCACCTACAGGCGAATGGGAAGTCTGCGCACGGGTTTACCCGTGGCGGCGAACACCGCGTTGGCGACCGCCGGCGCGATAGGCGGTGTACCCGGTTCACCGACGCCGCCCGGCGGCTCGGTGCTCGGCATGATGTGCACCTCGATCTCGGGCATCTCGTCCATGCGCAGCAGCGGATAATCATTGAAATTGCCCTGCTCGACACGCCCGTCCTTGATCGTGATCTGCCCCTTGAGGGCCGCTGTCAGGCCGTAGACGATTCCGCTTTGCATTTGGGCCTCGATGGTGTCGGGGTTGACGATCATGCCGCAGTCGATCGCGCACACCACGCGATGCACGCGCACCTGACGCCGGTCGGTAATGGAGATCTCGGCCACTTGCGCCACGACACTGCCGAATGCTGCCGCCACGGCGATGCCGCGATGGCGGCCCTCCGGCAGCGCCTTGGACCAGCCGGCCTTCCGCGCCGCCAGCTCCAGCACCCCTTTGTGGCGCGGCTCGCCGGCCAGCAGCTCACCGCGCAACTCATAGGGGTCCTTGCCGGCCAGGGCGGCGAGCTCGTCGAGAAAGCATTCGGTCACGAATGCGTTCTGGGAGCTGCCTACCGAACGCCAGAAACCCACGGGTATCCCCGGGTCCACCTTGGTATACGTCACAGACAGATTGGGGATCGCGTAGGGAATATTGGCCGCCCCTTCGACCGAGGTCCTGTCGATGGCTGCGCCCGCCCTGGCGGGAAACCGGGCGAAGATCGACGGACCGACGATGCGGTGGCTCCAGGCGGTGGGCGAGCCCCTCTCATCCATACCGGCCGATAACACGTTATACGTCGCCGGGCGATAATAGTCATGGCGGATGTCGTCCTCGCGGGTCCACATCACCTTCACCGGTGCGCCGACGGCCTTGGAGAGTTCCAGCGCATCGGCAACGAAGTCCTGCTCGGAGCGCCGGCCAAACCCGCCGCCGAGAAACAGTGTATGCACATTCACCTTCTCGGCCGGCAGTCCGGTGAGTCGCATCGCAGTCTGTTGCGTCAAGGTCTGCCCCTGGGTACCGACCCAGACATCACAACCCTGCGCGCGCACATGGGCGGTGCAATTCATTGGCTCCATACAGGCATGGGCCAGATAGGGCACTTCGTAAACCGCGTCCAGTCTTTTTGCCGCCACCGTGAGTGCCTCATCCATGTCCCCCTGTTGCCGGGCAACTTCGCCGGGCCGGCTTGCCGCTTCCTGCATCTGCCGGCGAATGACGGCGCTGCTCAGACCCGCGGCGGGCCCTTCGTCCCACTGCACCTCCAAGGCGTCGCGCCCGCGTTTGGCCGACCAGAAATTGTCGGCGACCACCGCCACGCCGGACTCGATCTGTAACACACGCCGCACGCCGGCGACGGCCTTGGCCTTGGCCGCATTAAATTGCTTAACCTTGCCCCCGAACACCGGACAACGCAACACGGTGGCAACGAGCATACCTGGGACGTTTGCATCCTGGCCAAAGGCAGCGCTGCCATTGACCTTGGACGGCGTATCCACCCGCGGCAGCGCCTTACCCACAAGGCGGAATTCGTCGGGTTCTTTGAGAAATACCGCCTCGGGCACCGGCAGACCTGCCGCCTTGTCAGCGAGCGCGCCATAGCTCAGTCTGCGGCCGCTCGCCGGGTGCAATACCGCGCCGGCCTCGGTGCGGCAACCCTCCTCCGGCACGCCCCAGGTCTGCGCCGCGGCGAGTCTCAACATCTCCCGGGCCGCGGCCCCGGCCTGGCGCACCGGCGTCCAAAACCCGCGCACCGCGGTACTACCGCCGGTGTGCTGCCGGCCCATCAAGGGATTGAAATAGGCCTGCGCGGCCGGCGCCATTTCCGCCTGGATTTTCGACCAGTCGGCGTCTAGCTCTTCAGCGATTAGCATGGGAATGGCCGTCATCACACCCTGCCCCATCTCGGAGCTGGCAACCCTGATCGTCACGCTGTCATCCGCCGCAATGCGCAACCAGGCATTGGCCTCAAACACCACGTCGGACGATGCCGTCGACGCCTCGCGCCGTTCGCACCCAGGCAGATAGAACGCCACGAGCAAGCCCCCGCCGGCGGCGACCGTTGCCTTGAGAAAGGCGCGCCTGCCCGGATTCATTATCGCTGTCATCTCACGCCTCCCGCGCCATGAGCTCGGCGGCGCGCTTGATGGCGCGGCGAATCCTTTGATACGTCCCGCAGCGGCAGATGATACCTGACATGGCGCTATCGATATCGGTATCGCTCGGCGTTGTCTTAGCGGCCAGCAGCGCCGCCGCCGCCATGATCTGTCCCGACTGGCAGAAGCCGCACTGCGGCACCTCTTCGGCGATCCAGGCCCGCTGCACGGGATGACTGTTGTCCTCGGACAATCCCTCGATCGTGGTCAGCCGCTTCCCGGCAATCGAGGAAACCGGGGTGACACAAGAGCGTATCGGTTGACCGTTCACATGAACCGTGCAGGCCCCGCATGCTGCGATACCGCAGCCGTATTTGGTCCCGGTCAACCCCAGCGTGTCGCGCAGCACCCACAGCAGCGGTGTGTCCGGGTCGACATCAATGTCCTGTTTTTTGCCGTTGATCATCAAGGAAATCATGAAACCGCTCCTTTGTTTGAATTTGTTGGCGAGCTTGCGATCCGGATTTGCTGCCCGACACGCCGGTAGCCGCCGGCGACGATAATACTCCAGACCCTCGACGCCGGAAAACCTGCCGGGGCATGTGTCGGGAGTATTTAAGGAGATACTTAAATTGATGGGTGGTTTACAGCCAGGGTGGAAAGCCGGCGCCGCGGCTGACACGCCGGCATGGCTCGCTCCCCGGGCTTTGGAACATGACATGCAGCCCCCGGCGATCGCCGCCGCGACCTGCCGCTACATGTAAGATTTCGCTTCCTCCCCCGGATTGGGTAGGCCGGCGATGCGCCATGCCTCCTTTGGGCCGTGAATGAACAGGGTGTCCATGCAGCTCTTATCGAGGTGATTGAGATGGCAGATATGGCGCAACATCGGCACGGAGCCCCGCTCAAAATAATGACTGCGCAAAGACTTGATCACCGCCCATTGCGCGTCCGTAAGTCGAGCCATGCCGTCGTGCATGGCGATTTCCTCCGCCATGGCCTCGTTCCAGCGCGTGGGTTCTTTCAGGAAGTGATCCTCGTCGAATTCCGCAGACCAGCGCTTAGCGACAGTGCCCATAACTTTGTACCTCCAGCGATGCGGGAAACGCACATCAACACCCTACAGCCGTCATTGGCTGGCTGAGTCTCGTATGGTAAAGCGCCAGCCGCCATTCCAACCATGCGCTCGCGCGTCCAACTTTACTTGTGACGGCCGGGCCGAACTGCGAGCCCTATAAAAATTATTAACATACTTGACTAATTTAGTCAAGATTAGGCGGGGTGGCTTGCGGGGAAGATTCCTGAGGCGCCGGCGGGAAAACCTGAAGGTTATGCGCCCCTCGACGCAGTAGCACCGACGAGAAGCGCTTAATTGCCCAGGCGAATGCGCGCGAGCCGCCGGTCATTGGCGCCGGCCGGGCCGTGGCGCGCGTGGCCGTATACACCGGAATAAGCGGGAGAACCGGTCTGGGGACCGCTGGCGGGACAGTCACCGGACTCAGCGGCCCGTCCCGGCCGCAGTCAGTAATGACCTCCCAGACATCCGGGCGTTCGCGCTGGACTGTGGTCAGCAGTTCGTCCAATGCCGCGATGCCGGGCTGGCGCTTACCGTGATAGTCCACCAATGGTCCGAGCGGCCGGAAGTGTATGCCAGTACGGGTGAGCAGACGCAACAGCGCCGGTTCCATCACCGCGTACCAATGGGTAATGTGATGCTCGACACTCATCTGCACCAGACCGGCGATCAGACCCAGGGTAATATGCGAGAGATAACGCCGCGCCTGTGCGCCGCCAAGGCGCCTGTCCTCGTAAGTCGCGTTCTCACTGATACCGGCAATTGAGCCCGATTCGCCCATGCGGCGCTTGAATTCCTTGGACACGGCAAAGCGCGAGACTTCGGCAACATGGCGCCGGGGGAGCCGGCGCGGATCGTGCACGGCACGATCAAAGCCGTGACCGCAATGGGCCTCGACCGGAAACGGTGCGTCGGGATTCTGTTCGTCCGGGAGCACGAGTCGGACCACGCCGGCGAAACACCCGGATCGGCGGTGACGCACCAGCGTGTGGACCGAACGGGTGTCGTATTCATCGCGTTCCATGCCCTCGCGATGCGCCCCTTTGTCTTCGTAGGGGTTCTCTACGCAATAGACCTGGTAGCGCATGGCGTGAGCTTGCTTGGTGAGAGTCGGGGTGGTCGCCGGGACCACCTCAAATTCACGATGAAAGGTTCCGTAAGCATCCTGCATAGAGACCACTCCCTCTATCCTTCCTGACCTTCGGATGCTTCCCTGCCTGGCAAGGATCCCCGCCGGAATCCTCGCTGCCTGTCCCTGAGGCTTTTGACGCGATCAAATCGACCTTACACGGTCGCGCAGCGACAATTAGCAAGTCCTTAAATAGTATAGTTTAGACGAACCCGTCGCAAGTGAGGCAATCAGTCGACAAAAGCGGCGCGAGGTATGACGAATGGGCACGCCTTCGACAATTCGCAGTCTCATTGTTGATTGCGGAGCTCACTATTATTTACACCCGCACCACGCCGGGCGGGCGTTCAAACATATGACTGGCCACTGCGCGCTCACGATTTACACTTAGCCTATGAGTCGCCCGTCGTAGCAGGGACTGGCCAGACTCCCCGGCGCACGCAGACGACACAACAGTTGATCGCCCGACCGAGAAAGCAGGCGGCCAATGCCACGATGATGAGGGTTAAAAGACGTTAATGATGACGGCCAAGAAATTTGACTACCAAACCGCATTCTCGCGCAACATTGGCTGGGTGACATCGCTTGAACAGCAAGTGTTGCGCAGCAAGCGCGTTGCCATCGCCGGCCTGGGCGGTGTGGGCGGCAGTCATCTGCTGACCCTCACCCGCCTGGGTATCGGCGCCTTCCACCTCGCCGATCTGGACAGCTTCGAACTGGCCAACTTCAACCGGCAGGCCGGCGCGTTCCGTTCGACCGTGGATGAGCCGAAAGTGGACGCGCTGGCCAGAATGGCGCGCGACATCAATCCGGAGCTCGAGCTCGAGCTGTTCGGCCACGGCGTTGATGCGGACAATATGCAGGCATTCCTTGCCGGCGTCGACCTCTACGTCGACGGCATCGATTTCTTCGCGCTGGAGGCCCGACGCGCGGTATTCGCAGCCTGTGCCGAGGCTGGCATACCGGCCATCACGGCGGCGCCCTTGGGCATGGGCGTGGCGCTGCTGAATTTTATGCCCGGGCAGATGGGCTTTGAGCAGTATTTCCGTCTAAAGGGCCAGCCGGAAACGGAGCAACTGTTACGCTTCCTGCTAGGGTTGTCGCCCTTGGGCCTGCATGCGGCTTACCTCGTCGAGCCCGGCACCATCGACCTTGCTCAGCACCGAGGACCCTCCACCGCCATGGCCTGTGAGTTGTGCGCCGGTGTCGCTGGGTCCGAGGCACTGAAGATCCTGCTGGGCCGGGGCAGCGTCATCGCCGCACCCCGGGGCCTGCAATTCGATGCCTACCGCAACCGGCTGGTCATAAGCTGGCGTCCCTGGGGGAACAATAATCCGCTGCAGCGCCTGCGCCTGGCCCTGGCGCGCCGGCATTTTAAAGGCCGGCCCCCAGCGCCCGCACCGACACCGGGCCCGCGGCCCGTGGCCGAACAGATTATCGATCTCGCGCGCTGGGCGCCGAGCGGCGACAACACCCAACCCTGGCGCTTCGAGATCATGGATGATCGGCGCATCGTCGTGCACGGCCGCGATACCCGCGAGCATTGCGTCTATGATCTCCAGGGACAGGCGAGCCAGCTGTCGCTCGGCGCTTTGCTTGAAACCATCGCGATCGCCGCCAGCGCTCATGGGCTGCGCACCCAGGCACACCGGCGCCGCGCGCTGCCCGAGACCACCCCCACCTTCGACGTTGCATTCACGGCCGATAGCGCTTTGCCCCGCGATCCCTTGCTCCCGTATATTACGATTCGCAGCGTACAGCGGCGGCCCATGCATACCCGCGCGCTGACCAACCATGAGCGTACCGCGCTTGCGGACGCCGTGGGTCCGGGCTATCGGCTCGTGTGGCTGGAGGGCCTGGACCAGCGCCTGCGCATGGCGTTATTAAAATACCGCAACGCGGGTTTGCGTCTGACCATGCCGGAGGCGTACCAAGTACACCGCGACATCATCGCCTGGAACACCCGTTTCAGCGAGGACCGCATTCCGGATCAGGCCATCGGCGCCAGTTGGCTAACGCGGCGGCTGATGCGCTGGGCCATGCGGAGCTGGGGGCGGGTTGCCTTTATGAACCGTTATCTCGGCGGCACGCTCATGCCGCGTATGGAGCTCGATCTCGTGCCCGGTCTCGCTTGTGCCGCGTATTTTGTCATCTTGTCAGAGCACAAGCCCGTCACCATCGATGACTTCGTGGCGGCCGGACGCGCGGTGCAACGCTTCTGGCTGACGGCGACCCGCCTGGGCCTGTATTTGCAACCAGAATTAACGCCGCTGGTCTTCCACCGCTACGTTAGCGATGGCATTGAATTTTCGACCTGCAAGGGCATGGACAAAAAGGCGCAAGGTATCTCCCGTCGCCTGGGACGTGTGATCGGAGAAACAGCTGCAGAGCGAGGGGTATTCATGGGGAGAATCGGCGCAGGACCCCCTCCAACCGCACGTTCGACCCGCTTGCCGCTGGAGGCGTTATTGGCCAAAACGGCGCCGAGGATGCAAGAAACACCTGGCCGCAGCGCCACCGGCTCCGCAACCAGAACCCCCGCCCGGTCCGGACAATGACCGGTAAACCGTATCACCGGCAGCCGGATCATGACGCGCGGGCCCTGTATCTCGGGGGTCAATTATTGCCTATAATGATTGCGAACAGTTCACGTACTCGGGATGGTTGACTTCGCCCGAGCATCCACCGAACGGAGGGAGACATGAAACAAAGCAAGTCCCTGGCATGGCTGATACTGCTGTTTTCGGTTACTTTACTGGCCGCAGGCTGTTCCGGAAAAACAAAGCTCAAGGGCGAACTGGGCATAAAAGGCGCGCCCGATTGGGTCAATGAGGGCACCAACATCATCAACGACAAGAAGGGGCGCCTGTTTCATGGTGTCGGCTCGGCGCCGCCGATGGGTGACGATTCCTTGCAGATTTCCACCGCGGATGACCGTGCCCGCGCGGAGGTGGCGCGGGTGCTGTCGTCCTATATGGATGTGGTGTCGAACGATTATCTTGCCTCGACCAACACCGGCAGCGGCGGTGAGGCCGAACAGGCGGTCACCCGCCAGATCAAGGCCCTCACCAAGGTCAATCTGACCGGCGCGAAAATCATCAGGCGCTGGAAGGACAAACGGACGGGGAATGTCTATTCCATCACCGAGTTGGACATGAAGCACGTCAGAAAAACCATGCAGGGCGTGCAAGACATGAATGAGGACCTGCGGCGCTACATGACGACCCATGCCGAAAACATCTTCGACAAGGTTGCCGCCAAGGGGGTCAACTGATGCGCGGATACGAACAGAAATCCAGGCTGTTCCGCGTTATTTCGCTGGCATTGATCCTGGGGGTGTTCCAGGCCGGATGCGCCACGAGCGTCACCCGCATGGATGCCGGTGAGGTCAAGGATCTGAGCGGCGCCTGGAACGACACGGATTCACGGCTGGTGTCCGAGGAAATGATCCAGGACGTGCTGTCCCGTTCATGGCTGCAACAATACGTCCGCGCCCAGCGCAAACAGCCGACCGTTATTGTCGGCGAAATTCGCAATCTGAGCCACGAGCACATCAACGTCAATACCTTCGTCGCCGACATGGAACGGGCCCTGATCAATTCCGGCAAGGTTGAGTTCGTGGCCTCGCGTACCGAACGGCAGGATGTGCGCGATGAACGCGAGGACCAGGATTTGCACGCCAGGGAAGACACGCGCAAGGCCATGGGACAGGAAATCGGCGCCGATTTCATGCTCAAGGGCACCATCAATACCATTGTTGATCCGTCCGGCACGAAGCAAGTTAGATATTACCAGGTCAACCTGACCCTGATCAGCATGGCCGACAACCGCAAGGTCTGGGTGGGGCAAAAAGAAATCAAGAAGCTGGTCAAGCGCAGCAAGCTGAGATTCTGATTGGCGAGGCGGAGGTGGCCATGAAACGGATCGAGTTGGTTCGATCCGGATCCGGTGGTTGCGTGCCGGCTGCGGGCGCAGCGCGTCTCGGCCTGTTTTTCACGCTGTCTTTGTTGCTAGGCGGCTGCGCGACCTTCAGCGAGACATTCAGTCCGGTCGAGCAGAAACTGGCGGCGCAACAACCGGAGCACGCGCTGCAGCTACTTGAAAAACGGCGATATCCCCGCCGCGATGAAGTGCTGTTCTTGCTCAACAAGGGCATGCTTCTGCGCATGGCGCGCGGTTATGAGGCCAGCAACCAGGCCTTTGAAGCCGCCAAACAGCGCATCAACGAGCTGTATGGCGCCAGCATTACCGAGCAGGCGGCGTCTTTCCTGATCAACGACGGCACCCGGAGCTTTGTCGGCGCCGAGTTCGAGCAGGTGCTCCTCCACCTGTATATGGCACTCAATTACCTGGAGATGCGCCAGCTGGACCAGGCCCGGGTCGAGGCCCTGCAGGTCGATATCAGGCTGCGGGAGATTGCCGAGCACGTGCCCGAGAGCGTCTACACGGAAGACGCATTCGCGCGCTATTTGACCGGCATGATCTACGAGGAGCGCGGCGAATGGAGCGACGCAATGATCGCCTATCGCAAGGCCTATCAGGCCTATACCAAATACCGCGACAGGTTTGGCACCGACATCCCGGTATTTTTGAAATACGACCTGCTGCGACTCTCGGAGCGCATGGGCCTGACCCAGGAGCTGGCCAGATACAAACGGGAATTCGCGATCTCTCAATGGCAGGATGTCACCTCCCTGCGCCGCCAGGGCGAACTGATATTCATGCTGCATAACGGTCTTGCCCCGATAAAACGCGAACAGTCGGCCATGGCCGTCAATCCGGCGAGCGGCCGGCTAATCAGGGTTTCCCTGCCTTACTATCAGCCGCGCCAGCAACCTGTGGTAAGAGCGCGTCTCATTGTCGGCGGCGACCACGTACAGACCCAAGTGGCCGAGGACATCACCGGGATTGCGATCAAAAGCCTTGAAGCCAAGATGCCGGCGATTACCGCCCGCGCCGTCGCCCGCGCCGTCTTGAAAGAAGGGATCGCGAGAGAAGCGGGCGAGGAGCATGTGGTGGCCGGACTGATGGTCAATCTCATCAATGTCATGACCGAGCGCGCCGACACCCGCAGCTGGGCGACGCTGCCGGGTAATATACATTTTGCACGCCTGCCCTTGCCGCCCGGCAACTACGCGGTTAAAGTGGAATTGCTGGGAAGTGGCGATGCTGTACTCGCTACCCGGGAGCTGAGCAACATAACCATTCGCGCAGGCGAGAAAAGCTACTATTCTTATCACTGGATACCTTCCCGGCTCTGATTGGCGAGGACATGCAAATGAGCAGACTACTCACAGCAGTTATCGGCACGATCGTGCTGCTCGGCGGATGCGCAAGCACCGGCGGCAAACCCGACTGGGTTGACGGCAACAGCGCGCGCTACTCCGACAGCAAATACCTCATGGGGCGCGGCCAGGCTGGCGCGCAGCACGAGGCCAAGGACCGGGCCCGGGCGGACCTGGCCAAGATCTTCCAGGTCGCCATCGACGTGGAAACCGCGGATACGCAGACCTATCAGGCCGCAGAGGGGCAAAGTCGCAATGAGGCCGCAGTCTCGCGCACCATTATTACGCGCACCGAGCAGATTATAGAAGGCGTCAAGATCGCTGAGATCTGGCAGGATCCGGCCACCAGGACCCACCACGCGCTGGCCGTGTTGCCGCGCATGCAGGCGGCGAATAACCTGCGGCAGGAAATCGCGCGCCTGGATCTCGCCACCGGCAGCTATATCAGGCAGGCGCGCGGCGGCGCCGACCCGCTGCTGAAGATCGCCGCTGCCAGCCGCGCCCTCGATGCCCAAATGGAACGCCAGACCTATCAGAGGTCACTCAAGATCATCGACCGTACCGGACTCGGCGTCGAGTCGCAGTGGAGCACAAGCAAGCTCGCCGCTGACCTCGACGAGCTGTTGAAGCGCGTACGCATCAGTCCGCGCGCCGGCAACGACACCCTTGGCGGACTGCAGACCGCCCTGGCCGGCGGCCTGTCCGCAAGCGGTTTTCTGGCCACGGTCGGGCAGACCCCGGATTTCACGATCGGGGCCACGCTAGAGACCGATGATCTCGGAAAGATGGACGGTTGGTACTGGATGAAAGGCACGCTCGAGGTCCAACTCATCGAACCCGGCACCGGGCGCGTGCGCGGCACACGCCGCTGGGAGATCAAGGCATCGGGCCGTCAGCGCGCGCTCGCGGAACGGCGGATCAAGAACAAAGTGGATTCGATATTAAAACAGGAGCTGCGCGAGACAATCATAAGGTTCGCTACCGCCTGAGGCGGCCGGCTCCAAGAAACGCCGCTGCCCCAGGCAAGTCCCAGTACGCCGTATCGCCGGCGTCATCTTGCCGTATGGTGCCCGAACCGGTTTGTGCACTGAACAGCGGCCGCGCTAATCCTCGGGGGCCAACCCCTTAATGACATAGCCTCCGGATTTCTCGTCGCGCTCCAGTTCCAGCAAATGCCGTGCCTGCGCCTCTTCCAGTAAGGCATTGAAGGTACGAAAACCATAATACGATTCGTTAAACCCGGGACTGCGCCGCTTGATCGCCTGCTTGACCATCGACCCCCACGTCTTCGCCTCCTCGCCGCGCTCGGCAAACAGGGCCTCCACGGTTTCCATGACGAGGTCGAGGGCCCCCTGTGCCTTTTCCTCCTCACCCTTCGGTTTGGGCTTTTCACCGACAGCCGCTTTTACCTTGGCCGTGGATTTCTTCTTTTTTCGTGTTTTGACCTCTTTCTCCCGTACCAGATCGTCATAATAGATAAACTCGTCACAATTCGCGATCAAAAGATCGGACGTAGACTTTTTCACGCCGACGCCTATCACGATCTTGTTGTTCTCCCGCAGCTTGCTGACCAGCGGTGAGAAATCCGAATCGCCGCTGATAATGACAAAGGTGTCGACGTGCGACTTGGTGTAACACAGATCCAGGGCGTCCACGACCAGGCGTATGTCCGCGGAGTTCTTCCCCGTCATGCGAAAATACGGAATCTCAATCAGCTCAAAAGAGGCCTCGTGCATCGCGGCTCTGAACTCCTTGTAACGCTCCCAGTCACAGTAGGCCTTCTTGACCACGATATTGCCCTTGAGCAACAGGCGTTCCAGCACCTTATTGATATCAAACTTGGCATACTTGGCATCGCGAACGCCGAGGGCGACATTCTCGAAATCACAGTATAAGGCCATATTCTGGGTTTGCAGCTGTTCCGTCACGGTGCTCTCCGCGTTCAAACAAGGTTTGTGTCGATCGAATACCAAAGGTATGGCATCTTAGTGCTTGTCGACAGAAAAATAAATCAAATTGCGCCGCCGCTGAAGCACCCTGATCCGCGGTTGCCTGTGATACCCTTTGCCCTTGGGCTTCCGCGCTGGATGCGAACCTTCGCCTTCGGCGTACCGTGGCCGCTATTGCTCGACAGTCAGCGTGCCAGTGTCACTGGACTCTTACGTTAATTCGTTATAACGGCCTGGAGGACGATGTGGAGCGACTCCGCCAACTCTTGCGATCGATTGACGGCAAAGGGTACAAGGCCTACAAACAGTTAGAGGGCCAATATCAATTTCCATCCTTTCTGCTCTCAATCGACCATGTTCAGGGCGATCCGTTTGCCGCCGCCTCGCGCATCAGCATTCGCATGCCCATGGAGGCCGCCGGCCACCCGGCCGGGCTGTGGTCGACGTGCGTGCGGCGGATCGCGTATGAAGACTATCTGGGGCGAGCGCTGGCGGCCGCCATTCGCCAACACGTCAGGGGGCATCGCGGTACCGGCCAGAGCGGCGAGATCGCCATTTCCACGAGCGGGCAACAGGTGTTACAACGCAACGCGGTGAGCCTCGAACCCGAATCTGTCGAGGCGCGGCTCACCCTCGGCCTGCCGGCCGCGGGCCGCACCATCCTCGGCCGCGACGCCGAGGCCATGTTCTTTGAGGAACTGCCGGCGGTTGCCGAGCACGGCTTATGCTATGAAAATCTCCCGGCCGACGAGGTCCGTCGTCACGTCGAATCGGTGGAAGATCAAGACGTCCTTCGCTGCTGGCTGTCGAAGGCGGGCCTGGTTGCGTTCGTCGCCGATGACGCCTTGCTGCCCCGCCGCAGCGGCATCGATGATCACCCACTGGGTACGGCGGCACAGCGCTTTATGGCGCCACCGTCATTACGACGCCGGGTCACCCTGCCCAATGGGGGCGATATTCAGGGTATGGGAATACCCCGCGGCGTGACGCTCGTCGTCGGCGGGGGGTTTCATGGGAAGTCAACGCTGTTGCATGCCTTGGAGCGCGGCGTGTACAACCACATGCCCGGTGACGGCCGCGAAAGAGTCGTCACAGACCCGACGGCGGTAAAGATACGCGCGGAAGACGGGCGCTCTATCGCCAAGGTCAATATCAGCCCGTTCATCAACCAACTGCCGCTGGGGCGCGATACCGTCGAATTCAGCACCGAGAACGCGAGCGGCAGCACGTCTCAGGCGGCAAATATTATCGAGGCATTGGAATGCGGTGCCCAGCTACTGCTGATCGATGAGGACACGTCGGCGACAAACTTTATGATCCGGGATGAACGCATGCAGGCCCTGGTCACGCACGACAAGGAACCGATCACGCCGTTTTTGCACCGAGTGCGCGAGCTCTACGAAAGCAAAGGGGTATCGTCTGTGATTGTGATGGGCGGTTCGGGGGATTACTTCGATGTCGCCGACACGGTGATCATGATGGATACCTATCGACCCGCCGACGTGACCAGCCGCGCCCGCGAACTCGCGCATCCCGGGTTTGCTGCAGGCGCCTTGAACCGCGGCCGCATGCCGCCTTTTCAAACCCGAACCGCTCGCAGGCCTGGACAGCGGCTGCTCGATCCGGCGCGCGGTCCGCGTCAAGTCAAGATCGAGGCCAGAGACACCAGAACGCTCATCTACGGCAGGCACTGTGTCGATCTGTCCGCAGTCGAACAATTGGTCGACATCGCACAGACCCGCACCATCGGCTTAATGATCTATTACTACGCCCAGCATCATGCCGCTGACACGGATGATATGATCGGCGGGTTAAAACGGTTGCTTGAAGATGCCGACCAATCCGGGCTGGATATTTTCAGCCCCTACAAAGTGGGTGACCTGGCAATGCCGCGCCTGCACGAATTGGCCGCCTGCGTCAACCGCATCCGGGACGGCGACTGGCAATGAACCGGCCGCGCCGGGCCATTGGTCCGCACATCCAGTGTTATTACCGTTGTAACCATGCGTATTTGACGCGCATCAATACAATTGTGCAGTATTGTTATATACTCTTGGTTAATCGCTTATTGTCATAGAGGAGGTTAGCCATGACGGTTCTTACAATTCTAATAATTCTGGCCGCACTCGCGACAATCGTCACCCTGATCATGGGGATCGGTTCAATGGCAAGCAGCGGTGAATTCGACCAGAAACACAGCACACAATTGATGAGTCTGCGGGTCGGTTTGCAGGGTCTCACGTTATTGCTGCTGCTCATCGCCCTGTACTTCAGCACGGTCTGACGCACATAACGACAAACGTCCCAATGACCGGCGCCGCATATCAGCCGGCAAACGCGTGCGGTTCCGGATCCGGCCAATGATGTTAAACCGGGAATAGCGGGAGGCCGACACATCACGGGTGCGTTGCGCATTGTGCGTTTCCTTTCGAATCCGCCCGTAACCGCAAAAAGTGAATTCCTCCATTGTTTGTATCACTACTTGCAGCTTACCAACCCCCACAGAACCCGCGAACTAACGCCGACGCGCGCAGTCAAATTGGGAACATTTGGCAATGCCGCTTCATTGGGCAGAAAGGAGGCCGCCATGAGGAAACGCCTTTATTTTCTCCTCCCGGACGTGAAACACGCGAAACAAACACTGCGGGATCTGTTGCTCGCGCGGATCGAGGAACGGCATATCCACACGCTCGCGAAGGAAGATATTGACATCAAGGATCTGCCGGAAGCGACCTTGTCTCAGAAGAGCGATGTGATTCGGGGCATGCAGTTGGGGTTGCTCGTCGGGGCGATCACCGGCGCGGTGACCGGTTTTGCCGTATTCAGTTTTCCTCCTGAAGGGATGAGTTTCCCTGTCGGCGTGATTCTGACCTTCATTCTGTTGGGCGCCGTGTTCGGTATCTGGGGGTTCGGGCGCACCTAACAGCCAGCTGAAGGAATTCCGCGAGGCCATCGCGGGCGGGAAAATACTCGTTATGGTTGATGTCCCCAAGGAAAAGATCAGCGAAGTCCGCGCAATCATCAAGAAACGGCATCCTGAGGCCGATGACCGCGGGATGGAGCCGACAATTCCGGCCTTCCCGTAGCAGGATGCGGCAAAAATCCATGGAAGGATTTTTGCCGCGTCCTGCCAAGATCCATAGGCCGGAACACCGGCTTTACGAGACCTTTGCATAGCTGCCGAACCAGAACAGCTCGTCTTTATCCAAAAACTCCTCAACGGACATATAGTGCAGGCCGTCGCACGAGAAACTCAGTCCCACCATGCCGTTGATTACATTGAGTGATCCTGAACGAAGGTAGATGTTGTCGTCCGCCTCGCGCAATACGTTCAATCTTTCCAGAACGCGGCATACGGCTGCCGGTTCGACAATTGCCTCCTCGGGATACGTCCTGCTTGGCAATGACAGACATACAGCCGGATCAATGATCTCGTTCAGCACATGGACACGGTATTGACGCGGCTGATCGGCCAACCACATGACCATTGCTGAGCGCGCGAAATCCAATTGGCAATCAAAAACACCGCGGTCACATATCAACGTGTTTACGATTTGAAGCACTTCGTCGACATGTTCATCCATGAGGCTCCTAACGCGCTTGCGCTGAAAAACCGTATTGCGAATACCGGGATCGCCCCTGATCTGCCGCCACGTGGTCAGCGCACCCTTTGGCTGTGGCCTAAGCCGCGAATTACGAAGATCAATATCGGCGGCAACGTAACCGAGAACTTGTCCCTCCGCCGTCACCGCATGCATCGCGGTCATGCAGACCCTCCCGTTCAGCTCGCTTCGCCGGGCTTTGGACAGCAACAGGCCCGAGTATGGTAATGCATCATCGAAGAATGGCCATCCCGACAAGTCGCAACCCCTTTGCGTCCGATCTATCTTCGATGATGTGACATTGGCGCTCAACTGAATGCCCCGCCTGTTAACCGCGTAGAGAGCCCCGTACAATGGACTATCATTGATGGACTCAAGCAGAACTGCTTCCACGGCGTCCGCGTCATTCCACACCGCGGCACATTGGCGGGCCAGCCTCGCCAAAGGCCGCTTAAGGCGGTTGGTGAGCAACGCCTTCAGTTTCTTAACGCTTTTCCCAGACGGCTCCATTATTAGCTTCCAGACAACACAAGTTGTTCAGTGATGATTGCCATGACCAATCTAGCATATTCATACCGCTGATTTATTCCCCGATATCCGGGAGAAACAACCATGCGTCGAAAAAATCTATCACAGGCATATGCTGTTGTGGACGTTAGCAGAATTCGACTGCTGCGATAGCGCTGAGTTCCTGCCTGACAGATACCTGTCAGCGCCACTCATCCTCTGGAAAGTCACGCTGATCCGTGTACAGGGGCGAGCATTCCATGCAGAACCATTACCACATTTTATGCAGGAAGACTCATGACGTTTGCCAACAATGACGGTCAGTACTACAACTGCCATCGGTGACAGCGCTAGTCGATAAATATGCAAAACCAGTCAACGCGGACTACCGGTCTTGCTCCTGATCCGAAACCACAAAGGCAGCGGGCAGACACGCTAACGCCAGGCGCAAGCCGGTTCGATACAGTGATGTCTTATGCCGACATGGCTGTCGGCATGTTGGATGCCGGGCGCCGTCTCAGAATCGCCACAAACGCAATCAGATTTTTTGTATATAAGAAAGCTCTGACTTGATCAATTCTTCCTGCTCAATATCAGTATCCGGTCGCACGCCGCTGCGCAGGAGCCGCGCGTTCTTTGTGCCCGGTAACCGGGCGCTACCCACCATGGCGTTTTCGTCTTGCGTGCTTCCCATTCGGCCCGCACGAACGACAGACCTGCCTGGCGGTCGCCGTCAGGCGTGCACGACTTCGACACAAGACAAACGTTCCAGAGCGTAAACCACGCTTAACCACACTACGGCGCCTCGCGTGGACCCAGCGCCGGATCCCGGCCTTCCCTGCTCTCGTGGCCCGCGCCCGCCGGCCATCGGCCCCGGGACAAGACCGCCGGTAACGCCGCCTGCGGCCATAAGCGCGCAATGTGATAAGCGGCGCATAGTCATAACTTATTGATTTTTATAAGTCCTTTTCGTCATATCCCTTCCGACATTCGGGGTTTAAGGAACCCCGAGGCCCCACGGCGGCGGATCCGGACCTGATCGCCCTCTTCCGCAGGCTGCGGTTCGGTGCTATTAAATAAGACGGGACAGTTGAGATTAGGAAAGGCTCGTCTGGCATGTCATTTTTCCGGGGATCCATCGAAAGGGCGCGGGTGCTTGTCGTCGATGACTCGCGCGTCATCCGCAAGGCCATCGGCAAGGTGCTGGGGTCCGAGTTCGAGCTTACCGAGGCGGAGGATGGAGAAGCCGGCTGGGATACGCTCACTCGTGACGACCGTACCGAAGTGGTCATCAGTGACATCCAGATGCCGAGGCTGGACGGCTATGGCATGATTTGCCGTATCCGCGCGGCGGAGGACCCGCGCCTGAGAGATATCCCGATCATTGTCATCACCGGCGCAGAGGATGAAATCACCAAGGAACGCGCCTATGCCTGCGGCGCCAACGACTTTATCCTCAAACCCATCGACTCAG
Organism: Acidiferrobacterales bacterium; assembly: GCA_947258385.1. Lineage (GTDB taxonomy): Bacteria > Pseudomonadota > Gammaproteobacteria > Acidiferrobacterales > SZUA-150 > CAMYII01. Next base: position 25,152 of record CAMYII010000088.1, read on the forward strand.
CCCAGTTGCTGAATTGCGTTCAGAACCATACCACCGCCAATCACGGTTCCGCCGGCGCACAACCCTCGCAGGCGATGTTAAGGCATGCCGCGGCGGTGGAAGAGGCCGTCATGGAGGAACCGGGCGTCGATGCGGCACTGGAAATTCTTCAAGGTCCCAGACCCGGCACGATCGAGCCCTACGCGCTCGATCTGGCGCTCAAGGTCATCCCCTTGCTCGAGTTCTGCGACAGGGAATTCGATCTGGAACTGAGCGAGGAGCTCCGTACCATCAAGAATACATTATCGCGCATACGTTAAGGACAACAAAGGCAAACACCGCCTGCGGACCGCCCGATGGGCGATCAATGCACACGACTTAACCGTTCCCGCCTGCCTGAACGACTGCGTCCGCGCTTCTGCACCACCGCTGTAACATCGGTGCCGTTCGCCTTGCAATAATGCAATGCGTTCGCAGTGCTCCGGCACCATGTGGCGATCTCCTGTAAGAACAGCGGATCAGAGGCGGCCGCCAGCACCACCTGACCGCGCTTGCTCTCCTTTATCGCTCTCGCTAGCTGCAGGATTGAACCGGCGCAGCTCAGCCCGACCAGGTTGATCTTTTTGATCTCATCGGTCCGTCGTATGGCTTTTGACTTACGTAACTGTGCGACAACCTCATTGGTTTGAACGAATCTCTTGCCCCGACGGTCCTTGGCCCCAAGTCCCTCATAAACATTATCGGGGGTGCGGCGACTTCGCCATGTGGCATTCGCGTTGTTCTCTTTAAGGACAATCTCAGCGATATCGTCGATCCGCCTAACTCCGGCGCTGCCTGCGCCACGCTCTGCAATGAAAATCTTCATGCTCAGACTCCATTCATCCGCTGAGTTGGGGAACTGCTCATCATCACACGATATTTTTTCGGCCAGGTAAAATAATTCTACCAATTAATAAAATCGTAACCCGAAATACACGTTTCCCGACGACCGCTCGTCAGTGATTCCGGCAGTTAGTCATCCGTTCGTCCGGTGATTCGACTCGCCTGCACCCATCACTATGAAACGTGCTTTCGCGCGCGATGACCTTGGAAGACTCGAAGGGGTCAATTGTTCCTGAAGGAACCATGCCAAGCGGCCCCTTACACGATGCAAGCTATATGGGGCGGGTTTGGCTCGAGATGAAACCTGCGGGGTTGTGTCGTTTCATTAGTTTATGTCTGGCTTCCCATTCCGTATTCTGATCCAAGGTATCGAGGAAGCGCACCTGTCCCGCTATTTGCAAGGCCAGCGGAACACCATCGCGATAAAGAATTCGGTTCGTCGTCTGTGCCGGCACACGCTGGCCGGGCGTGATGATGCCGGCGAGATTCAGCGGATCGCTTGCGGACACAACGACAAGCTCACCGGTCTTATTCTTGTGGCGCATGCCGCGTAACAAACCCACCGCCTCGGGAAGCGCGAATTGTTCTCCACTGACCGCCTGCACAAAACGTCCGCCGCGAATCTCGCCGCGCGCCTCCATGCGATGATACACATAGAGCAGCTCGCGCCAGCTTGGCAACCCGGTTTCACGTTCGAGCAATCCTCGAAACACGACACCATAGCGGCGCAGCAGGGTACGGGCGATGTGCTCTACCGACTCCGCTTCGGGTGCCGCCCGTCGATCCTCCGGATCGACTTGGCGGGGTGCACGATCCTGATCCAGCAAGACCCAGCGCCCGGCATCATCCACACCAAAGGTCGAAGCGCGATGCCTGCGCCGCCGTGCCAAGCCGGGGCGGCGACTGGCCGGCGCAATCAGCGCCCGCAGCCCGATAAAGCCGTCTGAGGTCACCAGCCCCCGGGCCACCAGCTCGGACAGGGCCTCCTCAACCTGGGTGCGAAGCAAGCCACTGTCGTGAACCAGATCGACGAAGAACGATGCGCCATACTGTTGCAGGCAGTGCAATATCTTGCGCGCCGCTGAGGACAGCCCCATCATCCCGGGGTCAAGAGCCGGGCTGTACCGGCGCCAGTGTCTGACCTCTTTCCGGTCGACAAGGGCGATCGGTGTGATGCTGACAGGCGCCGCCTTCTGGCTCCCGTTTCGCGCGCCCCTGGGCGGCGCCAGCCGCATCCACACCATACGGCCCGAGGCACAAAGCTGATCCAATAACGCGGGAACGTATCCCTGCACACGGGCCGGCAGAATATCCGTCTCCCAGGCCACCGCCGCGATCGAGCAGCCCTGCAATTGCGTGACCACCGCCGCCACGGCTTCCACGCCCTCGCCGCGTTCCTCGCCCAGATGCTGCCAATGGAAAAGAAAACGCATGAGCTCAGCGGCGCTGACCGGCTCAATCTCCGAGCGCAGCGTATTGATCGTATAGCGATGGATACGCGCCAACAGGCGCCGCTCGCACCACTCTATGGCATCGGCGCCTTCGGTGAATCGGCCCTGCACGACGAACCCCTCCTGTTCCAGCTCCGCGAGCGCCAATTGGATCTCTGCCGCCGGCAAACACGGCGCCGCGGCCAAGGCATCGACGGTCACGGGTCCCAGCCCTTCCAGCCGGCCGCGGATCAGCTCGCGCAGCGCCTCTTGGCTGCTCAGGGCTTCAGATACCGTTTTCGGCAGTGGCGGTATTTCCGGCGCGGGCTCGGCGTCGGGCCAAATCGCCTGGATCTGCGCCAGGCGTTCGGCTGCAACCCACAATACCGCCCCGTTGGAAGTGCGAACGGCGGCGGCACGGTGCTGTCCCGCCAGCGCTTCAAACAAATGCGTCCAACCGAAATCGAAGGTATGGTGGTTTTCCTCAATCTCGAGTGGCCCGCGCCGGCCCTCTTCCTGGGTCAGGAATCCGAGCACGACCAGGGCGTCATGCAGTTCATCGGCGCTACGGGCATCGGGCCAGGCCTCCTGCCTGACGCGTGCGATCGCGGCCGGGTTCAAGCGCCCGAGATCCGCGGCGCTTTCGGGACCAAGGAAACGCCGCGATTGCACCGCCAAGGTGCGTCGTTCTTCCGCCGGCGCATCATCCAAAAAGGCATAAGGTCGGGCGTTGAGAATTTCCTGGGCCAGTGCCGAGGGTTGGGTGAGATCGCGGGCAATGACTTGCAGCGCGTTGAGCTCGATGCGGGCGAGCAACCGTTCCAAGCCGTCGATATCCATGGTCTCGGTCAGACAGTCGTCGATGCACTGCCGGACCAGGGGATGGTCGGGCACCTCGCGTTGACCCCGGATGTTTTCCAGGCAGGCGAGCTGGTCGGGAAAGACCACCGCCATCAGATCCTCGGCATCCCCAATTGCGTTTCACCGCGAGCGCGATATTGGCGTTCCAGCGCCAGCGGGTGGCAAACATGGGCGCGTCCAGCAGCGCCTGGGTCAGGACCTCGCGCACACTGGCGCGCTTGAGATACCCGGCCACCTCTTCCAGCGCAAAACTGTGGGTCGGTCCCAGCGACAGTACGATACTGTCCTCCAACGCCGCGGCCTGCAGCTCGAAATTGAACTTGCGGCAAAAGCGCTTGCGCAGGGCCAACCCCCAGGCGCGGTTCAGGCGTGAACCGAAAGCGGAATGAATCACCAGGTGCATATCCCCGGCCTGGTCAAAGAAACGCTCGAGGACAACGGCCTGCTGCGATGGCACCACGCCGAGCGCCGCCTTGGCGGCGGCCAGGTATTCGGCCAGCGGGCGCGCCGCCGGCGGCACCATGCCGAGCGTGACTTCCAGCCAGGTCGCGGCCGCGCCGGGACCTTGATCGAGTTGTTGCGCCAAATCCTCGCGCAGCCGCGAAACGGCGTGAGACAGTTCGTCGGAGCGGCCCGGTGCCTCACCGAACCAGAAGGGGATGTTGGGCGGCTGCCCGCGGGCGTCCGCGACATAGACCTTGCCCTGCTCGACCTTCAGGATACGGTAAGAGGTGTTACCGAGCTGAAAGATATCGCCCGGCAGGCTTTCGAAGGCGAAGTCTTCGTTAAGGGTGCCGATCATGACACCCTCGGGTGAAAGAATGACGTCGGAATCGAACTGATCGGGAATGGCACCGCGCCGTCCGCGCAGGCGCCCATTCACCGCGTCGTGATGCAGATAGGCGCTGCGCCGTCCGCGGCGCGTGGAAAAGCCCTCCGCCAGCATGCGGACCACGTCGTTATATTCGTCCCTGCTCAAGTCGCGATAAGGCCAGGCCGCTTTCAGTGCCCGGTACAAGGCGTCTTCCTCCCATTCTCGGGCGCTGACCTCGGCCACGATCTGCTGCGCCAGCACATCCAGCGGTTTTTGCGGTACCACGATGCGGTCGAGCTCACCGCGGCGCACGGCGTCCAGCAAGGCGGCGCATTCCAACAGGTCATCGCGCGACAGCGGAAACAATCGCCCCTTGGGCAAGGCGCCGACCGCGTGGCCGGAACGGCCCACCCGCTGCAGCAGGACCGCGATGGAACGCGGCGATCCCAGCTGGCAGACAAGATCGACATCCCCGATATCGATACCAAGCTCCAATGACGCCGTGGCCACCAGGGCGCGCAGACCCCCTTCCTTGAGGCGCTGTTCGGCCCGCAGCCGGTGCTCCCGGGCGAGGCTGCCGTGGTGGGCGGTCACATGCTCTTCACCGATGCGCTCGGCCAGGAAGCGGGCCGCCCGCTCGGCCAGTCTGCGCGTGTTCACAAAAATCAGCGTGGTGCGATGGGCGCGAATAAGCTCTGCCAGGCGCTCGTAGAGTTCCTGCCAGACCTCGTTGGACATGATCGCCTCCAGCGGTGAGCCGGGCACTTCGATCGCCAGGTCACGTTCGCGCGCGTGACCGATATCGATGATCGTACAGTCCTGCCGGCCGGCACCTGTGAGGAACCGCGCCACCTCCTCGATCGGTCGCTGCGTCGCCGACAAGCCCACGCGTACCGGAGGCGCGTGGCACAGCGCCGTCAGGCGCTCCAGGGAAAGCGTCAGATGCGAACCGCGCTTGTTGCCCGCGAGCGCGTGGATCTCATCGACGATCACGGTGCGCACGGTGCCAAGCATCCGTCGGCCCGACTCCGACGTGAGTAACAGGTAAAGCGATTCGGGCGTGGTGACTATTATGTGGGGCGGCTGGCGCCGCATACGCTCACGCTCTTTCTGCGGGGTGTCGCCCGTGCGTACCCAGGCGCGGATGTCCACGTCCGGCAGGCCCTGCTGCAGCAACTCATCGCGAATGCCAAGCAAGGGCTGCTGCAGGTTCTTTTGAATGTCGTTGGACAGCGCTTTCAGCGGCGAGACGTAGAGCACGTGGGTCTCATCGGCAAGCCCGTGTTCGAGTCCTTGCCGCACCAGGCCGTCGATCGCGGCCAGGAATGCCGCCAGCGTCTTGCCCGATCCCGTGGGCGCCGCGATCAAGGCATGGCGCCGCCCGTGGATCGCCGGCCAGGCCTGCGATTGCGCCTCGGTCGGCCGCTCGAAATGGCGCTCGAACCAGCGGGAGACGGCGGGATGAAACAGGGTCAGTGCCATGGCGGCATCATACCGCAAACGGCCGGCGCCCGGTCCGCCGGCAGCGCCGAAGGATCAGACAGATCCGATAGGGTTTGTGTGTGTACGCACAACGTCAGCCCACGTCGGTCGCAGCATGACGTCGTGGGGGCGGCAACCGCCGGCGGATCAAATCATGGGGCAGGACTCGCCTCTCAGCACCGTCGTATCCGGTACCGTCGCTTTTTTATTCAGACCGTCGCTCACGATTCTCACCAGACGAACACTGCAGCCGCTTGAGTAAAATCGGTACACGATTTCATATTCGGCGTCTTCCCGCGGAATGAAGCTGTTGTTGACGGTGCAGGTGTAGCGCTGCCCATGCTCATAGCTTCCGGAGAACTGCAGCGACAACCGCTGTCCGGCGGGCAACCGCGTCTGCAGGATGTTGTTTTCACGCGTCAGGCGTTCCTCTTTTGCATCGACCCGCTGCTGGTCGCATGTCGTGTCTTCGAACACGTTGATCTGCACCGTGTCGGGATGGGGATCACCCTGCACCCGGAAGGTGACTCTGGCGCCGGATTCCAGATGGGCCGGCGCACAGGAAAAACCCGACACAGCGATGAAGGCGACCAGCCCCAGGCTGGCGAAGTGACTCATTGCGCGGTGAATCATGATGTCCTTGCCACCTTATTAGTAAGGTTTACTCTACTCACAAGTTAATACGGGCCGGCTTCAAACCGCAAGCCACCCGGGCGCATCCGGCCGGACAACGCGCGGGGACCCGCCGTGCGGGGCACGCGGACCGCGCCCTGCTGTGTCCACTTATAAAGAAGGCCGGTCAGAACCCGGGGCGTGCACGTTTGCCCCAAATTACTCAATTAATATGAACAACTATTCCAGATATTTCCGCTATTAAATCCCAATCATGGCATTTAACATGCGGTTAAACCATCAAACAGAATGAATGACTCAAACCCGCCAAAGCAACAGGAGACCGACATGATCTCGATTCGCAAAAGCCGGGAGCGGGGCCATGCCAACCACGGCTGGCTCGAAAGTTATCATAGCTTCTCGTTTGCCGACTATCACGACCCCGACCACGTCGGGTTCTCAGCCCTGCGCGTGATCAATGAGGACCGGGTGGCCCCGGGGGCCGGCTTTGGCACCCACCCGCATCGCGATATGGAGATCATCAGCTATGTGCTCGACGGGGCGCTGGAACACAAGGACAACATGGGCAACGGCTCGGTCATCCGCCCCGGCGATGTGCAGCGCATGAGCGCCGGCACGGGCGTCACTCACAGCGAGTACAATCATTCGGAAAAAGAGCCGGTGCATTTCCTGCAGATCTGGATCCTGCCCCAGCGCACCGGCCTGCCGCCGGGCTATGAGCAGATCAGCGTCCCCGCCGAGGAGAAACGCGGGCGGCTGCAACTGATCGCCACCGGCAAGGGGCAGGACGGCGCGGTCACGCTGCATCAGGACGTGGACCTCTACGCGACCATCCTGCACGCGGACGAGGGCGTTGGCCACGACCTGCAACCGGGGCGCTCGGCGTGGGTGCAGGTCGCGCGCGGCAGCGTCACCGTCAACGAACACCGGCTCGAGGCCGGTGACAGCCTGGCGGTGAAAGACGAGCCACGGCTGAACATCCGCGGCGTAGGGGAGGCCGAGGTCCTGCTGTTTGATTTACCGTGATAATTTAAGGAAGCTCTGATTAAGTCAGAGCTTCCTGCGGTCCAGGGATGGACCGTCATGTTTTAAACACGTTAAGTGTTTGAAACATGGAGCAAGGCGTGGACCTGCGCCGCGCCGACGCGATCTGAATAAGCCCATGGAGGGACTTATTCAGAGATTCCTTTAAGAATCGGAAACCGCCTGACCCTGCGGAGTGAGCCGTTAGCCTCGACCTGCACACACACCCAAGCAGGGACCCCTGACACGGCCGGGTCGCGCCAGGGCGCGAGATCACCCCTGGGTCGTCACAGCGGTCACATCACGGGTTGACGTTATAGGTCACCGGCATAGTGATACAGCCCACCATAGCAGTGTTGATATCAAATGCAGCGAAATAGTATGTGTAACTGTAAGTACCGACGCCCGGTATCTGGTCGATATAGATGTCGAACTGTGTTGGATTCGTCAAGGTGGCACCTGGAATATCTGGCCTCGTCCAGCTGGGCACCTCCATCCCGGGGAACTCGATCACGGCTGCAGCAGCCACATTACCGGCTGGGAGGATGCCGTTGGGAAAACTCACATCGACAGGTTGGGGGCTCGGCAGCGCGCCGCCCTGGGTCGCGTCAAACGTCATCGACGAAACCGACAAGGCGATGTTGCCATTCGGCGTACACACAAACGGATCATCATCGTCGTCATCGTCATCGCCACAGCCCGGCAAAATAAACAATAGACCCAGTATCGCCAGCGAAGCAACAGCCCTTATATTGAATGCCTTCATGGAGCCCTCCCGAATAGGTTGTTTGGATTCGCGCGTCTACGCGCCCTGATCGCTTCCTGCGCTTGTGCATCAAAGTCTAGATCATTTTCAGGTAGCGCACAAAACACCCCTGGCTGCCGCCGAACGCTACCCTTCCTGATTTTTCTCATTGTGCCCCATCGACTGCATGCCCGGCCTTTTTCCGCACGGTGACCAGTACGGCCGCCGCCCAGGCCAGCAGCCCGAGCTCCAGCAAAAAGCTCCAATGTAGCACGAAGTTCCATACCCACCAGTCGTACTTGGCCGCGACCTCGAACAACACGAAGTCGGTCGCGGTCCATGGATACAGCCAGCGGATCTTGCCGACCACCGTATCCAGCAACAGATGCAACAGCACATTCGATATGAGGGCGATACTCGCCACGGCCAGAACTCGTGATCTGAGCAAGCCGCTCACGGCCAATGAAACGCTGAACGCGCCCAGCCAGAACACCGGCAGATGCGTCCAGTAGCCATGGTGCAGATGCTGCTGCCGGTCGATGACGTAGAAATACACCAGGTCCAGGTCCGGCAGGACACTGCCCAGCAGGCCGAGACCGAAGTAACACCGGTAATGATGGTTCGCGCCATTGGCGCTTTCGTACCGCCTGAGCAGCAAGCGCGTCCACAAATAGCCGGCGGGTAGGTGACCGATGAACACGCCGTTTGTTACCGCGCATGCGCGCCGGCAGCCGGTGATTGCCGGCCGCGGGCGCTCGCGTTGGGGTCCCGTCGTCCGCGCACGTGCTTCAGATCGGCGACGATAATAAAACTGATAATGACCAGCAGGCACCACGAGCTGACCTTGCCAAACGAGACCACGGTCCAGGCGGCCTGTTGGGCCGGGTACGTCCAGGCGCCGAGAAACGTCGAGATATTCTCCGCCACCCAGATGAAAAAACCGATCAAGGCAAAGGCGAACACCAGCGGCATGCTGCGCTCCCGCCCGGTGACGGTAAATAACACAGTGGTGCGCCAGAAGACCACGACCACGGCGAGTGTCAACAACCAGCGAAAATCGGGCAGAAAATGATGGCTGAAGAAGTTGACATAGATCGCGACGCTCAAGGGGATGCTCAATCCATAGGGCGGATAATTCCGCAGCCTCAAGCCTAACAGGCGCCATGCCTGGATCATATAGCTCGCCACCGCCGCGTACATGAAGCCGCTGTAAAGCGGCACCGTGCCGATGCGGAAAAACGCCGCTTCGGGATAGCTCCACGATCCGATGGCCGGATGGGTCTTGAACAGCTCCAGGACCAGGCCGACGAAGTGAAACCCGCAAAGCACAATGAGCTCTTTTTTTGTCTCGATGCGCAGCGCGAGCAGCAGCAGCTGGGCGGCGACAGCGGCGAGGAAAATGAAATCGTAGCGCGGCAGCGCACCGAGCGGGAGATGATGCGAAAGCGCCAGGATCGCGAAGAACATCGCCGGGAACAGGCAGGCCCTCGCCTGCTTGAGGCCGAACATCAATAGCTCGCGAACCCAGACCCGCATCGCCCCCACCCGCATGCCCTGCCCCGCATAGGCCATCAGTCCCACATCCCGGAGGCGGTCTTGTCAAAGACCTGTTGCCAGTCGACCCGGGCCGTCATCTGCATCATCACGAACAGTGTCGCCACCGCGCCGATCGTAATCGCCAGCCCCGTCAGCCCTTTGAAGAAAAAGGCATAGGAGAACAGGATGAGATAAATGAGCTGCGCGCTGGCCGTCTCCAGAAACGCCAGACGCGTGCCCACCACGATGCGCATGTAGCTCGTGACCAGGATCAACGACACCGCCGACGCGATCACGAACGCCAGATGGATGGAGATGTGGTCGACCAGGTAGGCGAGCAGTAGATGGAACGAGAAGAACGCCGCCGACAGAAAAAAGAAATGCATGGGATGCAGATCGACACGCTTGATCAGCGTGATGACCAGCATCACGACGATAAAAAAGAACAGGGAAATGGGCGCGAAAAAGCTGATCTCGCCAGCCAGCGGCCCGGGCTGCAGCTTCTGCGGCATCAGCATGCCGATGGCGACGCCCGAGATCAGGTTCTTGAACTCCCAGGTGAGTCGCCACCCGTCTTCGGTCCGGTGCTTATCGCCCGGTGAGATGGAGTCATCCGGGAAATCGATGGCGGCAAAATTGGTCTGCATCACGAGCCGGAAGTCTCTGATCTCGGAGATGCCCTGGCCGAACTGGTAGCCCCAGCGATTCAGCCCCTGGGAACGGTACGCCACATCGAGCGTGACCGCCTCGCCCGGCTGCAGGTAGGCGATGCCGTGGATACTGCCCTCGCGGGGCTCCGGCTTATTGGACCAGGGACGCTCACGCAGTTCGAATCTGAAATCATCATAATTCGCCGTCTGCGAGGGAAAGGGAAAGACTATTTTTACGCGGCGCACCTTCTTTGTATCGTTCTTGAACTGATAGCTGGCGCTGAAATCCACCGCATAAGTCGCGTACCACAGCAGGCCTTTCTGCCGGTGGTCGAGCGCGATGTCGGTCTTGATGTCGCTCGACTGCAGCGGTATGGGACGGGACTCGGTGTACTTGACGATCTTGATCACTTCCTTGTTGTCAACCGTGCTCGCCTCCTTGCGCTGCTTGACGACGGAATAGCTGGCGCCGGGGGACCATTGCGTCTGCACGGTTCCCCAGATACGCTCCACCTTCGCCTTTAACTGGGTATCGGAGCTGTAGGTCCTTGCAGCGATGGTGCCTCCCAGAACCATCCAGGCGATGGCAGTGCAGCCGAAGATAAGACCAATCGCAACCAATCTCTTGATCATTTCTGTCCTCCCGCGGGGTCTCCGCCGGTTGCCGGATCACAAGGATCTGCCTTCGCAGTATCTATCCTGTGCTCGTTGCCATTGATTTATAAGTCTGGCCGGCGGATGTGCAGCACGGAGGTCGCCGATGCGGCAATGCTGGGGAAATATTGTGCAAATTCTGTGCACGCGGCACTAAAGACACTGTCGCCTGCTACACTAGCAGCATGCCAGGTCTTGGATCGTGGCTATCAGGCGCGGTCCGATCAGAACCAACATCGAGGGTGACACGGCAAGAGCACGTAAGCGGATGCAAAAAATCCTGATCGTTGACGACGATGCGCACATTCGCGAGGTCCTGCGTTTCGCGCTGGAGAAGGCGGGCTTCGATCCTGTCGAGGCCGAAGACGGCCGGCAGGCGCTGGCACGGTTCAATTCCGAGAGACCCGAACTCGTGGTGCTCGACATCATGATGCCGGAGATGGACGGTACCGACGTCTGTCGCGCCCTGCGCCAGACCTCGAGCGTGCCGATCGTGTTCTTGTCCTCCCGGGACGAAGAGGTCGAGCGCATCGTGGGGCTGGAACTGGGGGGGGACGACTACATCACCAAACCCTTCAGCCCCCGCGAGCTGGTCGCACGCGTGCGGGCCGTGCTGCGGCGCAGCCGTGCTGACGATGATCTCAACACGAAAGAATCGGATCAACGACTGAAGGCGCTACACCACGGGCGCCTACGCATCGACTCCGATCAGTTCAAGGCCTATTGGCAGAATGATGAAGTGATTCTGACCGTCACCGAATTCGGCATCCTGCAGACCTTGCTGCGACACCCCGGCAAGGTATTTTCCCGCGAGGAGCTCATGCAAGGCGCGTACGATTTCCACAATATCGTCAGCGACCGCACGATCGACAGCCACATCCGCCGGGTGCGATCGAAGCTCAACGCCGTCGGCGCCGATCCGATCGAGACCGTGCACGGCGTGGGCTACAAGCTCGGGCCCTGCTGACCAGCGCTCCATGAACCGGACACCCCGTCTGCGTACGGTTCTACTGGTGGTGAACCTCGTTATCCTCGCCCTGCCCCTGGCCGGCATTGCCGTCTTGCGTATTTATGAAAGCGCCTTGGTGCGCCAGACCGAATCCGAGCTCATCGCCCAGGGCGCCTTCGTGGCCGCCGCCTATAAGGCGGCGTGGGCGCGGGCACTGGCCGCGGGCCCTCAGCCTCCAGCCAATATGGAGTTAAATGGCTACGGGGTACCGATGGCACCACAGTGGGCGCAACAACAACAGCGCCCCGCCCAGTGGCGGCCCCGGCCGGCAAAACTGGATCTGGCGATCGACGAGATACGGCCGCGCCCGCCGGAACCGGCCGCCGCGTCGTTCACACCCGACCCGCTGGCGGCCCGGGCGGGCCACGAGGTCATGGCGATGATGCGCGAAGCACAGGTCATCACTCTGGCGGCCATTCGCGTTGTCGATTACAACGGCACCATTGTCGCCTCCACCAACCAGGAAGTGAACAGGACCCTTGCGGACCAGGAAGAGGTCGCCCGCGCGCTCGCGGGCGAGAACGTCAGCCTGTTACGCGACCGCGTCTCCGATGAGGCCACGCCGCCGCTGCGCTCGATCAGCCGCGGCACCCATGTGCGCATCTTCGTGGCCATGCCGATCGTCCACCACACCCGCGTGTTAGGCGCCGTGGTGTTATCCCGCACGCCGGCAAATATCGGTCAGGCCCTGTACCATAAGCGTTATCTTTTGTTGTACGGGGCACTGGTATTACTGGGTGCGGTGTTGCTGGTCACCCTGTACACCTCATTGACGCTCAGCCGCCCGGTCAAGGCCCTCATTCGGCAGACCGAGCGCGCGGTACGGGGAGAGAAAGGCGCGGTGGCGGCGCTTGAGCGGCCGGGCACCCGCGAGATCGCGCAGTTATCACAAGCCGTGGCACATATGGCGCGCACGCTGGAACAACGGGCCGAGTATATTCGCGACTTCGCCGCGCACGTCTCCCATGAATTCAAGACACCGCTGACCGCGATTCGAGGCGCCATTGAGCTGCTCAATGAACACAGCGCCGACATGTCGGAAGCCGAGCGTGACCGTTTTATGCAAAACCTCGCCGGTGACGCCGAGCGCCTGCAGCGGCTCGTGCAGCGCTTACTCGATCTGGCGCGGGCCGATGTCATCCAGGTCGGAAGAGATACTGCCGATGTGGCACGCGTACTCGAACGCGTGGCCGCGCGTCACCGTGGGCACGGGATCACGATCAAGGTCGAGCACAACGCGGGGTCGGCCACCGTCGCCATGGCGGAGGAAACGCTGGAGTCCGTCATCGCCAATCTGCTCGATAATTCCCGGCAACATGCCGGCGAGCACGCGTGCGTGACTATCCGGGCGAATAACACCGGCCCTGACGACTCTGAGCTGATCATCGTCATCGCCGATAATGGTCCAGGTATCTCTCAGGCGAATGCGGGCAAGATCTTCCAACCATTTTTCACCACGGCGCGCAAACAGGGCGGCACCGGACTGGGTCTGGCGGTGGTGCAGTCGCTGCTGAACGCCCACCGGGGAAGCATTCGCTTGCTTGCCTCGGCCAGCGGCGCGGCGTTTGAGCTGCGATTGCCGCTCAAGCGCATGACTGCCCCGAGCTGAATCGCCTGCCCGCGACTATTTCACTTCGGCGATCTTGATACGGTTGCGGCCGGCTTTTTTCGCCTCGTAGAGCGCGGCATCCGCAGCGGCGACTGCCTCGTCCGGCAAGGCCTCACGCGCGGGGATCACCGTCGCCGCCCCTATGCTGATCGTGACACACGGGCCGACTTGCGAGGTGGCGTGCGGAATCTGCAGAGCTTCGATGGTGGCGCGCATTTTTTCCGCCAGAAAGGCGGCACCCTCGCGGGCCAGCTCCGGCAGCACCACGGCGAACTCCTCGCCGCCATAGCGCGCCACCAGGTCTTCGGGGCGCCTCGCCAGCCGCCTGAGCGTTTGCGCGACCCTGCGCAGACACTGATCACCGGCCAGGTGCCCGTAGCGGTCGTTCAGGTCCTTGAAAAAGTCGATATCGATCATGAACAACGACAGCGGAATCTGATTGCGCTGCGTGCGCCGCCATTCTCTTGCCAGGTGTTCCTGGAAGGCGCGATGGTTGGCGATGCCCGTCAGATCATCGACAATGGAGAGCTTCTCCAACTGCTCGTTCGACAACTCCAGCTGCGCGGTGATGTCGAGCATTTGCTGCTGCGAGCGCTTGAGCCCGCGATTGAGGCTGAGGATGTAGGCGGTATTGACCGACAGCAACAGCACGACACCGAACACTACCACAATCCAGAACCAGTAGGCCCTGACCACCTCGGCCAGCGTGACCTTGCCGAAGTCCTCATAAGGTCCCTGGCGCAGCTCCCGGTACAGCTCATGCACGCGGTTGTAGTCGAGCGGCACCGTCCAGCCGGCGGACCTGGGGACCGCCGCAGTCGCGCTGTTATCCGGAACACTCAGCAGCGCGATCGCCACTTTCTGCGCCAACCTGTCGGGCGTGTGCTTGACCTTGGCGAACGGCCACTCCGGGTATAGCCGGGTGCTTAGCAGGAAGGGAAAACCGGGAACGTGTTGCTGATTGAGAACGTAAAATTCCCCGAGCTCGATCTTGCCCTCCGCCGCCATGCGCTCCAGGGTATCGGTGCGCACGATACCGGCATCGACCTTGCCTTCGCGCACCGCGTGGACGACCTTGTCCTGCGGTAGGCCGGCAAACATCAATGCGGCCAAGTCGCTAAATGGATCAACGTCATGGTCCTTTAATTCCCGCCAGCCCACCAGAAACCCGCCAAACGCGTCCTTGCTCACGGCCGTAAAGGACTTGCCCTTGAGGTCATTCAATGTCCTGATATCCTGTCGTGCTGCGCGCGTGAAAATGACCGATCCGAATTCCGTATAAGACCGTTCCTGACGCAAGTTTCGCAAGGTCGCGATACGCGAGGCCCCGTAACGGGCCTCGAGCGTGACATAAGACCCCGGATTGGTCAGCACGAAATCGACCTTCCCGCGTTCGACCGCAGGATCGATGCTCTGGTTGTCCAGGGGTACGATGACAAAGCGATACCCCGGGATCGCGTCGGTCAGATACTCCGCCGTCGGCGCCCACATCGCCACGCTGTCCGCGCGATGCGCCAGCGCGCCGATTCTCACCTCGGTGCCGTTACGCGCCGCCGCATCATTGGACATCATCAGCGCAAGCATCGCACAGGCAAATAGCAATGAGCGGAGCAAACGCCGGCTCCGTGGGTCGAATGAGGCGCGAGGCGGTGTACTGTTGCAGCGGGTGGCAGTCACGGCTTTGATGTTGTAGTTCTTCCAGGCGCGCGTTGTGCTCGCGGCGCTTTGTCAGCGTATTATGACCGCAACGGCTCGAAAGCGATATGCCGGCGGAACCGGCGCCGCTCAATACCCAATGCCTCTCAAATTGAGCTATATCAATATTCCAGAATGTATTTATGATCTAATATTCTAATATTGGAAATCGCGCTCACGATTGGGCGCCGCTGGGACGCTACTATGTCAATCAATAGAGGGTGCATTCATGACATATTTCAGCAAGCGTCTCGCGGCTGCGGTGATCGCGGTCTGCCTGGGCACGCCTTTTTCAGTACACGCCACCAACGGCTACCAGTTGATCGGGGTCGGCAGCTACCAGAAAAGCATGGGCGGAGCGGTGACCTCCAACCCTGACACCGCCATGACGGCGATCAGCAATCCGGCCGGCATGGCGCGGATCGGCAAGCGCGCCGATTTCAACATGGAGTTGTTCATGCCGGACCGGTATGTCGATTTCAGCGCCACCGGCGGCGCCAAAGAAGACAGCGCCGCCGAGCTCTATGGCGTGCCGGCACTAGGCTGGACCGCGCCGGTGAGCGACGACCACCCCGACCTGTATTTCGGCGGCGGCATCTACGGCACCTCCGGCCTGGGGGTGGATTACGGCAGCACGCCGTTCTCGCCTGCCAGCCCCCCCGGACCGCCGTTTAACGGGGACCCGGTCTGGTTTGATGGCTACAGCTCCATCGCCTTCTGGCAAATGGCGCCGACCCTGGCCTGGAACGTCGATAAACGGCTGAGCCTGGGCGTGGCGCTCAATCTTGACTATCAGGCGGTGGCATTCAAGCAAAGGTTCATGACCGATACCGACGGCGACAATGTGCCCGATAACACGGCGGTCAATTTCGACCTCAGCCGCAATGCCCAGGGTCTGGGGCTGGGCGCGAGCGTCGGCCTCATCTACGACGTCAACGAGCGCTTTACCGTCGGGGCGTCCTACAAGAGCAAGCAGGAATTCCCGGATATGGAGTATCAGCTTGCCATCGGTGACCTTCTTAACGTACCGAACGCGAGCGGCTGCAATATTGCGGTGGCGGGGGGTATTGCCTGTCCGGGCGGCAGCTATGACCTGGAACTGGACTACCCGCAGCAGCTGGCCGCCGGTATCACCTTCCGCCCAAGCAAAAGAGTCGAAGTCTCAGCGGATATCAAATGGGTCGACTGGTCCGACACCATGAAGGAGATCAAAATCAGCGGTCCGGGAGACGTTCAGGTGATCCTGCCGGCGAACTGGCAAAACCAGACCATCTACGCCATCGGCGTGCACTACGAGGCCACGGATCGATTACACGTACGCGCCGGATTCAACTATGCCGAGGCCCCGTTCGATGACGAGGACGTCAGCGCCAACCTGATCCTGCCCGCCACGGTCGAGACCCATTATGCCATCGGCGCCGACTACCATCTGAACAAGCGCTGGGACATCGGCTTCCATTACATGATCGCGCCCGAGCAAACCTTCCAGGCCCCCGCGAATGATCCGCTCGCGCCTGGCGCCGAGATCGGGCTCTCCGAGCAGTCCTTCGGGATCGACTTGGGTTACCGTTTCTAAAACCCTTCACGCCCTGGAAGCAACGCAATGCACGCCAAGGCGCGGAGGACGCAGAGAATACTTGAGACTAAAGCATTTTTGCTTTCTCCGCGTCCTTTGCGCCTCCGTGACCTCTGCGTTTATTCCACAGCGCCAGGGGGCGGAAGGTATTTTATGAGATAGGTTTTATTTAAGAAGGAATTGGAGAAAGGCCAGCCGGCCGCCCGGCGGCGGCCTTCTACATGGCGTACAGCAGGTCTACCAGGTCGGTATAGGCGTCATCGTCGTAATCACCGAAGCGCAGGGCGACGCCATCCGGCGTGACGCGAACCACCTGGGCGGGCAGCCGGTGTTCGATGTGGCGGTCTTTGTAGCGGTAGCGCAACATCAGTTCCAGTAAGGCCCCCTCGTGCAGCTCTATCGCGGTCATTTCCACGAACACCCCACCCATGGTCAGGTCCCGGATGGGAACCACCTCGGAATGGATCTGACCATAGTTCAGCACCACTTCGATCGGGATGGTCTTCCTGGGATTGGAGCGGAGCTCGATGTCCGGCTCGCGCCGCTCGGCGTACGCCCGCCCATGGGCCACGCGCCGCCACTCACTTTCGGGGCGGGCAGCGGGAACAGTCTGTTTACGGGGTCGCTTGTCTTCCATAATGCCTCCGCGAATATCCCTATCAATTCTAGCACAACGAAGCTGGCACACCCAGCGGCCCTCGACGGCTCCCTGTCCCCTCCCGCCCCCGCTCGGGGGGTGGAGGCAGCTGATCCATGGCGAGTGCGTGGACGGTTTTTTCTTCTTCTCGATTTTTCTTGTTCTCACCCCTAAGCATAGGACGTCAGCGGCCGGGTTTGAAGGCCCATCCCCCGCCGTTTGACGCGCGCGGCCGCCGTTTCATCGCCGCGCCATGGGCCGCAAAAGGCAAGGCCGGCTGGCGCCGGCCTTGCCCCGGGACTGAAGCTCAGTGCATGCCCGGTTGCAGCCTGGCGCCGCGGCGCTCCCAGGTGATATAGGCCTCCAGCGCGATCATCCGCGGATCGTCGAATTTCAGCGGCTTGCCCTCCAGCGGATTCTCAATGCACCAGTTGATCATATCCCGCAGGGTGGCCACCTGCCCCAGTTGCTTCTGGAACTTGGGATAGGTCTCCGGATGGGTGTTGGTGCCATTGGGATGGCACATATCGCAAGCGACGGCGTTGGCGCCGAGCTTGTTGCTGTGAAAAATCGCTTCCCCCTTCTTTGCTACCGCCTCGAATTCGGCCTGCCACTTCTTCAGGTCCGCCTCGGTGAACTCATCGGCGTGCGCCGCGGAGACCGCTAAGGCGGTAGCCAACACCACAGGGGTGGTAATGCGATTGAATTTCTTCCACATGGCTATCTCCTTGTTATTCCATCAATAGTGTTTCTGCGGCGGGATCCGGTCTTTGGGATCCTGGTACTTGGTGTCCTGGGGCTTCTTGCGCCGACTGTCATATTTCACAGTACGCGCCGAATTCTCCCACAGCTCGTAATGGTGGCCTGCACGGCCGCTGTCGAGGTCCAGATACCCCCAGCCGGTGCCATCGCGCTCGCTGTGCGGGTCGCCGCGATTCATGAACACCGTCAGCTTGGGCACGGCGCTCTGGGCCTGGTTGTAGGTCGTCGGATAGGGCCACGGCCAGGCGGTCGACATCATGGCGTAGAAGCTGATGTTGCCTTCCTGGTTGTACAACACCTGGTGCACGTGGCCGTGCAGAACGGTGACTTTCTTGAACCGCTTGAGCGCCTTCTGTACCTTTTCGGCATCCTCGGTCCAGAAGTTCCAGGGCTTGAAGATCTTGTACAGCGGCGAATGCGACAGCACCACCACGGGCGTCTTGCGGTCGACCTTGGCGAGGTCCTTGGTCATCCATTCGATCTGCGGGTCCTTGACCATAAAGGGCGAGCCCTGCGGATTGTCCAGCCGCGCCATCTGCAGCATGCGCGCCATCGGGTCTTTGGACCATTTATCCAGCCACGAGTCGTAGGTCAGAATGCTGTTGAGCACGACGAAATGCACGCCCTTGTGGTCGAAGCTGTAATTGAGCGGACTAACCTTCTCTTCCCAGTACTTGCCGAGATCGAGATAGTAGTCGTGCTCGCCGATCACCCAGCGCACCGGGGTGCGCAGGGAAGACATCATCTCCAGGCCGTGATCGATCTCCTCGCGTTTTCCGAGCTGCGCCAGATCCCCGCCGTATACCACGAAATCGGGTTTTGGCGACATGAAGTTCACCTCGGTAATCGCACGTTTGAGTCCATTGTCGAAGTTGCGCACAAATTTAGTACCCTTGATCTGAGTCAGATGCGAGTCCGAAATATAGGCAAAGGTGAACTTCTCGCCGCTCTCCTTGCCCCAAACGACCTCCACCAGGCTCAGGGGTATGGCCGTCGCGGCGGTCAGCGCACCCGCCTGTTTGAGAAATGTACGTCTGTCGATCTTTCCACCCATGATTCACTCCTTTGCTTGACCTAATCGTGGTTGCTACGTGTTCTTATGTTGCGTGTTAACTCTCTACCTTTTCGCGAATTGCGGGCTCGTCAGCGCCTTCAAGAACTCGACCAGATCCTTCTCCTCCTGCTTGGTCAGCTTGAGTGGGCGAATCCCGCCGTCGAGCAGCGGATTCTTCTCACCGCCCTTGTTATAGAATTCGATAACCTCTTCCAGCGTCTTCTGACTGCCGTCGTGCATGTATGGCGCCGTGACGGCAATATTTCGTATGGTCGAGGTCTTGAATCGACCGATGTCCGAGGTGCGCAGGGTCACGGCGAAGCGACCGAGCTCTGAGGCCTCGGCATTGGTCAGTACGGTTTCGTCGATCTCCTTTTCTAGCTGTTTGGCGGCACGGAATTTATCCACGATATCGAACATATTGGCCTCGATGCGCTTGAACCCGACCCCGAGATTGTGGAAATCGTTGTCGGTGAAGGTCGCGGTGGTCTGCTCGATCTTGTGGCAATCGACGCAACGGCCCTTCTTGCGAAAGAGCTCCAGGCCGCGGATGGCCGCTGCCGACATGGCGGCCTTGTCACCGCCGTATTGATAGCGATCGAACGGCGAATCCCCCGATATGACCGTGCGTTCAAACGCGGCGATGGCCTTGGCCACATGGTCGATGGTGATCTCCCCCGCCGAGACCCCGAAGACCTGCTTGAACTCCCCGGGATAGGTGGGGTCCTTGCGGATCACCCCGATGATGGGGCTATGGTCTTTGAGGCCGTGCTCGATCGGATTCAGGAAGGGGTCTTTCGATTGGTCTTCCAGGCTGACGCGGCGGCCGTCCCAGAACTGGGTGGTGTAATACGCCGAATTGATGACCGTGGGTGCGTTGCGCGTGCCCTTCTGTTTGCGGATCCCCTCGGAGACCGGCAGCCGGTCGGTGAATGCCTTTTGGGGGTCGTGGCAGGTCGCGCAACTGACCGTCCCGTCGCCGCTGAAACGCTTGTCCTCGAACAGCCGTTTGCCCAGGGCGATCTTCTCCGGGGTCTGCGGATTATCGGCCGGAACCGGCACGGGCGGGAGCCCAAGCGGCGCCTTGCCTGCTGCCAGCGCGGGACCGCTTGCCGCCGCAGCGATCATGGCCAGCACTGCTAAAACAACCAATCTCATTGAATCCCTCCTTGATGGCTGTCAGTGTTTAAGTTGTTGCTTATTTAGAATTAGTTTAGAACTATTCTAAACAAAGGGAGAGATTACCCGTGCTTGCACAAAGCTGTCAAGTGCCGTCGCCTCTTGAGTTTCTTGCCCTTTTTCAGCACCACCATAGCGCTTAACGACAGCTAGCGACGGAAGCCTCTAGATGAACGGCTGATATTCGATAACAAACAGTGGACAAATCCGCCGGGAGCGGTTTTGCGCGCAAGCCCCGAAGGGGTGAGCCGCAGGGAAGCGGCGAGCACACATCTGCCGGGCGCGACAAGCGGTACAGTGACGTACCGAATGCGAACCTAAGGATGGAGCCCCAGCGGGCCAAGCCGCAAGCAGGCGGCAAGCGCATGCGCCGTGGCGAAGCGAGTTGAAGAAGTCCGTGGAAGCACGCTGTCAGCATAATGCTAAAACAAACGCTCGGTGTAACGCGCCTCGCCATTGACCAGCACCGCCTTAATGCCGGCGTTGCCGGCTTTGTCCACGGCGATGCGCAGGGATACGACTTCTCCGGGTTGCGGCCGCTCCAGGACGCGACCCTCACCTTCGGGGACGAAATAGCTCTCAATGCCGTAGCGCACCTGCATAACCTGGATCGGCTCTATTTCATTCGTGGCACCATCAAACCGGCCGCGGTGATTGACGTATTGGACCTCGCCCCTGATGGCAACCTGATCACCCGCGAGCGTTGGTTTGCGACGATGCACCGACACCGGCCGCCAGTAAGGATCGTCCGGCTCGAGCACCAGATAAAGCGGGTCGTGGCGGCGGAACTCATTGTCGCCCGCAAGCTCTTGAGGCTTCAGCTCGCTGATCCTGTAATTAAGACGCACGTAATCGCCGCGGAAAAGCGAGCGCGGATCGATCGGCTGGGTCTCAAGCACGACCAGCGTGCCGGTATTCAGCGTCCACTGCTTCATGGCGATCATGGTGAATAACGCCAGAGTCTGCAGGACGACCACCACCGCGAGCCGGGCCGTGACCGTCATTCGACCCCCTGCGTGCCGGGCGGCGGTGCCATGCCCGCGGTCAACCTGCGCCGCTGGCGCTCAACGAAGAAGCCGCCGACAAGCAACAGGAGACCGCCCAGCATAAAAAAATAGGAGCGGTTCAACAGCGTCCAGAAGGTATCAAAGTAGCGGGTGAGCAGACCAAGAGCGAAAAACACAAAACCGATGTTCACCAGAAAACGGTCCCCAAGACGGGAACCGGCGTAGATCAGCCAGACCGTGCCGCCGAAAAACAACAGATTGAACAACCCGGCCATGAGCCCGCCTTGCTCGCTGGCCAGAAACAGATTGACCATCAGCAGCACGACGATAAGGCCAAGCAGCGCCTGTCCCCAGGCGAGATAAGCTGGCGACTTTCCGGTGCGGGCGCGCTGCCGGTGCCAGGCGCCCGCCGCCACGAGCACGACCACCCAAGCCAGGCTAGCGGCAACCGCGACAAACCATTCCGGACCCGCGGTAAGCGGGTCCCCCGCATCGCGCGTATGCGTTTGAAAGTCAGGAAACGTCAGCGCATAAAAGCTCATGAGACCGGCGAAGGCGGCATAACGCTGAACCGTCATCCCGACAAACGCGACCCTGGCGTAGGTATCCAGCGCCAGGCCCAGCAGGAACAGCGCCCCATAGGCCAGCATGTACCATTGCATGACATAGAGCAGCCACACATCCGGCAATAGCCACTCGATAGGCCAAAACACGAACACGCTCCAGACGAGCAGCGCCAGCAAGGCCACATGGGCCGACGCCCGCCATTGCATGCGGTAAATCATGGGCAGACACGCCAACCACAAGATCAAAAACGGCCAATGCACGCGATCAAAACCCAAGGTCTCCATGCCGGTCCAGAGCACGCCGAGGCCGAGCGCGGCGATCATCGCCGGTTGCGAGCGCAGCAGATAGGCGGCCAGCAGCGCACCCGCCGACCAGCTCAATACCCCATCCGGATAGTGACTGTCGATGTGGTAGATCTGGGCGATGAGCATGATGTTCGCCCCGAACAGAATCACGCCTAGCAATAATATGGCCTGGCCGAGCTGCGGCGAGTCGCCGCGCTGCAACAGGTAGGCGGCCGCGCCGTAGGCTGCCCACATGCCACCGAAGAGAATCACCAGCTTGATGATCTTGGGCATGAGCGCCCAGTTGGCGGCGAAATAGGTAATGATGCCCGAGCCCAACAGCAGCACACCAAGCATGGAAAAGGCGTAGGCCAGAAAACGGACACCGCTGCCTTGGGCGGCGACATGTTCCAGGATCGCGGAGTCGCCGCCCGGGGTCACCCACCCGCGCTCGACCCACACCGGCAATTCCCGCCGCAGAAGTTTGAGAAACTTATGATGGCGCAATCCCCTGCCCTCCCCGCACGCGTGATTTCGGCGACAGCCGCCGCTTACTCGCGCCGCAACAAACTGCTTTTCGGATACCTTGTCTTATCCTGCTTGGCGATAAATGTATCCGCCTGGCCCCGATGCCGTGAAGGTTTTTCGTGTTCCGCGGACAGGCACTGATGTCATCGCCCGTTATTCATCCGTTACACATCCCTCAGAGGCATTCTTCACCGTCTTGATGTACTTGTACAGCGTACCGCGCCGGGCCTTGTAAGGCGGCATTTGCCAGGCGGCCTTGCGTTTAGTCATTTCCTCCTCGCTGAGCGCGACCTCCAGTCGCTTGGCAACGGCATCGATGGTGATGATATCGCCGTCGCGGATCAGCGCAATGGGACCGCCTTCCTGTGCCTCCGGCACCACGTGCCCGATGATGAAGCCGTGCGAGCCGCCGGAGAAACGGCCGTCGGTCATCAGGGCAACATCTTGACCCAGGCCCGCACCCATGATCGCGGACGTGGGCGTCAGCATCTCCGGCATGCCGGGCCCGCCCTTCGGCCCTTCATAGCGGATGACCACGACATCGCCCTTCTCAATACCGCCCTGCTCCAGGGCCTGTAACATCGCCTCTTCCGAATCATACACCTTCGCAGGACCGGAGAAGCGCTCGCCCTCCTTGCCCGTGATCTTGGCCACGGAACCGCCGGGCGCCAGGTTGCCCTTGAGAATTCGAATGTGACCGGTCTTTTTGATCGGACCCGACAGGGGCAGAATCACATCCTGACCCTGTTCGAGGCCGGGCAGATGTTTCAGGTTTTCGGCAAGCGTCTTTCCGGTGACGGTCAGGCAATCACCGTGCATCAGGCCTTCTTCGAGCAAATATTTCATCACCGCCGGCGTACCGCCGACATTGTGCAGATCTTCCATCACATAGCGGCCGCTGGGCTTGAGATCGGCGATGAAGGGCACGCGGTCGCTGACCGCCTGGAAGTCATCAATGCCCAGCTCAACACCGACCGCCTTGGCCATCGCAATCAGATGCAGCACGGCATTGGTCGATCCGCCCAGGGCCATGACCACGACCATGGCATTCTCAAAGGCCTCGCGGGTCATGATATCGCGCGGCTTGAGATCCCGCTCGAGCAGGGCGCGCATCGCGTGCCCGGCCTGGCGGCACTCCTCGAGCTTTCCCGGGTCGATCGCCGGCACTGACGCGCTGTACGGCAGGGACATGCCCAGGGCCTCGATGGCAGAGGCCATGGTGTTGGCGGTATACATGCCCCCGCAGGCGCCCGGGCCGGGACAAGCATGTTTAACGATCTCGCTGCGCGCCCGTTCGTCGATCTTGCCCGCAATGAATTCGCCGTAGCTCTGGAACGCGGACACGATATCCAGCGCGCGGTTATCCCAATGGCCGGGTTTGATGGTGCCGCCGTAGATCATGAGCGCCGGGCGGTTGAGCCGACCCATTGCCATCAGCACGCCGGGCATGTTTTTGTCGCAACCGGGAATGGCGATCAACCCGTCGTACCACTGGGCACCCATGACCGTTTCCACGGAGTCGGCGATCAGGTCGCGCGACTGCAAGGAATAGCTCATGCCTTCGGTCCCCATGGAGATCCCGTCCGAGACGCCTACGGTATTGAAACGCATACCAACCAGCCCGGCCGCCTGCACGCCCTCCCGCACCTTCGCCGCAAGATCCAGCAGGTGCATATTGCAGGTATTGCCTTCGTACCAGACGCTGGCGATGCCTATCTCCGCCTTGCCCATGTCCTCCGCCGTCAGGCCGGTGCCATAGAGCATGGCCTGGGAGGCGCCCTGGGACTTCGGCTGGGTAACACGGGAACTGTAGCGGTTGAGCTTATCTGCCATTCGTGACTCCGAACTGCGAAAGAGCGGGGATTTTAATGCCAAACGCGCGGGAATGCACCACTCGGCCATGCTCAGGCTGCGGTGCCTGTTCGATCGTGCCACCACGCGCAAAACTGCAGGGTATCACCATGGGTGCATGGACTGGTGCTGATCCAGACTACGGCGCCTGCCGCCGGATGATCGCTTTTAACGAATTTCGGCTACCGCGACCGTCCGGGGCCTAGGCGACCGAAGGGTTGGACCTAATGGAAGACTCCAGGACTAGCCCTTGCGGATGATTTTGCCGGCCAGGAACGGAAACAACCTGTGGATCGCGAACAGTAGCTTGGTCTTGCCGATCCGGATATAAAATTTGTCGTGCTCAATGCCTTTGATCGCTTCCGCGACCAGCGCCGCCGGAGACATCTTCCCTTTGCCCCGCCCTGCCGTCATGGCCGTATCGACCAGCGCCGGGACCACTTCAAACACCTTAACGGGCGAGCGCTCCAGCTGGTAGCGCAAGGCCCTGGAAAAGATATGCACGCCGGCCTTCGTGGCGCAATAAACGGGCGCGCTCTCCTTGGGCACGATGGATAAGGCCGATGAGATGTTGACGACGGCCGCCACTTTTTTGGCCGTGAGCAACGGCAACAGTGCGTCGGTCAGGCGAAGATGCGAAGAGAAATTGGCGTTGATCTCGTGATCGATTTTAGTCGCATGATCCGCGCCATCATCGAAGCGGTAGTTATACTGAATGCCCGCATTGTTTATCAGCATGTTGAGGGCGGGGAAATCGGATTTGATCTTCTCCACCATCACCGCGGTGTCGTCCGGATGTGTCAGATCGCAGCGGAAGGTCTTCAGGCCCGGGTGCCTTGCCTGCGCGGCGTCGAGTTTTTGCTGATCCCTGCCGCAGATCAGCACGTCGTTTCCGAGTTCCAGGAATTTCTCCGCGAAGGCCAGCCCGATCCCGGAACCGCCTCCGGTTATCAATATCGTGTTGTTGGATAACTTCATGATAACTCCTGTGCCGAAATATATTTATGCAAACTCACGGACCCGGGTCCGAGTAATTTGCCTTTTCTCTTGCCTTGTTCAATAGATCATGTAGCAATGATCCCGACAGGCGCATGGGTTGTTCGCCTTGCCATGAATTTGATTGCCAGCTCAAGCAGGATACCGGCATCACAGAGTGCACGGCAAGCGGCCGCGCGTGATTGCAACATGCACAGGGCAATCAACCGGTATCGATATCGGCAAAGGCGGCTGCAAACACCTGGGGGAGTCCGACTTGAGACTTTTATTTCCTTGTTAGCCAGAGACCCGGAGGCAATCGCGGCCGGCCCGGGACAAAGCAGAGTCGCAGTCGACGTGGATTTTCCGGATCGGCTGGTGGCGGCGATCGAGATCCCGCAGCGCGCCCAATGCGCCGAGAGGACCCTAATGCAGTCATTCAAAAGGCGGATGGGTTTTCTGAAAACGAAGTATCCAGCGGCCTCAATGGTTAGCTGGGAAGACCAGCGCAACGCCGGCGCACGAGCAGCTCGTCCAGCAGTTCCTGGCGCTGTTGCAACAGCTCACGATAGGCGCGGACCAGCAGCTTTTCGCAGGCGCTGTCCGTCAGGTCATCGATCTGCAGCAGGCGCTGTTCGTAAAAACTGATCTGCTCACGAATTTCCTGCTCATTCAAGTGGGCGTGATGGGAATCGGAAAAGAGTGTTTGGTGTTCCATACAAAACCTCCTTCAGTTGCGCGATAGTGTTCGTCCAATACAAGCCTAGCCGAGTAATATGACGCTTTTTTTACAATTCAGGCCCATTTACGGTAATCTGTGTCTGCCCGGCGACCCTGGATTGTGACCGGCATTGCGCCGAACACGGCTGATCGAACATTACAAGCTTCATATGGATAAGGTACGGCTTTCTAAGCTGATGGCCGAAAGAGGTCTTTGCTCACGGCGCGAGGCCGACGCCCTGATTGAAAAGGGCTGGGTATTCGTTGATGGAGAACGCATCACGGTGCTCGGTACCAAGGTCGCTCCCGATGCGCCTATCACCCTTGATGAGCGGGCAACCCGTCAACAACAGGCCCTGATCACTATCCTGTTGAACAAACCCGTCGGTTACGTCTCCGGGCAACCGGAGAAAGGCTACTCCCCGGCGGTTACCCTCATCAGCGCGAAAAGTCACGACAGCCGCGATCGCCGGCGATTCAGCCCGGCCCATCTCAAGGGGCTGGCGCCCGCGGGCCGGCTGGACATCGACTCCCAGGGCTTGCTGGTCTACACCCAGGACGGGCGCATCGCGCGGCGGCTGGTCGGTGAGAGCAGCAACATCGAAAAGGAATACCTCGTGCGCGTCGAGGGCATCCTGAGCGATGAGGGTCTCAAACGGCTGAATCACGGATTGGTGCTAGATGGCAAACCGCTGAAACCGGCCAAGGTCGGACGTCTGAATCCGGAGCAGCTC
This sequence comes from Acidiferrobacterales bacterium, assembly GCA_947258385.1. Lineage (GTDB taxonomy): Bacteria > Pseudomonadota > Gammaproteobacteria > Acidiferrobacterales > SZUA-150 > CAMYII01. The sequence goes on from CAMYII010000088.1 coordinate 52,028, forward strand.
AGATTCGTGCTCACCGAAGGGCGCAAGCGGCAGATCCGCCACATGTGCGAGCAAGTGGGGCTGACGGTCACGGGTCTCAAACGTGTGCGGATCGGCCGTATCCGCCTGGGCGGTCTGCCCGAAGGCCAGTGGCGCTATCTGCGGGAGGATGAGCGTTTTTAACTGTAGCCGAATGGGTTATTATTTTGTCGATCTGAGTAAGTCCATGGGTGAGGCGGATTGCGGCAGCCATCCAGTGAATGGCTGCCCCGCCGAACGGGCTTGCCACGGATGGCAAGCCCCGGGGTTTCAAGCAAAACAGGAAAGTGAAACGCTGAAACGACGTATTCAGAGCTTTATCAAACTAACAAATCGTTCTCTGTCAGGTCATCGCATCTAGGCTAAATTATATAAGTGTATAGAAATCTCCTTCGCCCGTTATTATTCCTGTTCGATGAGGAATTCGGTCACAAACTTATCATTACGCTGCTGCGCCTGTTCTATTTCCTGCCTGGCGCGCGCCTGCTGATGCGGGGCCTGATCGGCAGGCGTAGCGCCCAACTGCCGGTCGAGGTGATGGGACTCAGATTTCCTAATCCGATCGGGCTTGCCGCCGGGCTGGACAAGGACGCCACCTCTGTCCGTGCCTTCATCGATATGGGCTTCGGGTGCGTGGAAGCGGGAACGGTGACACCGGAGCCCCAGACCGGGAACCCGAGCAAGCGTCTTTACCGTCTAAAGGACCAGCGTGCCATCATCAACCGCATGGGCTTTCCGAGCGTCGGGGTCAAGCGCTTCGTACGCAACCTCCAGCGACGCACCATCGGCGGGATCGTCGGCATCAACATCGGCAAGAACCGCACCACACCGCTCAAGCAGGCCAAAAAGGACTACCTCACGGCGATGCGGGCGGTTTACCCGTATGCCGACTACATCGCGGTCAATGTCTCATCACCCAACACGCCGCACCTGCGTGATCTGCAGAAAGGAGCTGCCCTGGAAACGCTGCTGGTCGCGCTCAAGGATGAGCAGATCATGCAGACCAAGACCCGCCGCCACTACGTCCCCCTGGCGGTGAAGATCGCGCCCGATATCGATGATGACGCCATCGCCGCGATCGCGACGTTGGTGACGAAACACAAAATCGACGCCGTGATCGCGACCAACAGCACGGTGCAGCGCCCCGGCATAGAAGACCAACTATTGGCGGCCGAGGGCGGGGGGCTGAGCGGGCAGCCGCTCAAAACGCTGTCCACGGAGGTCATCCGCAAACTGTACCACCATCTCAAAGGCCAGGTGCCGATCATCGGTGTCGGCGGCGTGGAAAACGCCGCCGACGCCTGGGAAAAGATGGTCGCCGGGGCCGACCTCATCCAGGTCTACACGGCCTTTATATATGAGGGCCCGGCGGTCGCACGCAGAATCATCCGCGGCCTGGAACGGCAGGTACGCGCGGCAGGTTTCACCAGCCTTCAGGAAGCCGTGAACAAGGCGCGCACCGGCGTGCACCTGATGCGCTGAGACCAACAACCCTTGGCGCGCGGGCGCCGGGGGGCGAGGCGAACCCGGCCTTGAACGCCTGATGCCGGTCCGCCGCTACGACTTGCGCCACCACAGGGAACGGTTGTTTGCCGGCATGCCCTCATCGCCGGCGAGCCGCAGGCCGACCGCCTCGGCAAGGGCATCGACCGCCTCGAAGTCGCGCACCCCGCTTGCCGGATCGCGCGCCTTCAGCCAGCGATCAAACTCGATGTTGCTCGGTTCCAGCGGCCGCTGCGCATACCGGTAGGGACCGTAGGCGTACACGATCCCGCCCGGCCGCACGACTCGACCCGCGCCGGCAAAAAGCCTTTCGACCAGCGGCCAACCGACAATGTGGATCGTATTGATGCACACCAGCGCGTCGACCTGATCCACGGGCCAATGCTCCGCGGCCAGGTCCAGCACCAGCGGCTCACATAAATTGGCTGCGCCCGCCTCGGCGCGCCAGGCGGCGATGCTCTCCAGGCCCCCGGTAAGGTCCGTCGGTTGCCACTGCAGTCCGGGCAGCGCCGCCGAAAAATAGGCCGCGTGCTGACCGGTCCCACTGCCAACCTCCAATACTCTGCCTGCGGCCGGCAGGATTGCCCGCAGCACGGCAAGGATCGGGGCCTTGTTGCGTTCGCAGGAGGGAGAGAACTGTTTCACAGGACTGACTGTGACCGATGTGCCGGCCGGCCGCAAGTCAGTACCCACCGGGCACGCTCGCCGTCGAGCATGGCACCGACATAAGCAGGCTGCGATATCATGCCGCAACAAGGCCAGGCCGCCGGTGCTCAAGGCGATGGCCGATCCAGGCCATAGGTGTTCAAAATACCCGTGAATTCAGGTGATTTCAGCGCCTGGAGCAGGCGCGCCTGGGCATCGAGCTGCTTCGCGTTCCAGTTGCCGACGATACGCACCGCGTGCAGCACGCCGACGCGGTTGCCGGGTAATGGATTGGGTGCGTCCACGCTGCCGCCCAATGGCACGATATCGAAACGGGCCGGGAAGGTGGTCTTGGCATGCAGCGCCAGGTGATAGAACATCAGCCCGGCATCGGCGCGTTTCAGCGAAACGGAATACGGCACCTCGCGGTGATGGATGCGGCGGCCGGACAACCACTTGTTGGTCACCCAGGTGTTGTTGAAGACGGCATTGAACAGGCGATCGGCGTCCCAACCCGTCGGGGGATAGGGATCGTTGAGCGCGATGTTGTAGATACTGTTGCTGTAATTGCCGAAGCTGCCCGGTTCGCGCTTGGGATGGGAAGTAACAACGCGCACGTCATCCCGTCCCAGGTCCCACTCCGAGCTGATCAATTTGGGATTGCCCGCCTTGACCAGGATCACGTTCCCCCGGTTCTGGATTATGGCCTCATGGTCACCTTTGGTGAAGCCGAGCGTATACAGCTCGTTCATCAGGGACAAGGGACCCACGGCCACCTGTGGCTTGCATCCCGAGCGGAAGTTGCCGACGCTGACGTGGGCGTTGGCGATCTGGTCCGGAGAGATCGGCGGGCTGGTGGTATAGAACCAGTTCTTGAGATTGAGGCCGCTGGCATAGACCGGCAGAAACACATCGTACCAGAGATCGCGCAGTGCCATGTGGTAGTTGCCGGCAGTGGAAAACACGAGGTCGCAATCGTCGATACTGCCGTGCAGGTCGTAGACCCGGTTAGCGGTACGCTCGGTCAGATCAGGTTTTTTGACTGGCACCACGTCGCGCGGCCAGCCCAACAGCTTGGGCCGCTCGATGGTCGGCGACCCGGTGATGGCCGGCGCGGCGAGCAAAATGGCATTCGAATGGCACAGCAAAGCGACGGCGGTGACAATGCGAAATACGGATAAGGCGTATTGTTTGCGTGCTGCCATAAAGACCCTCCTTCCTTGGATGGGTTGCACCTGCTACCACAGAAACGGCGATCGACGCCGGCACCCCCCAGATCAGCAAAATTCGACAGACCCGGTCTTCGCCTGCCTGCGGGCAGCCAACCAGAGTAACAAGTACTCGCGTGCACGGACCTGAATGAATCGTAATAGTTCATGCCGACCCGCCACCTGGTTTATCATTGCCAGGACCCAGCATCACCCGAGGACTCACGGCATGCCATACCTACGCATACAGACGAATCTTGCTGTCGATGAGGCGCGCAAGCAGGCCCTGCTCTCCGACGCCTCGGCCCTGGTGGCCAAGGCCTTGGGCAAACCGGAATCCTATGTGATGGTTTCCTTCGCGCCGCAGCAGCCGATGTTGTTCGCCGGCAGCGACGCCCCCTGTGCCTACCTGGAGCTTAAATCGATCGGGCTGTCCGACAGCAAAACCCCGGAGATCTCGGCCGCGCTGTGTAAATTGTTGGGGCAAGAGATGGATATCCCCTCGAGCCGGATCTACATCGAGTTTGCCGATGCGCCGCGAGCCATGTGGGGGTGGAAAGGCGCGACGTTCTGACAGCGACACCTCTAGCGGCAACGCAAAGTTGGTCCGGAAGGTCACATCCATGTTCGTACCGTCGCGGTTGATCTCCCACCCGCGGGGCAAATCAGGGCGGTGGGGAAGTGCTTATACACTAAATTAGACGACCTGGCAGAATCTTCAACCGCCGTTCCTCGGCAACGCCTAGCCGCCGGTTTGGCGGGAAGGGCTAATTAAAGGGCCTGGTTAAGCAGAACGGGGGCCGTCAGCCGGCCTCCGGTCCCAGCACGAGCTCGCAGACCCGATCGATGTGGGAAGGCGGCATACCGGGATAGATGGGCAGCGATAGCGTCTCTCGGGTGGCCTGTTCGGCGACCGGTAAATCCCCTTCACGGTAGCCGAGCGACCGGTAGACCTCCTGCAGGTGCAGGCCTTGGGGGTAGCACAGGGACGTGCCAACCCCGTTGTCGCCGAGCCAGCCCCGCAGGCGCTCGCGCTCGCCGGTGCGCACGGTGTAGAGGTTGAACACATGGATATCCTCAACCGGCATGCTGGGCGGCGTCACGGCCGAACCGGCGAGCCGCCGGGTGTACTCGGCCGCCACCTTGCGGCGACCGGCAATAGCCTCATCCAGGCGCCGCAGCTTCATGCGCAGCAACGCCGCCTGGATCTCGTCCAGGCGGCTGTTGGCGCCGATCTCGTCATGGATAAAAGGGCGGGTGGCCCCATGGTTGCGCAGTTTGCGTAAATGCTCGGCGATCTCACTGCTGTTGGTGGTAATCATCCCGCCGTCGCCGTAGCAGCCCAGCACCTTGGTCGGATAAAAGCTGAAGCAGCCGGTGTCACCGATGTTGCCCACGCGCGCGCCGCCGGCCGTGGCGCCAAAGGCCTGGGCGCAGTCTTCGATCACAGCCAGTTCATGCTCGCCCGCCACGGCCATGATGGCATCCATCTGCGCCGGATGACCGAAGATATGCACCGGCAGAATGGCGCGGGTCTTGCCGGTAACCCGCTCGCGGACGCTATCAGCGTCGATGTTAAAACTGTCCGCGCGGATATCAGCGAAGACCGGCGTGGCGCCGACGAGGCTGATGGCCTCGGCGGAAGCAAAAAACGTAAACGGCGTCGTGACCACTTCGTCGCCTGGACCGATACCGAGCGCGCGCAGGGATAAAACCAGGGCATCGGTGCCATTGGCCACCGCGACGGCATGCCGGGTACCGATGTATGAGGCCGCCTCCTGTTCAAAGGCACTCACATTGGGCCCGAGGATAAAGCTGCCTTTGGCACCGGTCTCCCGTATGCTTGCCAGCCACTCGCTTTCGAGCTCCCCGTACTCTTCGGTGAGATCCAAGAAGGGGACAGCGGTCACTGCTGCATGCATGAGGCGATTTTCTCCTTGACCAGTAATGCGACCCGCAATGCCTCCAGGCCGACCCGGCCATCCACCGCCGGTGTTGCACCCTGGCGGATGGCATTGACGAAATCCGCGAGCTCCGCATCGAGCGGCGGCTTGGGTTCCAATGCCAATATTTCGGAGACGATGTTCGGTCGCTCGCTGTCCGTCACATTGGGCTCCGCCCTGACAATCTCGAGTTGCTGATCGGCGTAATCCAGCCCGTAGTAGGACGCCTTGCTGAACACCCGGATCCGGCGGAAGCGCTTGTTAGAGACGCGGCTGGCAGTCACATTAGCGACCGCACCGTTGTCAAACTCCAGGCGCGCGTTGGCGATATCGACATGGTCTGTCAGCACGGATGTGCCAACGGCGGCGATGTCCTTGATCTTTGCATCGACCAGCGCCATCACGATATCAATATCGTGGATCATGAGATCGGTCACCACATCCACGTCGGTGGCCCGTTCCACGAACGTCCCGAGACGGTGGACCTCGATAAATTTCGGTTTTTCGACCCGCTCGATCAAGGCCATGACGCCGGCGTTGTAGCGTTCCAGGTGACCGACCTGCAGTATCGCGCCTGAGCCTTCCGCCAGCTCGACCAGCCGCGTCCCCTCTTCAACGTTCGGGGCGATCGGTTTTTCCATCAGCATATGCACGCCGTCTTTGAGAAAAGGCTCGGCCACCGCAAGGTGGCTGACGGTAGGTACCACGATGCTTACCGCGTCGACCTTGCCGAGCAACTGCCTGGCATCCGAGTAGGCCGCGCAATCAAATTGTTTGGCGATCGCCGAGGCGGTATCCGCATCGATATCGACCACACCAACGAGCTCCACATCCGGCATATGGGAATAGATGCGTGCATGAAATTTGCCCAGGTAACCGACTCCGACTACCCCGACGCGTAATTTGTCTGCCATGAACTAACGACTAACCGGACGTCACGCAGTTAAAGGACCTAAGTGGATCATGAATGAAGGCGCCTGCTTTCCCGCATATCGTTGCAAAGTGAAAGAGGGGTAACTTTGTAGAGCATCGGTCTGTGTCGCGCCATGCCCAGGAGTATAAACGATGCCCGGGCGACGACAAAACCTCGGGCATACGCGATGCGCTCGGACACAGGCCCGCGCCGGTATCCAGCGCCCGCTGGGCCGGTGCCGCGGCTTTCGTTAAACTACGCGCCACCGGCAAAACAAGACTTGAAGGAAGCGTAATGGAAGAAAAAGCGGTGCTGATTACCGGCTGCTCCTCGGGCATCGGGCTGTGTCTCGCCCAGGGCCTGCAACGACGGGGGTACCGCGTGTTCGCCAGCGCCCGTAAGGCGGAGGACGTCAGCCGCCTCAATGCCCAGGGCCTGGAAAGCCTGCGTCTGGACCTGAACGACTCCGAGTCCATCAAACAGGGGCTCAATGAGGTGCTGGCACGCAGCGGCGGCAGGCTGTACGCGCTCATCAACAACGGCGCCTACGGCCAGCCGGGCGCCGTCGAGGACCTCTCCCGCGAGGTGCTGCGCCGCCAGTTCGAAACCAATCTGTTCGGCACCCAGGAGCTGACCAATGCGGTGCTGCCGGTCATGCGCCGTCAGGGTTACGGCCGCATTATCCAGATCAGCTCGATCCTCGGATTTGTCTGCCTGGCCTACCGGGGCGCGTACAACGCCACGAAATACGCGCTCGAGGCCCTGACCGATACCCTGCGCCTGGAGCTGCGCGATACCCGGATTCACCTGGCGCTGGTGGAGCCCGGGCCGATCAGGACACGCTTCCGGGAAAACGCCTACGCCGCCTATAAGGCCAATATCGAACCCGCGGCCAGCGCGCATCGGGAGTGCTATGAGGCCCTGGAGCGTCGGCTGGCGGGCCAGACCGGCCCCATGCCCTTCACACTGCCGCCCGAGGCGGTGCTGCCGAAGGTTGTCCACGCCCTGGAAGCGCGCCGGCCCAGGGTCCGTTATCCGGTGACCTTTCCAACCTATCTTTTTGCTGCGCTAAAGCGCCTGTGGCCCCATCGCTGGCTAGATCGCCTGCTGGCTCGCGTGAGCGACTGCGGCGACCGCTAGGGCAAGCGGTGGGACAAACGCGGAGGTCCGCGATCACGGCGAGATCGACACGGTCGTGGAGGGCTGAGCCGCCTGCCCGGTTTTGTATGAGCGTTTAACGCAAAGACGCTCTGAATTCACACTCCAAGTGCAACAGTTGAACTAAAAGAGAAGACATCGTGCAGGTGTTTGGTAATCTTAGTTTTGCCAAACGTCAACAACCAAAACGGAGCGCTATGTGGTATACCATTTAAAACTCTTTGGCTTGAGTATCCGGGAAATAGCTCGACGCCTTGGGCGATCGGCCAGCACCATCAGTCGTGAGTTAAGACGCAATACTGGGCCCTTTCAATGCGTCTATTGGCATGAAAGCGCCCAGGAATTCGCCAAGCGACGACGGGCACAGGCCCATCGCCCCAGCAAGAAGCGCAATCGGGCGCTTTATACGCAAGTCACCAAGATATTAAAAGAAGGGTGGTCGCCGGAGCTAATCTCAGGGCGCCTGAGACGTACCTATCCCCAGACACCCTCAATGCAGCTGAGCCATGAAACCCTCTATCGCTGGGTCTATGCCGATGCCGCCGAGGGCGGCCAATTATATCAATGCCTCGTGCGTCAGCATAAAAAGCGACGCAGGCAGCGCAAACGTCTGTCTTGTCGGGGCCTGATTCCCAATCGTGTGGGCATCGAACAACGGCCCGCCATCGTCGATGCTCGTCACCGGATCGGCGATTGGGAGAGTGATACTTTGGAAGGCGCCAAAGGCAAAGGCGCTCTGGCCACCCATGTTGAACGAAAGAGCCGGTATCTGGTGGCGGCAAAACTCAAAGACAAGCGCGCCGAAACCTACTCGCAGCGGACCCAATTCGCCTTTCGTAAGATACCTGGGAAGTGTAGAAAAACTATGACCGTCGATAATGGGAAGGAGTTTGCACAGTTTAAAACCATAGAACAACAACTGGGTATAATGATCTATTTTGCTGATCCCTATGCCGCGTGGCAACGAGGAACGAATGAAAATACCAATGGCCTAATACGCAGATACTTTCCAAAAGGAACAGACTTTACACAGACCACCTACCAAGCTGTTGCCAGAGTTGTTCAAAAACTCAATAATCGTCCCAGGAAATGCCTAGGCTACCGAACACCTCACGAGGTCTTTTTTAATATACGGACTGTTGCGCTTCAGACGTGAATTCACC
>CAMYII010000089.1 GCA_947258385.1 Acidiferrobacterales bacterium
GCAACAACGCCGAGGTGCCAAGTCTAAGGTCCGACATCCCCATGGATCGAAGCACGAGTTTAATGTACTGCACCGACTGCCATAACAGCGACACCTCGCTCGCCGCCGGCGGGGCCGGGCCCACCGGGCCGCACGGGTCCATCTATGAAGGAATATTTGCGCAAAACTACGCCCTGGATCCCTTGGTGCCGAGCTCGGCCACGGTGGACTTTGCGCTCTGTTTCAAGTGCCACGATGAGAACAGTCTTATTAACCTGGAGCTCAGCGGGTTTTCGCACGGGCGTCATATCAACTCGCGGTCCAAATCATGCATCAATTGCCATGATCCCCATGGGTCTCATAGCTTCGCGCACCTGCTAAATTTCCTGCTCCACTCCGATTACCCGGGCGGTCCTTACGACATCACTCCCAGTGGTGATGTGGGATATCCGGAGCCGGCTTGGGTCGATCTCGGCCTGTATTCGGGCGATTGTTATATGCGATGTCACGGTACGAACCATAGCCCGCGAGGTTATTGATCATGCGAATTTTGACAACTTCAACTGCCGTTTTGCTCTTTCTTGGTTCCACGCTGGTTGTCGGCAGTCCCTTGACCCAGCGCGACTTCGCGATCTCCAAGGCCGAGTCGCTACAGAGCCGGCCGACCGTGGCCTATGACGCCAATCACGATCGTTTTCTGGTGACCTGGACCGATGCCCGGGACCGCGCGACCAATGGCGGGGACATCTACGGACGCATCATCGATGTGCGGGGAAAGCCTGTTTCAGGCGACTTTCCCATCGCCCGGGGCAAGGGCGGACAAGGGACATCGGCGGTTGCCTTCGATCCGCTCAATAACCGCTACCTCGTGGTCTGGGCCGACTGGCGCAATGCAACAAACGTCGATTCGGACATCTACGCCCGCCTGGTGAACGCCGACGGGACCCTGCATGGCAAAGAATTCCCGATCACCGGCCGTAGGATCTCACAGAAGCAGCCGGCCGTGGCCTTCGACCCGGCACACCGCCGTTTCCTCGTGGTCTGGAAGGACGACCGGGGCAAGGAAGCGGAGCAACTCTATGGCCGTTTGATCGATACCCGGGGCCAGCTGCTGGCGGATGAATTAAAAGTCGCCAAAGGCGCCGGCAAGCAGGACCGGCCGTCGCTGCACTATGACCCAAAGCGCAAACGCTTCCTGGTGGTCTGGCGCGATATCGTCGATGAGCACCAGTTTCTCACCACGCCGCTGAATGGCAAGGGAATATTCGCCGCCCTGATCGATCCCGAGCGCGGGCCGCAGGGGCCGGGCAATTTGATCGACACCGAGGAGGACGCCTGTCTGCCGCCCTCGCTGTATGCCGCGGCCTATGCGCCCGGTGCAGACCTGTTTCTGGCGGTCTGGACCACGGCGCGCGACTATCAGAAATCGGCGCCGGACGGCAAACGCACCATGGGCCTGGACGTCTACGGGGCATTCGTGCGGGCCGATAACGGCAAGCGCCAGGGCCGCGCCTTCCCTATCGCGGTCGGCGCCGATTACCAGGAGTTCCCTTCGGTGGCCTACGACCCCAATCAGGACCGCTTTCTGGTGATCTGGTATGACCTGCGGCGCGACGCCAGGGCCGTGAATCAGGACGTCTACGGCCGCTACATCACCCCTAAGGGCAAGCTTACGGATGAATTCCTGATTTCCGACTTCCAGTCGCCGGGCATCCGCCGCTATCCCGCCATCGCCTTCAGCCCCAAGAGCAACACCTCGCTGGTGCTGTGGGAGGACTCGCGGCACAAGACCACGACCACGCACTCGCAGCGCATCTATGGACGGGTACGCTGACCAAGATTAGCCGGGCGGCTTTTATCGGTGTCAAGACAGGTGGCGCGGCCGCGGCCGCTATCATTATTGCGGTTGTCAGGTCGTGGGCCGTGGCCGTATTTCCGGTGAACGCCGGTTGACCCGGCCGCGCGTGACGGCGGTTCACTTTTCGCAGCGACCGCGACCATCGCCCGGGTGGTTTTCTATGGCGCACGCGCTGCCGCCAGTGTCGACGTTGTCGTGGTCGCTGGCGATGACGCTGCGCGCCGACGTTGGCGGGCTTGTGTCAGCGCGTTGCTGGCCCTGCCGTTATGGAAAGACAAATAGAGGTAAATATCAGCATACGCTTATGAACCATACGAGGTTGGCAGCGGCAATCGTTGCCGTCACGGCGCAGGCCTCGGATATTATTGATCTATCACAATGAAAAGGCTATGTTCATGAGGTAATATTTAGAACCTATGTACTATGTAAATGTAGCCTCATTAGATGGTTCACTGAAAAGAGGACGAAACCAAGAGAGAAGAAGTCAAAAGTATCAAAAAACCCCTAAGCGACACGGAGAGCAACGATGAAAATGATTTCGAAGTTGTCGGTTGTGCCATTATTTTGGAGTTGTAAAGGACGATACCCCACGAGCGCATTGCTGTTTGCGTTGCTTGTCTTTCCCGTCATTATGTTTATACCCTCCGGCGACGCCCTGGCCCTGTCGCAGTGGGCCAAGAAATACGGCATGTCCTGTAATACCTGCCACACCGCGTTTCCCCGCCTGACCTATATGGGCGAGAAATTCATGCGCGACGGCTATCAGTTCAATCAGGACGGTAATAGCAAAAAACAAAAGGTCGGTGACAGGCTGGTGCTCGATGAGCTCAAACACCTCTTTGGTATCCGACTCAATCTCAGGCCCGTCGAGTACACCACCAACGGCATCGATGAAGACGGCGACAGGGAAGATCACCTGACGTTCGGTAAAACCAACTGGGTGCAGTTCTTTGTCGGCGGCACTATCTACAAGAACACCTCCATTTTTATCGAATACGAGGTCAACGACGAGGACGAGTCGCATTTCAGCTGGTACAAGCTGATCTTCACCAACCTCTTTGGCCCGCAGGGCGCGGCCAACCTCGTGCTCGGCCAGCAGGCGCCGATGGAATGGATGCCGGCCTCCGGCCGACTGCGGGTGATGCCGGACAGGGAGGGCTTGGCCTGGGGACCGAGGTCATCGGCGGGCGCTGACCCTACTGTTAATGATCCGGAAGATGAAGTCGGAATCACCGGTGCGCGCCCGGGCATTTCTTTTTATGGCTACCAGGGTCCGTTGGTGTATTTCGCCGGCGTCAGCCCCGGGGACGAGGCCGGGGGCAATGACCTCAACAACGAGATCAACACCTGGCTCGGTGCCCGCTTTGATCTGACCGGCGGTACGTTCGCCGGCAGCGCCGTTGGCGTGTTCGCCATGCAGGGCACCGATGCGGCCAATACCGCGGGCACTCCTGTTACTGTTCCTCCTGCTCCTTTCCAGACCACAAACGATTGGGATCGCCTTTCGCTGCAAGGGGTGCTCCGGATGGGCGGCTTGGACCTTACCGCCGGCCTGACCTCTGGTGAGGATGACAACTGGACCCTTGAGGCTGTCGACGTGAGCCAGGAGTTCGACTCCACCTTTGCACAGCTGGGTTACCTGTTTGGCAGCAATAAACAGTACTACGCGACCCTGCGTCACCAGAGTTTGGAATACGATGACTCTGCCGTGGCCGCCGCGTACGGTGTTCAGGATGAACAGGAGCAATTGGCGGCTTCACTCTATTACTTCCCGATGGAAAATCTCAAAATCGGGCTGAACGTGCTGTTGGATGAAACCGATTATAACAATCCCCTCACAGAGGAAGAGGACGTCTACCACATCACCATACGTACCATGTTCTGAAGCGGCGGGGTTTGCCCGCAAATCCCCTCCGGCGATAGCCGGAGGGGATTTTTACTTGTAAGCGTATCCAGGCCGATGCGGTTGTTGCCGTCGCTAATGGTAGCGCAGGACATAAGCGCTGCCGCTGAAAACCCCCGAATCCACTTGCGAGAGCAGGATCTCCCCGTTTCCATCCCCGTCAAGATCATACAGCGAGACATCGGCGATATACCCGCGGAACAGCAGCGATGAAACCGTACCCCCCGATGGAGCGTAAATGACCACGCCCCCGCCGTTGCTGTATTTAACTTTTTTCAGGCGCGGCCACCCTAGCGGACGATTTGTCAACAACAAGGTTCCCTTCCGAGAGGCGATGGAGCGGGCGAAGACCGGGAACTCCAGCTGCAGCAGCTCCGTGGTATTGCTCTGGCCGAACGTTTTCTTGGAAATCGGCTGGTGGTCGTGGGTCAGTTTGTGGTCTGGCGCGATAAACAGCGGCGGGTCTGAGAACGCGTCGACCAGGCTAAAAAGACTCATGGACTCTAGAGGCGCCGGGGCCTCCCCCAACTCCCAGTCCGTTCCGTTCCAGCGGACCGTATGGACCGCGGTACTCGGGCCTGACAGCGTCTGGCCAAAGAGCCGGTCCCCGATCCTCCGGATCGCCAGCCCCGGTTGGTGATGCATCAATTGGAGCCGTTCGTCACGCTGGGCCAGGAGGGCGACGCCCGTGTCGGTATCGACGATGATCTCATCCACGCCGTCACCGTTCACGTCCCACGCCTCCAGCCAGAACAAGGTGGTGAGATCGGGATGCTGCAGACTTTCGCCGGCTCGCAGTTCGCCCTCGCGGTAGGTGTAGATCTGTATGGTTCCGGGAGAGGCGATGGCCAGCTCGCGTTTGCCGGCCGCGCTGAAGCTGCCGCCTGCCATGGACATGATCCGCTCTTTCAGCTCCAGGATGCGGACCCAACGCCGTGGATCGGAGAAGTCCGCCGCGGAAGGGAGTTTGGGCAAAGGCGCTTGTGACACGGCGCCTTGAGGGGCCACAGACCGCGGGGAATGCGCCTTGGCCGTAGCGGGGGTTTGGTCTCCCGGCAAAGCCGGGGTGACTCCTTGTTGAGGTGCCGGTGTGAGCGTCGACACGGATGGGGCCACGCCGAGTACGGCAGGGGGGCTGTCCGTTGCCCGCGGTTCGGCGACGGAGCCGGTTCGGGGTGGCAGCAAGACGGAAAACGCCTTGGGTCTTTCGCCGGTTTGCGACCAATGGGGCATCAACTGCAGGACTTCCTTGCCGAATCCGGAGCGCAGCTTGGCCTGGATGACTAGCAGGGTTTTCAGCGGGGATGCCAGCGCGGAAATATCCATCTTCTCAAGGTTCGAGAAGTCCTCAAAACCCTGCTGCATCATCGCCGTGAGCACGTCTTCGGTCCGTACGGCGACGAGGTCTTTGCCGGACAGGGGATGTTGCAGCAGGAATTGGAGTGTCTGCTGGGACAGAGGCACAAGGGCCACGGTTAAGGGCCTTGGCGAACCAATCACCTGATCCCCTCGGGCGATTTTTTTCCGGCCCAGCGGTTCGGCCCTGAGCTCCCCGCCGTCTACCGACAGCACGCGCACCAGGGCCGTGCCGGTAGGGGTCGGCGGTTCAGTTCCCGTTGCGTTGACGAGCAGATAGGCCCCGCTCTGCACCTCAGGGGCCGAGGATCCCTGAATCACTATCGTGGAGCCTTTGACTTCCCGCACCTTGCCTGCATAAGGAGGAAACAGCGTTAGGATCCGGGTCCTGATCTCTTCCTGAGGGCCCGCCTGGGCCACGGGAAGACAGAAACAGCCAATGAGCCACAGCGATATGGCCGTGAGAAGAAAGAATGGCGTCACGCGACGGCGGATCCAGTGCATACTTTTTTCACTCCATTTGTCGACTTGAAATGCGCGGGACCCGTGGACGGTCACTGCACGGCAACGGTCGAGGTTAGCGGCGCGATCCGCTCGTTGGTTCGGTCGATTTCGCTTTTTTTTGAACCGATCGCTCTGCAGCATCTTAACGTAATGTGCTGCACTGCCTGAGAAATGACAGTGGCGACCGACGTCTTGGGTGCCATTTTTCCAGAGATCGCCGGCCGAGTGAATATTCTTCATGGATTAATCTATATTATTTAGGTGACGGCGATTGTTTGGTGCTCTGATATCCTGATCTCTTGCGCCGTAGCTATTGCCGCGACCGGACCGCCATATTATCCTTGCGCGCCATGTCATCCCTGGACCAACTTTCGCTCGATGCATTGCGGGCGCACGCTATCGAGACTTATCGCGCGGGCCGGGGCACCCGTCCCGAAGTGATGCTCATCAAGCTCGGCAATGAGCGCGCCGTGCTGAAAGACTTCAGCCGTAGCGATCCCTGGTTTAGCCGCCTGATCGGGCCGCTGGCCGCCTACCGCGAGGCGCGGGCGCTGCGGCTGCTCGAGGGCGTGCCGGGTATCCCCGGGCTCATCCGCAGGGTCAATCCCCGGGCGATCCTCATGCAGCATATCGACGGCGTGCCCGCCAAGCAGACGCCCAAGGGAGTCGTGGGGCCGGAGGTGTTCGAGCGGCTCTACCGCCTGGTCGAGGCGATGCATCAGCGCGGCGTGGCCCACTGCGACCTGCGCAGCGGCGGCAATACCCTCATCGACAGCCACGGTCAGCCGTACTTCGTGGATTTCGTCTCCCACTGTGTCCGCGGCCGGCGCTGGAACCTGTTCTTGCGCTGGGCCTTCGGCAAATTCTGCGAGGCCGACCGGGTCGCGGTCGCGCGGCTGAAGAAGCGCCTGGCGCCGGACTTGTTAACCGCCGAGGAGATGCACGGTCTGGAGCGGGACCGCACCATGCTGTTGGGTCGAATCGCCCGCTTTATCGGCGACAGTACCCGCAAGCTCAGCCGCCTCATTCTGACGCGGAAAAAGGCCTGATTTTCGCCGCTGCGGGCGCCTCAGGGCGGCGCTAACGGCCGATGTTGTGTCTTCCGGCCTTTATTGCTCTTGGGGCGCCAAAAGGGCTGAAAACTTCGCCCTGATCGGGTAAAGTCCGCGGTTCGGAAAATGCCGGCGAATCACCTGAACCCGTTTAAATTCCAGTAAAAAGGACCCGATCATGCCTGACTACAAAATCGCCCCATCGATACTGTCCGCCGATTTCGCCCGTCTGGGCGAAGAGGTCACGACCGTGCTCGAGGCCGGCGCGGACATCGTGCATTTCGATGTGATGGACAACCATTATGTGCCGAATTTAACGATCGGTCCGCTGATATGCGAAGCCCTGCGCAAGCACGGGGTGACCGCCGATATCGACGTGCACCTCATGGTCAAGCCGGTGGACCGGATTATTCCCGATTTCGCCGAGGCCGGCGCCACCTATATCACCTTTCATCCCGAGGCCAGCGCGCACATCGACCGCTCGCTGCAGCTGGTGCGGGATTCGGGCTGCAAGTCCGGGCTGGTGTTCAATCCGGCCACCCCGCTGGATTATCTGAAATATGTCATGGACAAGGTGGACATGGTGCTGCTGATGTCGGTCAATCCCGGCTTTGGCGGCCAGAAGTTCATCCCGGCGACGTTGGACAAGCTGCGCGAGGCGCGCAAGCTCATCGACGACAGCGGTCTGGATATTCGCCTCGAGATCGACGGCGGTGTGAAGGTCGACAATATCCGCGAAATCGCCGCGGCGGGCGCGGACACCTTCGTCGCCGGCTCGGCCATCTTCAGCACCGAGGACTACAAGGCCACCATCGACGCCATGCGCGCCGAGCTGGCCAAAGCGGGGTGATATGAATGTTTAACGCAAAGACGCAGAGGAAGAGAGTTTATGGTTTCGAAAACTTTGCGCCTCAGCGCCTTTGCGTTAAAAGATAATTAAGGTAGTTAAATTATAGTGATGAATTATGATTAAAAAACCGCAGATGTTGTTAATCGACGTGGATGGAACGCTGGTGGACAGCGTGCCGGATCTCGCCTATTGCGTCGATAACATGATGGACCGCCTCGGCATGCCGCGGCGCGGCGAGGCCAGGGTGCGCAACTGGGTCGGCAACGGGGTCGAGCGCCTGGTCCGGCGCGCGCTGATCGATGACCTTGATGGCGAGCCCGATGAGTCGCTTTACCAAAAGGCCTATCCGGTATTCCTGGAGTTGTATGCCGAGAATACCAGCAAGCGCAGCCACCTCTACCCGGGCGTGCGCGAGGGCCTGGATTATTTGCGGGAAGCGGGTTATGCGCTGGGGTGTGTCACCAACAAGGCCGCCCAGTTTACCGAGCCATTGCTGAAGGCGCTGGGCGTATACGATTACTTCGCGATTGTCATCAGTGGCGATACCCTGCCGAAGAAAAAGCCGGATCCGATGCCGCTGCTGCACGCCGCGCGGTTTTTCGAAGCGAGGCCCCAGGATGCCCTCATGGTGGGCGATTCGGTCAGTGATGTGAAGGCAGCGCGGGCGGCCGGCTTCCAGATCGTATGCATGAGTTATGGCTATAATCACGGGGTGGATATACGCGAGTCCAAACCCGATGCCGTGATCGATTCCATGGCCGAGCTGCAGCGCCTGCTGGAGCGTGCGCAGCAATCGGCCGCGGTCTGAATCATGTGAAGATCATCAGGGAGTATGCGATGAACCGGAGAAGCACAGACAAACGATGGTGGACCTGAACGTCCGTGAACCCCTGTTTGTCCGGTCATCGAACTCCCTAGGTGATACGCAATGAATCGTGAATACTTCAGCCGCCTGGCTGCCCAGAACTACAACCGCATCCCGGTAATGCGCGAGGTGCTGGCGGACCTCGATACGCCGTTAAGCACTTATCTCAAACTGGCCGATGGGCCCTATTCCTATCTGTTTGAATCCGTACAGGGCGGCGAGAAATGGGGCCGCTACTCGATGATCGGGCTGCCCAGTCGCACGATCGCGCGCATCAGCGGCCATCAGGTGACCGTTCAGCAGGATGGAGATATTGTCGAACAACAAAGCGTCGATGATCCGCTGGCCTGGGTGCAGGCCTTCCAGGAACGCTACCGGGTCCCAGAGCTGGGGCATTTGCCGCGCTTCACCGGCGGATTGGTGGGCTATTTCGGCTATGACACCGTGCGTTATATCGAGCCGCGCCTGGGGGAGTGCCCCAATCCTGACCCCATTGGTGTCCCCGACATCCTGTTGATGGTGTCAGACGAAGTCGTTGTATTCGATAACCTCAGCGGCAAGCTCTATGTGATCGTGCATGTCGATCCATCCGTGCAAGAGGCCTATGACGAGGCGCAGAAAAGGCTAGACCAATTGGTTGCGATGCTGCGCCGGGCGACACCGCTGCATGCCAACGCGGCCTCGGTCAACGTCGGCGAAGAGGATTTCGTATCCGGCTTTTCCCAGCAAGGCTTCGAGGACGCGGTCGGGCGCGCCAGGGAGTACATCGTCGAGGGGGACGTCATGCAGGTGGTGCTGTCCCAGCGCCTGTCGATCCCGTTCAACGCGCGCCCGCTTGATCTGTATCGCGCCCTGCGCAGCCTCAACCCGTCACCGTATATGTATTATATGGATCTCGGCGGGTTTCACGTCGTCGGCTCGTCTCCGGAGATTCTGGTGCGGCTTGAGGACGATGTCGTGACCGTGCGCCCGATCGCCGGGACGCGGCCGCGCGGTGCGACCGAGGAACACGATCAGACCCTGGAACGGGAGCTGCTGGCCGACCCCAAGGAGCGGGCCGAGCACCTGATGCTGATCGACCTGGGACGCAATGACACTGGACGCATCGCCCGCATCGGTTCCGTCGAGGTCACCGAGATGATGGTTATTGAACGGTATTCGCACGTGATGCATATCGTGTCCAATGTGGTCGGGCGGCTCAAGGAAGGGATGACCGCGATTGATGTGTTGCGCGCCACCTTTCCGGCGGGCACGGTCAGCGGCGCCCCCAAGATCCGCGCCATGGAAATCATCGACGAGTTCGAACCGGTCAAGCGCGGTGTGTATTCCGGGGCCGTCGGATACATCGCCTGGAACGGCAACATGGATACGGCGATCGCCATTCGCACGGCGGTCATCAAAGACGGGGTGCTGCATATCCAGGCGGGGGCCGGTATTGTGTACGACTCCGTCCCGCGAAAGGAATGGGAAGAGACCATGAACAAGGGGCGCGCGGTATTCCGTGCTGTCACTATGGCCGAAGCCGGCCTCGACGGGGCACACAGATGAGATTGTAATAGCCTTTAGTGCAAAGACGTAAAGGCACAAAGGAATATACAACGGATGAAAACGGGTTGTCTCAACGCGCCTTTGCGTTACATATGAATACTCGGCATAAAACTCGGATATGAATGGTAAACGCAATGACGCCGGAGGCGTAAAGAAGAACTGCTGGCAGCCACTGCTGTCTCACTGAATTAGTGTGTTTTCGCCTAGGATAGCTTAGTCAATAGAAGCAGAGACGCATGAGGGTCAATGCCGACATGAAATCGGGTAAATGTAGGTTGGGTCAAGAAGCGAGCGCGACGGACCCAACAAACCCGGCTTCCAGTCCGTCGCGCTACGCTAACCCAACCTACGAGGGAAAGGTAAATGGGACAGCAGTGGCTGGCAGTCCATATTAACTTTGCGCCTTTGCGTCTCTGCGTTCATTGCGTCACTTGCAGAGCCTAAAACGATGTTGTTAATGATCGACAATTACGACTCCTTCACCTATAACCTGGTGCAGTATTTCGGCGAGCTGGGCGCGGACGTCCGCGTCTTTCGCAACGACCAGATTACGATCGCCGACGCCGAAACCATGGGCCCGGATCATATCGTGATCTCGCCGGGGCCATGCACCCCCAGTGAGGCGGGTGTGTCGGTGGATCTGATACGGTATTTTGCCGGCAGTGTGCCCATCCTGGGCGTGTGTCTCGGCCACCAGAGTATCGGTCAGGCCTTTGGCGGGCGTATCGGCCATGCCCGCGAGATCATGCACGGCAAGACCTCCATGATCCACCACAAGGATATCGGCGTGTTCAAGGGGTTGGCAAATCCCTTCGAGGCCACGCGCTACCACTCGCTGGTTATCGACAAAGACAGCCTGCCCGATTGCCTGGAGATGACCGCGTGGACGGAGACAGAAGACGGTCAACTCGATGAAATCATGAGTGTACGTCACAAGGAGCATGCGGTGGAGGGAGTGCAGTTTCATCCCGAGTCCATTCTGACGCAGCATGGCCATGACATGTTAAGTAATTTTTTGAAGATGAAAAGTAGCAAGTAGCAAGAAAAATGTATAAGAATTGTATTGGCATTGTTCCGAGGTTTAGATCGTCTTGTAACTTGTAACTTGTAACTTGTAACTTGTAACTTGTAACTTGTAACTGGAGTTAATTATGGATATGCAATCCGCCATCCGCGCCGTGACCGAACGGCATGACCTGGCCGGCGAGCAGATGCGGTCGGTGATGCGTCTGATCATGACCGGCCAGGCCACGCCGGCGCAGATCGGCGGCTTCCTGATCGGCCTGCGCATGAAGGGCGAGACCGTGGATGAGATCGCCGCCGCCGCCGAGGTCATGCGAGAGCTCGCGGCCCGGGTCGGTGTGGGCGGACCGCACCTGGTGGATACCTGCGGCACCGGCGGCGATGGCGTCAGTACCTTTAATATCTCCACGGCCAGCGCGTTCGTGGTGGCGGCGGCCGGCGGCAAGGTCGCCAAGCATGGCAATCGCTCGGTCTCGAGCAAGTCAGGCAGCGCCGACGTGCTTGAGGCCGCGGGCGTCAAACTGGAACTGACGCCGGGGCAGGTGGCCCAGTGCATCAATGAGATCGGTGTCGGTTTCATGTTTGCCCCCATGCACCACAGCGCCATGAAGCACGCCATCGGTCCGCGCCGCGAGATGGGCGTGCGCACCATCTTTAACCTGCTGGGTCCATTGACCAATCCGGCGGGGGCGCCCAATCAGGTGCTGGGCGTGTTCAGCCGTGACTGGGTGGAGCCCCTGGCGCGGGTGCTGGCGCGCTTGGGCAGCGAGCATGTACTGGTTGTGCATGCCGAGGACGGCATGGATGAGATCAGCGTTGGCGCGCCAACGCACGTGGCCGAGCTCAAGGGTGGCAAGATCAGCCTGTTGACAGTTACCCCGGAGCAGCTTGGCGTCGCGCGCGGTAAGGTGTCCGAGCTGGCGGTGGACAGTGCCGCGCAGAGCCTGTCGATGATGGAGTCGGTCTTCGACAACACCGCCGGCCCGGCGCGCGATATCGTCGCGCTCAACGCCGGGGCCGCGATTTACGCCGCGGGGCTGAGCGACACACTGGAAAGCGGCGTGGAGCGTGCCCTCGAGGTTATCGCCGACGGCCTGGCACGGGAGAAACTGCAGGCCCTGATCGGCCTGAGCAAGCAACTGGCCGGTTAGGTCGCGCCCGGATGAGCGGCAACAGCGATTTTCTGCAAAGGATCCTGGCGCGCAAGTGCGAGGAGATCATGGAGCGCGCCCAGCGTCTGCCGCTCAAGACCTTGAGCGAACGGGTACAGGCCGCGTCCGAACCGCGCGGTTTTGCCGCCGCGCTGCAGCGCGAAATCGAGGCGGGACGGCCCGCGGTCATCGCCGAGATCAAGAAGGCGTCCCCCAGCAAGGGCCTGTTGCGTGGGAATTTTCATCCGGCGCAGATCGCCCGCAGCTACGCCGAGCACGGCGCGACCTGCCTGTCGGTGTTGACCGATGCCGAGTTCTTCCAGGGGTCTGATGATTTCCTGGTACAGGCGCGCGCCGCCTGTGCGCTGCCGGTGCTGCGCAAGGATTTTTTCCTTGATCCCTATCAGGTCTACGAGGCGCGGGTCTTGGGTGCCGACTGTATCCTGCTGATTGTCGCCGCGCTCGGTGACGCGCAGTTACTGGAGCTGAATGCCTTAGCGCGTGAGCTGCATCTGGATGTGCTGGTGGAGGTGCACGATGGCACCGAGCTGGAACGCGCATTGACCTTGAACACTCCGCTCATCGGTATCAACAATCGCAATCTTCGTACTTTCAAGACGCGCTTGCAGACCACGGTGGAACTGCTCGGGCAGGTCCCGCACGACCGTTTGGTCGTGACCGAAAGTGGCATTCATACACCCGCGGACGTGGCCATGCTGCGCCAGCACGGGGTGCATGCCTTCCTGATCGGCGAGGCCTTCATGAAAGCGGACGACCCG
This sequence comes from Acidiferrobacterales bacterium, assembly GCA_947258385.1. Lineage (GTDB taxonomy): Bacteria > Pseudomonadota > Gammaproteobacteria > Acidiferrobacterales > SZUA-150 > CAMYII01. The sequence goes on from CAMYII010000089.1 coordinate 12,869, forward strand.
GGTGTGAAGTTGGAACGCTTGTTTGGCGGCTAGAGCCAAGTGGGATCGAGCCAGAAAGAGGGAACACTATATGCTTGCCGGCGTCCCTCTTGTAACTTGTAACTTGTAACTTGTAACTTGTAACTTGTAACTTGTAACTTGTATTTGAATTTATGAAAGCAAAAATCGAATGGACAGGGGAGGCGAGCTTCCTCGGTGTGGCCGACAGCGGCCATCGCATAACCATGGATGGGCCGCCGGAGCACGGTGGGCGTAACCAGGGCCCACGGCCGATGGAGCTGGTGCTCCTGGGTATGGGGGGCTGCACGTCCTTTGACGTGGTGCATATCCTGCGCAAGTCCAGGCAGGCGGTCAGCGGCTGTGTGGCCGAGATCGAGGCCCAACGGGCCGACACCGATCCCAAGGTCTTCACCCGCATTCATATCCATTTTCTCGTCAGCGGCAAAGACCTCGATGCCACCAAGGTCAAACGCGCCATCGGTCTGTCCGCGGAAAAATATTGTTCCGCTTCCATTATGCTGGGCAAGACCGCCGCGATTACCCACGATTTCGAGATTGTCGAGTCGTAGCTGATGCTGTTTGAAAGTGACGCCGCCCGCTTCAGGGAGATTGTCGCGGGCTATTACAGTGCCTGGTTGCGCTACCATCCCGAGGCCGCGGTTGATGCCGGGGTCGAGGGCTACGACCATCTGCTCACGCCCTATAGTGAAGAACCCATGGGGGCCCTGGCATGCCTTAATGATGAGCTCAGGACCAGCCTGGAGGAGATCGATTACGACAAGCTCGATGAGGACGGCGCCCTCGACTATCAGCTGCTGTACGGCGCGGCCATGCTGGAGAACCAGCGCCTGCTGGATGTGGAGCCGCGACGGCCCGACCCCGAGCGCCTGTTGCCGGTCAACGCTATCTATCAACTGACGGTTCGGCCGGTGGCGGATTTTTCCGCCGCGCTCCTGGCGCGCTTGCGTGCCGTTCCCGACCACCTAGACGGGGCGCGTTGGTTTTTGCACGATCGCGCTGCGAATATTCCGCTGCCGTGGCTGCAGGCGGCGGTCACGAGCGCGCGCCAGGGTCAGGTGTTCCTCGGGGGGCTTCCCGCACACCCCAAGGTTACGGAGGCCGGCGCCACCGGGCCTGAGTTCGCGCAGGCGCTGCAGCAGGCCGGCGAGGCCCTTGCCGCATACGGAGAATTCCTGCAACGCGAGCTCGGCGCCGGCGCCGGGGGTGATATCGCTTGTGGCCGGTCTTATTTCGATCACCTGCTACGCTACCGCCATTTTCTCGATATTGATGCCGACGCGCTGCATCGCCTGGGAGCAACGTTGGTGGAGCAGTGCCGTGCCGAGCTCAAAACCGCCTGTCGGGTCTTGACCGGCAATGAGGATATCGCCGGGGCCCTGCGGCAAATTCGGGCACATCGGCCACCACCGCGCGAGCTATTGGCGGTCTACCGCCGGCAGATGCAGGCGGCGCGGGAATTCCTCGCCGCCCGCCGGCTGGTGAGCCTGCCGGCGCCGGCGCGCCTCGAAGTCGTCGAGACACCGGGTTTCCTGCGCCACCGTATCCCGTTCGCGGCGTATCACGAGCCAGCGCCGCGGGATCCCGACCAGCGCGGTTATTATTTCGTGACACCGCTGCAGACGGACGAGGAACGGGCGCAACACCCGGTGGACGGCATCGCCCACACCTGTGTGCACGAGGCCTGGCCCGGGCATCACCTGCAGTTCGTGACCGCCCATCTCACGCCGGCGGCGCGCTCGTTGCCCCGCCTGCTCAATCCCTCATCGACCCTGTACGAGGGCTGGGCGCTGTATTGCGAACAATTAATGCATGAACAGGGATTCCTGCACGGCCCCGAGCACGATTTCCTGTTATCACGCGACCGGTTGTGGCGCGCGCTCAGAATCGTGATCGATGTGGAGCTCCACACCCGCGGCCTGACGCTGGAGGCGGGGGCGCAGCGCCTGGTCTCTGAACTGGGATTCGCGCAAAACCAGGCCCGCGGTGAGTTGCTCTGGTACAGCCAATCTCCGGCCGTGCCCATGGGTTATGCCACGGGCTGGACCTTGATCAACGCCCTGCGGGAAGGCGAGCAGGCGCGCGAGGCGCAATCCTTCGATTTGAACGCCTTTCACGACCGCCTGTTGTCCGCCGGGTCTATCGCCCTGCCGCTGGTGATCGAGCGCTGTTTCGGCAAGCAGGTGTGGGAGCAAACCGGCAACCGTGTGTTCGGCGAGGCGCGCCATGCAACGACCTGAATCGACCGCTAGCCTGCGCCATGTGGCCTTGACCGTCCAGGATCTCGAGGCCTGCGAGGCATTCTATACCCGGATCCTGGGCATGGCGGTCGAGTGGCGTCCCGACGGCGATAATGTGTATCTCAGCGGCGGTCAGGACAATCTGGCCCTGCACCGGGCGCCCGCGGGATTCAACCCGGAGCCATCGCAGCGCCTCGATCATATCGGCTTTATCCTCGATGACATAGCCGCCGTGGATCGGTGGTATGCGTTCACGCAGTCGCAGGGGGTAAGCATTGTCAAGCCGCCGCGCACCCACCGTGACGGCGCCCGCAGTTTTTATTGCCGGGACCCCGACGGCAACACCGTGCAGATGATTTATCATCCCCCGCTGGCAAAACACGAATAATTGCTTGTTCTCAGTTTGGCGATCGTACCTCGACGCCAAAAAAAGAAAGCGACGCTTTGAGCGCCGCTTTGCTGTTGCCGGCATTGCCCGGCAGAGACTCACAGGTGGTACAGGAGATTGACCTGCAGTGAATTGATGTTGTCGCGGATTACGTACTCGCCGCGCAGTCCCCACTGGCGGTTGAGCTTGAAGCCCGCGCCGACGCCGAACATCAGCCCGTCGTCATCACCAAAATCCATACCGATGCGGCCGAGCACGCTAAAGTCCTTATTAATCGGTGCATCGAATACGGCGGTGGCCCATAGACCTGACGCACTATCGCTTGACTTGATAGTGCCAAGAATTGGGACCGTGACCTCGACATCAAAATCACCGCTATCCATGTAACCGATCTCAACGGCGAGATTGGTCGGGCCCGCCTTGACGCCGGTGTCGTAACCGACAAAAATCTGGAAGCCGGTAGCGTCATCCACGCTACCACCGGGTACGTCGGTGAAAGCATCATCGGCGTCGTTCATGCCCACGCCGGCGCCGAAGTAAAAGTTTTCCTCCTTCAGGCCGGAATTGGCGGCATACGCCGTCTGGGCCGCAAACAGCCCCGTCGTTAACAGAACAAATATTAGTTTTTTCATACTCCCTTAAGCTCCTTAACGTTGGTTTTGTGAATTGAGTCCGTAACGATGCGCTTGCCCCGGCGAGCCGTCACAGCGGCGTTGTGCGGGAGCAGGCGTGTCCATAGCTGATCATGGCGCGCGGCCAAACGATTAATTAGATCACAGCTCAGGTCCGACGCCCATATCCTAACACTACCATTTGTCGCTTATGTTTGATGTTTCGTAAGATAAAATACGTCTGCTGCATAAGCGCCGTCACCGTTGTTCGCTCGGTCATCATGGTCGTGGGGTTGGTCCCCCATCCGGATTTAGGATCTGTTGTTACTCACCCCCTCCACCCCCTCCGCTCTGGGTCTTTGTATTATCGTGTCCGAATTAAAAATAGCCACTTCTATAAAAGTTGCTGCAAATGGACTTGTCAAGGCAATGCCGGGCGGTAAATGGCCCATTGATTAAATAAGGAATTCATAATATTTCTGTACTTATGGCACGGAATAGTGTACCGCGCTGAGCAGTTGGTGAACCTGCATGCCCCCCGATGACCGTTATATATATGGAATGATTATAAGTAAGAATGACAGAGCTCCGAGGTGAGATACTTTCTGATATCTCATCGCCGGTTATTTAATATCACGGGGAACAACCTGCCATACACTACCGCGATCTTCTTCGCGTCGCGTTTCTCGCCGCCGTATAACTACCGAAGCTTGTTGCCTTCAACCATCATCTTGGGTCGGTGTAACTACGAACCGGGAAGTCCGGTGTGTGTGCCGGGCGTGTTCCAGCGTGTTCTTCAACGCGCAAGGAGTTGAACACCACCAGCAGGCTGGAGCCTGCCATCAGTCCTGCGGCCAGCACCGGTGGCAGCATGCCACATGCCGCGAGTATCAATGCAATGAGATTGTATTCGAGGGCCCAGCCCATGTTGCCAAGAATAATTTTTCGCACCCGCCGTGCCAGCACGACCAGGTCGGGCAGCAGGCCAAGCCCGTCCTTGGGCAGAACGATGTCGGCGGTCTCCCTGGCAAGATCCGTGGACGAGCCCACGGCGACGCCGACCGCCGCTGCGGCGAGCACCGGCCCGTCATTCAATCCGTCACCCACCATCGCCACCGGGCCCAGTCGCCGGGACCAGGCCTTGATCTCGCGTACCTTTCCTTCCGGGGAAAGCTGGGCGCGCCACGTGTTGATGCCAATCGCAGCGGCGAGTTGTTCAGCGACCCTGGCGCTGTCACCCGACAGCATGCGTGTGCTTAGCCCCAATTCATGTATTGCCGTGATGACTTCCTTCGCCTCGCCACGCGGCAGGTCCGTGAGCCACAGCCCCCCGCGCACCTGATGGCCCCAGCCGACGTAGACCGGCGTCGCTTCTGTTGTCGTGTCGTCGTACATTTGCTCGATCAGAGCCGGTGGCAGCGACCACCCCAATGCCTGCATGAACGTCGCGTTGCCGGCCACCATATCGTCTGCTTTGTATTGGCCTATCACGCCTTGGCCCGGGTGTGCCTGCACGCCGGTGACGGAAATCGGGACGAGGCCACGGGCCTGTGCCGCACGAGTCACGCCCTGCGCGACGGGGTGTTCCGAGCCCTGTTCCAGTCCGGCAACCCGCCGCAATAAGTCGTCTTCCGCAACACCATAGGCTACGATGCTGGTCAGCTTCGGTTCGCCGGTGGTCAGGGTGCCGGTCTTATCGAACGCCACACCCCGTATCGATGCCAGCGCCTCCAGCACCGCGCCGCCACGGATCAATACGCCACGGCGCAGCATCTGCCCCAGCGCGAGCGAGGTGGCAAGCGGCGCGGCCAGCCCCAGCGCGCAGGGGCAGGCCACCACGAGTACGGACAGGCCGATCATCAATGCCAGGTCGAACGGCCCCTGCAGGCTCCAGTAGGCGATCGCAGCGGCGGCCAGCATCAGGACCGCCGGCACGAAGACCGCCGCCGCGCGGTCAACGGCCCGTTCTAAAGTCCCTTTACGCGCCAGTGAGCGGCGCACGAACCGACTGATCCGTCCCCAGGCCGTGGCGGCACCGGCGGCCGTGGTGCGCACCAGCACCGTGCCCACCCCATTGAGGCTGCCGGCGAACACGGGCGAACCGGGACGCTTGGGGCAGGGGCGGCTCTCGCCGGTCAGCACCGCCTCGCCGCACTCCGAACTGCCCTTGACGACGATGCCGTCCACGGGTATGCGTTCCCCGGGGCGCACCCGGATGAGTGTGCCCGGCGCCAGGCCCCGGGCCGGCCGCCGCACCTCGGTGCCATCGGTGATAACGTTGGCCTCGATCCGCTCGACCGCCAACAGCGGCGCGAGGCTGCGTACGGCGCGCGCGGCCAAGCGCTTCGAGATACCTCCCAGCGTGAACAGCACCAGCACCATGGTGGCGCCGTTACTGGCACGACGTGTGACAGCCGTCCCCCGCGTGAATACGCTTCGAAATGCGATCGGCGCCGGGTTGACGCCCCTGCGAAACAACGCGGTCAATGTTCACCAGAAAATTATACGTGTTGTGTCGGGGCAGGCGGGAAAGGCACGGGGCGGGCTGTGTAGATTTTTCCAGTTGTCTCGCGATCAAGCGGGACAGCTTGACCTGTGTGTTGCGTATAGGCTGTAAACTATTTAATTAAAACGATTGGCGCAATGTCATCATGTCGTTCGCCACTACGCGCGTATTGAGAAACATGATGAGCTTATGGTGTTTCAGGTCTGTGTCGAACGCGTTTTACGGGTATGGGAAAGGAAGCCTGAAGGCGTGCCGGATGCCGATGTAGTGTTTCGGATGATTGAATCCGGCGGCGATCAATACGCGATCAGTGAGCACTAAACGGAGGCATTGATGAGTGCATACGGTTCTGAAACCTTACCGACACGGAAGAATTCTGCGATGACTCAGGATCCCGTGTGCGGCATGACAGTGGATCCGGCGAATGCGGCGGCGGCGGCCGAGCACAAGGGCGAGATATATTATTTTTGTTCGTCCGCCTGTCATGACAAATTTCAGGCCACACCCGAGCGGTATCTGGAGGCAGCGGGTGCCGAAGAACATCGCCGACCGCAAGAGGCGATGGAGGCTGTCGGCGAATATACCTGCCCGATGCATCCACAGGTGCGTGCCAACAGCCCGGGGAGCTGCCCGGAATGCGGCATGGCCCTGGAGCCCTTGGGGGTTCCGGTGATCACCAGCAAAACCGAGTACACCTGTCCGATGCATCCGGAGATCGTTCAGGATCATCCGGGCAACTGCCCCAAATGCGGTATGGCGCTGGAACCGCGCACAGTAGAAGCGGAAGAGGATGACAGCGAGCTGCGCGACATGAGCCGTCGTTTCTGGGTCAGCGCCATCCTCGCCATCCCGGTATTAATCAGCGCCATGGCGGCCGAGTTCTGGCCCGAGCGGATGGCGGAGATCATCGATCCCAGCCTGCGCCAATGGATGGAAATGATTTTTGCGACACCGGCGGTGGTGTGGGGCGGCTGGATATTTTATGTGCGCGCGGTGCAATCGGTCATCACGCGCAACCTGAACATGTTTACCCTCATCGGGCTCGGTGTCTCGGTGGCCTGGACCTACAGTGTGATTGCCGCCGTCGCCCCCGGCATTTTTCCGCAGGCCGTATTCAACGAAGTGGGCGTGGTGCCGGTCTATTTCGAGGCCGCCGCGGTGATCACCGCCCTGATATTGCTTGGCCAGGTGCTGGAACTGCGGGCGCGCAGTCAGACCAACGCCGCCATCAAGTTGTTGCTGGGCCTCGCACCCAAGACCGCGCGTCTCGTCCGCGAAGACGGCACCGAAGAAGACATCCCCATGGAACACGTGAAAGTGGGGGATATCCTGCGGGTGCGACCGGGTGAAAAAGTGCCGGTGGACGGTATCGTTGAGGACGGCGATAGCAGTGTGGACGAATCCATGGTCACCGGCGAACCCATTCCGGTGGAAAAGACCTCCGGTGAAAAGCTGATTGGCGCCACGGTCAACGGCACCGGCAGTCTCCTGATGCGCGCCGAGAAAGTGGGATCGGACACCCTGCTGGCGCAGATCGTACAGATGGTGGCCGAGGCCCAGCGCTCCCGGGCGCCGATCCAGAAACTGGTGGATATCGTGTCGGGTTACTTTGTCCCGGCGGTGGTGGTGATCGCCGTCATCACCTTCTTCGTCTGGTGGAACTGGGGGCCGGAACCCGCCCTCGCCTACGCGGTGATCAATTCCGTGGCGGTGCTGATCATCGCCTGCCCCTGTGCCCTGGGACTGGCCACACCCATGTCGATCATGGTCGGTACCGGCAAAGGCGCGATGATGGGGGTATTGTTCAAGAATGCCGAGGCGCTGGAGGTGCTGAGAAAGGTCGATACCCTGGTGGTGGACAAGACCGGCACCCTGACCGAGGGCAAACCGAAACTGGTTTCGGTGGTGGCGGTAGACGGTTTTCATGAACACGATGCCTTGCGCCTGGCCGCCAGCCTGGAGCGGGCCAGTGAACACCCACTGGCCGAAGCGATAGTCCGGGGCGCGGAGGAACGCGATACCGAACTGGCCAAAACCGATGACTTTCAGTCCGTTACCGGCAAGGGCGTTACCGGCACCGTGGATGGCCGCCACGTGGCGCTGGGTAACATCAAACTGCTCACCGATCTGGGCGTGGATGTGGGCGATCTGCCGCAACAGGCCGATACTCTGCGTGCCGAGGGCCAGACCGTGATGTTCCTCGGGGTCGACGGCAAGGCCGCTGGCCTGATCGGCGTGGCCGACCCCATTAAGGAGACCACCCCCGAGGCCATTCGCGATCTGCACGCCGCCGGTATCGAGATCGTGATGCTCACCGGCGATAGCCACAAAACCGCAGAGGCGGTGGCGGCCAAATTGGACATCGACCGGGTGCAGGCCGAGGTCCTGCCGGACCAGAAGGCGACGGTGGTCAAGCAATTGCAGGCCGAGGGACGGGTCGTGGCTATGGCCGGCGACGGCATCAACGATGCCCCGGCGCTGGCGCAGGCCCAGGTGGGTATTGCCATGGGTACCGGCACCGACGTGGCCATGGAGAGCGCCGGAGTGACCCTGGTCAAGGGCGATCTGCGTGGCATCGTGCGCGCCCGGCGCTTAAGCCGCGCCACCATGCGCAACATCCGCCAGAACCTGTTCTTCGCCTTCATCTATAACGCGCTGGGTGTGCCGGTGGCTGCGGGTGTGCTGTATCCGTTTCTCGGTTTACTGCTGTCACCGATTATTGCCGCAGCGGCCATGAGTTTCAGTTCCGTGTCGGTGATTACCAATGCACTGCGGTTGCGCCGGGCACGGCTCTAGCTCAGAGCAGGAGACTGACCATGCGCAATAAATTTTAAACGCGGTACAAATCAAGGAGATGAGTCATGAAAAAGATATTTGTATTAACTACTGCGGTTTTACTCGCCGCGATCCTTCCACTGGTCCATGCCGACGATGCCTCTCACCCCGGTAAACAGGCGGGGGCTAAGGCGATGGCCGGCCAGCCGGGTAAGGGAAACATGATGCAAAAGATGCAGGCGCATATGAAGAAAACGATGCGACAGATGGACGAGATTCATAAAACCAAGGATCCGGATAAACGCGACAAGCTGATCGAGGAACACATGAAGAGCATGCAAGAAGGCATGGAGATGATGCGGGCCATGGGCGGCGGAATGATGATGGGTATGCAAGGCGGTCAGGGCAAGATGGGCAAGTCCCAGATGGGGCAGGGCGTGAAAATGGACGGTGATATGCAGATGCGCATGGACCGGATGGAACAGCGTATGGACATGATGCAAATGATGATGGAGCAAATGGCGCAGAGCGGGAAGGAAGTTGAAAAAACCCGCAAAAAGCTGCACGACCATCGGAGAATGAATAAATAAACCGGCCGTTGCCATCGATCATGGACGGAACCCATGGAATCCGCGGAAAACAACGTGATGATTTTTCCCAGGTTGTCGCGTGAATTCCGTGACCACGACCGGGATCTTATCGGGTTCCCGAACGGGTATCCGGCGCGCCATCAAAACGAATTCTTCGTTGGGTAGAAACCGGTCCGCGTGGCAACCGTTATCAATAACTAGGAGATGATGATGTCCCAGGAATACGCCTATGGCATGTGGGTGGTGGTGGCCTTTAATATCGGCTTGTTCCTGTTTTTTATCGGCAGCTTCCTTGCACCCACGGGTCGTGCCGAGTGGCGCAATATGGGCGTACTGACGGCGTTTCTCGTTGCATTATTTACCGAGATGTACGGTTTCCCGCTCACTGTCTATTTGCTGACCGGCTGGCTGGGCGACACCTATCCGGTGCTTGAGCCGTTTAGCCACAAATTTGGCCACCTCTGGGTGGTGGTGTTGGGTGGATCGGATCTGGCCTGGATGATGGTCATGGGCTTGAGTTTGGTTTTTATGATTGCCGGTTATGTGTTGTTGTCAAAAGGCTGGCGTCGGGTGTATCACGCCCACAGCCGGCTCGTTACCAATGGTGTGTACGCGTTTGCGCGCCATCCGCAATATACGGGTCTGTTCCTGTTCATTATCGGGTTTCTGATCCAGTGGCCGACGCTATTAACGGTTCTTATGGCGCCCATCCTAATCTATGCCTATGTATATTTATCACGAGCTGAGGAGCGCGTTATGGATAAACGTTTCGGTGAACGATACAGCGACTATGCGCGTCGTACGCCGATGTTTTTTCCTCCGCTCGGGCAATGGAAAGCGTTTCTCACCGCGTCTGTGAATGAGGTTGGTGACGAAACGAGCTAACACGGAGCCCCGGAATGGAAGGCCTGTTGTCTTTTTTGATGTTTGCGGGCGTATTCTATTTGGTGATGCATATGCACGCAGAGTACTGCGGACACGGAAGCCGCGGCAGTGGCTACGAGGGTCCAGCGGTTCCGGTTAGCAGGATAGGTAGCCAGTTTTAAACGTCGCGGTGCTGCCTTGCCAAGGTCAAGTATGAGATTGAAAAAGGAGCGAATATCAGTGCCGGTTGAACGTAAACACTGCCAATGTCAGGACACTCAAGGCCATTTTCTGGCGAGGGCGTTTGCTCGGCTGAATGTAGAGCTTGAATTACAGGCGCTATTACTCCACCCGTTTCGCGAGACGACGATCAGCGTTCCTCTCAAAGTACATAATGACGGCAAAGAGGTCCTGCGAACCTATGTGGGCCACCGCGTTCAGCACAACCACGCCCGCGGGCCCTTCAAGGGCGGATTGCGTTTCCACCCCGGGGTCAGCTTGGGAGAAACCCGTGCACTGGCCCAATTAATGACCTGGAAAACCGCGTTGGTGGGCGTGCCCTTTGGAGGTGCCAAGGGTGGGATTGCCGTCGATCCCGCGGCGCTCAGCCTCGACGCCTTGGAGGTATTGACCAAGCGGTTTATCCAGAAGATGGCGCCGCTGATTGGGACCCACCAGGACATCCCGGCGCCGGATATTGGCACCAATCCGCAAGTCATGGCTTGGATATTGGAAGAATACAGCAAGTCACACGGGTATACCCCGGCTGTGGTCACCGGCAAGCCGCTCGAGCTCGGCGGCTCGGCGGGCCGTCTAGAATCGACGGGGTATGGCGTTGCTTGCCTGACTCAAAAGGCGGCCAGTGAGTTGTCGTTGCCCGTTAATGGTGCCCGGGTGGTGATACAAGGGTTCGGCAATGTCGGCTCGCACACCGCACTGCGTCTTGCTGAACTCGGCTTCCATGTGATCGCGCTGTCTGATGTGCGGGGTGGCGTCTATGCCGATACCGGCATTGATGTCAGTGCTGCACTGCGGCACGTGCGGGCAACGGGTTGGCTGGAGGGGCTGGCAGACACCGAACCGATCAGCAACGCCGAACTGTTGGAATTGCCGTGTGATATTTTGATCCCGGCGGCACTGGAAGCCACTATCAACTGCGACAATGCCGATGCAATAAAAGCGTCGTTGATCGTCGAAGCGGCCAACATTCCTGTTACCCATTTGGCCGATGCGACGTTGCGGGAGCGGGGGATCGCCATTGTGCCCGATATCCTGGCGAATGCCGGTGGCGTATCAGCCTCATACTACGAGTGGGTGCAAAATCTTCAGGAATTTCCCTGGGATCACGAAACGGTTATCCGGCGGCTGGAACAGCGGCTGCTCCGGGTTTATGACGAAGTGCGCGATCTCGCTCAAAGGCGCGGGATTGACCTGCGAATGGCGGCTTACGAACTTGCCATCACGCGTGTCGCTGAGGCCGTGGCGCTGCGAGGTTTCTAAATGAGTCTGTTCCCAAAACACCCTGACTTAGATCCTCATGCGCAGCTGTCGCGTTGCCGCTTCGACTTTGCATGGGTAACTTATTACATCGTGGTCAGCGCAAATTAATTGAAAGCTTGGTTTCAGGAGCGGCATTTGTAAAACCATGCGAGAAATGCAAGACACAACGATCCAAATCGCCGGCGCGGGTCCCGCAGGTTTGGCGGCGGCCATTACCCTGGCGCGTGCCGGGCGCCACGTCATTGTGCATGAGGCCCACCGTGAAGTGGGCTACCGATTCCAACGGGATTTGCAGGGCCTTGAAAACTGGAGCACCCGGCAGGATGTGCTGACGGTGCTGCGGGAGCTGGTGTTTGCCACCGATTTCAAGATGCTCCCGTGCCGCCAGGGCATCGCCTTCGATGCCTGGGGCGAGGCTTACACCATCCACAGTGGTGGGCCTCTTTTTTATATGCTGGAACGCGGTCCCGGCCCCGATACGCTGGATACCGCGTTATTGAACCAAGCCCTCGAATTGGACGTGGAGGTCCGTTTTAACAGTCGCCTGCTTCATATGGATGGACCCGGGATACTCGCTACCGGTCCGAAAGCCGCGGATGCCATCGCCGTCGGCTACCACTTTGATACCACCATGAAGGACGGTTTCTGGGTGATATGCGACGACAATCTCGCGCCTCGAGGTTATGCGTATTTACTGGTCATGGGTGGCAAGGGCACGGTGAAAAGTTGCATGTTTACCGGTTTCAAGCAAGAGGCGCTTTACGTGCAACGTACCGTAGAGGCGTTTCGCCGGTTGGCGGGACTTGAGATGATTAACGCCCGACCTCATGGTGGCGTGGGTAATTTTCGTATCCCGGTGACGGCGCGCTCCGGTGCACATCCAGTCGCAGGGGAGCAAGCGGGTTTCCAGGACACCCTGTGGGGTTTCGGTATGCGCGCTGCCATCACGTCGGGTGTGCTGGCGGCGCGCAGCCTGTTGGATGGCGATAACTACGACTTGCGCTGGCATCAGGCTTTGGGCCCGCTGCTGACGACCGCTGTGGTGAACCGGGCCCTTTACAGTTTGCTGGGTAACCGCGGCTATCGCTGGTTCCTGCGTCACCGGGAGAGGCGGGCGGATGTACGAGAGTTTCTGTACCGCCACTACCATCTCTCTCTGAGCAAGCGGTTGTTGGCGCCGTGGGCACGTCGGCGCTATCGGTCTCAACGCAAGGATGAGAGCTGCAATCACGTGGATTGCCCCTGTGTCTGGTGCCGCCATGGTGAAGAAGTGCATGCGTAAACCTTGATTGCGCTGCGCCGCAACAGCGTGCGATGTTTGACACGTAAGTAGATGACAGCCATTAGCGTTGTTTATCGATAGTGATCAACCATAGGATTTAAAGAGGAGGCTGGATATGGAAGGGCTGCTTTCGCTTCTGATCTTTGCCGGATTGTTCTACTTGATGATGCGGTTGGGTTGCGGCGCGCATGGCGTGCACGGCAGCCATGGCGGCGGGGAGAACGCCGACCACGTTGACCCGGTTTGCGGTATGCAGGTCGATCCCAGCCAGGGGTATGGGAAGATGTACGAAGGACAGCTTTACCGATTCTGTTCCCGAAGCTGCCTCGACAAGTTCGAAACCGAGCCCGAACGTTATTTGCATGCGGTAGCAGGCAGTGAAGGAGGTGAATCATGAAACCCGGAATCTCTCTCGTCGCGGTGGGGCACGCCAGCAGCCTGTTTCTGGTCATCACGTTTGCGTTGTGCGTGGCTTTCGATCTGCTGTTTCCGGAGCATGCCATGTATAAGTCCTGGCAAGAGTTGCTGCCCGGATTCGAATGGATCAGTTGGAAAAGTTTTTTGCTGGGATTGGCTGAAAGCTACGGTTATGGCTGGTACTTCGCCTTGATCTGGGTGCCGATCTATAACGTGTTCGCCGGTCGTACCGCCGTGAAGAGATGATGCACACAGCCGGAGTTAAGGGGTAACGAGATTACCACCTGAGGTAACTCAATATAGGAATTAGCTAATGCTCGATGAACTCATACATGAAACGCGTATCGCCTATTTTTCCATGGAGATCGCGCTGCAAAACCAGATACCTACCTACAGCGGCGGCTTGGGTGTTCTCGCCGGTGATACGATGCGTTCGGCCGCGGATCTGGAATTGCCCATGGTCGCGGTCACCCTGGTGAGCCGTGCCGGCTATTTTAGACAGGAGATCGATGCGCAGGGGCGGCAACTTGAACATCCGCACGATTGGGATCCCGCCCGTTGGGCTTCACCGCTGGAGGCCAAGATCGCGGTCGTGATTGAGGGCAGGATCGTTTGGATTGGTGGTTGGCTGTATGTATTGCAAGGACATATGAATGGCCGGCAACCCGTCATGTTGTTGGACACCGATCTGGATGAAAATTCGAGTGAGGATCGAGAAATTACTCATTACCTGTATGGCGGCGACGAGTCGTATCGACTTAAACAGGAAATTGTGTTGGGTATCGGCGGTATGCGCATGTTACAAGCGCTGGGCTTCGAGATCCGCCAGTACCACATGAACGAAGGTCATTCCGCGCTGTTGGCCGTGGAACTGCTGCGGCGATACGCCTATGTCAGCGAGGACTTGCGACCCGGGGAGGTCCCGTACGACATTCCCCGTGTCCGTGAGTTGTGCAGCTTCACCACTCATACGCCCGTTGAAGCCGGCCACGACCGTTTTCCTTATGATATGGTGCAGCGGATTCTGGGCGATGTGATCGATCTTGCGACGCTGAAACATCTGGCCGGTGAGGATAATCTCAATATGACCCGTCTTGCCCTCAATTCAAGCGAATACGTTAATGGCGTCGCAAAACGGCATGCCGAGGTATCGCGGACGATGTTTCCGGGGTATCGGGTACACTCCGTCACCAATGGGGTGCACCCGTTTACCTGGACCGCTGAAAGCTTTATCGAACTCTACGATGCCCACATACCAGGATGGTGTCATGAACCTGAGCTATTGATACGCGCCGAATGTTGTATTACCGATGAGGCCATATGGCAGGCGCACTGTGAGGCAAAAGCCGCGCTCGTTAACAAGGTCAGCGCGCTTTGCGGAGTAACGCTGAACGCCGAGATCCCGATCCTCGGTTTTGCCCGGCGCATGACGGCATACAAACGCCCGGATTTATTGTTTTCCGATATGCAGCGCTTGAAGGCGATCGCGCGGCAACGGCCCTTTCAGATCGTCATGGCCGGCAAGGCCCATCCACGTGATGAAGGCGGCAAGGGCTTGATCGAAACCATTCACAGGCACATACGGGATTTCGCCGATATCGTTCCGATGGCCTATCTGCCGAACTACGACATGGACATTGCATTCTCCATGGTGTCCGGGGTGGACGTCTGGCTGAATACGCCGCTGCGACCGCTGGAGGCCTCCGGCACGAGCGGTATGAAGGCGGCGTTCAACGGTGTGCCTAATTTGAGTGTGCTGGACGGTTGGTGGATTGAGGGTTGTATCGAAGGTATCACGGGTTGGGCAATTGGTGACAGTGCCGAGTCCGATAACAACGCGGATGCGCGGTCTCTTTATGACAAACTCGAGCACACCGTGCTGCCGTTATTTTATGAGGATCGCGCTGGTTGGATCGCTGTAATGAAAGGCGCCATCTGCAAGAACGCCTCCTTTTTCAACAGCCATCGCATGATGCGCCGTTATGCAACTGAGGCCTATATTGGTTAGAGCGGATTGGTGGCCAGGACTATTCCTTTAAACAAATGGGGAGAGATATCCTGCTAAAACGTTATCATGATTCACGGATTATCCTTGCCGTGAGTTTTGAGGCACTAAGTTGTGCCGATCGCACCTCATGGCCTTTTACAGCGAGTCGGCCGGACGAACAAGTTAGATTCCATGCTGCGACGTTTTTTCCGCAACCGGACTAAAGGCTTCCGGCTCGACAGGGAAAGCCGAGCCTTAACGCTGTCTTGGATTATGAAAAAGGACGGCCATTTGTTTTCGCAAATGGTCGATGGAGTGTTGGGTTTTGTCAAACGGCGCCTAGACGATGAAACGAGTCGATGGTTATCACAAAACCAGGTGATAGTTCGTTATTTCAGGCATGACTGGACCTTCAACGATATTGCACAGGCTGATTCGCGCTAATTGTAGCGGTCGCCGTTCATTCATGGTGTCGATTTAGCTTACGAATGGATATTCATGCTCGACGGCGGGATTACCGGAAGCACGCAACGGAGGTCAGTTATGAGATATGAGGACAGGCAAGTCAAGGATCCCGTCTGCGGTACGATGGTGGATCAGCAGCAAAACGAGATCGTCTATTTAACTATGCATTTTGCGTTTTGTTCGCAGCAATGCAAGGAACGTTTTCTGGCCAATCCCCATCTGTACATCGGCCACCCCGGCCATAAGGTCCTTAAGCAGACGGGGCGGGAGCTTATCAAGCGGCGTACCCTGGGGTTAGCGGCGCCACTGTCCGAGGAAAAAACCGCGGCAGTGGTTGCGGGTCTGCGCGCTATGATGGGGGTCAAGAACGTGGCGGTCAAAGAGGATAAGGTGACAATTACGTATGACTTGCTGCAAGCGACGGCCGAGCAGATCGAACAACAAATAATGAAGCTTGGTGCCAGCCTTGGTAAAGAGTGGGCGGACAAGCTGCGCTGGGCCTTCGTGCATTACCTGGAAGAGACCGAGGTACAGAGCATCGAGGAACGTCCCCGTCCTCCTGGCCACCATCATTGAGCCAAATTGTGACGCCGTCAGATTCAATCAGGAAAGGAGCGCCATGTCGATGATGAACGAAGAGGAAAAGACCATGGAACAAACGCAACAAACCGGGCAGGCCAAAACCGGGGTCGAGCCTGGACCGCTTTCCGCACAGGCGCTGCGCAGGATGGACGCCCATTGGCGGGCAGCCAACTACCTGTCGGTGGGTCAAATCTATTTGCTGGATAATCCGTTACTCACAGAGCCGCTGACGTTGGAGCACGTCAAATCGCGGCTGCTCGGTCATTGGGGGACCACCCCGGGACTGAACTTCCTCTACGTGCACTTGAACCGGGTGATCAAGGCGCATGATTTGAGCGTCATTTATATCACGGGCCCCGGACACGGCGGCCCCGGACTGGTGGCCAATACCTATCTGGAGGGGACGTATAGCGAGGTGTACCCAAACATTCCGCAAAACGTGGAGGGCATGAAGAAGCTGTTCAGGCAGTTCTCGTTTCCGGGCGGCGTGCCGAGCCATGTCGCCCCGGAAACCCCGGGATCGATCCACGAAGGCGGCGAACTCGGTTATGCCCTTTCCCACGCCTATGGCGCGGTGTTCGATAACCCGGATCTCATCGCCGCTTGCGTGGTGGGTGATGGCGAGGCCGAGACCGGGCCGCTCGCCACCGCCTGGCACTCCAACAAGTTTCTCAACCCTGCGCACGATGGCGCCGTGCTGCCGATCCTGCACTTGAACGGCTACAAGATCGCCAACCCCACCGTGTTGGCGCGCATCAGCCGCGAGGAACTGGAGAGCCTGTTCATCGGCTACGGTTATCGGCCCTATTTCGTTGAAGGATCCGAGCCCGGATACATGCACCAGCGTATGGCGGCCACACTGGACACAGTGATCGCGGAGATCCAGGCAATCCAGCATGCGGCGCGCGTCGATGGCGTGAGCAAACGCCCGCGCTGGCCAATGATAATCCTGCGCACACCCAAGGGCTGGACCGGGCCGAAGGAAGTCGATGGCAAGAAGACCGAGGGCTACTGGCGCTCACACCAGGTACCGTTCGCCGAGCTGGCCAGCAATCCGGATCACCTCAGGCTGCTCGAGGACTGGATGAAAAGCTACCGCCCGGAGGAACTGTTTGACGGGAACGGTACGCTGATGCCGGAACTGGCCGAGCTGGCGCCGCAGGGCGAGCGTCGCATGGGCGCCAACCCGCACGCCAACGGCGGCCTACTGCTCCGGGACTTGAAGTTGCCCGACTTCCGCGATTACGCGGTCGGCGTGGCGAAGCCCGGTGCGGTGGCGGTGGAAGCGACCCGAATCATGGGTACGTATCTGCGCGACGTGATGAAGCTCAACCTGGACACGCGGAACTTCCGGGTGATGGGGCCGGATGAAACCAACTCCAACCGCCTCGGTGCGTTGTTGGAAGTGACCGGGCGTGCCTGGATGGCCGAGACGCTCCCGGAAGACGATCATCTCGCGCCCGACGGGCGGGTGATGGAGATTCTCTCCGAGCACACCTGCCAGGGCTGGTTGGAGGGTTATTTGCTCACCGGCCGGCATGGTTTGTTCTCCTGCTACGAGGCCTTCATCCACATCATCGACTCCATGTTCAACCAGCATGCCAAGTGGCTCAAGGTCACCAGCAAGGAGATCCTGTGGCGTCGTCCCATCGCCTCGCTCAACTATCTGCTGACCTCCCACGTGTGGCGCCAGGACCACAACGGCTTTTCGCATCAGGACCCCGGGTTTATCGACCACGTGGTGAACAAAAAGGCCGATATCATCCGCGTATACCTGCCGCCCGACGCCAATACCCTGTTGTGCGTGACCGACTGCTGCCTGCGCTCGCGCAACTTTGTCAACGTCATTGTCGCCGGCAAGCAGTCCCAACCGCAGTGGCTCGACATGGACGCGGCGATCAAGCACTGCACCGCCGGGATCGGCATCTGGGAGTGGGCGAGTAACGATCAGGGTAGCGAGCCAGACGTGGTGATGGCCTGTGCCGGCGACGTGCCGACCCTCGAGACACTGGCAGCGGTGGATCTCCTGCGCCGGCATCTACCCGAGCTCAAGGTGCGGGTGATCAACGTGGTGGATCTCATGACTCTTCAGGATCAACAAGAGCATCCCCACGGGTTGTCGCACAAGGATTTCGATACGCTGTTTACCACCGACAAGCCGATCATCTTCGCCTACCATGGCTATCCCTGGTTGATTCATCGCCTGACGTATCGGCGTACCAATCATAAAAGCCTGCACGTGCGTGGCTACAAGGAAGAAGGGACCACCACCACGCCGTTCGATATGGTGGTGCGCAACGACATGGATCGATTCCACCTGGTGGCGGACGTGATCGACCGGGTGCCCAAACTGGGTTCCACGGCGGCGTATCTCAAGCAGTGGATCCGCGACAAGCATATCGAGCACAAACAATATATAACCGGGCACGGGGTGGACATGCCGGAAGTGACGCAATGGCAGTGGGGCAAAACCGGGGACTGAGACGTGCTCGGTACAGACCGGTGGGCAGCGGGTTCCTGTGGGGCGAGTGACAGGAAAAACCGGCTTGACATGTCACCCACATACAGCCTTTACGCTATGTCCATCTGAAGAACAGGATAGTGAGACGGAGGTTCGGCAATGAATATGCGGAGTCTACGCGAGATCGCGAAAGCGCGGGGAGTCTCTCCGGGCAAGCTTGGCAAGACTGAACTGGTCAGAACGTTTCAGCATGAAGAAGGCACTCGATTGTTTTGCCAGGGCGTACGCTGGCGATTGCGATCAGCCCGATTGTTTGTGGCGGGAAGACTGTCTCTCAGTGTCGACGCGACACTGTAAAGACAGTTGAAGGTCTCGTATTGTTGAGATCAGCAGCTGACTTTTTTACTTACAGACAAGGAGGGCGTTATGGAATGGCTGGCACAAAACTGGTTCTGGGTATTGATCGGCGTCTTGTTTATCGGGATGCATCTGTTCGGTCATGGCGGGCACGGTGGTCATGGCGGGCACGGCGGACAGAATGACTCGGACAAGCCTTCGGGCCATCGACATTAACGGAGGCAAGGGCATGCTCAACATAAAACTGGTTTCCTGGGCGCTGGGGCTCTTTGGTGCGGTCACCTTCGCATTATGTGTGATCTATGGGCTTGTGACACCACAGAGCCTGCATATGCACGCCTTTCTCGAACAAGTGCTGCCGGCGTTCAAATGGCTGACCTGGTGGGGCTTCCTGCTCGGGCTCGTCGAGAGCTTCCTGTATGGCGTCTATGCCGGCCTGGTGTTTTGCCCGATCTACAACTGGCTTAACCGCCGGTTTGGCGCCGGCCGCGCCGCGATCTGATTCGGAGCCGGTGATGGACAAATGCCAACAGTAACCAGGCCACAAGGACCTTGTTCGTCGTTGGGAAGGCGGCCTTTTGGCAGTCATCGTTACGTGTAGAGAGAAGGATTATCAGTGACATCGTTTACGATTTATGGCTTGAGTGGCCATGAGCGCATGCCAATGGAAAAGGTGTTCAAAATACAACCGACGCGCGGGTCGAGCAATTAATGACGCCGCGGGTGTTAACAGCCAGTGTCGACACCGACGTACGGTACATCGCACGTCTGTTTGCCGAGCAGCATATTGGCGCGATGCCGGTGGCAAAAGAGGGTGAGTTGAAGGGGATTATTACCCGTAGCGATCTGCTGGGGGCGGTCATGCGTCACTATGGGTTGGAGTTGTGGGCATAGCAGTGGACGCGTGTTCGTGCAATCCGGTGCCGTCGATGGGTAGTGAACCGACCGCCACCAACCGGCCGGAGATCCTCGATGATGGGCGGCCGTGCGCGGGGCGTTTCGATCGACAGGCGCTGATCGAGCGGCCGGGGACCAGTCCGACCGACCCGGGTGCCGCCGGCGCTCATGCCCGCATCGCAGGCATTGAAATTTCTATCCTTCTAAATCTTTAAGGAGTCAGCAATGAAACCGCAAAGCAACGAACGCATCTTCAAGGACCCGGTCTGCGGCATGGAGCTCAGCCGCACGACCGCGATTGAGGAATTCGTATACCAGGGCAAGACCTATTACTTCTGTGCCGGGACCTGCCGGGAGGCATTTGAGGCGGAGCCCGAGAAGTACATCCGGCATCACCGCCAGCATGGGGTGAAGCCGAGGTAAGCCTGTAAGAGCATGGCTGCTCGGCCGGCGTGGGCCTGTTCGTGGCGGGCGTGCAACGCGGCAGTCCCGCCGGGCCAGGTGGCAATGTTCACGTTGTGGCGGGCAGGGCCGCAACTCACGGTGCCGATTACGGTAGGCCGGCGCCCGCGGCCGCAATGATAAGGAGGTGACGCTATGAGCCTGAGCCGACGCAATTTTCTTCACCTGACCATCGTCGCCACCGCGGTCGCCGCGCCCGGTTCCGGCCTGCGCCTGATCGAGCTCGCCCGGGCGCGCGCGCCCGATGAGGCGGCGTCCGGCCGGCAGCGCTGGGGTCTGCTGATCGATGTCAATCAGTGCGTTGACGGCTGCACCGCCTGCGTCCAGGCGTGTTTCGTGGAGAACGGCGTCAACGGCCACGGGCGGCCGGCGACCGACGCCCAGTGGATCCGCAAGGTCACCGTCAAGGACAAGCAGACCGGTTTCACGCAGTCATTCCCGGTGATGTGCCAGCATTGTGAGTATCCGCCCTGCGTGGACGTCTGTCCCACCGGCGCGTCCTTCCGGCGCGCCGACGGTATCGTGCTCGTGGACAAGCATACTTGCATCGGCTGCCGCTACTGCATGATGGCCTGTCCCTACAAGGCGCGCTCCTTCCTGCACGAGGACGCGCACGACCAGAAGCCTTACGCCCCGCGCGGCAAGGGCACGGTCGAATCCTGCACGCTGTGCGTCCACCGTGTTGACACAGACCGAATCCCCGCGTGCGCCGAGGCCTGCAACAAACAGGGCCACGAGGCCATTCTGTTCGGGGACCTGAAGGACCCCGACAGCGAGATCCGCAAGCGCCTGGCAGCACGGCCTTCTACGCAGATCCGGGCGGATCTGCGCCTGAACACCGGCGTGCGCTACCGGGGTCTCTAACGTAAAAGGAGTAACCTGTGGAAAAGAAGCAGCAGTTTTCGCTCTGGTATTTCGTGATCGCGTTTCTGGTGATCACGTGGCTGCAGAGTACGCTGTTTGCGCCGCACACCGAGAACCTGGCCTACAGCGAATTCAAGGCCCTGCTCAAGGCCGGCAAGCTCGAGGACATCGCGCTCACCGAACGTACCATCTCGGGCACGCTCCGGCCAGATGGGCTCGAGCAGTTGTTACCGGCGGCGAAGCTAGAGGAACTCCAGCGCTTCAGCGAGGGCCAGCACCGCTTCATCACCGTGCGGCTCGAGGACCCGCAACTGCTCGCCGAGCTCGATGCCGCGAAAGTGCGCTACGCCGGCGTGATCGAGAGTAAGTGGCTGCCGACGCTGCTGTCGTGGATTCTTCCGGCCGTGGTGTTCGTCGGGATCTGGATGTTGCTCATGAAGCGCATGGGGGCGGCGAGCGGGGTGCTCGAAATCGGCAAGAGCAAGGCCAAGATCTACGTCGAGACGGACACCCGGGTCACGTTCGACGACGTCGCCGGCGTGGACGAGGCCAAGGAGGAACTCGAGGAGGTCGTGACCTTTCTGAAAGAGCCCGGGCGTTACGGGCGGCTCGGGGCCCACATCCCCAAGGGGGTGCTGCTGGTCGGCCCGCCGGGCACCGGCAAGACGCTGCTGGCGCGCGCCGTGGCCGGTGAGGCGGGCGTGCCGTTCCTGTCCATCAGCGGTTCCGAGTTCGTTGAGATGTTCGTGGGTGTCGGCGCGGCGCGCGTGCGCGATCTGTTCCAGCAGGCGCGTGGCCAGGCGCCGGCGATCATCTTCATCGACGAGCTGGACGCGCTCGGGCGCGTCCGCGGCGCGAACCCGATGGGCGGCCATGATGAAAAGGAGCAGACCCTCAACCAGTTGCTGGTGGAAATGGACGGTTTCGATCCGGGAAGAGGCCTGGTGCTGCTCGCCGCCAGCAACCGCCCCGAGATCCTGGATCCGGCGCTGCTGCGCGCCGGGCGCTTCGACCGCCAGGTGCTGGTGGATCGGCCCGACAAGATCGGCCGGGTACAGATCCTGAACGTGCACCTGAAAAAGGTGCGGCTCGACACCGACGTCGACCCGGAGCGGATCGCGGCGCTCACGCCCGGTTTCTCCGGCGCCGATCTCGCCAACCTGATCAACGAAGCGGCGTTGCTCGCCACCCGCCGCGGCGCCGAGGCCGTGGCGCTCGACGACTTCACCCGCGCCATCGAGCGCATCGTCGCGGGCCTGGAGAAGAAGAACCGGCTGCTCAATCCGAAGGAGCGCGAGGTGGTCGCGCATCACGAAATGGGGCACGCCCTGGTCGCCATGTCGCTGCCCAACATGGACCCGGTGCACAAGATCTCGATCATTCCGCGCGGCATCGGCGCGCTGGGTTATACCATCCAGCGCCCGACCGAAGACCGCTTTCTCATGACACGCGAAGAGCTCGAAAACAAGATGGCGGTGCTGCTCGGTGGCCGCGCGGCCGAGCAGCTCGTGTTCGGCCATCTGTCCACCGGCGCCGCCGACGACCTCGCCAAGGCGACCGACATCGCCCGCAGCATGGCGACGCGCTATGGCATGGATGAAAAGCTTGGTCACGTGGCCTTGACGTCGGAGCCGCCCGCTTTCCTGCAGGCGCCCGGCGCGCAGCCGCCCGGACGCGAGTACAGCGAAGAGACCGCGCGCGAGATTGACTGCGCTGTGCGCGATATCGTGCAGTCGGCGTTCGACCGAGCGGTGAAGCTGCTTACCCAACAGCGCGAACACCTGGAGCAGGGGGCCCGTCTGCTGCTCCAGAACGAGACCTTGGGCGAGCAGGATCTGAAGACACTACAGGCGTCGCTTGGTTCGCGAGGGGCGTTGCCGGCGGCTGCGGCGAAGTCGACGCCATGAGAGCGATCGGCGCCAGGGTTTTCCCCCGGCTGGCGGGCTCAATGCTGAGGGTCATCACGTCTTTGACGGAGACTCGAATGTGGTTTTTTTGAACAGGAGGTGGAATATGGCAACTGATCCAGTGTGCAAGATGAAAGTGGACCCGGCCAAGGCGGCGGCGAAAGTGGAGTATGCCGGGCAGACGTACTATTTTTGCTCCGACGCCTGTCACAAGGCATTTAGCGCCGAGCCGCGGCAGTACGCCGGCGGTGTACCAGACAGCGGCTCGCATCACCATGACCACAAGTAGCATCCACCTGCGGGAAGGTCGGGAAGGGGAGCCTACGCAAGCGTGCCAGATCGGCGGCATGCTATCGCGATGTACACGTTCATGGAGTCACTGCGGCGGCATTACGCCCTGATATTGCGACACTGGGTCCGGTGGCTCGAGATCCGTCAGGCCGAGGCGCTGCAACATGTACAGGAACCGAGTCTATCCCATCCGGCGACCTGCGCATTGCAGTGCGAGCAAGGCGAGATCGGTGATTAGAGGATCCTGGCAACCAATAGGGACGGTGCCTTGCGCTGGTACCTGGGATCTGTATGTTTAAAAATATGTTTGGAACGAACCGGGAGTTTCATGAGCAAAGCGTCAAGACCCACCGTACCCTGTCTGCTGTCTACCGGGTTCCATGACGTAACATTAATAGGGGGAATTTCACCGTGAAAGAAGATATTGCGCATTCCGGGGCCTGGGGCCTCGCCGCGATCATGATCGTGGTGGCGTCCTGGGTGCTTTATCGTTACCTCGCCCCGAAAACATGGCGCGAGTGGGCAAGCGCGGGCGTAGTGCAGGCATTCATCATCGCGTTGTATGCGGAGATGTACGGCTTCCCGCTCACCATTTACCTGCTTGCGCGGTTTTTCGGGTTGGACCGGTACAATCTCAACGCCAATCTCTGGTCCTCGCTGATCGGCATAGGCGAGACGGGCATGCTGATCTCGATGCTGCTCGGCTACGCGCTGCTGTTTGTCGGCATTGGCATTTTCATACAAGGCTGGCGCGAACTCTACCGTGCGCGCCAGCAGAACCGGCTCGCAACAACGGGCTTGTACGGCCTGCTGAGGCATCCTCAGTACACGGGGCTGTTCATCGGACTCTTCGGCGAGGGCATCGTGCATTGGCCGACGCTGTTCTCGGTGGGTTTGTTTCCGGTCATCGTGCTGGCCTACGGCCTGCTGGCGCGCAGTGAGGAGAAACGGGTGGTTGAACAGTTCGGGGAGGAATACCGCGCCTATCAGCGGCGGGTGCCGATGTTCTTTCCGCGCCTGGGCCAATGGCGGCAGTTGGTCCAGCGTTCCAATATGGCTGCCGGCAAGGATGAACAACCCCCCGGGTGATCACGGTGCACACGTTGAGTCAATGGGCAAGCTTGCCGGACAGATTCTGTGCGCCGTTTCGGGTGTTCTGACGCATGGCATCGACCATGATAAAGGGAAGGTACACATGAGACAGCGTCGTTTCTATGACTGCCCGTTGAGTGAGAAACTGCTCTATACGGCATTTCTGTTGCTCATAGGGACCGGCTACCTGATGGCGATGGTGTATTTGTATACCAGTCATGAGGGACACGACGGCAAGCCGGGTGTGTCCGTCGAAGACATCGTCGACACGTATTACGGCAACCGTAGCGGCACGCGGCTGGAGGCGGCGATCCGCGGTCCCATGGCCGGTTATATCCAGCAGGTCGAAGACCGGTACCAAATCGTGGCCTGGCTGAAAGACGGGGGACCTGAGAAGGGGTATAGCGCTCGCATCCGCCCTATTCTGGAAAAGAGCTGTCTGCAATGCCACAGCCCGGCCTCGGGTTTGAAGATCCCCGACCTCTCCACCTATGAAGGCATCCGGGTGGTGGCGGACGTGGATACCGGCGAATCGCTGCATACCCTAATGAAACTGTCCCACATCCACCTGTTCGGCGTCGGGCTCGTCGCCCTGGGGATCGGCCTCATCTTCCGCCTCGCCGTTCCGGACGGCTGGCTCAAGGCGACGCTGATGGTGCTGCCCTTCGTAGCGATTTTTGCCGACATCCTCGCTTGGTTTCTCACCAAGTGGGATCCGGTCTACGCCTACACGGTGGTTATTGCCGGTGCGCTGCTCGGAATGGCGTGGGCGGGACAGATCCTGATCTCGCTGTATCAGCTCTGGCTCTTGAAAGCGCCGGAAGAAAAAAATTCAGTCAGCTAAAGCAGGAGAACAAGACATGTACACTCGTGCAGTCAAGACATTCTGGAAAGCCGCACTCGTGCTGAGCGGGGTGGCCATTTTTCGCCCCATTGCCGCCGCGGCAGACGCCCCGGAGAATTTCCAGGTGGTCGACGGTGTGGCGATCTATCTGGGTGTGATGCCGGCGCAGATTCTCCAGGGCCACCCCATGGAGCACCCGGAAGCCAGGATGCATGGAGGTGTTCCGACCCGGGGCCACCGCGATCACGTGGTCGTGACCTTGTTTGATAACACCACCGGACAGCGCATCCAGGATGCGCAGGTGATCGGCAGCGCCACGGAGATTGGCTTAGGTAGCGACCAACAGAATCTCGAACCCATGCGCATTGCCGACAGCGTCACCTACGGCAATGACTTCGATATGCCGGGCAACAATATATACCACATGAAGGTGCAGATTCGCCGCCCCGATGTGCCGGGTACCGTTGAAGTACAGTTCACACATCGGCATTTCGACGACTGAGCTACGTGCCCCTAAGACATGCCTCTTGACGCCGTGGGGTTGTGGCGACGGACTATCAGGCACGTTGTGATCCACCCCACTGCCGAGTCTGAAATGTTTTGGCACGGGTGTTGAATGGGAGAACCTGACGATGGTTATTACCGCGACTGAAGGCGTGGACTCACGCCCACCGCCTACTGTCCTTGTGATCTTCGGTGCCGGCGGGGACCTTGCGCAGCGCAAGCTGGTGCCTGCCCTGTGTGGTTTGTTGGCAGCGGGGCTACTGAATGAACGGTTTGCCATCGTCGGCGTGGACCGCATCGAACTCGAAGCGGAGGCGCTCGCTGCACGTTGGGTCAGCGCCATGCGTGAACAGCTGGGCGACGCATTCGAACCGCGCCACCAGCAGTGGCTGGAATCCAGGCTCTATTGCCTGCAAGGGGAGTTGCGCGACGCGGCGCTGTACCAGCGTCTCGCCAAAGTACTCGCGGAAGCGGATCGCGTCCAGGAGACGCAGGGCAATTACCTGTTCTATCTTGCGATTCCGCCGCGTCTGATCGGCGACGTCATACAGTGGCTTGGCGACGCTGGCCTGATGCGTGCTGCATCGGAGGCATGGCGCCGGGTGATTATCGAAAAGCCGTTCGGCCATGATCTGGCATCGGCACGCGCGCTCAACCGTGATCTGTTGACCGTGCTGGACGAATCGCAGATCTACCGTATCGACCACTACCTGGGCAAGGAGACGGTGCAGAACATCCTCGTGTTCCGCTTCGCCAACGCCATCTTCGAACCCATCTGGAACCGGCGCTACGTGGATCATGTGCAGATCACGGTCGCCGAGCCGCAGGGTGTTGAGCGTCGTGCTGCCTATTACGAGGAGGCGGGGGCGCTGCGGGATATGGTGCCGAGCCATCTGTTCCAGTTGCTGGCGCTGATTGCCATGGAGCCACCCAATTCCTTCGATGCCGATGCGGTGCGCGACGAGAAGTATAAATTATTGCGCGCGATTCAACTGCTGCGGCCGGAAGAGGTCTTAAGCCAGACGGTGCGCGCTCAGTATGGCAGCGGGGTGCTCGCCGAAGACCGCCGGGTTGTGGCGTATCGCGAGGAGCCCGGCGTTGCAACGGGCTCCCGTGTGGAAACCTACGCGGCGCTGCGTCTGATGGTGGACAACTGGCGCTGGGCCGATGTGCCGTTCTACCTGCGGACCGGCAAACGGCTGCCCCGCCGCCTGACGGAGATCGTCATCCAGTTCAGACGGGTGCCCTTCGTCCTGTTTCGGCATACACCGGTGCAACACCTGCAGGCCAACCTGCTGGTAATTCGCATCCAGCCGAATGAAGGGATCTCGCTGCATTTCGGGGCCAAGGTGCCGGGCGTGCAACTGCAGCTCGGCGGCGTGAATATGCATTTCTGCAATGCGGACTACTTCGGCACTACCCCGGCCACGGGTTATGAGACCCTGCTTCATGACTGTATGAATGGGGATGCGACCCTGTTCCGGCGCGCCGATAATGTGGAACTTGCCTGGGAGTTGCTCATGCCTGTGCTCGAGGCCTGGCATAACACGCCGACGCCGGCATTACCGGCTTACACGGCGGGTAGCTGGGGGCCGCAGGAAGCGGATGCCCTGCCGGCGCAGGATGGCCATCAGTGGCGCAATCCAGACTGAACGATGATTTATGACGCTCAGGCAGCTGAGCAACCTTTATCTTGAGGGAGCGAGCCATGAAGACCAGTATCATTGATGTGGGCGGGTTGGTGTCGGCGCTGAGCGCCCGCGGTGTGGAGAAGCAGCTTGAAAAACTGACCGGCGTGAAAAAAGCCGAGGTCAACTATGTCGCCGGCAGCGCGACGGTGGTCTAT
Source organism: Acidiferrobacterales bacterium (assembly GCA_947258385.1). Classification (GTDB taxonomy): domain Bacteria; phylum Pseudomonadota; class Gammaproteobacteria; order Acidiferrobacterales; family SZUA-150; genus CAMYII01. Next base: position 40,619 of record CAMYII010000089.1, read on the forward strand.
GACG
>CAMYII010000090.1 GCA_947258385.1 Acidiferrobacterales bacterium
TAGACCCACCTCCGCCAAAGAGCTATGCTTATTGCAGTGATACCGGTTATTTTGAACTTATCGTCCCACAAATTAAATACTCGGATGTCCTCTACCACGAGTCAACCTTCCTGGAGTCTGAAGCCCATCTTTCAAATACCACAAAACACTCAACAGCCAAAGAAGCAGCCACAATTGCCCGTGAAGCTGCTGTTGGCAAGCTAATTCTAGGTCACTTTTCTACCCGTTATAAGAATATTGAACGCTTTAGGGAGGAGGCACAGGAGATATTTGATACCGTTGAACTGGCTGATGATGGCAAAATTTTTGAGTTCTAAAGAACACATTATTCTTACATAACTTTATCATCCCTGATATTTAAAGTTTTCCTTATCTGCCCGCTAGTAAAAAGAGCTGTAAATTCTCTAAATTGCGGTCGTAATGAAGGAAGATCTCGGTAACAACAGAAAAGCCTATCAGAAAAGCAAATTGTCGGAGGATTCCATTTCTGAAAATCCAATGGAATTATTCAGGAAATGGTACTATGAGGTTGAAGCCAATCCTAGGATTGACGAAACCAATGCAATGACACTTGCTACAAAGGGACTTGATGGTTTTCCAAAAGCCAGAACCGTCTTATTGAAAAAATATACCTATGACCATTTTCTCTGGGACGTCATTATTGACAAATATGTGAAATTGTACAAAACAATAATAGCGGCCTAATTGAATTGAAAATACTAATTGTCACCCAGTATTTCTGGCCGGAAGGTTTTCGCATCAACGATCTGGCGTTGGGTCTTAGAGATAAGGGTTATGAAGTTACGGTGTTGACGGGTAAACCAAATTATCCGGGCGGTAAGTTTTTCTCTGGTTACGGATTTTGGAGCCATGATCTGGATGACTACAACGGTATTCGCGTTGTGCGTGTGCCGCTAATACCTCGCGCGGACGGGAGCGTGGTGCGCCTGACTTTGAATTATCTTTCCTTTGTGCTGTTCGCCAGTCTGCTCGGACCGTTACGCTGTCGTGGTAGGTTTGGCCTGATATTCGTTTATGAACCTTCACCTATTACGGTAGGACTCCCTGCGTTGTTACTTAAGAAATTAAAGAACGCACCGGTAATGTTTTGGGTACAGGATCTTTGGCCGGAAAGCCTCTCAGCGACAGGCGCGATTCGTTCTGCATGGGTTCTTGCTTTAGTTGAACGATTGGTACGCTATATATATCGGGGCTGCGACAGAATACTTGTACAGTCAATGGCTTTTTTTTCTCCAATCAAGAAGCTGAGCGTTAACGCAGATAAGATTTTCTATTTTCCAAACAGCGCAGAGCAGTTATATCAACCGGTAACTGGGGAAAACAAGTTATCCGCGACGGTCAGTATTCCTGGCGGGTTTCGGGTAATGTTTGCCGGAAACATTGGCGCGGCGCAGGACTTTGGTATGATTCTAGCAGCGGCCGAGATGCTTAAGACGCATTCGGATATTCACTGGGTGCTTCTTGGAGATGGCCGCATGGCTAAATGGGTGCGGGAACAAGTCGAAAAACGGGAATTATCCGCTACGGTGCATCTTCTCGGAAGGCACCCAGTCGAGAAGATGCCGGGCTATTTTGCGCTTGCGGATGTGATGCTGGTCACGCTCAAAAAGGACCCAATCTTCTCCATGACAATTCCTGCGAAGGTGCAGTCGTATCTCGCTTGCGCCAGGCCGATTATCGCCGCGTTGCAGGGTGAAGGTGCGAGGGTCGTGAAAGAGGCCGGCGCCGGCCTCACGCCGGAACCCGAAGACCCGAAAGCCCTGGCGGATGCGGTATTGGCGATGTATGGGCTGTCTGCTGCGGAGCGTGAGGCGATGGGGCGCCGAGGCAGAAGTTACTTTGAACGGAATTTTGACCGCGATATGCTGATTGATCGCTTGGACGGATGGATGACGGACCTCAAAAAGGAAAACGCATGCGCATCTTGATCCTTGGCGGTGATGGCATGCTTGGCCACCGGCTTTTTAAGCATCTGGTAGTGCGTCACGACGTTCGTGTGACGTTAAGACAGGATCTCGAAGCGTATCAGGAGTATGGGCTGTTTACTGCTCAAAATGCGTTTTCCGGTGTCAATTTAAGGGGTACAGACCGACTTTCCGGGGTGATCAATGATTTCAGACCAGACGCCGTAATTAACGCGGTGGGCGTGGTGAAACAACGTTCCGAAGCGCAGGAATACATTCCCAGCCTCGAGATCAACTCGCTGCTTCCGCATCGGTTGGTGGAGGTCTGCCGGCCGGTCGGGGCACGGCTCATACATATGAGCACGGATTGCGTGTTTTCCGGAAAAAAGGGAAATTACAAAGAAAGTGACCCGGCGGATGCGGAAGATTTATACGGCAGAACCAAGTATCTAGGGGAAGTTTATGACAAGAATTGTCTTACCTTAAGAACATCTATTATAGGGATAGAGCTGTCGCGAAAGAAAAGCCTGTTGGAATGGTTTCTGGCCCAGAGCGGAGCGGTAAAAGGATTCAGAAACGCGATTTTTTCCGGTTTCTCCACAATAGAAATGAGCAAAATCATAGAGCTTATGCTTGTCGAGCACCAGGAAGCGACTGGACTGTACCATGTGTCAAGTGACCCGATCAGCAAATTTGATTTATTATCAATGATCAAAAAAGCATTGAATCTGCCAATGGAGATCATCCCGGATGAGCAGCTTAAATGCGACCGTAGTCTGGATTCCGCAAGATTCCATGATGAATTCGGCTACAGACCGCCGAGCTGGGAATCGATGATTGATGAACTGTGTAAAGAAATAACTGGGGCAAGGAAATGATTTTTGAAGGAAAGACTATCTTGGTAACCGGTGGCACGGGATCAATGGGAAAGACCTTTGTTCACCGTGTTCTGATGGGGGAACTCGGAGTGCCAAAAAAAGTGATCGTATTGTCTCGGGATGAGGCAAAGCAACATGATATGAGGATGTCCTACCTCCATAAGCTTGTGGCGACAGACGAGGTCATATTCCGCAACTTTATGAATGTACTGCAGTTTCGGATCGGTGACGTTAGGAGTTACGAAGACGTCTGTTCGGCGATTAAAGATGCCGACATAGTGGTCAATGCGGCGGCGCTGAAGCAGGTGCCGACGTGCGAATATTTTCCAGCACAGGCGGTGATGACGAACTGCATTGGCGCTACCAATATTGTACGTGCGATCGAAGAAAACGGCTACCCTGTGCAAACGGTTATTGCAATCAGCACCGATAAGGCCTGCAAGCCGATAAACGTAATGGGAATGACAAAGTCAATCCAGGAACGGATTTTCACAGCGGCCAACGTTCTCATCCCGGATACACGGTTTATCTGCGTGCGTTACGGGAATGTCCTTGCCTCGCGTGGATCGGTGATACCGTTGTTTCATGACCAGATCAAGAATGGGGGCCCGGTTACTGTGACGGTGCCAGATATGACGCGTTTCCTCCTGAGTCTGGAGCAAGCCGTGGATACTGTGTTTGTCGCGTTAAGGGAAGCAAAAAGAGGAGAGACCTATGTGCCGGATGCACCTGCGGCGACGGTGCTTAATATTGCGAAGGCGTTAATAGGCAAACGCAAGACCGAAATCAAGATAACGGGTATACGGCCTGGCGAAAAAATGCATGAGATTATGGTTTCTGAGGAGGAGGCCCATCACACCGTAAAACGTGGTGATTATTATGCCATACGGCCAATGTTGCCGGAGCTATCTGATAAGGATAGCGCGGAATCGAACGCCTTGGACAAGGAATTTAGTTCCGCAGATACTGTTCTTGACTATGAAGGAACCGTAGCCCTGCTGCACGATCACAATCTGTTAATCGAGCAAGGTGAATTAATATTGGAAGGGGAGGAGTTGCTTCGGTAGGCTTGAAAAACCGGAATTCTCAACACCAGCAAAGAATGAGGAAAAGCGACTAAATGACTATTAAAGTCATGACTATTGTTGGTACGCGACCTGAAGTGATCAAACTGTGTCGCGTCATACATGAGCTGGACAAATACGTCGAGCATGTTCTTGTTCATACCGGTCAGAATTATGACTATGAGCTCAACGAGATTTTCTTTCAGGAGCTGGAAATCAGAAAGCCTGACTATTTCTTGAATGCTGCAAGTGATACCACGGCTGAGACAATTGGCAACATTATTGCCGAGTCCGATCGTGTACTGGAGAAGGAAAACCCCGACGCGCTGCTCTTATTGGGTGATACCAACAGCTGTTTGTCCGCAATCTCCGCGAAGCGAAGAAAAGTGCCGATTTTCCACATGGAAGCCGGCAACCGCTGTTTCGACCAGCGTGTACCTGAGGAGATAAATCGGAGAATTGTGGATCATCTAAGTGATATTAATCTGCCTTACACGGAGCATGCACGTCGTTACCTGCTCAGTGAAGGCATAAAACCCGATACCATTATAAAGACGGGATCTCCCATGAAGGAGATACTGTCTTATTACATGGAGGGGATAGATAGGTCCGATGTGCTCACCCGGTTGGGACTGAAGCCCGGCGACTATGTTATTGTAAGCGCGCATCGGGAAGAAAATGTGGACAATGAGACCAACTTTGGAAATCTTATACGTTCATTAAATGCGATCGCGGATAGTTACAAGAAACCTATTGTGGTGTCGACGCATCCACGCACGCGTGAAAAAATTGACGGCATCGATACGATCGCTTTACACAAAAATATCAGATTGACAACGCCTTTTGGGTTTCTCGATTATGTATGGCTGCAGAAAAACGCATTTTGTGTGGTTTCCGATAGCGGCACGATTACAGAGGAGTCATCAATTCTGGATTTTCCTGCGGTCATGATCAGGCAAGCGCACGAACGACCAGAGGGAATGGACGAGGGTACGCTCATTATGTGCGGACTCGAGCCAGATCACGTATTACACGCAATCGAGCTCGCTACTTCACAGCATTCCGGGCAGAATAGACAATTCAGATTGGTTCAGGATTATGATACTGAAAATGTATCAAAAAAAGTGGTGCGTATCATTTTGAGTTACACCGACTTTGTTAACCGGGTGGTTTGGCGTAAATAGGTACCGCCAAGTTTCATAACAGTACGTGGCTACTGTCTTAATAACCGGTGCAAATGGATTTGTCGGAAAGGCCGTCGGCGAGAAGATGATTGCCGATGGCTGGTGGGTGCGAGGCGCTGTTCGTTCACAGGAGGCGGCGGGGCAGCTGCCTGAGGGTGTCGAGGCCGTCATCATCGATGCGATCGGAACGGACACCGATTGGCCACCTTTACTCAAAGGTATTGACGTAATAATCCATCTGGCCGCGCGGGTGCATGTGATGGATGATAAGGCGGCCGACCCGCTAACCGAGTTCCGGATCGTCAACACGATAGGGACACAACGTCTGGCGCAGGCGGCTGCAGCGGCTGGTGTGAGGCGACTGGTCTACCTGAGCTCAATCAAAGTCAACGGCGAGCGAACAGATGGCCGTCGTTTTACGGAACGGGATCCCCCTGATCCGCAAGATGCCTATGCCATATCAAAGTGGGAGGCGGAACAAGTACTGCATACGATTGGAAGGAAAACCGGGCTTGAGATCGTAATTTTGCGACCGCCTCTCGTCTATGGCCCCGGGGTCAAAGGCAACTTTCGGCGTCTACTGAGATGGGTCGATCTAGGCGTTCCACTGCCTTTTGGGAGCGTAGATAACCGCCGCAGTCTCATAGGCGTAGATAACCTGGTCGATTTGATTGTGCGTTGCGTGTGGCATCCACGTGCCGCAGGCGAATGCTTTCTGGCCGCGGACGACCTGGACCTCTCGACAGCGGATCTGGTAAGGCAACTAACTGCCGGGCTTGGGCGTGCGCCGCGATTATTTTCATTTCCGTCACCTTTGTTGCACGTTGCGGCAAAAGTGTTCGGCAAGGAAGAGGTATTCCAGCGACTTTGTCGATCGTTGGAAATCGATGCTAGCAAGTCCAGGAGTCTGCTGCAATGGTCACCACCATTGTCTGTCGCGCAAGGCCTATCCATGACCGCAAAGTGGTATAAAACTTGGCAAATGAAGAAGTATGAACACGATTTATCAAGTGTATGAATTTTTGTCCGCCGCGGGCAAATGCGGGAAAAATTTGGCTAAATCGCAATGATCGGCGTAATAACGCTTTTCGCTTTCGTGATTTCTGCCGGACTGACATGGGTGCTTTCACACCCATCGTCCAGACTGCAAATGCTGGATCATCCCAACGAACGCTCGCTGCACAGCGTGCCCACGCCTCGAGGCGGGGGTGTCGCTATCGTAAGCGCGATACTGGCGATGGTTGTAGTGCAAATGTTGCTGCATGATCAAGGACCATCCATTATCAAATGGATCCTCGCCGGCGCCCTGCTCATTGCCGGGGTGTCGTTTCTCGACGACCGGTTTACTATAGCTCCGCGCTATCGGCTTTCGGTGCATTTCGTCGCCGGTGTCGTTTTAATATCTGGGAGCCTTGCCGCCAAGAGCTTGATTTTGCCGGGTATGACCTGGGTGTGGCCGGTCAGCTTGGCGGTCGTCGCCTCAATGTTGCTGATCTTATGGCTGGTGAATCTCTACAATTTCATGGACGGAATGGACGGGTTTGCTGCAGGCATGACGGTGATAGGTTTTGGCGTGATGGCGATTTTAGGCGGCTTGGCCAAAGAGCCGTTTTTCACAGGGTTTAACCTCATCGTTGCCGGGTCGGCAGCCGGTTTCCTGGCGTTTAATTTCCCGCCCGCGCGGATTTTTATGGGTGATGTCGGTTCGTCCACGCTCGGATTTCTGGCTGCTGCATGTATACTATGGGCCAGCCGCGAAGGGATTTTCCCCGTATGGATTGGCGTTATGATCTTTTCGCCATTTATTGTTGACGCGACCGTGACGCTCGTTCGCCGCTTACTGCGCGGGGAACGGATCTGGGAGGCGCACAAGAGCCATTATTATCAACGCCTAGTGGAGTTGGGCTGGGGGCATCGCAAGACGGTGTTATGGGAGTATTTCCTCATGGTGCTGTGTGGACTGTCAGCGATTATCGCAATGCAGTTGTCAGCAAGATACCAGTGGGTAATTATAATGACCTGGATGGCTGTCTATATAATATTAATGTTATCTGTTAGACGGCTGGAGACACGTAAGCGCCTCAAGACCTAGAAAATGAAAGTTCTTAGCAAATTGCGCAACCGTGGCGCTGCCTTTGCACATGATCTCATGATGATCCCTATCGCGTGGCTAGGTGCATACTGGCTGCGCTTTAATCTGGAGAGCATTCCGAATGCCTTTTTGGAGCAAGGGCTGCGAATTCTGCCTGTCGTTATGCTGATTCAGGGAGCTGTGTTCTGGTATTTCGGTCTCTACAGGGGTGTGTGGCGCTTTGCGTCCATGCCTGATGTAGTAAGAATTACCAAGGCCGTGATCGTTGGCGTTGCGACGTCGGCGGTTGTTATATTCCTGATGACACGCCTGGTTTTAGTCCCGCGCTCGGTATTCCCGTTATATGGAATAATGCTGATCGCTCTCATCAGTGGCCCGCGCCTGGCTTATCGTTACCTGAAGGATCACAAGGTTTATCGAAATGCGGGCAAGAAGGTCCTGATTGTCGGCGCGGGTCGCGCCGGCGAAACGCTGGTGCGCGATCTGATTCGGGATCGTGATCATGCCTATGAGCCGGCAGCCTTTGTCGATGATGATCGGCGGAAGCGGGGCAGAGAGATTCATGGAGTAAGGGTTGTCGCAAGTTGTGGGAGTATCTTAAAGGTAGTGGAGAATGCCGGGATTGATCTGATTATGATTGCTGTGCCCACGGCAACTTCGGCACAGATGCGAAATATCGTGCAGCTATGCGAACAGACCGGTATCCCCTTCAGGACTTTGCCGCGGCTGCAGGATCTGGTGTCGGGCCGCGCATCCTTGAATGAGTTGAAAGAGGTATCCATTGAGGATTTGCTAGGCAGGGAACAGGTGGCGCTTGACTGGGATGCGATTAGCGAAACGATAAACGGAAAAAGGGTTCTGGTAAGCGGAGGGGGCGGATCGATCGGTTCGGAGTTGTGCCGACAGATTGCGCATCTGGGACCGGAAACACTCATTATCCTGGAACATGGCGAACATAACCTTTACGCCATAGAGCTGGAGCTGCAGGAACGCTATCCAAATCTGAGCTTATCTCCGGTGCTGGGCGACGTCGGTGATCCTGTCTTAGTAGACGACGTACTTGCCAGGCATAAACCACAGATCGTATTTCATGCCGCTGCGTACAAACATGTGCCTCTGCTTGAGGATCAGGTGCGTATGGCGGCGGTCAATAATGTGCTGGGCACACGCAATCTGGCGTCACTTTGCGATAACCATGGCTGCGAAGCATTTGTGATGGTCTCAACCGACAAGGCGGTCAATCCAAAGAACGTCATGGGGACCACCAAGCGGGTGGCGGAGATTTATTGTCAGAATCTGAATAAAAGCTCTCGCACACGCTTTATTACTGTCCGATTCGGCAACGTGCTGGCATCGACGGGCAGTGTCATTCCCCTGTTCAAACAACAGATCGCCCGCGGTGGACCGGTGACCGTCACGCATCCGGATATCATTCGCTACTTCATGACAATTTCAGAGGCGACGCAACTGATCCTCCAGGCCAGTACCATGGGGGAGGGTGGCGAGATCTTTGTGCTTGATATGGGAGAGCCTGTGAAGATTGCATATCTGGCGGGGCAGATGATCTTGCTCTCGGGAAAACAGCCCGGTGAAGATATCGAGATCGTTTACACAGGCCTGCGGCCAGGCGAGAAATTATATGAGGAGTTATTCCACGATGAGGAGTCGATGAGTCCGACCCCGCATCCGAAGATCCTGAAAGCCGCGAGCCGGGATACAGCCGTCGTAGATATCGATCAGAGCATAGATCGCCTGCGAGCTGCGTGTGATCAGAACGAGACTGGCGAAATTGAGAACATACTCAAACAACTCGTGCCGGAGCACATGATGGAGCGCGTGCAACACGCCGGGCACAATGAGGCGGGGGGCACCGTCATTGAATGGAAAAGAAATAATCCCTAGTCTCAAAGGGCTACTGCCGGGCTGGAATAACTCAGGCCTTTTCTTTGCAACAATATTAGTACGGACAGTCGCGGAGTTCACACAATCATGAGACTCACGGTAGTCGGCACCGGTTATGTCGGTCTTGTGACAGGGGCCTGTTTCGCTGAGATGGGGTATGAGGTCTGCTGTGTCGACAACAATGCAGACAAGATCGAAGGATTGAGGCGGGGGATTGTTCCCATTCATGAGCCTGAACTGGAACCACTGGTAATAAGAAATCATCAGCTTGGCCGGCTTAGGTTTAGCACGTCACTCGGGCAGGAAATCGAAGGGTCGGATGTGATCTTTATTGCCGTGGGGACCCCGCCGGGAGAGGACGGATCAGCCGATCTTCAACATGTTATTGCGGTAGCGCATGAAATCGGGCAACACCTCAAGCATTATTGTGTCATCGCGGATAAGTCAACCGTGCCCGTGGGTACCGCGGAAAAGGTGCGCGAAACCATTCAACGGGTCCTGACCGCCCGTGGCGTCAGTATCGAATTCGATGTGGTCAGTAATCCTGAGTTTTTGAAGGAAGGCGCAGCGGTAGGTGATTTCATGCGGCCTGAGCGCGTGATCGTAGGTACGGACAGTAAAAGAGCCGTTGGCATCATGCATGAGTTGTATGCCCCGTTCACCCGCAACCATGAGCGTATGCTGACGATGGGTGTGCGGGATGCGGAAATGACGAAATACGCGGCCAATGCCATGCTCGCGACAAAGATCTCGTTCATGAACGAGATCGCGGCGCTTTGCGATCGGCTAGGCGTTGACGTCGAGAATGTCAGAAAAGGGATAGGCTCAGATAGTCGAATCGGATATTCATTTATTTATCCGGGCGTCGGGTACGGCGGGTCTTGTTTCCCGAAAGACGTCAAGGCGCTGACACGGATGGCCAACGAGACCGATTTTGACCCGAAGATCCTACAGGCGGTGGAGGCGAGAAATGAGGCGCAGAAGCGGGTATTGGTTGAGAAGATCACCACGCGCTTCGGCAAGGACCTGACGAGCCGCAAGTTTGGCGTATGGGGGCTTGCCTTTAAGCCGGGGACAGACGACATGCGCGAAGCGCCGTCAACCGTTTTACTGCAGCACTTGATCGATGCCGGCGCACTAATACGGGCCTACGATCCTGTGGCAATGGAAACCGCCAGGCGGGAGCTTGATCAGGAATGGTATGACTCAGGGCGTTTAGTAATGGCGGAAAATCAATACGATGCCCTCAAAGGTGTTGATGCGATGATTTTGGTTACGGAGTGGAACCCGTTTCGCCATCCAGACCTTGATTTAATGAGGCGCATCATGAACTCCCCCATCATTTTTGACGGCCGCAATCAGTATGATCCGGCGCAGATACGCGGTGCTGGTTTTGAATATAGCGGAATTGGGCGATAACCGGCAGGGGGGCGCTCGTTGCAGAGAACTAGCGATGTAGATACTCTCGAAAAGAGCCGGTATGCAGAGCGAGCGTGATCAGAGCACAGGTATCCAGATTTTTGTAGCCTGTTTACATATTAAATCATGACTAAGTTGTCTGAAAGGTAAGATTATGCAGGAAATTTCAAGGGCGGTTTTCCCGGTAGCGGGCCTGGGAACGAGATTTTTGCCGGCAACCAAAGCGAGTCCCAAGGAAATGCTGCCGATTGTTGATAAGCCCTTGATACAATATGCGGTGGAAGAGGCGGTCGAGGCCGGGATAACGGAGTTGATATTTGTTACCGGGCGCAATAAGCAGTCTATCGCCAATCACTTTGACAAGGCCTATGAACTGGAAAATGAGCTGTCATACCGCGGAAAAGACGGCATGCTCGAGATAGTGCAGAATATCGTGCCGGATCATGTCACCTGTGTTTATACTCGTCAATCCGAGGCGCTTGGGCTCGGTCACGCAATATTGTGCGCAAAGCAGATAGTCAGCGACGCACCGTTTGCCGTTATTCTTGCGGATGACCTGATCGATGCCAAACCTGGTGTCTTACGCCAGATGGTAGAACAATACGCACATTTCGGCAGTTCCATCATCGGGGTACAGAATATCTCGAGAAAAGAGGCGTCGAGTTATGGTATCGTTGACGCCCAGCCGATCGAGAAGGCTATATACAAATTAAAAGGCATCGTTGAGAAACCCAAGCCAGACGACGCGCCATCGACGCTCGCGGTTGTTGGCCGTTACATACTCACGCCAGAGATATTCATACAACTGGAGGAGATCGGTCCAGGGGCGGGTGGTGAGTTTCAGCTCACTGATGCCATTGCTGCACTGTTGGACAAGCAACCTGTCTACGCATATGCATTCACCGGAAAACGCTATGATTGTGGAAATAAATTAGGATACCTGGAGGCGACTGTGGAATACGGGCTGCGACATCCGGAACTGAGCGTGGAATTCCGGGATTACCTGAAATCACTCAATCTTCCGTAACTGATCTGGATTTGGCAAATGACTGTTTCCTCTAGCCCGATTACCGCTGAGCAAGCGCGGCAAGTTTTGAAAAATGCCGATTGTCTGTACGATACATCCGAGGTCGAGGCGGCATTGGACCGCATGGCCGCGGCTATCAGGAAGGATCTATCCGAGCTTGATCCTATAGCCGTATGTGTTATGACCGGCGGCGCAGTGCCATTTGGTTTGTTATTGCCGAAATTGAATTTTCCAATGCAAGTGGATTACGTCCATGCAACCCGGTACAGCGACAGGCTCTACGGCGATAATCTGCAGTGGCTTAGCGGCCCCCATCGCTCTTTCGATGATCGCGTGATTCTTCTGATCGATGATATTGTCGATCAAGGGATCACGCTGGCGGAAATTGAAAAGAGATATATGGCGGACGGCGCGCGCAGGGTATACAAGGCCGTGCTGGTCGTTAAAGAATGCAACAGACGGCAGGACATAGAGGTGGACTATCCCGGGCTTATTGTGCCAGATCGTTATGTCTTCGGGTATGGCATGGATTATAAGAGCTATCTGCGGAATGCGCCCGGTATCTTTGCGGAGGCAGAGAAGTAATGGCACTGGTCGCAATTATTGGTGGTAGTGGATTGACTAATCTCAAGAACCTTGAGATTACGCGGCGTGAGATGATACGAACGCCGTACGGTGAGCCTTCGGCTCCGATGGTTTTTGGGAGTCTGGGTAATCAGAATGTGGTGTTTTTGCCGCGACATGGTCCAGGGCATACGATACCGCCGCATGAAATTAATTATCGCGCCAATCTTTGGGCCTTAAAGGAAGTCGGCGTCGCAAAAGTAATTGCTGTTGCGTCGGTTGGCACGATAACCGATCTGCCACCGGCGTCAGTGCTCTTCCCTGATCAGATCATAGATTATACCTACGGGCGGAAACATACATTTTTCGGAGGAGAAAACAGGCAGGTCCGACACATCGATTTTACGCACCCGTATTGTGAAGAGCTCCGCCAGAGGTTGATCAAGGCGGCCAGGCAGGCGAATCTTATTGTGACCGATCACGGTACTTATGCGGCGACGCAGGGACCGCGATTCGAGACGGCAGCCGAAATCAGGCGCCTGGAGCGCGACGGCGCCGATATCGTCGGAATGACGGGCATGCCGGAGGCAAGTCTGGCCAAGGAGCTTGAGCTGTGTTATGCCACGATTGCGGTTGCGGTGAATCCTGCAGCGGGCAAGAGCGAGCGCGAAATAAGCCTCAAGGAAATCGAACATAATCTGCATCAAGGAATGCAGAATGTCAGAACCTTACTTGAGCACGCTATTCCTTATGTTGTCCGGGATGTGCACACACCGCCAGAATAAAGAGCTGGGTATCGGCCCATTAGAATGCCGCATTTTGCGCAGACACGTCTTGCATTGGGACGGTCAGTGCTGACAGGCAAAAGCAGCCTCAATTTCGTCGAGCACTTTCTGTGTATTGGTACAGGCAGACCACGCTATTTCCTTCTTGCCTTTACCGCATTGACCTGTACCAGCACGCCGAATTTCGGATGGTCGAAGTAATTAATATCCTCGGTTTTAATCCGCCGGTCCTCAAGAATTTGATAGACTTGAGCTGCCTCGCCGCCATCACCAGTCGCCGGAAATACCGCATCCAATTCCTTCAACCCAATTTCCACAGCAAGATGAAAAAAACGGCTTACATAAAATCTGATTGCGCCATCGAGCTGGGTTTCCGACTGCGGCCCGGAAGCAATCTGTAACAGTTTGGACGTGGATTTAGCTTCGGCATTCTGCACCCATTTTTTGTGCATGAGTATTTCGTAATCGCTATGCGCCGCGAGCATTTCGGCGGCCGTGCTGAGTCGCGAGTTTTCCGCTGGAAAGTTCCCGGTAACGTAGACTTCATTGACCGTATCCTGAACCTCGGTTTTCATTTCGCCATCGCCGGACGGGTCGTCAGCGAGCGCGGGTGCGGTCCACATCTCGTTACCCTCCAGGTCAGGCAACAGATTCTTGAACACCAGAACCTCGACTTCATACAAGGCGCCTGAGACGGTCGCGGAAACAGCCAACGCAAGCGAAGAGGGTAGAAGCAACAGGGCAACAAACGTAATAAGTTTCTTGGTGGCTCTCATCATGTGCTTCATACTGTATCGATAATCAAAGATATATTGTTTATCAAAATCCCGATCTGGGCAAGTGACAGTCAAAAATGTCTTGAAAATGGGCGATCCGCTCTTATACCGTAGGGCGGAACCTGTCGACATATCAGCGGGGTTTGATCTCGATTCCCTCATTGAGGATATGTTTGACACCATGGCGGCGCGGAATGGCGCCGGATTGGCGGCGCCACAGATTGGCGTGTCCAAGCGGGTGGTGGTCTTCGGGTTCCAGTCCAATCCGCGTTACCCCGAGGCCGGGTCGGTTCCAACGACGGTGTTGGTAAATCCCGAAATCGAGCCTCTGACCGATCGCACCGAGGAAGGGTGGGAGGGCTGTCTCAGCGTCCCGGGCATGCGCGGTCTGGTGCCCCGGTATAGGCAGATTCGTTATCGTGGCCATGATCAAAAGGGCGAGCGGATCGACCGCACGGTGGACGGGTTTCACGCGCGCGTGGTGCAGCATGAATGTGACCACCTCGACGGCATCCTGTACCCGATGCGTATCGCCGATCTTCACAATTTTGGTTATGAGGAGGTCTTGTTTCCCCAGTTATAGCGCCCGTCGGTACCGCCAGGCTTGTCGCACGCGGTAAGCGTGGGTCGCGGTCGTAAAGCGGTTGGCCGCATGAGTTTCCCACCTTTCGCTCAGGCACTGCGAGCACGCGGTATTGTCTGAAACGCTTGGTTTCTCGGTGTTTTTTTCGTTCAAGGGTGCGCAAATCTTTGTCAAACCGCTAAAAGCTGCTATAAACTTATTGATGGATCTGAAGTATTTGCTTAAACTTATTGAAAGATATGAACTTTTTCTTAAGGGTTGGCCTGTCGGCGGCCTCTAGGCGCGGCCATTGAGCTGCACGATGAGTTCGCTTTCCGCGAGGTGCGGGGGGCATGTGCGGCGACGGAAAGCCCGGGCAGGGAATCGACCCTAGGGCGTGCTGTTGGTTTGGTTGAGAGTATTCGATAAACCATCGATTTCGGCAGCGGGCCCGCAGGTGCGGAAGAAAGGCTTGGGAGAACTGATAATGATAAATTTCTTGCGTGTGGTGCTTATTTTTGCCGGCTTGTCGATGGCCGCCCCATTCTCCATTGCCGCGGACCTGTTGAATGTTGCGGATCTTGAGATCCACAGAGTACCTGGCGCCCAGGGTCTTACCGGACTTCTCAGAATGAATTCCGCTTATACGCTGCGTGCGCGAGAGGTTCGCCTGCACGCTACCGCGTTCTATTACGACGAGAAGAATCTAGTGGTTGGCGCGCCATTCCTGGCGCCGCTGGAAACCACCTATACCGAGATCCCGGTCAGCCTGACAGTGGGTGTCACCGATAACTTTGAGATCGCCTTTGTCGGCAAGCTCATCGATTATGAGCTCCAAACCACCATCGACCGTGGCCTGGGACCCGAACCGATTGATGTGGACGAGCGGGATTTTGGCGACAGCGAGGTGTTAATCAAAGTCCATATTCTCGATCAATCGGAGTTTGCGCCCGCGGCTGCGTTGGGGTTGGGCGCCATACTGGGCACCGGCGATGAGGACAAGTTACTGACCGGCGTGGAGGCGTGGGGCGCAAGACTGATGGCGATGGCGTCGGTGGAGCTGCCGCTTTTCGAGGATTCTTTCCTGGGTATGTACCTGGAGGTGCAGGGCGTTTCGATTGATCCGTCGGAAGACGACTTTGACGCGATTACCAGTCCGGATGGATCAATCTACAAGGACAGTTATAACATCGTTAATGCTGGTATCCGCTTTCCCATTAGCAACGATAATCGGCTGCATTTATTGGCGGAAATCAGTTCGGAGAGCGGCCGTGAGCGGCTGGCCTTACCGACGCTGCCGGGAGTCGCAATCGTTGCCGATGGCGACAGGAACATCATGACCGTAGGTCTGCGCTATGCGTGGCGGTATATGACATTTAATGCCGGTGCCGAGAAGAGCGACTATGATCTGGTCGGCGTCGACGATATAACACGCTATTTTCTCGGTTTCGGTTTGGGATTCTAGACGACGCCCCCAGCCCGCGGGCCAGTTCCCAGTGGCAGCTGCCCTCTACTGATGGTCTGCCGCCGCGAGCGCAGCAAGCAATTCCCGCAAGAACGTAATCCGGTCATCGGCATTCGGCATGTCATGGATGGCCCGCAGCCGGGTGGGCCCGTCCAGCCTGTAGCGTTTCGGCGCGGATTGCAGCAACTGGATAATAACGGAGGGGTCGATGTTCGGCTTGTCCTGGAAATCGACGCGGGCGCCCTTGGGCCCGGCATCGATTTTAAAGATGCCGAGCGGCGATGCCAGGATTTTTAAGGCCGTAACCTTGAACAGCAGTTTTGTCGCTTCCGGCAATAAGCCGAAGCGGTCTATGGTTTCCTCGCGCAGTTCATCGAGCTCGTCCTGGCTGCCGGCGCTGGCAATGCGCTTGTACAGGACCAGACGCATGTGGACATCGGGCAGATAGTCCTCGGGCAAGAGCGCCGGGGCGTGTATGTTGATCTCCGTGCCGCTGTGGCCGGTGGTTTCCAGATCCAACGTTTGCCCGGTTTGCAACGATTTTACCGCCCGGTCCAGCAGCTCGGCATAGAGCGCGAACCCCACCTCGTTAATCTCTCCGCTTTGGGCATCGCCCAGCAGTTCGCCGGCGCCCCGGATCTCGAGATCATGGGACGCGAGCGCGAAGCCGGCACCCAGGTCCTCGAGCGCGGCAATGGCATCGAGGCGCTTGCGCGCTTGTTCGGTGATCACGCCGCGTGACGGGATCAGCAAATAGGCGTAGGCACGGCGATGCGAGCGTCCCACGCGTCCGCGCAACTGATGCAGTTGTGCCAGCCCGAATTTATCGGCCCGTTCGATGATAATGGTATTGGCCGTGGGCACGTCGATCCCCGATTCGATGATCGTGGAGCACAGCAGGATATTGAAGCGTTGGTGATAGAAGTCGAGCATGATGTGTTCCAGGGTCTGCTCGGGCAGTTGACCGTGCGCCATCCGGATCTGCGCCTCCGGCACCAGCTCTTCTAGCGCCTGGAGCGCTCTTTCCATGGTTCGCACCTCGTTGTGCAGAAAATACACCTGTCCGCCGCGGCGTATTTCCCGCAGACAGGCCTCGCGGATGACATGTTTGTTGTATTCACAGGTAAAGGTCTTGATGGAAAGCCGTTGCTCGGGCGCCGTGGCGATGATGGAGATATCGCGCAGGCCGGATAAGGCCATGTTCAGGGTCCGGGGAATGGGGGTAGCCGTGAGGTTGAGAATATCCACCTCGCTGCGCAGTTGCTTCAGGCGCTCCTTCTGGCGCACTCCAAAACGGTGTTCCTCATCGAGGATGGCCAGGCCCAAGTTTTTGAAGCGCACATCGTTCTGCAACAGGCGATGGGTGCCGATGACGATATCGACCCTGCCCGCGTCGAGCCCGGCCAGTACCCTGGATTGCTCGCGCTGGCTGCGAAAGCGCGACAGCAATTCGATTTTCATGGGGAACTCGGCAAACCGATCGCAGAAATTCTGGTAATGCTGCTGCGCGAGCAGGGTGGTGGGGACCAGCACGGCGACTTGCCTGCCGCCTTCCACGGCGATGAAGGCGGCGCGCAGTGCGACCTCGGTCTTGCCGAAGCCGACATCCCCGCACACGAGACGTTCCATGGATTTTGCCGATGCCATGTCCGCGAGCACCTCTTCGATGGCGCGGTATTGATCGGGTGTTTCCTCGAACGGAAATTGGCTCGCAAAGGCGTCGTAGGCCGTGCTGTGAACCGGGAAGGCGTGTCCCTGGCGCGCCGCCCGCATGGCGTAGATCTTCAGCAATTCGGCCGCCGCGTCGTGGGCCTTTTTCTGCGCCCGGCGCTTGGCGCGTTCCCAGGCCTCGCCGCCCAGTTTATGCAGGGGGGCGTGCTCGGCGTCGGTGCCGGTGTAGCGGCTGATCAGGTGCAGCGCGACCACCGGGATATAAAGCTTGTCGCCGCCGGCATATTCCAGCGTCAGGAATTCGGTCGGTCCGTCGCCCACGTCCAGCGTCTGCAGGCCCAGGTAACGGCCTACGCCGTGATCTTCATGCACCACCGGGTCGCCCGGTTTCAGTTCCGCCAGACTGCGGATAACCGCCTCCGGCGCCGGCCCACGGCGTGTCCGCCGCCGCCGCTGCGCCGCGCGCTCGCCGTAGAGCTGTGATTCGGTGATAACAGTGACACTCGGCTGACGTAGCAGCAGCCCGCGCTCCAGCTCGCCCACGGTCAGGCCAAGGTGCATATCGGTATCGATGAAGTCCGCCCACCCGGGCGTCATCGTGGGGTGGACACCGTGTTCCTGCAGCAGTCCGCGCAGCGTCTCGCGCCTTCCCAGGGTCTCGGCAACCAGCAGTATCCGACCGGAGGCGCGCTTTAAATAATCGACCAACCCGGCATAAGGCGCGTCCGCGCGAGGGTCAACCGGCAGCTGCGGCGGCGGTTCTGCATCAAAGGCGTGCATGGCGGCGGCCGCAAATAGCTCATTATGGTCCGCGGTTGTCTCCGACTCGTCTGCCTTGAAGGCTAGCAATTCAATGCGCGCGTGCGCTCGTAGCCGCTCGCGCAGCTCGCCGGCGTCGATAAAAAGCTGTGTCGGCGGCAGGATCGGCCGTTCGGTGTCATGGCGCAGTTGCTCGTAGCGCTCCTGCGCCTCACTCTGGAAGGTCTGCGCTGCCGGCCACACGGCCTGATCCAGGATGCACACGGTCGCGGCCGGCAGGTAGTCGAAAAAACTCGCGGTCGTCTCAAAGAACAGCGGCAGGTAATATTCAACGCCCGGCGGGTGTATGCCGTTGCTGACATCGCGATACAGCGGTACGCGCTGTGGATCGCCCTCAAAAGTGGCCCGGAACGCCTGCCGGAAACGTTGTTTGGCGTTGTCGGTCATGGGGGCCTCACGGGCGGGCCGCAGTTCGACCGCCTCGAGCGTTTTGCCGGAGCGCTGGGTATCCGGATCGAACTCCCGTATCGATTCGACTTCCTCACCGAACAAATCGATGCGATAGGGCCTGTCACTGCCCATGGGAAACAGGTCGATCAGCCCGCCGCGAATCGCGTACTCGCCCGGCTGCATCACCTGGCTCACGGCCTGGTAGGAGGCGGTGGCCAGCCTTGCGCGAAAAGCGGCCGCATCGAGACGCTCGCCCCTGGCCAGCATGAAGCTATGGGCGCTCACGTATTCGAGCGGCGCCAGTCGGTGCATCAGCGTGCCGGCCGCCGCCAGGATGATGCCGTGCTCCAGGGCCGGCAGGCGGGACAGCGCCTCCAGGCGCTGGGAAATGATGTCCTGGTGGGGCGAGAACGCGTCATAGGGCAGGGATTCCCAGTCCGGGAACGGCAGGATCGGCAGGCCGGCGTCCGCCGCGGCGAAAAACCGCAGTTCCTGCTCGATCTGCAGGGCTCCGCGCACATCCGCGGTAATCACCAGCACGGGACCGGAGGCCCGCCGTGCGGCCTGCACGATGGCCAGGCCGCGGGCGCTGCCGTAGAGCCGGCTCCAACGCAGGCACGCCCGTGGCCGCCCAGGCAGCGGCGGTTCGAGCGGGGACGGCGCCCCGTTTTCGGCCCTGGTGGTGGTGGATTGCGGCATAATCTACGGAAAAATTTACATATTTTAACCTAAATAAAATAAAATACAGTCTATACTTGAAAAAGCGTCCATTATTCCTATACTTAGGTCGGTAATTTAATGGAAACCGCTAAATTGCCTCAGTAACTGCGAGGGTACTCTCCAAAAACGGAGGTGAGAATGAAAAAGAAAGTCGCAATGTTCAAACTTGGAGACGCCGTATTCTATCCCGCAGCCGGCGTCGGCCGAATCGAAGCGGTGGAGGATATCTTTATCGGCGGACAGTTCGACTCCTGTTATGTGATCCGCATCCGCGACAGCGGCATGATCGTCAAGGTCCCGCTGCAGAGCATTCATAAGACCGGAATACGGCCGTTGGTGAATTGCAGGAAGCTCAAGGATCTCTACAAGGTACTGTCATCCAAGCCCGCGCGTCGGGTCACCGGTGGCAACTGGACGGAACGGTGCAAGGAGCTGGAACGCAAGATCAATAAAGGTTCCTGCCTGGAGTTAGGCGAGGTCGTGCGTGACTTGTTACGCTGGAAGAACCAGAGCGGTCTGTCGTTCGAAGAGGCGATGTTGCTGGAGACCGCGCGCGCCCATCTGGCGAATGAAGTCGCTATCGTGCAGGGCATCGCCCCGGAGGCAGCGGCCAACAAGATCCTCAATCAGGTGGGCGTAGTCGCCGCCTAGGTGCAGCAGACGGACCCGTTTTTGTAGCATTTTCTTAAGGAACTGCATTGTCGCGCCCATCCCGGATTTGGGCCCTGGTACCGGCCGCTGGGACCGGGGCGAGGATGGGCGAAGCCTGCCCGAAACAGTACCTGCCGCTGTCCGGGCGTCCTGTCATTGTTCACACCCTTGAGCGTTTGTGCGCCTGCGATGCCGTGCACGGCGTGCTGGTCGGTGTTGCCTCCCAAGACCCGTATTGGCCGGCGCTGGATCAGGAGCTTACCCGTCTAAATAAGATCATCGGCACATTTACCGGGGGCGCGGAGCGCGCCCAGACCGTGCTCAATGGGCTGCGGGCATTGGCGGGTCGGGCGGGGCCCGCGGATTGGGTGCTGGTGCACGACGCGGCGCGGCCCTGCGTCACCTGCGGGGATATCGACAAGCTGGTGGCCGCGATGGCGGGCTCTCCGTCCGGCGCCTTGCTGGCGGCGCCGGTGGCCGATACGGTCAAGCGCGTTGATGCGGGCTATCATGTGATCGAAACCGTGCCGCGCGCGGGCCTGTGGCGGGCGCTCACACCCCAGATATTTCAGATTGATCTCCTCACTGCGGCGTTGACGCAGGCCCTGGCGGCGGGGGCGGCGGTGACCGATGAGGCCTCGGCCATTGAGTATCTGGGCGGTAAGCCGTGTGTCGTTCCGGGGCGCGCGGATAATATCAAGATCACCTTGCCGGAGGATCTCGCCTTGGCGGAATTATTTATCAAGCGACAGCAAATGGAGGGCCCGTGATGCGCATCGGACATGGTTATGATGTCCATGCCTTGGCAACGGGACGACCCTTGATCCTGGGTGGTGTGCGTATTGCCTATCCCAAAGGTCTGGCCGGCCATTCCGATGCCGACGTGCTGATCCATGCCATTTGCGATGCCTGCCTCGGCGCCGCCGGCCTCGGCGACATCGGTCGGCATTTTCCCGACAGTGATCCCCAGTATCAAGGCATCAGCAGTCGGGTCCTGCTGGGCCGGGTCAGGGATACCCTTATTGATAAGCAGTTGCAGATCGCCAATGTCGACAGCACCGTCATCGCCCAGGCGCCGAGACTGTTGCCTTACGTCGAACAAATGCGCGCCAATATCGCCGCCGACCTGGGTCTGGCGGAAGACCGCGTAAACATCAAGGCCACCACCACCGAGCGGCTGGGTTTCGCCGGCCGGGAGGAGGGCATCGCGGCCCATGCGGTCGTCTTGTTGGAAACGGCAACGGGCCGGCCGGCTCCGGGGTAAGCGGCGGTCCCTGCCGCTGTTTTCGGCGCAGGCGCATCGCGGCCGGCGGCGCACACATGGTTTTCGGCACGAAGGGGTTAGCCCCAATGTTGCATCAGGATCCGGTTGTTGGCGCAGGGCTGAGGGCGAACGGCCGAAAAGGGCCGCTGCTGCCCCTCCAGGGGCGTCGCGGCATGGGGTACGTACCTCCAGGTACGGCACGCCGCTCTTGCCCCTCCAGGGGCGTCGCGGCATTGGTACTTCCCTGTACGGCACGCCGCTCTTGCCCCTCCAGGGGCGCCGCGGCATTGGTACTTCCCTGTACGGCACATCGCCGTCGCGATGCTGACAGGCCGTTCGTTCAAAATAGACGCTCAGAACCCGCGAAAAACCGGATAGGCTTGTCTGGGACATCTCGCCAATGGCTGATATACCCATCACTACCTCAATACAACGATGATTTTTCCTATTTCCCGCTGGCCTGGTGCACTATTGGGGCTAGGCAACGTCAGTCAAAGGGCGTAGCCTAAGGGCTCAGATGCCGGAGAAAGTCAATGGAACACTTTTTCATGGTCATGGGCCTGATTTTTACCGGCTTGCTCGTCATACTTGGGGTGCTGTATTTCCTCGGCGGAATCAGGATCAGGCATAGATAGCAAGCACGGCTGGGGCCAGTCAGAGTTTGTTGCCGGATCGTCAGTGACGGCCCGGAAGACGGTGCTGCGTGTGTATTATTTTCGCTTCAGCAGCACATATACGGCCCCGGTACCCCCGTCCTTGGGCTGCGCCGAGCAAAACGCCAGCACCTCGTCCCACTGCTGCAGCCAGTGATTCACCTTGGTTTTCAACACCGGCAGGCCGCCGGCCGAGCCCAGGCCCTTGCCGTGGATAATTCTCACGCAGCGTCGCCCCTGCGCCCCGGCCGTGCGCAGAAAGGCGGCGAGCTGTTCCCGGGCCTCCGCCGCCGTCAGGCGGTGCAGATCCAGTTCCGCCTCAATGGCAAACTGGCCGCGCCGGAATTTACGCATCACATTGTGCTGCACCCCGGGGCGCGCGAACACCAGTTCCTCACCGGTCTCGCTCTCCGGCGAGACGTAAGGATCGCTCAGCAGCCGGTCCATGACCTCGCGCTGGTCGCGCAGGGACTGCTCGGGGATGGGTCTGCGCCGCTGCCGGTAGGGGGCGACGCGGTCCTGGCGCAACGGGCGGGCGTCCCGCGTTGCCTCGCGAAACAGTTCTTTCGTCTTGTCCTCGTGGTCGCGTTTCTTGCTCATGGCTGCGGTCTGTGCCTGCCCGCGTGCGGGTGAACCCGCCGGGACAGGCTACTTCAAAGACTTCAGATAACGCTCGGCATCCAGGGCCGCCATGCAGCCGGTACCGGCCGAGGTCACCGCCTGCCGGTAGACATGGTCCTGCACGTCGCCGGCGGCAAACACCCCTTCGATGCTGGTCGCCGTCGCGTTGCCGGATCTGCCGCACTGACTAACAATATAGCCGTTTTCCATCTCCAATTGGCCAGCGAACAGATCCGTGTTGGGTTTGTGGCCGATGGCGATGAAAACGCCGCTGACAGCGAGCTCCTTGGTGGTGCCCGCATTGTCGCGCAGGCGGATGCCGGTGACGCCGCTGGCATCGCCCAGCACCTCGTCGAGCTGGTTGTTCCATTCGATATCGAGTTTGCCGGTTCTGGCCTTCTCCATGATCTGGTCGATGAGGATGGCCTCGGCGCGAAACTCATCGCGGCGGTGGACCACAGTGACCCGTGCGGCGATGTTTGCCAGGTACAGGGCCTCTTCGACCGCGGTATTGCCGCCGCCGATGACCGCCACGTCCTGGCCTTTATAAAAAAACCCGTCGCAAGTGGCGCACCCGGAGACCCCCTTGCCCTTGAAGGCCTCTTCCGACGGCAGGCCGAGGTATTTGGCGGAGGCCCCGGTGGCGATGATGAGCGCATCACAGGTGTATACCCCGTTGTCCCCGGTCAGGCGCAGCGGCCGTTGCTGCAACTCCGCCTTGTTGATGTGGTCGACAACGATCTCGGTGTTGAAACGCTCGGCGTGCCGGCGCATGCGCTCCATCAAGTCCGGTCCCTGCAGCCCCTCGATGTCCCCCGGCCAATTGTCCACATCGGTCGTGGTCATCAGCTGGCCGCCTTGCTCCAGGCCGGTGATCAGCACGGGGTTCAGGTTCGCGCGCGCGGCATAGACCGCCGCGGTATAGCCGGCGGGTCCTGACCCCAGAATCAGCACCCGCGCATGTTTTACCTCTGCCATGTCTTTACGTACTCCTCGCTATAGGGGGAACCAACAGGAAACGACCTGGAACCGGTGGGCTTAAACTCAATACCGGAGTTCGCGTGTCATTAAGTCATATTTTGACCTATGTTACGCTAATGGTTCCCGAGCGGCAAAGGAGGGTCTATGCGCATCGGTATTCCCAAAGAGGTCAAGCCCCTGGAAGGCAGGGTGGCGCTGATACCGCCGGCGGTCGGCGAGGTGGTGGCGCGGGGGCATGAGGTCATCGTGCAGGCCGGTGCCGGCGTCAGCAGTGGTTATGCCGACAGCGATTATGTGCAGGCCGGCGCGCGCCTGGTGCAAGACGCCGCCGAGCTCTACGCCGAGGCCAGGATGGTGCTCAAGGTCAAGGAACCGGTGCCGGCCGAATACGGCTTGCTGCGCGAGGACCACATTGTGTTTTCCTACCTGCATCTGGCCGCCAACCCCGGGCTTGCCCGGGCGCTGCAGGAAACCGGCCTCACGGCAGTCGCCTTCGAGACCGTTGAGGCCAGGGGCGGGCTGCCGCTGCTCGCGCCGATGAGCGATATCGCCGGGCGGCTGGCGACCCAGATCGGCACCACGCTGCTGCACGGCCCGCAGGGCGGCCGCGGGGTGCTCTTGGGCGGCCTGCCGGCGGCCGAGCGCGGCAAGGTCGTGGTCCTGGGCGCGGGCACCGCCGGCGGCAATGCCGCGGCCGTGGCCGCCGCCCTCGGCGCCGAGGTCACGGTCTTCGCCTTGAGTCGCCAGAGCCTGGAGCGCATGCACGGGCTGGGCGCCAATGTCACGGCCTTGCCCTCCTACGCCGAGCTGCGCGCCAGGGTCGTGTGTGAGGCTGATTTGCTGATTGGCGCGGTGCTGATCCCCGGCGCCCGCACCCCGCATCTGGTCAGCGCGGACCTGGTCCGGCAGATGAGGCCGGGCAGCGTGATCATCGATATCTCGGTCGATCAGGGGGGGTGTATCGAGACCATCCGTCCGACTGACTACACCAGTCCCACCTATATCGAAGCGGGCGTGGTGCATTTCGGCGTGACCAATATGCCGGGGGCCGTCCCCCGGTCCGCCTCCCAGGCGCTGTCCGCGGAGCTCGTGCCCTACGTGTTGCGCCTGGCGGGCGAGGGCGGACTCGCCGATCCGGTGCTGGCGACCGGGATCAACGTCGCCGGGGGCAGGATCGTCCACCCGGTGGTGGCGCAGGCCCTGGCAGCGTAAAAAAGCGCCGCCGGCGCTTGGCTTGGTGCCGATAAAAAGGGAAAATTGGCTTGTTTTTAAGATCTTAGGAGAGAAACCGATTTGCTCCAGGCGACGCGCAAAAAAGAACCGCGACCACCGCTTGCCCCGCGCATGATCCGTATGTTGCGCGAGGCGGCGCTTTATATCTTCGGCGCGATCGCGCTGTATTTGCTGGTTGCGCTGTGGACCTACAGCCCGGCCGACCCGTCCTGGTCCCACAGCAGCCCCGTCGGGACCGTGGTCAATTTCGGCGGGCCCTTCGGGGCCTGGCTGGCCGATGTGCTGTTCAACCTCTTCGGTTATTTCTCCTACATGATCCCGGTCATGGTGGCCTACGCCGGCCTGCAGGTGTACCAGCACCGCAAGGACCCGACTCCGCCCGATATGCGTCACAAGCTGGTGGCGGGCGTGGGCTTCGCCCTCACGCTGTTTGGTGGCTGTGGCCTGATGGTGTTGCATTTCAGCGCGCTGAGCGGCGCGGCGCCGTTCAGCAGCGGGGGGCTCCTGGGGGATGTCGTCGGCGAGGGCCTGTTGGCGGCCTTCAGTTTTGTCGGCGCGACGATTTTCCTGCTGGGCCTGTTCCTGGCGGGCGTCACCCTGTTCACCGGTGTGTCCTGGCTGCGGGTCATGGACATGGTCGGCTGGCTGACGCTGCAGGCCGTCGCGCAGGTGCAGTCGCTGCTGGCGACGTTCCTGGATTATCTGGCGGGCCTGCGCGCGCGGCGCGCGCGGCGCGTGACCGTGGCGGTCGAGGCCAAAAGACTGGCCACCCATCCGGTCCCGCGCATCGAGCCGGCGCTCACGCGGGTCAAGCCCAGCGAGCGCGGCGAACGGGAGAAACAGGTCCCGCTGTTCGAGGCGCCGGTCGGGGGCGAGCTGCCACCCTTGTCCATGCTGGACATGCCCGAGGAGCACAAGAAGCCCTCGTTTACCCGGCAGTCGCTGGAGGGCATGTCGCGGCTGGTGGAAAAGAAGCTGCTGGATTTCAACATCGAGGTGCAGGTGGTGGCGGTGCATCCGGGGCCGGTGATCACCCGTTTCGAGATCGAGCCCGCGCCCGGAGTCAAGGCCGCGCAGATCACCAACCTGGCCAAGGACCTGGCGCGGTCCCTGTCCGTGGTGAGCCTGCGGGTGGTGGAAAACATTCCCGGCAAGGCCGTCGTCGGCCTGGAGGTGCCCAACGAGGTGCGCGAAATCGTGCGCCTGCGTGAGGCCCTGTCCGCCGAGGAATACGAGCAGCAGCTCTCACCGCTGACGCTGGCCCTTGGCAAGGACATCAGCGGCAAGCCGGTGGTGGATGATCTGGGCAAGATGCCGCACCTGCTGATCGCCGGGACCACGGGTTCGGGTAAGTCCGTGTGCCTGAATGCGCTCATCATGAGCATGGTCTACAAGGCCACACCCGAGCAGTTGCGCCTGATCATGATCGATCCCAAGATGCTGGAGCTCGCCGTCTATGAGGGGATTCCGCACCTGCTGGCGCCGGTGGTGACCGATGTGAAGAAGGCCGCCAACACGCTCAAGTGGTGTATCGCCGAAATGGAGCGGCGCTACCGGGTGATGGCGATGCTGGGCGTGCGCAACATCGCCGGCTACAACCGCAAGGTGACCGAGGCCGAGCAGGCCGGACGCCCGATCCCGGATCCCCTGTATGCGCCGGTCGCGGAAGAAGAAACGCCGCCATTGAGGCCGCTGCCTTATGTGGTCATCGTCATCGACGAGCTGGCCGACCTGATGCTGGTGGTCGGCAAAAAGGTCGAGGAGCTGATCGCGCGCCTGGCGCAGAAGGCGCGGGCCGCCGGTCTGCACCTCATCGTCGCCACCCAGCGACCGTCGGTGGACGTGATCACAGGGTTGATCAAGGCCAATATCCCGGCGCGCATCGCCTTTCAGATGTCCTCGCGGGTGGATTCGCGCACCGTCATCGACCAGATGGGCGCGGAGCAGCTGCTGGGGCATGGCGATATGCTGTTCCTGCCGCCCGGGCAGGGCGTGCCGCTGCGGGTACACGGCAGCTTCGTCGACGACCACGAAGTGCACAAAGTGGTCAAGCAGCTGAAAAAGAGTGGCGCGCCGATCTACAACCAGGAGATCCTGAGCGACGTCGTCGACGAGGGCGGGGCGGTGGGTATGCCCGGCACCGGCCGCGGCCCTGACGCGGAATCCGACCCGCTGTACGACGAGGCGCTGGCGATCGTGACCGAAACCCGGCGCGCCTCAATCTCCGGGGTGCAGCGGCGGCTGCGCATCGGCTACAATCGTGCCGCCCGCTTGATTGAAAAGATGGAGGAGGCCGGTGTGGTCGGTCCGCTGCAGCCGAACGGGAGCCGAGAGGTGCTGGCGCCGCCACCACCGTCTGTATAAGAGGTTTTTTTGCGATGAAAAGATTGATTATTATGTTGTTGCTGTTGCCCGGCCTGAGCCTGGCGCCGGCCCTGGCCGCCAAGAAAGACAGCCTGCAGCGCTTTTTCCGCGATGTGAAGACCTACAGCGCGCACTTCGACCAGGTGGTGCTCGATGAGGGGCTCAATCTGATCCAGGAGTCTTCGGGCAATTTGTGGATCGAGCGCCCGGGCAAATTCCGCTGGCACTATGACAAACCTTTTGAGCAGCATATCGTCGGCGACGGGGAGAAGGTCTGGTCCTATGACGTGGAGCTGCAGCAGGTCACCGTGCGGCCCACGACCGGTGCGCTGGGGTACACCCCGGCGATCCTGATGGCGGGCCGCGGGCGGCTGAAAGACAACTTCACGGTCAAGCCCCTGGGCCGGCAGGGCAGCCTTGAGTGGACCCAGATGATGCCCAAGAAAAAGGACGGCGGCTTCGAGGATATCCGCATTGGTTTCGAAAACGGCCGCATCCGGGTGTTGGAGATGATCGACAGCTTTGATCAGACCACGCGCCTGACCTTGAGCGAGGCGAAGGAGAATAAAAAAATCGATCCCGGCAAATTTCGCTTCAAGGTCCCGCAGGGCGTCGATGTCGTTGGGCAATAAGCCGTCGCGATAGCCGGGATGACCGAAGCGGCAAACGACCTTTTCTCACAAGCGGGCGCCGCGCCGTGGCGGCCGCTGGCCGACCGGTTGCGCCCGCAATGCCTCGATGACTTCGCCGGCCAGGGCCATCTGCTTGCCCCCGGCAAGCCCTTGAGACGGGCCATCGAGGACCGCATCCTGCACTCCATGATCTTCTGGGGTCCACCGGGCACCGGTAAGACCACGCTCGCGCGTCTGATCGCGCGTCAGGCCGACGCCCTGTTTCTCAGCATCTCGGCGGTGCTGGCCGGCGTGAAGGAAATCCGCGCCGCGGTCGACGCCGCCCGGCAGGCCCTGGCCGAGGGCCGTCCGACGGTGCTGTTCGTCGACGAGGTGCACCGCTTCAATAAGGCCCAGCAGGACGCCTTTCTGCCGCATGTGGAAAACGGCACGCTGACCTTTATCGGCGCCACCACCGAGAATCCCTCCTTCGAGCTCAATAACGCGCTGCTCTCACGCGCGCGTGTGTATGTGCTCAAGCCTTTGCAGGCCGAGGAGATTCGCGGCATTATCGAGCGCGCGCTGGCCGATCAAGAGGCGGGCCTGGGGTCGCGCAAGCTCGCGATGGGCGAATCGGCCCGCGCCTTGCTGGAACAGCTGGCCGACGGCGACGCCCGCCGCGCCTTGAACCTGCTGG
Organism: Acidiferrobacterales bacterium; assembly: GCA_947258385.1. Lineage (GTDB taxonomy): Bacteria > Pseudomonadota > Gammaproteobacteria > Acidiferrobacterales > SZUA-150 > CAMYII01. The sequence continues at coordinate 28,319 of CAMYII010000090.1, forward strand.
AGATGGCCGCCGATCTGGCGGAGACCGAGATCACCGCCGAGTTGGTGGAGGCGGTCGCCGCCGGCGGCTGGCGCCGCTTCGACAAGGGCGGCGAGCAGTTCTATGACCAGATCTCGGCGCTGCACAAGTCGGTGCGCGGTTCCGACCCGGACGCCGCCCTGTACTGGCTGGCGCGCATGCTGGACGGGGGTTGTGACCCGCTTTATATCGCGCGGCGCGTGGTGCGCATGGCAAGCGAGGACATCGGCAATGCCGATCCCCGCGCCCTGCCGCTGGCGCTCAACGCCTGGGATACCCAGGAGCGGCTCGGCAGCCCGGAAGGCCAGCTCGCCATCGCCCAGGCGGTGGTCTATCTGGCCTGCGCGCCCAAGAGCAATGCCGTGGACAAGGCCTTCAACGCCGCCATGGACGATGCCCGCCGGCATGGCAGCCTGGAGGTGCCGCTGCATCTGCGCAATGCACCGACCCGGCTCATGAAGCAACTCGACTATGGCAAGGACTACCGCTATGCCCATGACGAGCCGGAAGGCTATGTGGCCGGTGAGCACTATTTTCCGGAAGCGCTGAAGGACAGACGCTATTACCGGCCGGTGGACCGGGGCCTGGAGCAGCGCATCGCCGAACGCCTGGCGCATCTGCGCGCGCTTGACAAGAAGCATGGAAAATAGTCAGCGCTAAGCGAGTCGCGCACGACCGTACTGATACCGGCATGGCGAACAACAACAACCGCGGGGAGCATTGCGATTGGCACAGGTGATTGCCATCGCCGCGGGCGGTGCCCTCGGCGCCTTATTGCGCTACTGGGTCTCGATCGCCGTTCACGCCGTGCTCGGCCGCGGCTTTCCCTATGGAACGCTGGTCGTCAACGTCATGGGCTCGCTGCTGATGGGTTATTTGTTCGTACTGTTGCTGGAGCGGCTGGCGGTCGATGCCGTGTGGCGGGCCGCGATCCTCATCGGTGTGCTCGGCGGGTTTACCACGTTTTCGACGTTTTCCGTTGAAACCATCAATCTGCTCGAACAGGGCGCCGTTGTGCGGGCGCTGCTCAATATCCTGTTGAGCGTGACACTGTGCGTCGCGGCCGCGTGGCTGGGCGTGTTATGGGGGAGACAATAATGGCGATAGCTGACGTTATCATGGTAAGGGTGTATTTGACCGAGGCCGAGGGCCGTCTGGATACACTGCTGGCGAAACTGCATGATGAAGAAAAGGTGCGCGGGGTCACGGTGTATCGCGGCATTTCCGGCTTTGGCAAATCCGGCAAGATGCATTCTTCCAGCCTGCTGGATCTGTCCATGGACCTGCCCGTGGTGATCGAGTTCTTCGATGAACCGGCCAAGGTGGCGCGTATCCTGGAGCACCTCGACGCGATGCTGGAGCCGGGTCATGTTGTGAGCTGGGAGGCGCAGGTCAATGATGCAAGTTAGGGTAGTGTAAATGATCGATGTAAAACTTATCCGTTCCGATATCAAGGGCATCAGCGCGCGGCTGGCGCTGCGCGGTTATACGCTGGATACCGCCCGGCTCGACGAGCTCGAGGCCCGCCGCAAGGCGGTGCAGGTCAAGACGCAGGCGCTGCAGAGCGAGCGCAACACCAAATCCAAGGCCATCGGCAAGGCCAAGGCATCGGGCGGTGACGTCGCCGCGTTGATGGACGAGGTCGCGAGCCTGGGCGAGGCGCTCAAACAGTCCGAACACGAGCTCGGCGTGATCCAGCAGGCGCTCGATGAGATGCTCATGGATATTCCCAACCTGCCGCACGAAAGCGTCCCGCCCGGTAGCGAAGAGGCCGACAACGTGGAGGTCAGGCGCTGGGGCGAGCCCCCGACCTTCGAGTTCGAACCCAAAGACCATGTGGATCTCGGCGGTGCCTTGGGCATGCTGGATTTCGAGACCGCGGCCAAGCTCACCGGTTCGCGCTTCAGCATGTTAACGGGTCCGCTCGCGCGCCTGCACCGGGCGCTCATTCAGTTCATGCTGGATCTCCACATCC
>CAMYII010000091.1 GCA_947258385.1 Acidiferrobacterales bacterium
GCGCGGCGAGGGCTCGGGGGTCCTTCTCTTTGGCTACTTTCTCTTGGACAAGCAAGAGAAAGTAGCCCGTCGTACGGGGGCGGAACCCCGTTAGTAGCATTTAATGTCGGCCGCTCCCATGCATCCCTGCATCCGCGGCACTCGCGCATCCATGCGCGTCGCGCAGGCGATCACATCAAGCCGCCGCCACTTGCGCGGCCGCGTCCTTCATCGCGCCGGCCAACAGGTTATAGGTCTGTGTCCAGGCCTCCTTGACCTCCGAAGTGAAGGCCTCACCCAGTCCCTGCTCCAAGGTCCAAAGCAGGGCCTCACCGACGCTGTCATAATCGGCGTCTACCACCCCGTACTCCACGTGCCGGCGGCCGAGGGCCTGCACCGCCGGGACGATCGCATCCAGGTTATTGAGGCCATTGACCGCGGTGCGGATCATGGTCATGAGCTTGCGGCCCTGCTCGCTCAGGTCGGTCTTGAACAGCGACCTCAGCTCGGGATCGATGTCGAACAACCTGCCGTAGAACATGGCCGCCGCCTGATCGGCGATGGGCACGACCTGCTCGAAGCTGTCCTGCACCAGTTTGATCTGTGTGGGTGTCATGTTGCGTTCCTCCGTCGTTGCATCAAGGGTTGTCTAGGATTAGAAAATGAATGCCATGCTCTTCGGTGATCACGATTTCTCGAGCGGGATGCGGATGACCACCCCGCCCATGACCTCGCCGATCTTGAAGTCGCTGCGCGGGCTGTCCTTGTGCTTGTTGTGGCAGGTGGTGCACGCGGGGGCGACCGCCACGTCGGGATAGACCGCGGTGAAGTAATTAACCCCGCCGAGCTTTTCCTCGGTGTAGTAGTTCTTGCCGGGATTTTCGGCGATGAACTTCAGGCCCGTCTTCTCCGCCTCGGTCTTCGGCGCGTTCTGCTTGTTGACCGGCCAAAGGGATTGCAGCGAATAACTGAACCCCGCCTCGTTTTCGGCCACGCGCTCCGCGCCGAAGCGGAACATCTGCGCCGGGAGCACCAGCGCCTTGTCGTCCTTCCAGTGCTCGCTCGCCTTGATGACCTTCTCCTCGTTCTGCAGGCGATTGACGATCAGGCGCGTATACACGGTGCGGTCGGCCTCCATGACGGCGTGCAGGCTGTCGGCCATCTTCTGTGGGCTGATGCCCCCGATCGAGGCCTCGCTGCTGCAACCGGCGATGACGAGCATCGCCAGTGCGCCCAGGGTGAGTGAGTAATAACTACGTCGTGCGTTTTTCATCGAGTGTCTCCTTGTATGTCTAAAGGTATCTAAGGTTGAAACGTTGCCATGGGTTGATTCGTGCTCGCCGCGCGCGACTCGTCTTTCGCGGGCTTTTGTTTCATCCGCCGCTCGGCCCATTCCAGGCTCTCCACCGCGCGCGCCGGCCGGCCATTGAAGTTGTTATCGATAAGCGCCTCGTCGGCCAGGGCGTCGATCGAGAAACCCAGGCCGTGGCAGCTCATGCACACCCCGCGGATCATTTTTTCATTGGGCCGCAGGTTCAGGTTCTGGTTGTGCTGCACCCGCACCCGCTGCCGGCCCTGCTCGCGGTGCGCCTCCCGCGGCAGATGGCAGGTGGCGCAGGACACACCGGTCCCCGGCGGCGCCCCGCCGTCGCGCTCTGCCTGCCAGGCGCGAAAATGGGGGGAGGCCTGGTAGGCGAGCGTATGTCTGTCGTCGTGGCAGCCGAGACAGGCGTCGACCGCGGCGCGCCGCGTATCGAAGGTGTGGGCCTCGTGACAGCTCGCGCAGCCGAGCGGCTTGTCATGGGCATCGGACTTCATCGGCTGACGCGCCAGCGCCGGTCGCATGGTGGGCAGCTCCTGCGCCAGGCGCATGCCGTGCCGGCCGCCGGTAAAGCCCTGCACTTCGCCTTCATGACAATCTGTGCAGACCGAGTAAGCGGGCTTATCGCGCCAGGCCATGGCCTTTCCGTCCGCGCCCTTGGGCTCATGACAGTCGGAGCAGTTCACGCCGGCGCCGGCGTGCGCGGTGCGCGCCCAGTCGCGCGTGACCTTAAGATCAAGCGCCGTGCCCGCGGGCGCGTCCTGGTCCTCGAGGCCCAGGGCCACGACCGGCTGCGCGGCGGTCTCGCGCAGAAACTGCGAAGTGTTGCGCCGCATGACCCGCGCCTCAGTCAGGGTGTCCGGCTCATCGAGGTGCTTGACCAGAAAATCCTCGTACAAGGCGCTGTTGTCGTGAAAGTTGTGGCAACCGGCGCTGGCGCAGGTGTCGAACGCGAGCTCGCGGTGGCTGGGGCGGTCCTCGCCGATGTCCTGGTGACAGCGGAAGCAGTAATCGTCCGGCAGGGTGACGCCCATGGCGCGGGTTCGTTCCTGCTGGTGTTCCTGGTGGCAGCTCACGCACAGGCGTGCGTCGAGCACCGCCAGCAGATCGGCGTTGCGCGGGTCGGTGAACTTGCTCTTCGGGTGCGAGTCATCCACGGCCTTGAGTTCCTCGCCGTGGCAGCGCACACAGGATTTCTGCAAGGCCGGCATGCCGGCAAAGGCCTCGCCGTGGCAGGCGTCACAGGCGAGCTCGATCTGGTAATGCCCGTGCGTCGCCTCGCCGATGAGATACACGCTTTTGTCCTCCCCGAACCACAAGGCAAAGCCCAGGTAGGCGGCCGCCGCGAGCGTCATCGCGCCCCACAACGACCAGATCAGCATGCGTTTCGTGCGTTGTGTCGCCATGCGCGCCTCAGAAGTAGTACACCGAGACAATGTGAAAGCCGAGCAGCACCGGCAGCGGCCAGAACAGCAGCAGATGCACCCAATTGCTCCAGGATCGCAGGCGGCGGGCGAGCACGCCGCCGACCCGCGCCTCCAGCGCCGTCACCGCGCCGGCCGCGGCGCCGGCCAGCGCCAGGCCGAGAAACACCGTCATCAGGGCGAAATTGAGATTGGCGCCCAGGCGAAGGCCGGTGTGGGCAAACAGCACGAGCAAGACGCTCGCCCCGAGCACGGCGTGCACCGTACGCCAGCGCGCAAACGCACCGAGGTTGAATCGCGGCCAGCGCTTGCGCAGCGATAACAGCAGCGCGACGAGCGAGAGGGTCAGCAGGCTGTAGCCGCTGACCTGCTTCCAGGTCCCGTCGGTCCATAACACCTCGGGGTGCCAGACCTGCTGCACGGTCGGCGACACCGGCACCGGCGGCATCAGCGAAACAAGGAGCGCCAGCACCGCGGCCGCGAGCGAGACGCCGAGCAGCGCCGGCGCTGCCTTTGCCGGGGTGGCGGGAGCGGCCGGCGCTGGCCGGCCGAGCAGGTCGGCGAGCAGCGGTTGGCAGGAACCGCACACGGTCGAGGCGCCGGTCTGCGCGGCCAAGGCCTCGACCGTGGCGCAGCCCGCGCGCACCGCCCCGCTGAGCGTGCCGCGGGTGACGCCGGTGCAATTGCACACCGTCGCCCCGGCCGGCCACTGCGCCACGCGCTGCGCATCGGGCTGGCGCCAGAGGCGGCCGCAGTGGTAAAACCTTCGCCTCTGCCAGGCGTACACCCGCCGGCGCCGGCCGACCGCCTCCTGCACCCGGCTCGCCTCCGGCCACTCGCCGATACCGAGCGCGCCGACCAGGCGGTTTTTGTGCAACACCAGCTTGCGATACACCCCGTCGATGCGCCGCTCGTAGGTCAGCACGCTCTGCCCGGTCACGGGGGTGTCGGTGTCGATTTGACCCACGCTGAATACCGGGCAGCCCACGACTTTGAGGCGCGCGGCGGCGCTCGAACCACGGTAGCGGGAGCGACCACCGTGAATGCGATGCGCGGCGACGGCGGCCTGCTCCAGACCCGGGGCCACCAGACCGTACACCCGGCCGCGGTGCTCCACGCATTCGCCGACGGCATAGATATCGGGATCCGAGGTCTGCAGATGATCGTTCACCCGGACCCCCCGGCCGACGCTGAGCCAGGCGGCGCGCGCCAGCTCGATATTGGGCCGGATGCCGGCGGCCACCACGACGGTGTCGCACTCAATGGTGTGGCCGCTGTAGAAGCGGACGCCGCTGACCGCGTGGTCGCCATCGACAGACAAGCCAGGACGGTGACCGACGTGACGGGCCGCACGCAGCCGTATGCCACCCTGGTGCTGGCCACCGGCTCACGCCCGCA
>CAMYII010000092.1:0-5178 GCA_947258385.1 Acidiferrobacterales bacterium
TCTGGGTCTTCTCATCACTGTCTCCCTGCGCCAACTGCGCAAAGTATACCGATGGCCTTTTCACTTATCGACCTGTCCAAAAATCCCAGACCGGCTCTGCGGCGGGGGTGATCGTGATGATCTGGCCGGGTTTGCGGGTGAGTATCAACATGCTCAGGGCTCCTTTTCCTCCGGGGGACGCTTTTCAGTATCTTTGCCAGGCGTGCGCTCCTCGGGCGCGCGGATCAGCTTTGCCAGCGTCTCGAGCAGCCGCTCACCAAAGCTGGCGGCATCGGGCGCGACCAGGAGCTCGTCAACGCTGAGGCCGAAGGCATCGGCCAGCTTTTCAAGGTTATCCAGACCGACGTTGCGCTCGCCGCGCTCGATGGAACTGATATAGGTCCGGTGTAAACCGCTGGCCCCCGCCAGGTCCTCCTGTGACCAACCCTTGATCAGACGTAACATGCGAAGCTTCTGCGCCAACCGCCTCCGTGCCCGTTTTTGTTTTTCCATGACGGCTATTCCAGTGGCAGAAGGGACAAACGTCTACAGACATGATGTGCCCGCCTTTAACGGCGAGTTGACGGGTGACATCCGATCGTCACCCGATTCAAGACAATGCATAACACCTATGGAAGGGAAAAAGCGGCGCTCACGCCCAGGAAATGACAAACCAGGCAGGCGGGCAGCGGCAAGACCCCGAGCCGGGCCGGGATTCAGATCAGAGAACAGTCTTTCCTAAATATTAGCAACAATTGTTCTTGGACCCGGGTTTTCCGTTAAGAGTCAGCCGCTTCGACTCTCCCAGTACTCCTTGAACCGTCGGATTTCATCGCGAAACCGATTCAGTACTGGCGTGAGCTCATGCTGAAGAAGATGTGCCCCCGAAGTGATTAACACTTTCGTGACGCCGGCTGCGATTGCCAAAACCAGAATATACAGAAAAAACGCCACAGCAAAATACAATCCCGTCGGCAACTCAATATTGCCACTAGCGGTGACTATCGTCCGCGCTTCTGTGTCGAACGTCAGGAACATGTTAATCAGCGGGACGTCCTCTGGAGCTGTTCCGAGTGTAATGATCCCATGTGCTATCCAGATCGCGCCTGAAACACCGAGGGTGAGCAGCACAATCCCTGCTATCGTTTTGAGCTGTTGTAGGTATGCCAAATCTGTGGCATCCGTTCTCTTATATGAATCTGTCATTACGTCTTATCGACTCCTAACTACATATAGCTGGCCTAAGTTGCGAATTATAGAAAGGGATCATACTTACTATCTACCCTTATTCGTTATAAATTTCTCGTTAGATTCGCGAAACCAGAATACGTTACCCCCGATAATAAAGCCATTTCACGATGCCAAGTTGCCAGATCATCTTTATTGAATTTATTTAAATCATCATGGCCGCAGGCCCGAGCCATTACTTGCATCAATTCTACAGAGGCATAAAAAAAGTTATGTAGCTGGGTTGATGATTTTTCTATATTCAACTTTTGACGCAAGTGTTCTTTTTGAGTGGCGATTCCTGCAGGACAATTATTAGTGTTACACATTCTTGCTGCAACACAACCAATTGCCTGCATAGCACTATTTGAAATGGCGATGCCATCCGCACCCAGTGCCAGCGCTTTTACAAAATCAATTGGGATACGTAAACCACCGGTAACAATAAGAGTTACACGGCCACTTGCACCTTGTTCATCAAGATAACGACGAGCTCGTGCTAGCGCTGGAATGGTCGGCACGCTGATGTGGTTCCTAAACATTTCAGGGGCTGCGCCCGTACCACCACCACGGCCATCTAGAATAATGTAGTCGGCGCTGGCGTCCAGTGCAAATTGAATGTCTTTTTCAATATGGTTTGCACTGAGCTTAAAACCAATAGGAATACCACCAGTAATTTCTCTGACACGATCTGCAAAGCGCTTAAAATCAGATGCAGCGGAAAGATCCTTGAACGTTGGTGGAGATATTGCTGGCTGGCCTTCGGGTATTCCTCTAACTTGAGATATTTTACCTCTGTTTTTATTGCCAGGAAGGTGGCCGCCAGTACCTGTTTTTGCACCTTGTCCACCTTTAAAGTGGAAGGCTTGTACTTTTTTTAACAACTCTTCTTTATAGCCAAAGCCCGCACTAGCTAACTCATAAATATATCTGGAATTTTCCGCTTGCTCTTCAGGCAACATACCTCCCTCACCTGAGCAAATACCCGTACCCGCAAGTTCTGCGCCCTTAGCTAAAGATATTTTTGCTTCTTCTGACAGGGCGCCAAAACTCATATCAGATACAAACAAAGGAATTTTCAATTTCAAAGGCTTTTTTGCTTCTGGCCCAATAATAAGTTCAGTAGCAACACCTTGGTCTTCCATCAATGGTTTAGTTGCCATTTGAGCTGCCATTATTTGCAGGTCATCCCAATGTGGTAGTTCATCACGTGGAACGCCCATAGAAGTCATTGGTCCGTGATGTCCTAATTTGGATAATCCTTCTCTAGCAAGCTGATGGATAAAAGCTACCGTAGGTTCTTCAGGTGTTGCTATTGCAGCAGGTAGTTCTGTAGATTTTAGCGCTAACCCCGGACCTTCTTTGCCAACATGTTCATCACTAAACTGTTTATGTGACCCATCACAATAAGGTGTATTTCCCGTATGTTTGCATGCGCATAAATAGGCATCGCCGTCTTCATCTGGAACAATGACCCTTGGAGTAAAAGACGTGCCCACATGTGAGCCATCGCAAAAGGGCTGGCTTTTAGATCTACCACAAGTACAAAAATGATATTCCTGTCCTTTAGAAAGATTTACCTTAACCGGTTTGTTATCTGCGATGATAGGATTGCTCATATTTACCTTCTCTTAAAATGTATAACGCTCGGGTTCAGGGACGGCGGCGCGGCGGCGCCGACGTCCCCTGAAACCTGTTGTTTGCGCCAATCCGTTTGGTGAGTGGGAATGCTTGGATGCCAAATTCTACCTCGGGTGCACCACTAGGCGTAAAACCATTACGCAGGTAAAAGGCCTTTGCCGTAGCTGTGCTACTAAGGTGAATCCCGGTGAGCCCTGCTTGCACTGCATGTAACTCCATCGCATGGAGTAGAGATTTGCCTACACCTGTAAAACGGACTTCTGGGAGCACATAACAGAGAGCAAGCTCACCTTTTGCGGTTAGCAACCCGACGCCAATAATCTGCTCACCTGAAGTGGCAACAACCGAGAAATTCTCGGGTACAGCAAACCAACCAGCGATAGTTTCTGGAGTTTTGTTTCGCAGCCAGACCGACAAAACCTCCGGCTCATTGCGGTGATCTTCGACACAACACTCCGTGATTGAGCGGCGAAGAACAACACACGCGGCCTCAACGTCAGCTGTTGTGGTTTTGCGAACTTTCATGTTCATTGTGGCGCTAACATATAGACGGACTAAGTTACGGGTTATAATACGGGTCTAGTGCAAAAGTTTACCCTCTTCCGCTCCACAAACAACCACTCATCAACGATTACTAATACGCTGTCTCGGTGTAATAGGCCGATTGAGGACCAGCGACCGCTAGCAGGTGCCGAACCCGCCAGCGGTAGCCTGTCCTCGCAGCCTAACAGGTTAGTGCACCATCCCCACCGCCACCGGACCATAATAAGCCCGCGGCTCTTCGATGCCGAGGTCCTTGAGCCGGTCTTTCATGTCCTCCAGAGACGGGCGGCGGAAGAGTTCGGCGACGCTGAGATCAAAGGCATCGGCGAGCTTTTCGAGGTTATCAATGCTGACGTTGCGCTCACCGCGCTCGATGGAGCTGACGTAGGTGCGATGGAGCCCGGCCACCTCGGCCAGGACCTCCTGCGACCAGCCGCGGGTGAAGCGAAGCAGACGGAGCTTTTGGGCGAGGATCTTGCGTGCGCGGGTGTCTTTTTGCTCGGGTGACATCGGGACCTCCTTTTTGTTGTTAAAGGATTTACTTCCGGCCCACAAAAAAAGCGGCCCCTGAAAAACCCAGGGCCGCTTTCGATGCATCCATCCACGGGAGGCCGACGGGCTGCCTCCACTCCCACTTCACGCGTGGTGTATACTCTCTGCAGCCCCGAGTCTTGTTACATCAAGCTCGGGGTTAGTCGCCTCGGAGATGTTAGCCCATCCTCGGGGCGATGCTTTTTGTGAGTCTATTACTTCAAACAGAACAACATTCCCACAAAAACGTGGGAATGTCAATCTCTTTCTTTATTGGTTTTACGCCCGAAGACTGTCTTTTGTGATTGATAGGCTTCAATGTCCGCCAGCGTCGTCCCCCAGGTATTCCCAAACTTACTGGCCTTCAACTTCCCCTCCCACGCCAGCTTCCGAAGTGTCGCCGTATCATAAGTACAATACTTCGCCGCCTCGGCAAGGGGTAGGAATTCGTCCTTTTTGGGTTTCTTGGGCAAGTCTGTTAAATCCGTTTTTCGAACAATTTCGTATGCTACGGCAAACAGAAGATTTTGTGGTCAGTTCTTGAATCGCGCATAATGTGTCATCGCACAACCTGACGCCGATCCCCCGTATAATGATCCCCTCATAACTTGAAAAATACTATCGTCTTGATCTTTCCCATGTCTTAGCCCATGACACAATTTCTTGATATCCGGTGGATGAGAATTTTTTGAGATTCGCAACGAGATCATCGCGGTTTTGTGATACCCATCCATAAAATGCAAAGGGTGGGTCCATAACATCCTTGCCCTCATGCTCGCGCCATCGGATATATTCATCAAACAACTGCTGTTTCGCTTCATCTATGCTCATAAATATCGTTTACATAATCTAACATTTGCGTAGAGCCAACGGCGTTTTTTCTGAGGCTTCATCGGGTAAATTGACTATCACCTCACGAAAAACAAACAATATTATTACATAGACCGTAAGATATTGGAGACCAAAACATTAAAACATCGCACCACAAACCAGAGATGAAATTTATATGTACAGCCAAAAAAAAGCAGGCCGGGGGTGCTGAACGAATGGCGCTGACGGATCGCTAAACGTCGGCATGGCAAGATTTTAGATCCCGTCAGCCCTCGCTGAGTACCGGAGAAAAACCGGGATCAGCGCGAACTCTTGGCCGAGGCAGCCCAAATGCTCAATTGCTTTTTAATTGAGTGTTTGGGTCCGAGTTAGCGAGCGCCCCGGTTTTTCGAGGAACGGAAGGGACCGCGCGGTAGCGCGGCGAGG
>CAMYII010000092.1:5184-34878 GCA_947258385.1 Acidiferrobacterales bacterium
TCGAGGAACGGAAGGGACCGCGCGGTAGCGCGGCGAGGGCTCGGGGGTCCTTCTCTTTGGCTACTTTCTCTTGGACAAGCAAGAGAAAGTAGCCCGTCGTACGGGGGCGGAAGCCCGTTAATATGGAAGTTAATATCGCCGCAGGCGATCACAAACGAGGAAAGTAAAAAATCAGGGATTCGGCCGTAACGTCCCCAAATACCCCGACAACTGCTCCCGGCACCGCGTAAAGGTCCCGGGATCCTGCGAGGCCTTGGTCAACCCCACACAGCCCTCGATCGCCGCGACCACAAACATCGCCACCCCGTGCGGATCGATCCCCTTCCTGATGGTGCCGTTTTCCTGCCCGCGGGCGAAGGCCTCGGCGATCACCCCGATCCAGCCCTCGAACAGCTGCTCGATGCGTTCCTGGAAGCCCGCATCCAGCGGCGCCATCTCCTGCGCCACGTTATTGAGCGGGCAGCCGCAGAAGGGTTTCCCCGGCTTGGCATAGGACTCCATTTTATCGATGACGTCCTCCAGCGCCTGGATCGGGTCCTCGCCCTGGACCATGCCCTCGGTCCAGCGCTTGCCGATAAAGCCGCCGATGATTTCGTTCAGCACCGCGTAGCCGAGCGCCTGCTTACTCTCAAAATGATGGTAAAAGGCGCCCTTTTTCAGGCCGGCGCGCGCCAGCACATCGTCTACGCGCATGCCCTGAAAACCGTGCTCGAAGATCTCCTCGAAGGCCGCGTCGAGCAGGGTCGCGCGCGTCTGGTCCGGATTGCGTGTCGTCGTCATGGTCATTGCCCCCTGCCCGCCCCCGGAAGATCGCTGAGAAACCCGTGTCAGGAACCCTTTCCAGGCGTGGGCATATTTTCGTGTCCCCAAGTATAGACAAACCAGTCGGTCTGTACTAGTCTCCTCAGACAGACCAGTTGGTCTGTAGTTCCATCGACTGTGAAGCCATTCGATTTCGCGACTTCCCGGCCCGGACGACCGGCCGGCCGGCAACAACAACATGAGGACTGAACCATGGGCGAACGATTCGATCAATGGGCTCTGCGCTACGCCGGCTGGATCATCCGGCACCGATGGCTGGTGATCGCCGTCACCCTGCTGACCGTGGTGCTGGCGGCGAGCGGCGGCCGCCACCTGGGCTTCTCCACCAACTACCGGGTGTTCTTCAGCCAGGAGAACCCGGAGCTGACGGCGTTTGAGAACTTCCAGCAGACCTACACCAAAAACGACAATATCCTGTTCGTGCTGCAGCCGGCCGAGGGCGAGGTCCTGACCCCGCGCCTGGCCGAGGCCATCGAATGGCTCACGGCCGAGGCCTGGAAGATCCCCTATACCATCCGCGTCGACTCGGTGAGCAATTTCCAGCACACCTGGGCCGCGGGCGACGAGCTCACGGTCGAGGACCTGGTGCGCGACGGGGTCCAACTGTCCCCCGAGCAGCTCGCCCGCCGGCAGGCGGTGGCCCTGGCCGAACCGCTGTTGCGCGACAACCTGCTCTCCCCGGACGCCGACACCACCGGCATCAATGTCACCATCCAGTACCCAGAGATCGACAACATGAAGGAGGTGCCCGAGGCCGTGGCCTACGCCCGCGGGCTCGCCGCCGAGCTGCAGGCCCGCTATCCCGATCTCACCGTGGCCCTGTCCGGCCTGTCCATGCTGAACAATGCCTTCGCCGAGGCCGGCCAGACCGACGCCCAGACCCTGGTGCCGCTGATGTATTTGTTGCTGATCGTGGCCATGGCGCTCGCCTTGCGCAGTTTCGCCGGCACGCTCACCACCGTACTGGTCATCGGGCTGTCCACCGCCACCGCCATGGGCCTGGCCGGGCATCTCGGCATCAAGCTGACGCCGATCTCGGTGACCGCGCCGACCATTATCATGACGCTCGCCATCGCCGACAGCGTGCACCTGCTGGTGTCCATGTTCGGCCTCATGCGCGAGGGCCGGGACAAGCTGAGCGCCTTGAAAGAGAGCGTGCGCATCAACTTCATGCCGGTCAGCATCACCAGCCTCACCACCATCGTCGGGTTCCTGAGCCTCAATTTCTCCGACGCGCCGCCCTTCTGGCACCTGGGCAATATCACCGCCATGGGCATCGCCGCCGCCTGGGTGTTCTCGCTGGCCTTCCTGCCGGCGATGGTGAGCCTGCTGCCGGTGCACGTGAAGGCGCGGCACTCGCTGCTGGGCCGCACCGAGCACGCGCTCACAAGGCTGGCCGACTGGGTGATCGACCGCCGGCGCGGGATCCTGATCGGCATGGGCGCCGTGGCCGTGGCACTGACCGCGCTGGCCCCCACGATTACGCTCAACGACCAGTTCGTGCGCTATTTCGATCACCGCATCCAGTTCCGCAACGACGCCGACTTCGCGGTCAAGAATCTGAACGGCGTGTACGTCATCGAGTACTCGGTGCCGGGCGCCGGGGCCGGCGGCATCAGCGAACCGCAGTACCTGGAACGCCTGGGCGCGTTCACCGGCTGGCTGCGCGCCCAGCCCGAGGTCATGCACGTGTACAGCTACAGCGACATCATCAAGCGGCTCAACAAGAACATGCACGGCGATGACGACGCCTGGTACCGCTTGCCCGAGGACCGCCGGCTTGCCGCGCAGTACCTGCTGCTCTATGAGCTGTCGCTGCCCTACGGGCTGGACCTGAACGACCGCATCAACGTCGACAAATCCGCCACCCGCGTGAGCGCCACCATCCAGGAGATCTCCACCGCCGAGATCCGCGCCTTTCTCGATCGCTCCAGCGCCTGGCTCGAGGACAACACCCCGGCCTTTATGCACACCCGCCCGACCGGCGCCTCGGTGATGTTCAGCTACATCTCGCAGCGCAACATCGAGAGCATGCTGCGCGGCAACGCGGTCGCGATCGTGTTGATCGCCGTCATTATTATCGTCAGCCTGCGCTCGTTCGCGCTGGGCACGCTGTCACTGATCCCCAACGCCGTGCCCATCCTGATGACCTTCGGCGTGTGGGCCCTGATCGTCGGCCAGGTCGGCATGGCCGCGGCCACCGTCACCGCCACCTCGCTCGGCATCGTGGTCGACGACACGGTGCATTTTCTCGCCAAGTACCTGCGGGCACGGCGCGAGAAGGGTTATGACCGTGCCGACGCCATCCGTTATGCCTTCCGCACCGTGGGCACCGCCATCGTGGTCACCACCGTGGTGCTGACCATCGGCTTCAGCGTACTGGCGGCCTCGACGTTCCTGATCAACGCCCAGATGGGCCTGCTCACGGCGCTGGCCGTGGTGCTCGCGCTGATCGTCGACTTCCTGCTGCTGCCCGCGCTGTTACTCATTGGTTACCAGACAAAAGAGGAGAAACGTTATGAACTGGAAGAAGCTCAACAAGTCGCCTAAGGCCTTGCTGTTGCTGCTTGGCATCGCCATCGTCTCCGGCGGCGCGCACGCCATCGCCGAGACCCCGGAGCAGAAGGGTTTTGCCATTGCCGCGCGCAGCGACCGCACCGATCTCGGCTTCGGCGACAGCAACGTACAGCTGAAGATGGTGCTGCGCAACGCCGCCGGGCGCGAGAGCACGCGCCGCCTGTTCATCAAGACCCTGGAGAAACCCAATGAAGATGTGGGCGACAAGAGCCTGATCGTGTTCGACAGCCCCGCCGACATCGACGGCACCGCGCTGCTCTCGCACGCCCGGATCCTGGAGCCCGACAACCAGTGGCTGTTCCTGCCGGCGCTCAAACGCACCAAGCGCATCTCCTCGGTCAACAAATCCGGTCCCTTCGTGGGCAGCGAGTTCGCCTTCGAGGACTTCACCGCACTGGAGTTGAACAAGTTCAACTACAAGTACCTGCGCAGCGAGGCCTGCGGGGATCTCGTGTGCGACGTGGTCGAGCGCCAGCCGCGCTACGAGCACTCGGGTTATACCCGGCAGCTCTCCTGGGTGGACCAGAGCATCTATCAGGTGCGCCGCGTGGAGTTCTACGACCGCCGCGGGGACCTGCTCAAGGTGCTCACCCTGGCGGACTATCGCCAATACCAGGACAAGTACTGGCGGGCGCACAAGTTCACCATGGTCAACAAACAGACCAAAAAGAGCACCGACCTGGTGTACAGCGATTACGTGTTCGGCACCGGGCTGGCGCCCAGGGACTTCGAGAAGGCCGTGCTGCGCCGGGTGCGCTAAAACGGCATCGCGCCGGGGCACAGGGAGGCGCCCGCCGCGGTAAGTGCTTACTAACCGATAATCAACGAGAGTCGCCTACCATGTCCGCAACACCTCCCCTCCGCCCGGCCGTTTCGCTGCCGCGCCGCGCCCCTTGGCGGCTGGGACTGTACGTATGCCTGCTGGGCCTGCTGGTCTGGCCGCGCTTAGGCGCGGCCGAGGACGGGTGGCGCTTGACGGGATTCATCGGCGCCGAGGCGCGCGTGTTTACCCGCACCCCGCAGTTTCCCGGCCAGGCGGACGAAGACGCCTACTCGGCCATCCTGCAGCCGGAGCTGCGCTATACGTCCGGCGATCAGCGCCTGACCTTCGTGCCGTTTTACCGCTACGACAGCGTGGACGAGGAGCGCACTCACTTCGATGTGCGCGAGCTCAACTGGCGCAAATCAACGCGGGACTGGGATCTGCTGGCCGGCGTCGGGCGCGTGTTCTGGGGCGTGACCGAGTCGCGCCACCTGGTGGACATCATCAACCAGACCGATCTCGTGGAGAACATCGATCAGGAAGACAAGCTCGGCCAGCCCATGATAAACCTCACGCTGCTCAAGGACTGGGGCACCGTGGGCCTGTTCGTGCTGCCCGGGTTTCGCGAGCGCACCTTCCCCGGCGTCGACGGGCGGCTGCGCACGCCGCTGCCGGTCGATACCGACGATCCGCAGTACGAGTCGGGCGCGGAGGAGACTCACGTGGACGCTGCGCTGCGCTACTCCCACGTCATCGGTGACTGGGACGTCGGCGCCTATTACTTCTACGGCACCGGGCGCGAGCCGCGGCTGATCCCCGATCCGGCGAACCAGCGGTTCATACCTTATTATGATCTCATCCAGCAGGTAGGCGTCGACCTGCAGCTCACCGCCGAGGCCTGGCTGTGGAAGTTCGAGGGCATCGTGCGCGAGGGCCAGGGCAAGACCTTCGGCGCGGCGGTCGGCGGCTTTGAGTACACCTTCTACCAGATCGCCGACTCCGCCGCGGATCTCGGCGTGCTCCTGGAGCTGCTCTACGACGACCGCGACGAAACCGCGCCCCCGGTGCTGTTCGACGAGGACGTGTTCGTCGGCTTGCGCCTGGCCTTGAACGACGTCGATGACACCCAGGTCCTCGCCGGCGTGGTCTACGATCCCGAGGACGAGGAGACCCTGTTTACGCTCGAGGCCGAGCGGCGCCTGGGCGAGCACTTCACCGCCGAGTTCGAGGCGCGGCTGTTCTCCGACGAACCCTCGGAGTCCCCGCTCAGCGCCTTCGGCCGGGATAATTATTTTCAGTTGCAGCTGGCGTATTACTTCTAATTAATACAAGTAAAATGAGGCGTTGCAGTTATGGACTATTTGTCCCAGCGCCAAGGCGGAAAAGCGAGCTGCCGTCGGAACCCGGTTTATGTACGTCGATTTCCAGCCGTCCTATTCGTTTTAGAGGACAATCTGGCACCGACCAGAGGGCGGCCCCGCCACTGAGCGCGCGGATACCTACCGGTTCCCGCTTGCAGGCTAACATGCCTTGTTGAGTAAAAGCTTTTAATCTAACCTGGGCTAACTGGCAGGTTTATGTTATTGCCTAGGTCTCGACTACACGCCCGAGGATACCACTTTGCCCATGCTGCTACGACCCGACGAGGCTCACATCTGGTACGTACAGCTCGACGCCGTCACTGCGCCAGAGCTGATTGCCTCGTATCACGAACTCCTCGATGCTGAGGAGCAGCAGCGTTACGCCCGGTTTCGCTTCGAGCGCGATCGCAAGGCTTATCTAGTCGCTCACGTTCTGCTTCGAACGATGCTGTCACAGTATGCCCCGATTGACCCTCGCGCGTGGCGGTTCAAGACTAACGCCCACGGACGCCCCGAGGTCGCTTCGCCCAAACTCGGTCAGCATCTTCGTTTTAACCTTTCTCATACTCACGGCCTGGTCGCCTGTGGTTTCGCCATAGACAGGCCCATTGGGGTCGACGTCGAGACACTCGATCGCCGTATCGATGTGACCGCAGTGGCGAGGCGCTTTTTCGCATCTGACGAGATTGCCGTCCTCCGAACCCTGCCACCCGAAGCGCGGCGACGCCGTTTCATCGAATATTGGACGCTCAAGGAGGCCTACATCAAGGCCCGCGGCCGGGGCTTGTCGCTACCACTCAATCAGTTCAGCTTTCATTTCACACCGGACGGTCAACCCGATATAACCATCGGGCCCGACCTTGAGGACGATGCCAAGCGATGGCGGTTCGTGCAAAACCGGCCAACCCCTAAGCATGATCTTGCAGTGGCGATCCGTCGCGAACCCAGCGAAACGATAACCACGGTATTGTACGAAACCGTTCCCTTAAAAGAATACCGGCGTCGCTAGCCCCAGCACCGAGTCACGCGTTCGACGCCTGTGCCTGGTCGAGCGGTAGCAAATCCGGAAACATTCCTTCGAGTTTGTTGCGGGCCAGGATCTCCCGGATCCGCTCTTCGCGCTCCTCAATGTCGACCTGCTTGGTCTCGAAGATTTTGAGCAGCAGGTCAATTACTTCTCTGGCTTGCTGCTCGCCGGGCTGGGAATCGCCCAACTCCTCCATCAACCGGCGAATGTGCCGGGCCGGTTCGACAACGCCTTGTGCGTAGCTCTGCTCGTCAAAGTTCTTGTTTGGCGTACAAGCGATGGCCTTCATCACCGAGCCAAGAAATGTTGGAACATCATCAATCATGGTGCAACCTCCTAAACGATCTCGTCTATCACTCCAGGGGATAGCGCCTTGGTACGACCCGCATCACCCCCGGGGGAAGCGGAACACCCTGCATGGCAAGCAGCCGGCGGCGCAGCAAGATTGCCGCCCCGTAAAGCAGATTCGTCGCCACCTGAACGACCCGCCGCTCTCCAGGCGGCTCGAAAAATGTGCCCTTCACCCACTGGTTGAAGGCACCGAGCGCCGGACCACACCAAATCTGATAATCGGCCCTGCGGTCCTCTACGCCCTCATGCGCCCACCGCGACGACATTCCCAGGTACCAGCGAAACAACAGAGCCATCCTGTGCTTCGGGCTCGACAACGCGCGTTCGAGCTCACCGGGATCCCTGGCCTGAAAATAGGTCTCGATCTGTTGCCATACCTCCTCCACAGGCATACGGAAATACTGTCGTTCCAACCGCTGCCGGTCCGCTTGCGGGAGCTCCTCGTAGGCACCGAAACGACGATAGAGCTCGTAGAGTTTATTTGCCCGCGCGGCGAAGAGCGTGCCATGTCGTGCCACCTGAACCCGGGCACCGAGCTCAAACATATCGGCGGCCGGTGCCATCTCGACTGCCGCGCCGTCGAGCTCGCAGAGCAGCCGCTTGGTGGAATCGGCCAGGTCGGCCTCTGTACACGCCTGGTTCACCGAACCAGTCAGGATATAGTCGGCCCCGGCCGCAAAGGCTGCTGCCACCGCCTGTGGTGTGCCGATCCCGCCTGCCGCGCCGACCCGTATCGCCCGGGGGTACCGCCGCGTCCGGACGATCTCGTCCCGCAGGTCAATCATCGACGACAGCAGCGGGATGGCAGGCCGGTTGTCGGTGTGCCCGGCCGAATCCGCCTCCGCAGTCACGTCCTCCGCCATCGGCACCCCTTCGGCCAGCTCGGCCTGGTGCTGCGCGATCCGGCCACTTTCAACCAGTTGGCGCAGCAAGCGCTCCGGCGGCGGTTCCATGAACTTCCGCGCGATCTCCGAACGGGATACCTTGGCGAAGACCTGGCTGGGACAGGTGACGGTGCCGTCGGCGCTCCGCTGGATGCCGTTGATACGAAACCACACCAGTGCGGGCGTGAGTTGCGTAAAGGCGGATGCCGAAACACGGCGAACGCCGTGGCGCAGAAATAGCTCGACTAGCTCGAACTCAACAGCTGGATTAAAGGGATTATGGACGAGATTGAACCCATAGTTTGTCTGCTCTGACAAGGCCCCTTGCACTGTCTTGATGCCACGCTCAATGCGATTGCGATCGAGCCCACCGGTGCCGAAGAAGGCGAGCATTCCGGCCTGGGCCATGGTGATGACCAGGCGCTCGCCGGCAATGCCCCCTGCCATGGCACCGGCGATGTAGGGGTAACGCACGCCGTGCATGGTGAGAAAACTCGCTGCGCCCAGTCGCTGCGGCGGCAGCGCTGGCACCCAGCCAAGGCAGTCGGGCCCACCAGGCAAAACACCGCTCGACGATTCTGGCGTGTTGGTAAACCCCATCCGTTCGGGTCCCGCTCGATACGCGTAAACGGGACGTTCGACATCGGCAGTCGCCCTCTCGAAGGCCCCAGTGTGGTCTTGCTCGGACGCGGCAGTGCCAACAGCGGTCGCAGTCATCCGCCCGCCCTTTGCCCATCGCTCCGGATGGTGCCGCTGGATTCGTGGGCATCGTTTACGACGCTGCAGGCCGGCCGCTTGGCCTCAGGCGAAGGCATGATTTCCCGAAAGTGGACCAATGCCAGCCGATGGCCCTTCGTACTAAGGAAGTTGGGATAACCTCGATCGCATGAGCCGATGTTTATTGTTACGCTGCCGTCGGCCGCCGGACGAAGCTGCAGGGAGCTCAGATAGCTCGAGGTGCTACCCTGGCCGAGGCCTTGCATCCAGTTGTTGTTCAAGCTGAAGGCGAAATAGCGCCCGCCGCTCGGGCGGTAGTGTATCTGCAGTCGTTCGCCAGGCCGGAGCTCGGCGATGCAAAAGGAGTAACGGAAGGCGCTAAGCCCGAGCCGTTCCACGGTCTTCGGGGCGCCGCGCCATAGGCCAACGATGTCTTCCAGCGTCAAAAAGCAATTCTTCGGGAAACGCCGACCGAGCCGGTGGTGTAAATACTTGATCGCCAACAGCGGCTTGAGACGCCAAGACAAAAAGCGCATCCCCGCAACGAGCCCGGCAGGCACCGCATGGCGCAGACGGGTGCTACCTTTGGCCGGGCCCAGCAGCTCGAGTCGCGGCAGCGTGGGTACTCGGGTACCGCCTTGACGGTCAAAATACTGTCTGACCATGACCTGCGTCATGCCGGTGTAGCCGCGCGTATCGAGCGTGCGGTCTGTGGCCGCACCGTCTTGCAGCACGACCTCCGTAACCCCTTGCGGCACCCACTCGAGATGCGACTGTCGACCACGCGCGTGCAGGCTAACCGCTGCATAAAAGGCATCACTGGCAGGGATCTGCAGCCGATAGGCACAATCGGGCTGGATGTTGATGAAACCGACGCTGTACAGCGAGTCCGGTGACTCGCAGAATCCCTTGCGCCGCCCACCGGCTAGCAGGTCCACTAGCACCGGTGCACCACACCAGCTCGCACGCCGGCCGACGTCGAGCGCCGCCCACGCATGATCGCGTACCGCCCGCATACCGTCGCTGAATCCTTTGAAGCCTCGCATCATGTTGCCCCGCCGACGCGACGTGTCGCTAATCCGCCGACTGCACAGGGGCAGCCTCTCCCTGACGGCGCAATTCGAGTAACCGCTCGCGCAGAGCCGCACACAGGGCATCGATGTTCGGAGGCCGGACCATGCTGAAGTGGTTGCCCTCAGCCTCGAAGACGTACACCGGCCCGCGCGTGAATTCCCCCCAGTCCGTCGGCGGCCGCCCCGCGAGGTCTTCCCGCGCCCACCACACATGGATCGGCGCCGCGATGCAGGGCGGACGGTAGTCACGCAAGAGCTCGATGTGGACCTCGACCAATCCGGCTTGCTGGATGAGGTTTTCAGTCGGCAACCGGGCTTCAAGTACGCCGTTTTGCTGCGCCCAGGCAATGGCGTGCTCCAACCGCTCGTGGCGCCCGAGCGCCAAGAGTTTAGCTCTCTGGGCGTCGCGCTCATGCTGATCGAGCCGCGCAAAGGCATCGCCGATCGCACCGCCAAAGGCCAGTGCAATGCCCCGCAAGGGATCGTCCTGCACTGCGGCAGCGAGACTCGGATAACGTGAGTCCCACAGCCCCACGAAATCCACGCGTTCACCCTGGCGCTCGAGCACCGCCGCGGTGCATACGGCGAGATGCCCGCCCATCGACCAGCCCAGTAAGTCATATGGCCCATGCGGCTGCTGCTCCCGGATAACCTGCGCGTAGTCGGCCGCCATCGCCTCCAGCGAGGTATGCTCCTTCGTAAAATCATTAAGCGCCCGGGACTGTAGTGCAAAGATCGGCTGCTCGGACCCAAGCCGTTCGGCCAACAGTTGATAAACAAATACCTGACCACCCCCCGGATGGAAGCAAAAAACCGGCCGCTTGCTGCCTGCCGAACGGATGGGCACCAGGGGCGCACAGGCCGAGGGTGCTCTGGATAACGGCGCGCGAGCGGAACGCTCGTTGAGTACATAGCCGAACTCGGTAGCCAGCGTCTGAGCCCGCTCGCTGAGAGGTCGAGGGAGCTTGACGGTCTTCCAGGTATCCGCGAGCGAGGCATCGATGTCGCGATGCTTGAAGAAGTTCGGATCGCCGATTGGCAGCGATTTGTCCTGGACCCCGTCGGTCATACGCTCGCCTTCATACGGCCGGATCACTGCCTCATCGAACGGGATACCCAAGAACGCGCAAAGCTCCTGCATCCGCGACCACGGCGCGCTCACCAGGTCCTCGTAACGAATCAGCCGGTAACGCGCCGGATCAATCGACTCGACAAACGCCAGTATATTCTCATTGATGGTCGCCCAGACCCGTTCGGCCGCCTCGACTGGCTCGACATCGGTCATCCCGAGCATTCGATCCATGCGGTTGCGCACGAAGGACTCTATCACTGCATAGGGGTGGCGGATTAACCAGATGTACTTGGGCTGCTCGAATATAGCCTCGGCGCGCGCGAGCGTCTCCGGACTGGCCCCATAGGATGGCGATTTGTCGACCAACAGGCGCTCGCCGACAAGCGCCTGTAACATCTGATACACCTCCTGCACAGGAAGGTCGCGGCGAGCGAGATCTTCGACCAATGCCCGCGCGGTCTCATGGTCAACGTCCTTGAGTTCCATGATCGCGCGTTCCAGACCCTCGTTCAGGTAATTGGTCTGAAGCTCCTGGGCACGCTCCCGCATGTGCTCAAACCCGAGCAGATGAAGCTCAGGGGGACAGAACAGCCTGGGGTGCCCGGCCAGCATGACTCGCAGCAACGTGGAGCCCGCACGAGGCGTTGATAAGAGAAAAACCGGCGGCGGATTGCGTGACGCGCCGGCGGCCTGATCAGGGGCAACCGGTACGATCGTGGGGTTCGGCGCGGAGTCATTCAAAAACGATACCGCCTGCGCGCCCGTCGTGGACTGAAGCACTGGACGGTCCAACTCGCCGGCCAGATATTGGGCTAGCGCCCGTACCGACGGCCGCTGCATCACCTCGCCGGGATACACAGCCAGCTCGAGGTCATACCGCACATCGCCGATGACATCCATAGTCGCGACCGAGTCCAGGCCGAACTCCATCAGATTCGCGCCAGGCGCGATCGCCTCGGGTTCGACCTGCAACGCCCGGGCAATGCGCTCGCTCAGATAACGCTCGAGTAAAGCCTGCCGCGCCTGTGGGGCCGCGCGCAAAAGCTCCACCTTGATGGTGCCTTGCTGTTCAGCTGTCACGGTTTCGTTTGCCGACTCGGCGGGTCGCGGCTTGTCACCCGGCTCGCCCCCGGTAGCGTCCTGAGCCAGCCCGTGTTCCGGCACCAAACTCATAGCGACAGATTCTTTCGCCTCCTCATCGTGGCCCACCCAGTAGCGCTTGCGTTCAAACGGATAGGTGGGCAATGGCACCCGTCGACGCACGAGACCACGGTCGACCGCCTCCCAGTCGACATCGACACCGAGCACGTAGAGTTTGGCGAGCGCCCTCATCAGCGCCTCCCACGCATCGGCATCCAGCTTCGGCTGATCCGAGGTAAGCGGCACCTCTTCCGCTCCAAGCAAAGCCGCAACCGCGTCCTCCCATAACGGCCCGCTGCACCACCGGCGCAGTGCGGCGCGCGCCATGGGCGTAAGCCGTTCGCACTGCACGCGGACTTGCGATCTTTCTCGCTCAGAAAGTTCGGGTTGATCCTGGACCTGGCCAAGAAATACGTCATTGGTCTCCAGCCCCCCCGGCCCTTTGATACCGTATCGCTGCAACCGCTCGCTGAGCTCGCAGTGTTCGCGCGCGAGCACTGCGAGTCGGTGGCGGAAATGCCTTCGCCCCGTATTGGCAGTGAAGCAGATGTCACGGATATCTGCCGCTGCGTCTCCATCGAGATAGTTGCGATAGCCCTCGGCGTGGCGCCCAAGCGCCGCCGGGCTGCGCGCCGACAACGCCAGCACGTGCACGACGCGATCTTCAACCGGCCTCTCGAGCGGCCGTGACGGCGCCTCCTCGAGCACGGCGTGGGCATTGACACCGCCGAATCCGAATGAACTCACCGCCGCGCACCGCGGGCCGCTCGGGGAGACCCATGGCCGCAGCCGGTCATTGATATAAAATGGCGTGCCCTCGAACAGGATGCTGGCGTTTGGGCGCTTGACATGCAGGCTCGGCGGTAGTTCGCCGTGGCGCAAGGCAAGCACAACCTTGATGAGCCCAGCGATGCCGGCCGCCGGCTCCAGGTGCCCGATGTTGGTCTTCACCGAGCCAATGGCACAGTAGCCGCGCCGATCGGTGTCACGGCGAAATGCCTCACTGAGGCCGCGGATCTCAATAGGATCGCCCATCGACGTCCCCGTGCCGTGGGCCTCGAGATAGCCGATGCTCTCGGCGGACACGCCCGCCCTGTCGTAGGCACTTAGGATGACATCACGCTGTGCCTTAGGATTGGGTGCGGTGAGACCTACCTTGGAGTGACCATCGTGGTTTACTGCCGTGCCTCTGATCACGGCCCAGATGTCGTCGCCATCGCGCAGTGCCCGATCGAGGGGCTTCAGCAACACGGCACCGATCCCCTCCCCGCGCACATAGCCGTCGGCGCGATCATCGAACGTCTTACAGCGTCCATCGGCCGCGAGCATGCCGGCCTGGCTGAATATGATCGTGCCGTATGGGGCCAAGATCAGGTTGACCCCACCGACCAGGGCCACGTCGACCTGACCACTGCGAAGCTGCTCGCAGGCCATGTCCACTGACACTAGCGACGACGAACAAGCGGTATCCACGGCCAGGCTCGGACCGCGCCAGTTGAATATATAAGAGGTGCGGTTGGCGACCATGGACAACACATTGCCCGCGCCTGCGTGCGCATCCAGGTGCAGGCCGGCCTGGGCGAGCACCTGCGGGTAATCGTTGGCGGCAATACCCACGAAGACTGCCGTGCGGGCACTCGCCAGCTGCTCCGGGCGATAGCCGGCACGTTCCAGGCACTCCCACGCCACTTCGAGGAAAAGCCGCTGTTGCGGATCCATCAAACGCGCCTCGCGCGGTGACAGCCCAAAGAAGGCCGGATCGAACCCATCGACCCCGTTGATGAACCCGCCCCATTTGCTGCGCGTGGTGCCGGGACGCTCCCCCGCTGGATCATAGACGCTGCGCCAATCCCATCGGTTTTCGGGCACTTCGGTGATGAGGTCGGCACCGGCTCGGAGCTGCTGCCAGAACGCCTCGGGCGTCTCGGCGTTTGGGAAGCGGCAGGCGAGAGCGATTACTGCAATCGCTTGCCGTCCATCGTCCGATGCGGCGGCGACGGACGGCGCCGATGTATGCAACGGCTCGGGCGGGGCCGGCTCCACCGTCTCCGCCTGCGCGGCCGATTCGTCGAGCAGCCGTGCAAACTGCTCGCCGTGCGCCTCCGCGAGATGCTGCGAGAGCTCGTGCACCGAGGGATACTCGAATAACAACGTAGGATCGAGCGGAATGCCGGCGGCCTCCTCAAGCGACTGCTTGACTTGCACCGCCATGATCGAGTCGAACCCAAGTTCCATGAAGTTGATCTCAGGGTCGATATCGGCAGGGGCGAGGCCGAGCGGCCTTGCCAATTCCTCGACGATATAGGCCTGCAACCGCCGCTGCAGGCCGGCTGGCCGTGGCACTGGTGCTTGCGCAGCCAACGGCCGCGCGCTTGCCCGTGCTGGACGTGGCTCGGACAAGCGCAGCAACACCAACTGCGACACCGGCATTGCCATGGCCCGAAGCAGCAACTCCCGGCCGATGCCGGGGGTGATGGGCTCTAGACCGAAGGCGCGCACATCGATACCGGCCCGGGCGGCCATACCCACCTCGGACCATGGACCCCAATCCAGAGCGAGCGCCGGGAGACCCTCGCCGTGGCGTGCGGCGGCAAGCGCATCGAGATAGGCATTGGCGGCGGCGTAATCACCCTGGCCCACATTGCCGTACAACCCGGCAATGGAGGAAAACAGCACGAACCACCGTGGCGCACACGCCCGCGTCACGCGATCCAGTACCCAGGCGCCGTGTACCTTCGGGCGCAAGACTGCGCAAAAGGCCTCTGGCGACTTCTCGTGCAGCAACCCATCACGGAGTATCCCGGCCGCGTGGAACACACCATCCAGGCACCCGTAGCGACTGCAGATGGTCTCGACCAACCGGGCCATGGCGGCCTCATCGGCGACGTCCCCGGCAACGGGCCAGACCTCGGCCCCGCTCGCCTGCAGGGTTTTTATGCCGCGCAACCGTGTGGAAACGGGATCGCCGTCGGGATGAGTGGCGAGCCACGTGGCCCATTCTGATTCTGGGGGCAATGCAGTGCGGTTAAGCAGCACTAGCCGCACCGGGCCCTGTGCCGCCAGCGCCCGGGCGGCCTCCAGACCAAGATCCCCTTGGCCGCCAGTGATAAGGAATACCCCGGCATCGGGCACGGACACCCGATCGCCGGGCGCTACGGCTTCGACCTCAGCCGCCCACAACTGGCCATCGCGATGGGCAACCTCCGCAGGCGGATCAGCCAGCGCGAGCGCGCTTAGGATATGCTCAACCGCCTGCGCAGGCGGCATCGCTGAAGGCGGCATATCCAGGCCGCGGCAGGTGAGCTGCCGGTACTCTTTCGCCACCACCCGCAACAGGCCCCACGCCGCGGCCGCTTCGGCATGGACCGGTCTCGCGGGCGCGCCGACGGCCTGGCTCCCTTGGGTCACGAACCACAGCTCACAGGCCGGCGTCCTGTGCCGCGCTAACGCCTGCACCAGATAAAGCAGGCTGTGGGCACTGCTCTGCAATCCTTGTTCGACCTCGACCAGGCTGCGCGCCGGCGGGGTGGCGCATGACCAGAAGTGGACGATCGACCCTAGCCCGGTACGCGCCTGGCTGTTGAGCGCCTCGAACAGTCGGATGTAGTCCTCGGGGGTGTCCGGCCGCACTGTGTAGGCATCAGGCCCGGTGCAGGCAAACGCCGCGCCGGCACTCACCCGGATGCAACGCCGTCCCGACGCCTGCAAGCGTTCGCACAAGGCCTCGCCCAGGCCGCCGGTCTCGGTGAACACGAGCCAGTCCCCCGACGGCAACGTCCGCGAACCATGCATCTCGACAGGTCGCCACTGACGGACATGGAGCCAGCCGTCGAGCGCTGCCGCTGCGGGCTGCGTGGACGGGAGTCGGCGCGCGCACACACCTTCGAGCTTCACCAGGACCTCGCCCTGGTCGTCTGTAAGGGTCACCTCTCCCCAGGCGAGCTCCTGCCGATCCGAGGCCCGGGGGGTACGACGGGCGAGCACCCAGGCGACCGAGTCGAGGGGCCGAAATACCGTGACCGACTCCACGGAAAATGGCACGAACAGGTCCTGGTCCGATGCCGAGGGGTCTCGGCCGAGCGCGAGCAACACGCCAAGCGCCTGCAATGCGCCATCGAGCAGTCCGGGGTCAAGCTCATAGCCGGCGGCGCGTTCGCTCGCGTGCAGCCGCGCGAGTGCCTCATCGCCGCCCAAGTGCAGCGCTTCGAGCGTCTGAAAACGCGGCCCGTACTCCAGGCCACACTGGCATGCACGCTCGTAGACGGCTGCCGCTGAAACCTCTTCGGCCAGCCGCGCCCGCACTGCCGAAAGCTCGAGCCGGGCCGGCGCTGGGCTTGCCTCAGCGCTTACCAGCACGGCATGGGCGTGTTCGGACCAGGCCGGCGAGGTGGTCCCTTCACCGCCCTCGGGTCGGCTGAGCACTCGGGCGCGCATGCCGCGCTCCCCCGCTTCGAGCCAAACCCGGACTTTAGACGGGCGCTCGGCGGCGACACTGAGCAGCGTCGTGAACGTCACGTCTCGAACCTGCCAGGGACCGTGGCCGCGCCAGGTCTGTGCGGCCACTCGCAGCATTTCGAGCTGAGCAACCCCGGGCAGCACCGCCTGGCCGCGCACGCGATGCTGCGCCAACAGCGGTTCGTCCGACACGGTGAGGGTCTTTTCAAAGCAGGCCGCCTCCTGTTCGTCCCGGTCGGCGAGCTCCAAACGCCGGTCCAGTAGCGGATGAAGCGCGGCGCTGTGCTCATTGACACGCTGGGCTTGCGGCTCGAGCCAACAATAGACCCGCTCAAATGGATAAGTGGGCAACGGCAGGCGCCGGCGCTGATAATCGGAGTCGAACCCAGTCCAGTCGATCGCGACACCGCGGCAATGCAAGGCGGCGAGACTACTAAGCAGCGTCGACCACTCCTCCTTGCCGGGCTCGAGCGAGGGCAGCCAGTCGAACGCGCCGGGCAAGATCTGTCGGCCCATGCCGCAGAGCACCGGTCCCGGACCAAGTTCCAGCATGGTGCTGCAACCGGTCTCGGCGAGCGCCTGCACCCCTTCGGCAAAGCGCACGGCGCCGCGAACGTGCCGGCACCAATAGTCCGCGTCCGGGACCTCGCCCGCTTGAAAGGCCCGACCGGTCAGGTTTGAGATCAACGACACCTGCGGGGCGTGGAAGGTGAGGGTGCTCGCCGCCTGCCGGAATTCCTCGAGCATCGGCTCCACGAGCGGGGAATGAAATGCGTGTGAGACCTCCAAGGGGTGGGTGCGCACACCGCGTCCCTGGAACGTCTCGGCCAGACGCGCGACCGCCTCGGTCTGGCCGGAAACAACCGTGTTGGCCGGACCGTTGACGGCGGCGATGGCGACCTGGCCGGCATACGGCGTCAAGGCTTCGGCCACGCTCGCCGCGTCGGCAAAGACCACTAGCATGCGGCCGCCGGGTGGCAATGCCTGCATGAGCCGGCCACGCTCGGCGATGAGCCCCAGTCCCTCCTCGAGCGAGAACACGCCCGCCACGCAAGCGGCGACATACTCGCCAGCGCTGTGGCCGAGTACCGCCGCCGGCTCCACACCCCAGCTTCGCCACAACTCATACAAGGCGTATTCCACGGCAAACAGGGCCGGCTGCGTGTAGGCAGTCTGGTTCAGATGCGCTTCGCCATCTTCCTCGGCATATAACACGGACAGCAGCGGCTGTTCGAGATAGGGCTCAAGCAGCCGCGCGCAACGATCCAGTGTGCGGCGAAACACCGGCTGGCTTTCGTAGAGCGCGCGCGCCATCCCCGGGCGCTGCGCGCCCTGTCCGGTAAACAGCATGGCCACCTTTGGCGGCTTGCGCCCTTGGAGTTCATCGACGTATACCCCCGCTGAAGCGCCCGTGCGTGCAAAGCTCGCGAGCTGCGTCGCGAGCTCTTGCGGGGTGCGCGCGACCGCGCCCAGCCGATGGGCGAACCGGGCCCGGCCGGTATTGGCGGTAAAGCATACATCGGCCAACGGTTGCTCGGGATGGGCCTCGAGATGGCGTACATACCGGGCCGCCAGGGTCTTGAGTGCGGTGGCACTGCGGGCCGAGAGCGCCAGCAACTGAAGCGGACGCTCGGGGCTATTATGGACAGATAGCGGCGTCGGGGCCTCCTCGACAATGACGTGGGCATTGGTCCCGCCCATACCGAAGCCACTGATGCCGGCGACGCGCGGCCGGCCGTCGGTGTGCCAGGGTCTGAGCCGGTCGTTGACATAAAAGGGGCCGCCCTCGAACGTGATGTTCGGATTGGGCTCGTCGATATGGAGGGTCGGCGGCAATTCCTTCGCCCGCAGGGCCAGCAGCACCTTGATGAGCGCGGCGACGCCAGCGGCCGGCTCGAGGTGACCGAGGTTGGTCTTCAGCGCGCCGATGGCGCAGAACTGCGAGCGTTGAGTATCTTCACCGAAGGCGCGTGCGAGCCCGTCGATCTCGATTGGGTCGCCGAGCGAGGTGCCGGTGCCGTGTGCCTCGAGGTAGCCCACCGCCTCAGCCGGCACATCGGCATCGTCGAGCGCCGCGCGGATCACCGCCGCCTGAGCAAGCGGGTTGGGTACGGTGAGCCCGGCGGCCTGACCGCCGTGGTTGACCCCCGCGCCGCGGATCACACCACAGACGGGATCGCGATCGGCCTGGGCCTGGCTAAGCCGCTTGAGTAACACCACGCCCACGCCTTCGCCGGGGACATAACCGTCGGCCCGCCGATCGAAAGTGTGACAGCGGCCGGTCGGGGACAGCGCCCGCAACCGGCTCAAGGCCTCGTAGTACTGCGGCGACAACTGCGCCTGTACACCGCCCACCACAGCGTAGTCGCATTCACCGCGGCGCAGGCCTTGCAGCGCCAGGTTCAAGGCCACCAGTGACGACGAGCACAAGGTGTCGACCGTCAGACACGGACCATGCAGATCCAGAAAGTACGAAAGCCGGTTGGCGAGGATGGCGTTGTGGTTGCCGATGCCGAGATAAGGATCGAGCGTCGGATTGCCCAGTATGTCGCGATGGTGGGTATAGCTCGCCCCGATGAACACCCCGGTCTGACTGCCGGCAAGCTGCCCGCCACCATAGCCGGCCGCCTCGATAGCTTCCCAGGCGACCTCCAGGAGCAGGCGCTGCTGCGGATCCATTGCCCGTGCCTCGGTCGGTGACAAGCGGAAGAACAGCGGATCGAAGTATTCGAGTTTGTCGAGGAAGCTGCCCCACTTGCCATAAGTGCGGCCTGCCTTGTCCATGTCCGGGTCGAACCAGGAACTGACATCCCAGCGCGATGACGGGACCTCTGTGATGGCATCGACGCCCTCGCGCAACAGCGACCAAAATTGCTCTAGATCCTCGGCCTGTGGAAAGCGCCCGCTCATGCCTATCACCGCAATCGGCTCGTGCGCCGTCTGTTTGAACGCGCCTGCAGGCGGGGCAGCGGATGACGCGCGCACCGATCTGGGGGCTCGGGCGTTCCCCGAATCCGCTGGCGTAGCCGTAGCCTCGCGCGCCTCGATGAAGGGTGCGGTCGTATCCATTGTGGCCGGTGCCGCGCCGGTTACGGTCGTCGTCTGCTCACGCGCGCGGGAGCCATGATCGCCAGCCGCGGGCGCTTTGCCCGCCAGATACCGAGACAGCCGGGCGATGGTCGGGTAGGAGAACAGGTCGGCCACGTCGATCTCGACGCCGAGCGCATCGCTCGCCCGCCGGATCGCGTTGATCGCCAGCTGGGAGTTGCCGCCGATCTCGAAAAAATTATCCTCGACATCCAGGTCCTCAACCGAGAACATCTCACGCCACATCCCGAGCAGGGTCTGCTGAATATCGGCCACACGGGTCTGGTCCGCCGTGCCCGAACCCTCGCCGGCAGGCGCGGTCGGTGCGGCGGCAACCGACGCTGTAATTGCAGCCGGCAGCGTTGCCTCGGGTACCCGCAACGCCGCGGAATCGGCCTGGATCTTGGCCTGCTCGGCCTCGCCGAGCGCACCACCTAGCACGCAATGCAAAACACGCTGGCTGTCCTCGAGCGAGAGCGCACGGGCGACGGCGTTGAGGTCGACGCCGCCGATCTGACATAACCCAAGACCATGGACACGCGCTGAGTCCTCGAGCAGCTGTGTCAAGAGCCCCGCCTCGATAAGGCAGAACTCGAGTGATTTGCTGCCATACATGGGCTCGATTGCACGCTGTTCGCCGACCAGAAATACCGTGAAGGCCGACGCGAGGAAGGCTTGTCGGTTGTGCGGGTAGTGGCCGTCCGGTGTGAGGGACAAGGCGTCGCCGCCGAGCTGCACCAGGCGATGGCCACGTGGATCGTAATAATAGCTGCCGCCGACCACCCCCTCGCAACGCTCCGGCTTGATATCAAGATAGACTTGTACCGGATACAGACCGCCGCCCGAGGCCCAGCGATATTTCGGTTGGCCGTTGAGCTCGAGCTGCCTGAGCGCACTCAGGAACCCACTGAGACGAGCCTGAGAGATCGGCTGTGCGTCAAACGCCCGCCAGCTCTGCCGCTCGGCATACGCTAGGCGCTGCTCGCGATCGAGCGCAGCCGCCGGCAGGCTGAGCGCCGGCTGGGTCTCCAACCCACGCCGCAGCCCCGGCTGGCTGCGTTTGAAGGCATCCCGCTCGGCCGGATCGAACAACGACACGCCAGTTGGGATCTCAAGTCCCGCCGGTTGGCTGGCTGCTGAACGCGTTTGGTCGCCGCCGTCCCTGCCAACCCCCATGCGCCCTTCCAGCCGCCCAATGAGTGCCTTGCGATCGATCTTGTTGTTGTCATTGAGGGGCAGTGCATCCAGCTCGATGAGCTGCCCGGGCACCATGTATTCGGGAAGCCGTTCCTTGAGATGCGTGCGCAGCGCACTGGCGGCAACAGTCTCCGTGGTGACGTAGTAGCCTGCGAGTTGATAGTCACCGGCCCGATCGCGCCAGGCCACCACGGCCACGGCATCCACCGCCGCATGGGCAAGCAGCGCCGTCTCGATCTCGCCGAGCTCGACGCGAAAGCCGCGGATTTTGACCTGATGATCGGCACGGCCAAGGATCTCGATGTTGCCGTCCGGAAGATAGCGCCCGATGTCGCCGCTTCGATACACGCGCTGGCCGAGCACCGGATGCACAATGAAGTTCTCATCAGTGAGTCGCGGGTCATCCCAGTAACCGAGCCCGACGCCATCGCCCGCAATGTACATCTCGCCGACGTCGCCGAACGGCACGGGTCGCAGCGCATCGTCAAGGAGATAGAAACGGTGGTTGGCCAGCGGCGTGCCGTAAGGGATGCTGCGCCAACCCGGCTCCACCTGTTCGATCGCATAGCTGACCTGCCAGATGCAGCATTCCGTCGGCCCGCCGAGGCTGATGACCTGGCTGTTGGTAAAAAAGCCCTTGATGCGATCGGGCAGGGTCACCGGAATCCAATCACCGCTCAACATTACCAGACGCAACGCCGTGTGCGATTCGATCCGGCCCTCACAGAAGTCGAGCAACATCTTCATTGCCGTGGGCACGGAGTTCCACACGGTGACACGCGCCGTTTTGAGGATCTCCATCCAGTGACCCGGCTCGCGCACAGAGGCCTCCGGGAGGGTCACCAGCGCCGCCCCGGATATCAGGCTCCCGAATATGTCATATACCGACAGATCAAAGCTCATCGACGAGAACCCGAACACCCGATCGCCCGGGCCGATACCGAAGCGACGATTTATTTCGTAGACCGTGTTGACCGCATTACCGTGCGTGAGCATGGCACCTTTGGGCCGACCGGTGCTGCCCGAGGTATAGATCACATAGGCGAGGTCCTCCGGTTCGCTGTGCACCGATGCTTGCCGGTCCGGTGCCTGGACGATCTCATCAGCACTAATATCGAGAATATCGATCGTTGGGGCCTCGAGCCGCGCCGCGAGCACATCGAGCTGAGCTCGTTCGCTGAGCAGCAGCTTCGGTCGGCTGTACTGGAGGACGTAGTCGCGCCGCGCGGCCGGGTAGCTCGGATCAAGCGGCACATAGGCAGCGCCGGCCTTGAGCACACCGAGGATGCCGACGATGGCCGCTGTGCCACGCCCCATCATGATCACTACCCTGTCACCGCGCTCAACACCGCGCGCGATCAGCGCGCAGGCAACCTGATTCGATCGGTCCTCGAGCTCGCGGTAGCTAAGTACCGTCTCCCCAGCGATCACCGCGGGGGCCTCAGGTGTGCGTTGCGCCTGCTCGCCGATCAGGGCATGCAGCGTCTTGTGGGGATAAGGTGCAGCGGTATCATTTATCGCCTCGATACGCCGCCACTCATCGGCTGCGATACCCGGCCACGGCCCGGGCCTGTCGGCACTCGACTGCGGGGCCTCGTCTTCCAGCAGTCCCTCGAGTAGGCCGATGAATTGGTTAAAGCGCTGTCGAATCTCGCTCGGCTCGAATAGCGCCTCGACATAATCCCAGAATAGCCGCAGTGCCTCGCCGTCCTGTACCGCAATACAGTCGAGCCAGACCATCGCTGTCTGGCTCAACGCCAATCGAATCTCACCCCAAAGAGTTTCCTTGCCCTCATACAGGGCTGGTGTGAACACCACCGGCGCAGGCGGCTTAAGCCCACTGCGGCGATGCTCGCTGAGCGCACGAGCAAACTCAACGCCTGTAAAGAGCCGGTGCTCCAGCGCCTCCAGGCAACCCAGATGAATCCGTCGCGCCTGGGCCCAGAAGTCGGCACTGCGCTCCCACTCAATGTCTAGCAGCACATTGGTTGTAAACGGGCCCACGAGTGCATCGATGTCATCACCATCGTTGATCGGATAGCGGTTGAAAAGCGGTAAGTTCAACGCGAACCGGTCCTGGCCGCACCATTCCTGCAGCACCCGACAGTAGGCCGCACAAAGCAGCGCCGAGGGCGTGACCTGGTGGGCGCTCGCGAGCGACTTGAGCCGGCGCCAGGTCTCAGCCGCAAGTACATTGTCCTGCGAAGCGAAGTTGGGTCTGACCAGCTTCCCCGCACTGGTCCGCACAGGGAGCGCCGGTGGTGGCGGAAACGTCGAGAGCCGGTTGAACCAGTAGGCCTTATCGGCATGGTAATGCTCGGACTGTCGCAATTGCTGCAAACTGGCAACGTATTGCTGAAACGTACCGGGCAGCGGTCTTAGCGTTGCGTTAGGGTCCTCATACAACGTGCGCCATTCTTCCAACAGAATCAGCAGACTCAAGAAGTCGACCTGCAGCATGTCGACGTTGATGAAAAGCCGGAAACATTCGTCGGTCAGCCAGCATGCACCGATTGCAAACAGCGGCCAACGCTCAGGAACGAGATCGGCCCGGGAGATCTGTTCGCGCACTTCAAGACAGCGTGCCTCGCGCGCGGTAGCATTCTCCGCCCGCAGGTCCTCCACCTCGATCGCATTGGGTGGGACTTCGGCGAGCACCTGCTGTTGGCCATCGTTCCTGAACACCGTGCGCAGCATTGAATGGCGTTGAATCAAACGGTCAAAGGCCTCCTGCAGGCGCGCTGGGTCGAGCGGCTTAGGCACATCGACCTCGAGGTAGGCCTGACAGCTACGGCCGCCTAGCTCTGCCGGCAGGTTGCGCGCCATGAAATACGCGATCTGGAGCTCCGTGCAGGAAAACGGCTCGGTGCTCTCCTCGGGCACCGGGGTGGGCGTCGTGTGCGGCCCCGCGGCAGTCCCAACAACTGGATCCGGAAGCTCGGACAGAGGTCCTAGCCGTGCATCGAGAAAGGCGGCGAGTGCTCGGATATTCGGGTGTTCGAAAATCTCAAGCGGGCTAATGCGCGTCGACAACCCCTGTTCCACGAAATGGATCACTCGCATAGTCGGGATGGAGTCCAGGCCGAGCTCGAGGAAGCTGGTATCGAGGTCAATCTGTTCGACTGGCCTGTCGAGCACACCGGCGATGAGCCTTCGCAACCAGCCCTCGATTTGTTTCGCCCTGAGAGCAGGCGGGCAAGATGCCTCGCTCGAGCAAGGCTGCGAACGGTCCTCTTGAGACCCTGCCGCCTGGGGTATGGTAGCGATAGCGTTATCCACACCGGGATCTCGGGCATTCGTAACCGACGACAGGTTGACATGGGCGGCTGCGGGCTCATTTGCGCCCTCGTTCATTGTCTGCAACCAATGGCGTTGGTGCTCGAATGGATAGGTCGGTAGCAGCACACGCTCGCGCGGCAGGCCTTGGTCGACCGCAGCCCAGTCGATCTCCGCACCAAGCACGTGTAGCGCGGCAAGGCAGGTCATCACGCGTTCCCAGTCGCGCTCATCAAGCTCGGTCTGTCCGGCCAATGCGGGCGCGGGGCTTCTCTTCAGAGCGGGGAGGATATCTCGTTGCACGACATGACCTGCGCTCCAGGCGAGCACCGCAGTGCGTCCCGGCTCGGACAGCCGTTCGAGCAAGGAGATGACACGCCGGCGCAGTGGCACTGCGTCCTCATCCGGACCATTCAGGTCATGGTAGAAGATCAAAGAACCGGACAACGCCTTAACGTCTTCCCAGTGCTTGAGCAGATACAGCTTGTCGTGCAGCTGGTCCCGATACCGCACGACCATCGCCAAACGATGCGAGAGATGCTGGCGGCCAACATTGGCGGTGTGGCATATATTCCCGATATCGGTGTCATCTGAATCGGACAAATAGGTTCGATAAGCCGCAACGAGCTGCTCCAGGGCCGTTTGCGTGACGGCTGACAGCGTCAGCACATGGACGGGACGATCAATCGATCGCTTCTGTCCCGGCCGCGCGGGCGACTGCTCCAACACCAGATGGGCGTTGACACCACTGAAACCGAAGGCGCTGACTCCGGCACGGCGCGGGCCCTCCTCGGGATGCCACGATCGCAGCCGGTCGTTGATATAGAATGGCGTGTCCTCGAAGGCGATATGCCGGTTCGGTTGCTGCACGTGCAGCGTAGGTGGCAACATGCCACGATCAACAGCCAACACCGCCCTTATCAAGGCGGCCATGCCCGAGGCCGCCTCGCAATGACCAAGGTTGCTTTTCACCGTACCGATCGCGCAGAAGCCCCGGCGCGATGTATGCGCCTTAAAAGTCTGTGAGAGCGCCCGCGCCTCGATCGAATCACCAAAAAATGTTCCCGTCGCATGTGCCTCAAGCATCCCGAGGGAGCTTGGATCGACGCCGGCCCGGGCATACACGTCAGCCAATAGCTCTCGTTGCGCGTGAGGGTTGGGAGCCGTGAGACCTACCTTGGCTGCGCCATCGTGGTTGACCGCCGACCCCCGCACGATGGCCAAAATCTGGTCTCGATCGCGATGCGCGTCGCACACGCGTTTGACCAATACTGCCCCGATGCCCTCACTGCGCACATAACCATCGGCCTGATCATCGAAGGCCTTGCAACGACCGGCGTTGGAGAGCATACCGGCGCGAGCGAACAAGTCCGTATTATGCGGGCTCAAGATGAGGTTCACTCCGCCGGCGACGGCGGCATCGATCTCGCCACTCTTTAGGGCCTGGCTAGCGGTATGCAGGGCAACCAATGAAGACGAGCAAGCTGTGTCAATGACCAGGCTGGGGCCACGCCAATTAAAGAGATATGAGATACGGCTCGCTGCCATGGACAATCCGTTGCCGGTCAGAACTCTCGGATCCAACGCAGCGGCTGATTGCATTGCCAGGTGCAAGTAATCGGCCGTCGACATTCCGATGTATACGCCCGTACGTCCTACTGCGAGCTGTTGCGGCGAATAACCGGCGCGCTCGATGAGCTCCCACACAACCTCGAGCAACAGACGCTGCTGCGGATCCATGACGCGGGCGTCCTCATCAGAGAGTCCGAACAGGTTTGCGTCGAACCCATCGATCGAAGGCAAAAAGCCGCCTGCGCCATTGTGAACAGTGCCTGGCCCGAAACCCGGCCGTTGGGCCGGTGAATCGGTGACCGCGTCCCGACCCTCGCAAACCATCTCCCAGAATGCCTCTGGTGTCTTGGCCTCGGGAAAGCGGCAGGCCACAGCAACGATCGCGACATCTCGATCGGTCGCCGGCGCCATGCCAGCGTCACGACACGCCTTGGAATCCTCGCAGTACTCGATCGCGTGTGGCGATTGCGTGTCGCCAGTCAACGTGGCGAGATGGGCGCTCAATGCCAGGGGCGTGGGGTATTCGAAGAACAGCGTCGGCGACAGTGGCCGGCCGACCCGTTCCTCCATTTCGCCGATCAGCTCGGCCGCATCCGCCGATCCCAGGCCGTAGTACGTAAACGCCTTGCCAGGATTGACCGCGTGCTCCGGCATCTGAACCCGGGCGGCCAGCGTCTTTGTGAGCCATGTTAAAATTACCTCTTCCTGCGGTGTGGTTGCGGTGTGGTACGCATCCGTGCCAACGTCGGGAGCGGGCGCGCTCGCCGCATCTAGCTTGCCACCGTCGGCCAGCGACCAATGGCCCAAGACATCGAGGCTATCATCGAGAAAGCGCTGTCGACAGGCGTGGCGCTGTACCTTGCCACTGGAGGTCTTGGGCAGGCTGCCTGGCTTGATGAGCGCGATCACATGAACTGGTGCCTCGTGGGTCTCGGCGATTCCCTGGCGAATGGCACCGAAGACTTCGTCGAGGTCGGACCTGTGCCGGAACTCGAGCTCCTGCACCACCACCAGACGCTCCTCGCCCCGGATCTCGGTCGCAAAGGCGGCACCCCCACCGGGTCGCAACGCCGAGTGGCTGCGCTCGACTGTCAGCTCGATGTCCTGCGGGTAGAGGTTTCGGCCATTGAGAATAACCATATCCTTGCGCCGACCGCTGACAAAGAGCTCCCCGTCGTAAAGAAAACCGAGATCGCCCGTGCGCAAATAGCGCATGCCCGTTGCGCCGGCCAGACCAGCACGGAATACCTGCTCAGAGTCCTCGGGTCGTTTCCAGTAACCCTGCCCGATGCTCGGACCTGCGACCCAGATTTCACCGACCCTGTTCGGGGCGCAAGGTGTAGCCGTCTCAGGGTCAACGATGATTACCTCTTGGCCTACTGCCGGCTGGCCACTACTAACAAGCTCACGGCTACGCCCAGTGTTGTCATCCTCGATGACGTGATTCGCTTCGAGCGCAGGCTCTGACAACGACTTGATGACCGGTGCAGCGTCGCGACTCCCACTTGAGACGAACAGCGTCGCCTCGGCAAGCCCGTAACACGGATAAATGGATTTCTCTCGAAACCCACAACTGCTGAACGTTTCGGCAAACCGTCGCAGCGTGTCCGCTCTAACGGGCTCGGCCCCATTGAAGGCGAGCTGCCAACTGCTCAGATCCAGTCTCGCGCGCTGCTCAGGTGTGACCCGGCGAACACAGAGCTCATAGGCAAAGTTCGGTCCGCCGCTAACCGTACCGCGATACTTTGTGATCGCCTCAAGCCAGCGGTACGGCTGCTGCAAGAACGACACCGGCGTCATGAATACGCAATGGCAGCCGCTATAAAGCGGTTGCAGGATGCCACCGATCAGTCCCATATCGTGGTATGGTGGCAACCACGACACACCAACCGTCTGCCGATCGATACCCATTCGCTCAGCGATGAGCCCGGAATTGTGAATGAGGTTACCATGCGTCAACATCACGCCCTTGGGCGCGCCCGTCGACCCAGAGGTGTATTGCAGGAACGCGACCGTATCGCTTTTTATCTCGCACTCAAGCGCTGCGTCAGAGCCGTCGGCTGCCAGTGTATCGGTGGTGAGCCAATGCATGCCCTCGAGTTCGCAGGCATCGTTAAGCAGCGCCTGGGTCTTCGATCGCAGCTCGGCTGTGGTTAAGGCAAGTGCCGGTTCGGCATCGGCAGCGATCGCGCGAACCCGGGGAAGACCGCGAGCATTGCGGGGCGGATAGGCTGGCACCGCCACCACACCTGCATACAGGCAACCAAAAAAGGCAGCAATATAATCTAGCCCAGGAGGATAGAGCAGAAGCGCCCGCGCACCGGGCTCACAGTAGGATCTTAGCTCGGCAGCGATCGCCTGCGCCCGCTGACCGAGCGCCCCGTAGGTCAATGTTGCAACTTTGCCCTGTCCATCAACCAGATACGTATAGGCCAATGCATCGGGCTCTGTTTCCGCCCGAATCCGCATAAGGTCGGTCAACGTAATCGGTGGTTGGTTGGATGCCGACGCGATAAGCGCCTGCTCCTCTAACAGGTTGAACGGTGCCTTCATGATCCTCCCTTCCATTCCTTCGGACATGCCTTTCGAAAATCGCGTCCGCGCTAACCAGCACTGACCGCGATTCGAGACACGCCGCTGCGATATTGTTATACATTATTGCATTACATTGTTGCATTATTATGTAGCCACTTGACCCGGCGGTCGTTTCTCTCGCCTGCGATCAGGACTACAAATCAAACCATTGCGCCGTTCACAACTCTATACGACATATGACATATGACATACGACATACGACACACAAATGGCCGGGCAGCGACTACGACTAATTGATATATCCTTAAGTTCATTACCTTACTAAACTAGTACAGCGCTTATCAAGATATAACCGCGCACCCAAGGCGTGCGCATGGCCAATTGCTATGCCACACACTCGTCATGGATAACTTCGTTATGTTTACAAGAATTTCATACATCTACATGATCGCATTCGTGTTTTGCCTCACGCCTGATATGATTTAGTCTACCATTACGGTTTGCTTATCCGATGCGCCAATACCGATAGGCACGGTGGAACACCCGACGGGCGGAACGGCCACTGACCTGTCGCATTCAAGCGACATATCGGCGCCAAGGTAGCGTCGATAGCTACAGCCAGGCGCAATAAAGGACCGGGTAATGTCCGACAGCCGGCAGCGAAGACAATGCCTAGGTGGGTTCCCGACTACGGTGATCTGCACAAAAGTTTTCCATCAGATTAGCCAAGCTCTTCAGATAAGCGTAATTCTTAAAGTCATAAAGTCATCGAGCAGTTATGCGCGTTTAACACACATGTTCCTGCGAAGAAGCCCGTCAAACGGCTCAGACACAGCACCACCGGCAACGCGCAGCAACAAATATCCAAGGATCTTTGTATCCAGAACAATGATCCGGCACACGGGACTCGAACCCGGGACACATTATTAACTATGTATATTGAGATAGGATTTTTCCGTATCCCAAATTATTTTTTGCCATTGTTTAGATCACCTTCACATTTGTACTCACCTGACCCAAAACAGCTCCGGTAATCCAATGAATGACATCGGCTTGGATCATGTACTCACCACGTATGGTAGGTTCGAAGATGATGTCATAACGTTCACCGGAATGCGCTCTCAGTTCCTCCACTTGAATCGGTCTGGGCAGCGGCCGTCCGTCTGAGGCGTATACCGTGCCGGTCAAACCACCGAAGCGGATGCGCTGCGGATGATAGCCGGCGCAGATGTAACGGGCCAACAATTTCTGGCCCACCTGTACGGTGGCAGAGATCAGCGGCGCGTTCATGGCAGAGGTGCCCGTACCATCCACGCCGGTAATGACGAAGTAGTCCGGGTTCAGGACATTGAGCCCGACATCTTGACCGCAGGTCCCGGCGTCCCAACTGAGGGTGTGCCAGCGAGAATCGATTTCATCAACTACCCAGAACACTTCCTCGTCATAGTTGGGTCCGCCTGAGAATAGTGTACCTGGACCTTCCGGTGGATCGACGATTAATGCACCATACATCCCCATTTCCGCATGCAACACCGTATTGGTGTGGCAGTGGTAGAAATAGGTGCCTGGATACATCGGACGCCATTGGTAGGTGTAGGAGCCGCCCTGAATGTCCCAGGAAATGTGGCCAACGCCGTCACTCTCCCAACCGGGTTCGATGCCGTGATGATGAATCGTATGAGCCCACAGAGCCGGTCTGGGATTTTTGGACAGGTCGATAAGTGAAAAGGCCATCGGTATACTTTGCGCAGTTGGCGCAGGGAGACAGTGATGAGAAGACCCAGA
>CAMYII010000093.1 GCA_947258385.1 Acidiferrobacterales bacterium
GATGATTTTCTTGATCTGGGCCTGGCTCTTTTCCACTTCCGAAAACGCCAGCGCCCCGCCGCAGCAGGTCACTTTCTGGTCGTAGTCTTCCACCGCCTCCGCGCCGACGGTCTCGGTAAGCTTATCGAGATACTTCGGGTTCTCGAACGATTCGCCATGGACCCCGAACGGGCGGTTGGTCTGGCAGCCGACGTAGCCGGCGATCTTGATGCCTTCGAGCGGCTTCTTCACCGGTTTGGCCAGCTCCTCATAGCCGAAGTCCTCGATCAACACCTCGACCATGTGCCGGATCGGGGCCTCGCCCTTGTAATCCATATCGAGCCCGGCCTCTTTCAGCACTTCCTTGGTGTCGGCCAGCAACTGCTCGGACTTCGACAGGCGCTCCTGGGTCTCCTTGGTCCCGAGCCAACAGGCGGCACAGGTGGCGACAATGTCCTGCCCCGGATTGTTCTTCTCGGACAGCGCGATATTGCGCGCATTCATGGCGTGCCGTGGCAGCTCGCCGCCTTCGGCATAGCCGATGGAGGCGCCGCAACAATTCCAGTCCGGAATTTCATTGAGCTTCACATCCAGTGTCTTGCACATGGACTCCACCGACACCATGTAATTGGAGGCGGAGGCCTTGCGCTCGGACGAACAGCCCGGATAGAACGAATATTCTTTCTTAGCCATATCGGTACTCCTTAGGCGAGGCCCTTGCGCTTGTCTTCGATCTCGTACGCCTTTTTCAGCATGGCGTGCAGCCCTTTCTTGCCCTCGATGCCCTTGTGGGTGAACAAGGCCATGGCATCCAGGCGCCCGGTCTTGAACATGCCCAGACCCACGCCGGCCATCTGCAAACCCTTCTTGACAAAGGAAACCCAGCCGTCCATGCGGTAGAGCTTCAGCGAAAGCGACAGCTCATTCACGCGCCCGCTCTTGGTGATGTTGTCCCAGAAGATCTTGGCGAAGCGCCGGGTGGGATTCATCTTCGGCGCGATCCCCAGTCGGTGAGCGTAGTTGGCCAGCCCGTGCATGATATGGGTGATTGGCAGCTCGCGCGGGCAGCGCACGATACAGTTGTAGCAGGAGGTGCACATCCACATGGAGTCGGAATGCAGAACCTCGTCGCGCTTGCCAGCGCGGATCATCATGAAGATCTCCTGCGGCGGGTGCTCCCAATGCGGGCCGAAGGGGCAGGAGCCCGAGCACACACCGCACTGCATGCACATCTTCACCCACTCGCCTTCCTCGACATTGGCCTCGACCTCCTTGAGGAAATTGTTGCGGTACTTCTCGACCATGGCAGTGTTTGCATCACTCATCGCGCACTCTCCTAGAAGCCCTTGAAGGGGTTCATGCCGATATCGTCGACGATCTTGGCGGCGTCATTGATCAATTGCGGCACCCGCTCGACATCGGTGATCGCCACCTCGTGGGTAATGACCCGTTCGGGCTCGATATTGAGCTGCTGCAGCGTGTCGCCGATCTTGCTCATGCGAGTGTTGGCGAGCTCGGAGCCCTTCATAAAATGGCACTGGTAGTCATCGCCGTGCTTGCAGCCCATGAGCACCACCGAATCGTAGCCGCTGTTCATGGCGTCGCTGATCCAGATGGTGTTGACCGAGCCGAGGCAGCGCACCGGGATGACGCGCACGAAGGCGCTGTACTGGATGCGGTTCATGCCGGCCATATCGAGCGCCGGGTAGGCGTCATTCTCGCAGGCGAGCACCAGGATGCGCGGCTTCTCGTCGAACTCATCGGGCATGTCCACGGCCTTGAGCTGCGAGCCGACGCTATCGACCGAGTAGTTCTCGAAGGAGATGACACGCACCGGGCAGGCGCCCATGCAGGTGCCACAGCGCCGGCAACGACCCTCGTTGAAGACCGGGTAACGCTCCTCGTCCTCGTCGATGGCGCCGAAGGGACACTCGACCGTGCAACGCTTGCACTGGGTGCAGCCTTCCTTGCGGAACTCGGGGAAGCTCAGGTCCCCGGAGCGCGGATGCGCGGCCCGGCCCTCGGCGGCGTTTTCCACCGACTGGATGGCCTTCAACACGGCGCCGGTGGCGTCCTCCATCGCCTGGGCGATGTCCATGGGCCGGCGCACCGGTCCGCAGGCATAGATGCCCGTGCGGCGGCTCTCGTACGGGAAACAGATAAAGTGCGAATCCGAGAAGCCGTGGCGCAGATGCGGCATGTCCTTGCCCTGACGGTAGACCAGATTCAGCACCGACCCGGAGTTCGCCTTCCATTGATCCGGTTCGTCCTGGGGCACCGCCTCGATGTCCACCCCGGCATTGGCCACCTGGCCGGTGGCCAGCACCACGAGGTCCGGTTGCGTCGTCACCTCTTCGTTCAGGATCAGGTCCTTGAACTTGACGTTGAGGCTGCCGTCGACCTCGCTGGCCTTGCCCTTGGTGAAGATGACGCCCTTGCGCTGGGCGCTGCGGTAGAAGTCCTCGCCGTTGCCCGGGGTGCGCAAATCGGTATAGAGGACATTGGTATCGACCTCGGGGTTGGCGTCCTTGAAATACATGGCCTGCTTGATGCTGGTGTTGCAGCAATGCCCGGAACAATACGACAGCTCCCCGTCCTTGTCGCTGCGCTGGCCGGCGCACTGGATGAACACCACGCTCCCGACCTCCTTGCCGTCCGAGGGCCGGTTGATCGGCCCGCCGTTGGCGGCCTTCGCCAGTTCCTCCAGGCCGAGCTGATCGACCACATCCGGGCTCTTGCCATAGCCCAGGTAGTCGAGCTTGCTGGCATCGTACGGGGTAAAGCCGGAGGCCTGCACGATGGCGCCGATGTTTTCGGTCTGGGTGCCGCCGCTCTCCTGGCTGATGTCAGCGCTGAACTGACCGGGCGCACCGCTGGTGCGGCTCAAGGTCGAGTTGAGGTGTACGGTGATGTGCTTGTCGGCCTCGACCGCCTTGATCATATCGGCCACCAGGGTGTCGGCCGGATCGGCATAGGGCTCATGATCCGGCACCCGCTTGTGCAGCTTCGCCGCCATGCCACCGAGCGCGCCGGTCTTCTCCACCAGCAGCACGTCGTAGCCGGTCTTGGATGCCTCCAGCGCCGCGGTCATGCCGCTGATGCCGCCGCCGACCACCAGGATGCGCTTATTGCTGCCGTGATTGGGATTGCCCCGCGGGATCTGCATCTTCAATACTTCGGCGCAGGCCATGCGTACATAATCGCCCGCCATTTCCTGGGTGAGCTCGCGGGCCTCGTCGGTATCCGGCTGCGACCAGATTACGCCCTCGCGCAGATTGGCGCGTGCCACGGCGACATCCTCGAAATTAAACGCCTCGACCTTGGAACGGCGCGAGCAGGCGGCGATGACCACGTGGTTCACGCCCTCGCCGTCGATATCCTTGCGTATCGTGGCCACACCATCGGCATTGCACAGAAACTCGTGCTCGCGGACCACCTGGGCCTTGCCCTCTTTCTGGGCGATCTGCGCCAACTGAGCGCAGTCGAGACGTTCGCCGAGTCCGCAACCCTTACAAACGTATGCTCCGATTTTCATCTCTGCAGCCATGATTTAAGCCTCCGCCGCGGAAACGCGGTTGACAACCTGGATCGCGTGCAGCGCGGCCGCGGTCGCGTTCTGCACGGAGCGGTTCACATCCA
Source organism: Acidiferrobacterales bacterium (assembly GCA_947258385.1). GTDB lineage: Bacteria > Pseudomonadota > Gammaproteobacteria > Acidiferrobacterales > SZUA-150 > CAMYII01. The sequence goes on from CAMYII010000093.1 coordinate 3,619, forward strand.
GTGCATTGCTGGCGCAACCGGCGCCGAAGATGCCGCCGTTGTCGGTATGCACCTCGATGAAGCCGCTGACGTCGGTATGCACGCCGGCAGCGATGCCCTTGATATCCACACTGGGCTCCATGCCAATGGCCAGCACCACGAGATCGTGCTGGTTGTCGTAACGGTGATAGCCCTCGGTATCGACGCCATGCAGTATCACGTCGCCGGTGGCCTCATCCAGGGTGATATTTGCGACCTTGGATTTGATAAACGTCACCTTCGGGTCCTGCTGGACCTTTTTATAGAAGTCCTCGAAGCGGTCGATGGCGCGGATGTCGATGTAATAGATGCTCGCCTTGGCCTCCGCATCGTCGCCGTAGCGTTCGCCCAGATAGCTCGACTGCTTGAGCGAGGCCATGCAGCAAATGCGCGAACAATGCGTCAGATGATTGCGGTCACGCGACCCGGCGCACTGGATGAAGGCGATGTTCTTGGCCTCTTTGCCGTCGGAGGATCGCAGCAGCTTGCCACCGGTGGGGCCAAAGGGGTCCATCATGCGCTCGAACTCGACACTGGTGATCACGTTGTCGAAACGGTCATAACCGTAGGGCTGGATCTTGGCGGCATCATAGGGACGCCAGCCGGTGGCCCAGACCACCGCACCGGCCTTGAGCTCCAGCACCTCCTCTTTCATGTCGAGGTCGATGGCGTCGTACCGGCAGGCCTCTTTGGCCTTGTCGGCTTCCGGCGTGCCGATGATGGAGGGATCGATGACGTAGCGCTGGGGATGGGCCATGTTGAACGGCAGGTAGGCCGCCTTCCTCTTGTTCAGATTGTAGTTGAAGGCGTTGTCGATCTCGGTGGTGACCGCCTCGGCGCAAGCGCCGCAGGCGGTGCAGTTCTCGTTGACATAACGCGGGGCGATCTTGACGGAAACGCTGTAGTTGCCGGCCTCGCCCGTGACCGACTGCACCTCGGCCAGGGTCAGCACGCGAATACGCTTGTTGGCCTTGAGCCGCCGCAGGTTGATTTCCAGCCCACAGGTGGGAAAACACAGTTTGGGGAAATACTTGTAGAGCTGGCTGACCCGCCCGCCGAGCGCGGGAGATTTCTCCACCAGGACCACGTCTTTGCCGCATTCAGCGGCCTCAATCGCTGCAGTCATGCCGCTGATACCGCCACCGACCACTAGTATGGTCTCGTTCGTCGCGACTACATCCGTCATTGGTAACCCTCCACCACGGATAATACTGTTTCAGGACGTCCTTATGCGAAATGACGGCAACCATACTCTCCTTGTTGGCACCGCGCCACCGCTACGCTCAAAAATGGCGGATCGAAATTTCGTATGTCGTGATAGAATGTTTATATTGAGCTATAAGCCGACATTTGGCGAGCCGGGAGCGCTAAAAGGGACACTATTCTTATGGATCGACGGCATTGACGTCAACCTGTTTTGCCCGCACCCTCTCTATTGGCATACTCCGTTCGAGATAAGCAACGAAATATTACACTGGATCTAGGGGCTATTGTGGAAGCACGTGTTCTTAAGGCCGAAGCCAATTTTATCAAGGATGAGCCCTATTACGCGCCCGCGGGCAACGAGATCGAGATCTTCCAGGCCGCCTACAAAAACCGCTTACCGGTACTGCTGAAGGGCCCGACCGGCTGCGGCAAGACGCGCTTCATGGAGCACATGGCCTGGCAGCTGAAACGGCCGTTGATCACGGTGTCCTGTCACGATGATCTGACCGCCTCCGATCTGGTCGGGCGCTATCTGATCACCGCCGGTGAAACCGTGTGGGTCGACGGGCCCCTGGCGCGCGCGGTGCGCACGGGCGCGATCTGCTATCTCGATGAGATCGTGGAGGCACGCAAGGACACCACGGTGGTCATCCACCCGCTGGGCGATGACCGGCGGGTGCTGCCGATGGAGAAGACCGGCGAGCTGCTGCAGGCCGGCCCCGAATTCTGCCTGGCGATCTCCTACAATCCCGGCTATCAGAGCGTGCTCAAGGACTTGAAACAAAGCACGCGCCAGCGATTCGTCGCCATCGAGTTCGACTATCCCGACGCGGCGCTGGAGCAGGAGATCGTCCGGCACGAAACCGGATTGGACGGGGAATTGCCGGGCAAGCTGGTGAAATTCGCCTCCATGACCCGTAACTTGAAGGGCAGCGGTCTGGAAGAAGGCGCAAGCACGCGCCTGCTGGTGCATGCGGGCAAGCTCATCGCCGCCGGCATCGACCCGCGTGACGCCTGTCGCAGCGCCGTCGCCGAGGCCTTGACCGACGATCCGGAAATGCTGGCAGCGGTCAATGAGCTGGGGGCATCACTCTTTTAACGACGAGTTGCAAGTGACAAGTCGCAAGTAGCAAGTTGATAAGGTCAGTTGGGTTTTTTACTTGTCACTTGTCACTTGTCAGTTGCTACTTGCTACTTGCTACTTGCTACTTGCTACTTGCTACTTGCTACTTGCTACTTGCTACTAATTAGCAATGTCTAATCATCGTCTTAGCGCCCAACGACTCGAGGACCTCCTCGACGAGCCGCTCGACCCGGCGCTCTCGTCACGACGCACGGCCACCGGCGTCGCCCGCGCGCTCGCGGTCTTCGATCGAACGAAGCAGAACTTCGTCTTGCGCTGGGTGGGGATCATGACCAAAACCAACGCCGAGCTCGCCTACCAGTTCGCCCGCTACGCGCCGCAGGCGCTCGAACTGATGAACCTGCCTGACATCGAGGGCTGGATTATCCATGCCATGGATGTCTACGACAAAAAGGGCCTGTATCCGGCCTGCACCGTATTGGCCAATGTCCAGACCTACGCCGTTGAGACCAGCGAAAAGTCACGCGGTGTCGGCTTTGATGAGGTCGCCGGCATCCTGGAACTGTTCGTTCGCGGGCTCGCAGGCCGCGAACTGAAGCTGGAGCCCGCCGAGGAAGTCTACACCGACACCCATATGCTCTATCTCCCGCACCGCATGTCGCTCTTCGCCGAGCGCGACGACAACTTCCGTCTTTATAAAGCGATGGCGGCCCATTTGTGGGCGCAGACCTGGTTCGGGACCTTCCGGGTGAACCTCTCACGCTTTAGCAGGCGCTTTGATAATCCCACCCAGGCGCTGCAACTGTTTCACGCGCTGGAGGCGATCCGTCTCGACGCCCGCATCGCCGCGGAGCTGCCGGGGTTAGGTGCCGATATGCACGGCGTGCAGCGGCAACTTCAAAATATCGCCTACCCTTCCGGCTGGGCGCCGCACATGAAGCGCTTGCAGCGCCCTGGGGCCACGGTTGAGGATACCTGCGAGTGTGTACACAGTCTTTACGACGGCAGGCTCCCGCTGGCGCTCTGCTACCAAGGCAAGCTGTTTCCCGAAAGGGTGGAACAGGTGATGGCCCAACGTCTGGCCCAGGAAAAAGAAACACTGCAGGAGATGCTGGTGCGCCTGGCGCAGGACATGCAGAACGAAGAGCGGCCCGGCGAAGCGCCGGCGGAGCGCGAGCGACAATTCACGCTCGATCAGCGGCCGGACCCGCACGATCCCGTCGGGTTTACCTTCGAGCTGACGCTGGAGGACGCATCGGTCACACCGCCGAACGACATGCGCGCCCTGCTGAATTCGATCCTGCAGGATTTTGGTGAAATCCCGCCGGAATACCTGGTCGCCGCCGGGGACAGCGGCTACCGCAGGGACGGCGCTGCCGAGAAGGATCCCGCGATGGAGGAGGCCGATCATGGGGCGGATGTGCTGCTCTACAACGAATGGGACTATCGCCGTCAACACTACCGGAAAAATTGGTGCGCCTTACGGGAACGCGACGTGCATCCCAATTACGAACCGTTCGTCCAGCGCGCCCTTACGAAATATGCCGGGCTGGTGAAGCACCTGCGCAAGACCTTTGAGGCCTTGCGCGGCGAGGACAAGCTCATGAAACGGCAAATCGACGGTGACGATATCGATTTCGACGCGTTGGTCGACGCCCATGCCGACGTACGCCATGGTATGGAAATGCCGCAACAGTTGTTTACCAAGTTGCACAAGGTGGAGCGCAATATCGCGGTCATGTTCATGGTGGACATGAGCGGTTCCACCAAAGGCTGGATCAATGACGCGGAACGCGAGGCCCTGGTGCTACTGTGCGAGACTCTGGAGATCCTCGGTGATCGTTACGCGATCTACGGATTCTCCGGCATGTCACGCAAGCGCTGCGAGCTGTTTCGCGTCAAGCGCTTTGAGGAACCCTATTCCGATGAGGTGCGGGCCCGTATTACCGGTATCAAGCCTCAGGATTATACGCGCATGGGGGTGACCATCCGCCACCTGACGAAGCTGCTTGAAAGCGTCGAGGCGCGCACCAAATTGCTGATCACGCTCTCGGACGGCAAGCCGGACGACTTTGACGGTTACCGCGGCGACTATGGTATCGAGGATACCCGTCAGGCTCTGATCGAGGCCAAGCGCCTCGGGATTCACCCTTTTTGCATCACCATCGACCACGAGGCGCGCGAATACCTGCCGCACATGTACGGCGCGGTCAACTACACCGTGATCGATGACGTGCGCAAACTACCGCTGAAAGTCGCCGATATCTACCGGCGGTTGACGGTTTAAAACAGTTGTAAGTTCCAAGTTTCAAGTAGCAAGAGGAGCGAGGGCGGACTGCTTTTTTACTTGCTACTTGCTACTTGCTACTTGCTACTTGCTACTTGCTACTTGCTACTTGCTACTTGCTACTTGCTACTTGCTACTTGCTACTTGCTACTTGCTAATAGACGTCTTGTATGGCATGCAGCAGCTCGACCCCTTCGCGCATCGGCCGCTGGAAGGCCTTGCGTCCGGAGATCAGCCCCATTCCGCCGGCGCGCTTGTTGATCACCGCGGTCCTGACTGCCTGGGCGAGATCGTTCTCTCCGGAGGCCCCGCCTGAGTTGATCAGCCCGGCGCGCCCCATGTAGCAGTTCACCACCTGGTAACGCGTGAGATCGACAGGATGCTCCGAGGTCAGCTCCGAATAGACCTTCTTGTGGGTTTTGCCGAACTTCAGCGCGTTATAGCCGCCGTTATTTTCGGGTTGTTTTTGTTTGATGATGTCCGCCTCGATGGTGACCCCTAAATGATTGGCCTGGCCGGTGAGGTCGGCGGACACATGGTAATCCACGCCATCCTGCTTGAATGCGGGGTTACGAAGATAGCACCAGAGAAAACAGACCATGCCGAGCTCGTGGGCGTAGCGGAACACCTCGGTGATCTCCTGGATCTGACGATGCGATTCTTCCGAACCGTAATAGATGGTGGCGCCGACCGCCACCGCCCCCAGCTCCCACGCCTGTTCGACACCGGCGAACAGGATCTGATCAAAGCGGTTGGGGTAGCTCAGCAGCTCGTTGTGATTGAGTTTGACGATAAACGGAATGCGGTGCGCGTATTTACGCGCCACCGAGCCCAGCACGCCTAGGGTGGAGGCCACGGCGTTACACTGCCCCTCGATGGCCAGCTTCACGATATTCTCTGGATCGAAGTACGCGGCGTTCGGGGCAAACGATGCGCCGGCGGAGTGCTCGATCCCCTGATCGACAGGCAGAATGGAAAGATGGCCCGTGCCCGCCAGCCGCCCGTGATTGAAAATTGATTGCAGGTTGCATAATACCCGCGGTCCGCGGTCGGAGATCCCGTGCACGCGCTCGACAAAATCCGGCCCGGGAAGATGCAGCTGCTCCTTCGGCACAGTCTTGCACTGATGCTGCAGCAGGTTGCCCGCCTCGCTGCCCAGCAGTTCGACGATGCGATCAATCATAGCGGCGCTCCTTTGCTTATGCCTTGGTGGCGCTGTCCCGGTAATGCGGGTCCACCCAGCAGCGGGGCAGGGCCTCGCCTGATGTGAATACGAGCTCGGCCTTGGCGAAGCCGGCCGGGTCCTGCAGTTCCTCACCCGCGTGGAACCGCCCCTGGACCTCGTTCTTAAAGGGGTCGAACAGGGCGCTGAGATCCAATATCTCGACGACATCACCGGACGGTCTGTGCTTGAGGTACATGGCGTGGCTCCTTTCGTTGCCGTTGGCAGCTGGTGCCCCGGGGAGGCATGCCGGGCACCGTCCTGCATCCCGTCAACTGCCGATTTTCGACCAATCCCGCCGCCCATGCAATGACAGGGATCAAATGCGTTGATTCTCGACTCGCGCCATCCGCCCCGGCAGCGGAGCATAGACCCGGCTCGTTGCGACCCTGTGACCCGGCGGCAGGCGGGCTTTCGACTCTGCAAGGATTTTCTGCGAAAATTACGCCTGGCAGGATGCTGAAACAGTCCTTCCATGGACGTTTTCGACTCGGCTCGCCAGCCGTAGAAGAGGCTGGGGCCTGGGGTCTTTCTTTCATGAACGCCTCTTGCGAGGCGGGCACGACGACTGGCCGGGCCCAAGCAAACAACGAACGCACAACCAGGGATTTTTCATGTCAGCGCTTATTTGTGGATCTTTCGCCTACGACACCATTATGGTGTTCAACGATCATTTCAGGAACCATATACTCCCGGATAAGGTTCACATCCTAAACGTCTCCTTCCTCGTCCCCGAGATGCGCCGCGAATACGGCGGCTGCGCCGGCAATATCGCCTATAACCTGAGATTACTCGGTGGAGACCCGCTGCCCATGGGCACCGTCGGCAAGGATTTCGGCCCTTATGCACAGTGGATGGATCGATGCGGCATCAGCCGCAGGCATATCAAGGTGCTCGATCACACCTACACCGGGCAGGCCTTTATCACGACCGACCGCGACGATAACCAGATCACGGCCTTTCACCCTGGGGCGATGAGCCTGTCCCATGAGAACAAGGTCTCCGATGCCGAAGGCGTCACTATCGGCATCATCTCACCGGATGGCGGTGAAGGGATGGTCCAGCATGCCGCCCAGTTCGCCGAGGCCGGGATTCCCTTTATCTTCGATCCGGGCCAGGGAATGCCGATGTTTGACGGCAACGACCTGTTTACCTTTGTCGAACAGGCGACGTGGGTGACGCTCAACGACTATGAGGCCCAGTTGATGCAGGAGCGAACCGGCAAGACGCTTAAAGAGCTCGCCCCGCATGTCGAAGCGCTTATCATTACGCTCGGCGGCAAGGGGTCGCGCATCTACACGCGCGACAAAGAGATCGAGGTCCCCGCGGCGGCGCCGCAGATGGTCAACGATCCAACCGGCTGCGGCGACGCCTATCGCGCCGGGCTGCTCTACGGTCTGATGCAAGACATGGACTGGGAGACCACGGGACGCATCGCGGCGCTCATGGGCAGCATCAAGATCGAGCACCACGGTACCCAGAACCATCATTTCGAACGGGACAAGTTCGACCAACGTTTCAAGGAGAGTTTCGGTTACAATTTTTAGGGGATCGAACCATGCCCGGGATCCCCGGTGAGACGGTATCACGGCACCCACTACCCAGCGGCTCAAGGCCGTCATGCATGGCGGCATCGGTGCCGACCGACCCCGACCCCGGTCTGCAAGGAGTGGTCTGCAATGGCAAACGCGCAACCCGGTGCTTCCCTCGTCAAGGCGCTGCAAGACCCTGCGCGCTATGACCATCCCGTCACCACCATCCACGTAATAGAAACGCATATCTCCTGGGTCGTGCTCACGGGACCGTACGCCTACAAGATCAAGAAACCCGTTGACCTGGGCTTTCTGGACTTCTCCAACCTGGACAAGCGCCGGTTTTATTGCGAGGAAGAGTTGCGCCTCAACCGTCGCTTCGCGCCGCAGCTCTACCTGGAGGTCGTGCGCATCACCGGCACGCCGGGCGCCCCGGTGCTCAATGGCCCGGGCAATGCCATTGAATATGCCGTCAAGATGGTACAGTTTCCCCAGGAGGCGCAGTTGGACCGGATCGTTGCGCGTAATGCCTTGAAGGCACGACACATCGATTGGTTGGCGCAGCGACTCGCTGAGATTCACGCTGCCGCCCCGGTCTGCGCCCCGGATCGCCCCTACGGCGCACCCGAAGCGGTCTTTCGGCCGGTCGGGGAAAACGTCCGGCAGATCGGTCCACGCCTCGCCGCTCGCGACCTGCCGCAGCTGGAGCGGCTACGGACCTGGAGCGAGTCGGCCTTCGCACGCCTGACGCCGGTGTTCCAGCAACGCAAGCGGGACGGGTTCATCCGCGAATGTCACGGGGATGCCCACCTGGGCAACGTCGTGCTGCTCGAGGACCGCATCGTCTTTTTCGATTGCCTTGAATTCAACGAAAGCCTGCGCTGGATTGACGTAATGAGCGACGTGGCCTTTCTCATCATGGACCTGGAGCACCGCAAGCACGCCTATGACGCGCATCGATGCCTGAACGCCTATCTGGAGCATACGGGCGACTACGCCGGCCTCGAGGTGCTGCGATTCTATCAGGCGTACCGGGCACTGGTGCGCGCCAAAGTGGCCTGCATTCGCGCACAGCAGAAGGGGTTTGCACCTGAAGGGGAGAGCCACTTTCACAGGGAATACCAGACCTACGCCGATCTCGCAGAATCTTATTCCCGCAGCCGGCCGGCAGCCCTGTTCATCACCCACGGCGTTGCCGCGACCGGCAAGACCACGGCCGCACGACTCCTGGTCAAGGCCTGCGGTGCCATTCACATCCGCAGCGATGTGGAACGCAAACGCCTGCACGGCCTGACGCCACTTGAGCGCAGCGGATCCGAAGTCGGGGGCGGCCTGTATACGACCGCGGCCACGGAAAAAACCTATCAGCGCCTTGCGGAACTGGCCGGCTCGGTCATCAAGGCGGGCATTCCGGTGGTGGTCGATGCGACCTTTCTCAAGCGCGCACACCGTGATGCCCTACACACCGCCGCCGGCTCATTGCAGGTGCCGTTCGTGATTTTTGATATCCAGGCCTCGGAAAGAACGCTGCGGGAGAGGATCCTGGCGCGGCAGCGCACAGGACGCGACGCCTCCGAGGCCGGCGTGGACGTGCTCGGGTATCAGCTGGCAAGCCAGGAGCCGCTGGCGGCGGACGAAATGCCTTATGTGGTCACCATTAACAGCGAACACCCCCCGGAACAGGCGACACTGCTGTCGGTGCTCGCGCGGATTCAGCACTCGCAATAAGCTGGGCACAAGCGGCTATCGGGGCGATCATACTTAATAAGATATCGGTCCACCCTCCAGCCCATCGGTCCGCTGATAATTAGTATCTTCTAATATAAGGAAACCCGGATTAGGCTGGCGCCGCTGGCCGTCCAGCCAAGGTCTGTCTTTTTTCGAATACTGAGCTGTCTCAACATAAGTGCACGGCGCCGCCAACACGATCTGAGGCGCACACTCCGCAGGCCGAGGATGCAAAAACGCCCAGGAATGGTCCTTTTTGGGGGTAGCATCAGCCATCGCCGGCGCCAGGGCCGAACACCATACCTATATATAGAACCAGCCTCCGCCCGCGGAGGCGGTCGTACCGCAGGGCCCAAACCCCTTGTAAAACAGGATCGCGCCCGGAAGACGCTGTTTCTCGGTGGCCTCCGGGCATGCCACCGCCTTACCTTGACACCACAACTTAATGGGTTTAGTCTCTTTTAAAACCACAAGATATAGTGGTTAGCAGTCAATAACGAACAAAATCGGCGCTTCTCTAACGCCGCCCACTAGCATTCGCGCAGGAGGCATGACAAAACAATGAAGGCAGCCACATTAGCGTCCCAACCGTCCGACATCAGCGAAATTCCCCTGCAACCAGCGTCCCATGATATCTGGGACAAGAAATACCGCCTCAAAAACAAGGCCGGGGAACCGATGGACCAGTCCATTGCGCAAACCTACGAACGCGTTGCCCGGGCGCTGGCTGAGATCGAACCCACTCCCGAAAAGCAGGAAAAATGGTATGACAAGTTCCTCTGGGCCTTGTTGAACGGGGCCATTCCCGCTGGCCGCATCACCTCGAATGCCGGCGCCCTGGATCACAAACCGGCCACCAGCACCATCAATTGCACGGTCTCGGGGACCATTCCCGACTCCATGGACGGTATCCTGGAGAATGTCCACCAGGCAGGGCTCACCCTGAAGGCCGGCTGCGGCATAGGCTACGAATTCTCCACTTTGCGCCCAAAAGGCGCATTTGTCAGCGGCGCCGGCGCCTATACCTCCGGCCCCTTGTCTTTTATGGATATCTTCGATGCCATGTGCTTCACCGTGTCCTCCGCCGGTGGGCGACGTGGCGCCCAGATGGGTACGTTTGATATCTCCCATCCCGATATCATCGACTTTATCCGCGCCAAGCGCGAAGACGGACGCCTGCGCCAATTCAATCTCTCGTGCCTGATCACCGACGAGTTCATGCAGGCAGTGAAGAACGATGTCCAATGGGACCTGGCGTTTCCCGCCGACCCACAGGAACTCGACGAGTCCGATACCCGGATTGTGTGGCGTCCTTGGCCAACCACGGAGGGTTACATTACCAATGACCTCGGTCAGGTCGCATGCAAGGTCTATCGAGCTCTGCCGGCACGACGGCTGTGGAACCTGATCATGGCCTCCACCTACGACTACGCCGAACCCGGTTTCATCCTGATAGATCGCATCAATGAGATGAACAATAACTGGTTCTGCGAGAATATTCGGGCTACCAACCCCTGTGGCGAACAGCCGCTGCCTCCCTTTGGCTCCTGCCTGCTTGGCTCGGTCAACCTGACCAAGTTCGTCGAAAACCCGTTCACGGAACAGGCGCGCTTTAACTGGGAGAAATACCGCGAAGTGGTGAGGATCTTTACGCGCATGCTGGACAACGTGGTGGAGATCAACGGTCTGCCGCTGGGCCCGCAGCGCCACGAGATCACGTATAAGCGCCGTCACGGCATGGGGTTCCTGGGTCTGGGTTCGACGCTCACCATGCTGACCATGGAATACGGGGAGACAGAGTCGATTGAGTTTACCGAACGGGTGGCCCGTGAAATGGCCGAGGTCGGATGGGAGACCGGCATTGAGCTGGCAGAGGAAAAAGGAGCGGCGCCCATCATGGAAGATCAATTCACCATCACTGAGGAGATGCTGGCGAAACGGCCGGAAATGCGGGCAGACGGTTTAAAGGCCGGTGATGAGATCCCGGGTAAGGTGTTGCTCGCCAGATACAGCCGTTATATGCAGCAATTCGACAAGACCCTGACCGAACGCATCGCCGAGACCGGCGCGCGCTTCACCCACCATGCCTCGATCGCCCCGACCGGAACCATCAGCCTGTCACTGGGCAACAACGCCAGCAACGGCATCGAGCCCTCGTTTGCCCATCACTACAGCCGCAATGTGTTGCGGGAAGGACGCAAGACCAAGGAGAAGGTGGAGGTGTATTCCTACGAATTGCTGGCCTATCGCATGCTGATCAATCCTGATGCCTCACCTGACTCTGATGATCCGGCGGCGAAACTGCCGGACTATTTCCTGACATCCGAGGACGTCACGCCCACACAGCACGTTGATGTCCAGGCGGCGGCCCAGAAATGGGTGGATTCCTCTATCTCCAAGACCGCGAATGTGGCGACGGATTTTCCGTTTGAGGACTTCAAGGACATCTATATGTATGCCTATGAGCGCGGACTCAAGGGCTGCACCACCTTTCGTTTCAACCCCGAGGCCTTCCAGGGGGTGCTGGTGAAGGAGAAAGACCTCGAAAACACCCTCTACCGCTTCCAGCTGGACAATGACGAACTGGTGGAGGTCAAAGGCAACGAGGAAATCGAATACGACGGGGAGGTCCACACCGCGGCCAATCTCTACGATGCCCTCAAAGAGGGCTATTACGGCAAATTCTAGCGTCGCGGTGGAAATCAGACAGATTTACTGAAAAAGGAGGCCTGTATGGCTATCAAGATCGATAAAAGGATCACGGGATACGAAATCGCGAAGGAGGAGACGCCTCCGGTGGCCGAGAGCAACGTGGTCCATATGCACGAAAAACTGGAGCGACCGGAAATGCTCCTCGGCAGCACCTATAAAATCAAGACGCCGCTGACCGAGCATGCGCTCTACGTCACGATCAATGACCTGGTGCTCAACCCCGGCACCGAACACGAGAAACGGCGCCCGTTTGAGGTGTTTATCAACTCGAAGAGCATGGAGCATTTCCAATGGATTGTGGCGCTAACCCGCATTATCTCTGCCGTATTCCGCAAGGGCGGGGACGTCACCTTCCTGGTAGAGGAGTTGCGCAGCGTATTCGACCCACGCGGCGGATATTTCAAAAAGGGGAAGTACACCCCCTCGCTGGTGGCCGAGATCGGCGACGTCATTGAGTGCCATCTGAAAATGATCGGCCTCATTGCGATTGAAGAAGACGACGAGCATCGCAAGAAATTCATCGCCCAGAAGCGTGCGGAGCTTCAATCCGGGCAGAACGAGAACCAATCTGCTGGTGATCAGGCCGGCGACTTTCCGTCTGAGGCCCATCTGTGCAACAAATGTCTTACCAAGGCAGTGATCAAGATGGATGGATGCATGACCTGCCTGAACTGCGGTGACTCGAAATGTGGATAGCGGGTTGTCCATCCGAATTCGTAATCAGGAAAGAGGGAAGACCTCCGTTGACAAACAAAAAAAGTTAGAAAAAAGTTTGCAATTTTTTTTTGCACTCATTACAGTTACGGCTTGACACGGTTTGTAACTGTGCTAGAGATTAGAAAACGAAGCGTCAGGTTGATTTTTGCAACAAAAGATTAATCGGCACAGGGTCACATCACTAAGGACGGTGACTGATTAATCGGGCAACCTGGCAAAGTCAGATAGACAGACGGAGTGAAATGGCGATTTGGGTCGATTGCAGATTGAGAACAGCCTTGCCGGCGTCACAAAGGCATCACCCGGTAATGTAAACCCCGCTTTTTGGGTTACTCCATGTTCACTGGAAGTCGATAGAGACAGCCAATGCGGCTGTCTTTTCTATTTTATGAGCCGAGACAGGTTTCCGGAGCGCGTTTGCTCCATTTCCCCCCATAAGTCCTCTAACCACAACCGTAAGGAGCCTTAACTATGGCGATGAAAAAGAAAGTGACTAAGAAGAAGGTGACCAAGAAGAAGAAGTCGGCCAAGAAGAGAGCTGGCAAGAAGAAGGCAACCAAAAAGAAAGCAACCAAGAAAAAGGCCAAGAAAAAGGCCAAGAAAAAAGGTAAGAAAAAAGCTGCCAAGAAGAAAGGTAAGAAAAAAGGTAAGAAAAAAGGTAAGAAAAAGGCCAAAAGGAGAGTAAAGAAGAAGACCACACAAACAAGATAACAAGGTCGGCAGCGAGAACAGAAGCCTCGGGGGAGGAGTTCGGCAGTTCCCCCCTTCTTCTGTTCGACAAAAGATGGCCGGCAGTACAACACCACAGTAGGTGGCTATTTGTGCTGCCGGTTTTTTTGTCCTGGCTCCGAAAAACAGAACACCGGCTTCCAGACCCGCCGTATCAGTTCATAAACATTATTTATCAGGTATAAAAAATATTAGTCGCCAGGGTCGGCCCGTCCGGCCGGCGGGCCGCGTCTCATAACCCGCTTGCGAGGTGGTCGATTCATCGCACCGGCCAAGACAATCGCCCCAAGGTGCCCATCGCCCGCCACCCGATTGACAACCCACAGCCGGCACGCAGGGGATCGCAGACAGACCGGCCACACGCACGCATCGACGCGCGAGGGCTTGGCTCAACGGTCCCCCTTTCGGACAGGTGCCGAAGCGACACGGGCTCTCAACTCCTCCAACCGCTGCGGACTGCCCACATCGACCCAGGAACCGCCATAATATTCGCCCGTGACCAGTCCCTGTTCCATCGCCTCGCGCAGAAGCGGGGCAAGCGGAAATTTTCCTGGCCGATATCCCTGGAAAAGGGCGTGCCTGAGCACGGCGATACCGCTGTAGGTCAGCCTCACCGCGCCTTCCATGCTGACGAGGTCATCCCGCAAGCAGAAATCGCCTCCCGGATGATGCGCCGGATTATCCACCAACACGAGATGTGCGAGACCATGCAGGCGGTGCGGCAGCCTTGAAAAGGGATAGTCCGTCCAGATATCGCCGTTGACCACCACAAACGGGTCGCTGTCCAGCAAGGCGAGCGCCTGGCGGATGCCTCCCCCGGTCTCCAGCCCGTCCCGCGCCTCGGGTGAATACTGAATTGTCACGCCCCATTCGCGACCGTCCCCCAGACGCTCGACGAGCTTCTCGCCTAGATGGGCGTGATTGATGACGAGGCTGCGCAGCTCGCAACGGCTCAGCGACTCGATAAGGTGGATGATCAGGGGTTTGCCACCGACCTCAAGCAGGGGTTTGGGGCGGGTATCGGTGAGCGGCCGCATGCGCTCACCGCGTCCCGCTGCCAGGATCATGGTCTTCAAGGGCTCTCCGCGACGCCGAGCTCGGACAACACATCACAAAACGGCCGCAGATCCCGGTAGCGGCCGCAAACCTCAAGCACATACCCCATGGTTCGGGGAATGTCGTCCAGATACGTGGGTTTGCCATCACGGTACTGCAGGCGTGCAAAGATCCCGACAGCCTTCAGATGGCGCTGCATACCCATCCGGTCAAACCACTCCAAGAATTGCGCCTCGCTGTCACAGACCGGGATACCAGACTCCAAGGCGAGCCGGTGATACCCCTTGACCCAGGACTCCACCTGCTCTCTGGGCCAGGAAATGTAGCAATCACGAAGCAGCGACACCAGGTCATACGTGATGGGGCCGCGCACGGCATCCTGAAAATCCAGGATACCGGGATTGTTGCGCTTGGTCCGCATCAGATTACGTGAATGATAGTCCCGGTGCACCCATACCTTCGGCTGCTCCAGCGCGTTTTGCAAGAGACGCGCAAAAATCCGGTCTACAACCCCTTGCTGCCTCTCTGAGAGCCTTAACTGCAGATGGCGGCCCAGATACCACTCCCGGAACAGTTCCATCTCTCTCGTAAGCAGCGCGTCGTCGTACTCAGGCAAGAACCTGCTGTCGGTGAAAATCCCCGCCTGCAGAACGATCAGCGCCCCCATGGCGTCGCCGTAGAGCCTGTCAACATTCTCCTCACACAACTCCCGCAGATAAAGCTTATCGCCGAGATCGCTGATCAGCAGAAATCCCGCCTCGATGTCTTGATGCACAATTTCGGGAACGTTGAGCCCAAGGGCGAGAAAACGCTGCGCGATCTCGATGTAAGGCCGCGTATCTTCCCTGTCCGGAGGCGCATCCATAACGATAGAGGTCGTCCCGCCGGTGAAGACGCGATAATAACGCCTGAAGCTGGCGTCGACCGAGACGGGACGGATCTCGAACTCCGCCATGTCCAGCACGTCAGAGATCCAGTCCTCGAGGGCGGCCAGTCTGCGGTCCAATACGCGAATCCTTACCGAAGAAGCGATAAAGAGACTTTAACACGTGCTCAAAGCTTGATGGGTAGGTGATTCTATGCAATTTTACACTCCACACAATAAACAAAGCCTGACGATGCCCCGATCGCGACTTGCGCCACAGCCATACTGCCTGACCTTGCTGCTCGTGGCGGCGTCCCTGCTGAGCGACACGGTTGGCGCCGAGCAGGCAGGACTGTGCCCCGAGATCGCGACAGGGGTTCCCTGGCCCGCCGAACACCGAAAACAAACCGACCCCACCGACACCGCGCTGCACCTGTACGCCGATGAGGTGGAGGTGGAACTCAACCGGCAGGCCACGTTCACCGGCAAGGTGGAATTGCTGCGTGCGGGCAAGCGCATAACCGCCGACCGGCTGACCTACGATAAGCTCAGAGACGAGGTTGAGGCCCTCGGTCGCGTAAACCTGACCACGGACCGCGGTGACAGCTACCAGACCGGCAAGCTGTTCTGGCAACCCCAGAACGAGACCGGGCATACCGGTGCCGGCAGCTTCCTGCTTCGCGGTCAGGGCCGGGGCAAGGCCGGGCGCATGAATTTTGAGCCGGGACAGATGTTGCGTATGCAGAAGGTTCGCTACACGACGTGCGCACCCGGGGACGATGACTGGTTTCTGTCCGTCAAGGAGCTTCAGTTGGACCGAAACAAGGATATCGGCAAGGCATACCATGGGACGGTGACGTTTCAGGGCGTTCCTATTTTCTACTGGCCCTATCTGGACTTCCCCCTGTCAGGACAACGCAAATCCGGGTTTCTCGCCCCCCAAGTTGGCAATAACAGCAACCTGGGCGCCATCTTCGGGACACCGTACTATTTCAACCTGGCGCCAAATTATGATGACACGCTGACACCACGGGTCCTCAGCAAGCGGGGAGTCCAGTTACAGAACGAGTTCCGCTATCTGGGCCGGCGCCTCTCCGGTCAGCTGGATCTGGAGCACCTGCCCAACGACCGCGAATATTTCGATGACGACAGAAGCGCGGCCGGATTTCGTCACCACCAGCTCCTGGGGACCGCCTGGACCGCGGATGCCGACCTCAACTGGGTCTCCGATGATGATTACCTCGATGACTTCGGCGACAGCCTGGCGGTCTCTGCCAGGACCCATTTACCGGAAAATGTGGCACTGGGCTATCAAGCCAAGAATTGGCAATTCTCTGCCAGGGCCGCAGGATTTAAGACCGTGGACGAAACCATTGCACCTGATCAAAAGCCCTACGAATTGTTGCCGGAGCTACACCTGTGGACGACCGCCGCACAACGACCCAATCGTATCAATGCCGGCGTCGACACCGCGTGGACCCGATTCGAACGTGACGATAGCATCACGGGCGGGCGTTTCAATCTGGACGCTGATCTCAGCCTGCCGTTACACGCGAGCTATGGCTTCTTTACGCCGACAGTCGGCGGCCGGTACCTGGACTACGATCTGTCCTCGACCCCGGAGGCATTGAAATTTCCTCCCTTCGAAGAAACCCCCTCAGAGTCTTTCGGTTATTTCAGCCTCGATACCGGGCTTTTCTTCGACCGGGAATATCGCTGGCACGACAGGAACTACATCCACACGCTGGAACCCAGGCTGTTTTATCTCTACGCCCCTTATGAAGATCAGAAAGGCCTGCCGGTGTTCGATACGGGCTTGCCCGATTTCACCTTCAGCAGTCTGTTCCTCAACAATCGCTTTGTCGGCGGAGACCGTTTCGGCGACGCCAATCAGGTCACTGTGGCATTGACAAGCCGTATACTCGACGGCGTATCGGGCGCCGAACGGTTTCACGCGAGCCTGGGGCAGATCTATTATTTCCGCGACAGAGTGGTGACCCTGGAAGGCGGACCGCCTGAGACCAGCAAGACCTCGGACATCGTCGCCAAAGTCGCCGCGAGACTCGCGAGCCATTGGTATCTGCGGGGCACGGCGCAATGGGACACGGACGAAAACGAAACGGAAAAGAGCGACCTCTCGGTTCAGTACCATCCGCAGCCAGACAGAATTGTGAATCTGGGCTATCGCCGCATCCGCGACGAGCTGCCGGAGGAGGAGGTGGAACAGACCGAACTGTCATTCGCCTGGCCGGTGTCGTCCCGCTGGTCGGTGCTGGGCGGCTGGACATACTCGCTCGTCGAGGACGCCAACTTGGAATCAAGCGCCGGGCTGAGGTACCGCAGTTGCTGCTGGGCGTTGCGGGTGTCCACCAACCGCAGACTGTCCAGCGACGGCAACCAGGTCAACTCTTACCTGATACAGCTTGAACTCTCCGGTCTGGCGGACATCGGGGACGAGCCGGCCAGCCCCCTGCAACAGAGCGTCTTCGACTTCTAGCGGGATGCTGAAAAAGTCCTTCCATGGACTTTTTGCATCCTCAGCCCCGCAGGCGGTACATCCGTGTACCGCTACTCTAGCATCGCTTCGCCGCGGCACATGTGCTCGCCGCCTCCCTGCGGCTCGCTCCGGGAATCAAACACTGACATATTTGATTCCCGATGCGGCACATCCTGTGGCGCCTGGCAGCTTGCTGAAGAACAAATTTTTCAGCAAGCTGCCAGGCCGTAAACATCGAAAAATGCCGGCGTACTGCCTCAGCGGCCCCTCGCCAGCAGCCTACTCCTTGCGCAGTTATGGTATGCTTCTGCCTCCAATGACTGATTCGCCGGGAACTATTCCGGTCTGCCGGTAACTCACCGAACATGCATTTATATTTCGGCGGCGTATCCATGAACCGACTCTCGAACAACCATTCTAGGCGCCCGGCCCACTGGCGCGATGGGCTTTGGTGCTGTATTTGGCTGCTGTGCGGGCTGAACGCCGTCGGGGCACCGGTACCTGGCCAGGATATCGACAGGATTGTGGTGATCGTCAACGACGATGTGATTACCGAGATCGAAGCCGAAACACGCCTGCAGGAAACAAAGGCGCAACTGTCCGCACAGAAAATCAAGCTACCGCCCGAGCCTTTGCTGCGCAAGCAGGTGATAGAGCGCATGATCCTTGAGCGGGCACAGCTGCAACTCGCGGAACGCATGGGCATCCGTGTCAGTGAAGATGAGATCGATCAGACCATTGAGAAGATCGCGGGGCGCAACCGCACAACGCCCGACAATCTGTATAAGACACTAGGCAAACAGGGTATCAGCAGCACGCAGTATCGTGAGCAGCTGCGCGAGCAGCTAATCATTCAGCAGCTCGTCGAGCGCGCGGTCAACAATCGCATCACGGTTTCCACTGGCGAAATTGACGAGTTTCTGCAGCGACGCAATAAGCTGCTGGGGGGGCAGGACGCCTATAACCTTGCCCACATCATGGTTCCCATTCCGGAGTCGGCCTCGCCCCAGGCCATCCAACAGGCCGAACGCCAGGCACAAAAAATCCATGACATCCTTGAAAAGGGTGCCGACTTCCAGGAAACCGCTATCGCCTACTCCCGGGACAAGACCGCCCTTGAAGGCGGTGAGCTCGGTTGGAGAAGCGCCGGGCAGTTGCCCGAGCTGTTTCTTGCCGCCCTGGAGACGATGAGGCGGGGCGGGATCAGCAGTGTCCTGCGCAGCCCAAACGGCTTCCATATCCTACGGCTCAACGACATACGCTCGGTGAAAAAATCGAAAAAAGTCACCCAGACCCGCGCCCGTCATATCCTCTTGCGGCCGAACGCGGTACGGCCGGAAAATGAAATCAGACGCAAATTGATCGAGCTGAAGCAGCGTATCGAGGATGGGGATGATTTTGCGGCGCTGGCGCGGGCCTATTCGGAAGACTCTGTCTCCGCCGCCAACGGTGGCGATCTGGGGTGGTTCAACCCCGGTCAGATGACGCCGAGGTTCGAAAAAGCCGCCGACGCGCTCAAACCCAAGGAAATCAGCGCGCCGGTAAAAACCGGATTCGGACTACACCTCATACAGGTGCTGGAGCGGCGCAGCCGCGACATTGGCGAGGAGCTCGACCGCAACGAAGCCAGAAAGCAGATTCGCGCACGCAAGGCCGACGAGCGCTATCAGCAATGGATCCGCCAGCTTCGCGATGAGACCTATGTGGAATTCGTCTCAGGGGACGAGGGCTGAAGTCCAATACGATTATCGTCGCGCCGCTGTGAGTGTCGAGATGACCCCTATGACACGTGCAAACCCCGTCATCGTGCTCACGCCCGGTGAGCCCGCGGGCATCGGACCCGATCTGTGCGTGCTGCTGGCACAGCAACCGCGAACATACGACCTGGTCCTGATCGCCAATCCCGACTTGCTGCAGCAACGGGCACAAACCCTGGGCAAGTCGATTGAGCTTGTTACATGGCGGCGCGGCCGTAGGGATCGCACAGGCGTCTCAATCGTTCCGGTCACAACGGCCCGGCCCGCCGTCCCCGGCCGGCTCGATACCGCCAACGCACCGTACGTGATCGAGACCCTGGAACGGGCAGTCCGGGGATGTTTGACGGGTGAATTCGATGCCCTGGTGACCGGTCCGGTACACAAGGGTGTGATCAATGACGCGGGGATTGCCTTCACCGGCCATACCGAGTTCCTCGCTCAACGCTCGCAGACGCAACAAGTGGTAATGATGTTGACGGCCGGCACGCTGCGGGTGGCGCTGGCAACCACCCACGTGCCGCTCAGCGAGGTCAGCGGACATCTGAGCCGCGAACACCTGACAGGCATCATTCGCATCCTGCACCGGGAATTGCGAGACAAGTTCCGCATTGCACAGCCTGATATTGTGGTCTGCGGTCTCAACCCTCATGCAGGCGAAGGAGGTCATCTCGGACGGGAGGAGATCGAAGTCATCGCCCCTGTAGTCAAAGAGCTCATTGACGCCGAGGGTATGCGCCTGCGCGGACCATTACCGGCCGACACCGTTTTCACGCCGGGCGTATTACAGGATACCGATGCAGTACTGGCGATGTATCATGACCAGGGCCTGCCCGTGCTCAAATATGCCGGCTTCGGGGAAGCAATCAATATCACCCTGGGCCTGCCTTTCATACGCACATCAGTAGATCACGGCACCGCACTGGATCTGGCCGGCACTGGGGATATCAATACCGGCAGCCTCTACAGCGCGATAGAGCTCGCGTTGTCGTTACGGCGACCATGAGCGCAGACTATCGGCATCAAGCCCGCAAACGCTTCGGGCAGCATTTCCTGCATGACCCGCGGGTGATTGATCGCATCATTGACAGCTTTGCGCCCGCGACCGATGACCTGATTGTCGAGATCGGACCTGGTCACGGCGCACTGACCCGGGCACTCCTGTCGCGCTCTACTACGGTGTATGCCGTCGAACTCGACCGCGATCTCATCGGCACTCTACAGGCCGCGTTTGGGGAACAGACAGGTCTGACCCTGTTTCAGGCCGATGCCCTGGCGTTCGACTTCTGCGGCTTGGCGCACGACAAGGGAAAACTGCGCGTCATCGGTAACCTCCCGTACAACATCTCCACGCCGCTGCTGTTTCACCTCCTTGACCAGGCCGACTGCATTGCAGATATGTGTTTTATGCTGCAGAAAGAGGTGGTGGACCGGCTCGCGGCCGCGCCCGGCGGTAAGGACTACGGTCGCTTGTCTGTCATGGTGCAGTGGCGCTGCCAGGTGAGAAAACTTTTTGACGTCGGGCACGGTGCGTTCAAGCCACCACCCAAGGTTGACTCCTCCGTGGTCAGGCTGGTCCCCCGGCCGACCCCAGAGACCGTGGTCAATGATCCTGCGCGTTTTGCCAGGATCGTCAGAGACGCCTTTGCGCAGCGCCGCAAGACGCTGCGTAACGCGCTGAAAGGCATGCTGAGCGCGGACGAGTTTCATGCCGCAGGCATTGATCCCGGCCGCCGCGCCGAAACATTGAGCGTTGAGGAGTTCATCACCCTCAGCAATTCGGTCGGCCATAAGGTCCCGTAAGCCCGTGCGCAACGGCTAGTCCCAATGTATTCAGCAAGTGCTGCACCAAACAGGGCAGTGTCTATGTTAGGCTTGGTCTTATGGCCGGCCCGGCAACACGGCACCGGGAAACTAGAACTTATCTCAAAATACCTTCCGCCCCCTGGCGCTGTGGAACGAACGCAGAGGTCGCGGAGGCGCAAAGTACGCGAAGAAAGCAAAAACACTTTATTTTTTTAAGTACTCTTTGCGTCCTCTGCGCCTTGGCGTTCTTTGCGTTGCTTCCAGGGCGTGAAGGGTGGCTGAGCGTTTGATTCTGAGACAGATTGTACGCTGGTAAAGGGGTGACAATGCGAAATACGGCGAGGCGCCAAGTCGTCGGTCTGGTGAGCGCCGTTGCGCTTGCAGGCGTCTTACTCGCAAGCGCAACGGCGGAAACCGGTACCACATTCACCCAGGTGCAATACCTCGACGCCATGAACAAAGCCCTGGATGGTGTGCGCGCCAAGACCCGGGCGCAACCCAAGGCGCATCTGGAATTCAGCGCCAATCTCTTCTTCGCTCACGAGGCGATGATCGAACATATCTCCCTGCCGATCCTCATCAAATATGCCGATGCGCTGACCGACACCGGCGTCCACCGCATCGACATCAACCCCGGGCTATTCCCCTGGCGCGGGAAGCATCAGCCCACCATTGACAAGTACGACGCGCTAATCAAGCATATTCGCAAATCAGGTGTGAAGCTCGTTTTCAATCCCCAGTACTCCGCCATTCACCACAAGGTAAAAAGTTTTGAGGAGTGGGAACAAGCCGCCTTAGAAGTCTATGCCGAGCTTGCCAGGCGGTATCAGCCCGATATCTTCATCGTCGTGCACGAGCCCACTACCATGGCCGCGCGCATGGGGGCAAAAGTCAGTCCGAAAGCCTGGCAGGAGTTTGCCCAACGCGCTGCCCAGATCGTCAAGGCACAATCCCCCCGTACCCGCTGTGGCGCGGGCGGCCTGTCCTGGGAGAAGAAGTACTTCAACGCGTTTCTAAAGCTCGACGAACTTGATGTGATGACACTGGATATCTACAACCTGGGCGGATTGAAGACCTACAATAAGATGATTCAGCAGGCACACAAACGGGGGAAACCGGTTTACGTCGAGGAGACCTGGCGACCGCCCTACTACGTCAAACAACCTGGCATGACGCTGGAGGCCATCAGCATGATAGGGATAGGCAGCACCAAGTATGCCGATCTGGATATCAAATGGCTGGAAACCATCACAGCGTACGCGAGCACCTGGAACCTCGAAGCGATCACACCGTTCTGGACGCAGACCTTCTTCAAGTATTCCGATGGCGACACTGATGCGTTAGATCCCGAATATATGCGACAAATTGTCGACGCCATCGATCGCGGCAAGCGCTCTGAGACTTTCCACGCGTACAAGAAACTGATTACACAATGGGGCAAACCTTAGCAAACGGCCGACAGGACTCAGATGTTGATATGTTCGACGTCGCGTTTACTTGGCGGGCGGTGACTGGTCCTCCAGCTCCTGCATGGTGCCCTCAATCCAGCTCTCCGCGATCTGCCGGATTTCCTCCGCGCTGCGACCCTGGCTCTCGATCGTCGGGCCAATCACGACGCGGATCGTGCCAGCGCGCTTGAGAAAGCCCCGCCGCGGCCAGAAGCTGCCGGCGTTATGGGCCACCGGCACCACCGGGTAACCGGTCGCGCTGGCCAATACCGCGCCACCGAGCTTATAACGCCCCCGCGTGCGCGGCGGCATGCGCGTGCCCTCGGGAAATACCACTACACAATACCCCGCCTGCAGCCGCTCCCGTCCCTGTTCGATCAGTTGCTGTATGGCCTGCTTTCCGGAGCCACGGTCAATCGCGACAGGCCGCAACAGGGCGAGCGCCCAGCCAAAGAGCGGCACCCACAAAAGCTCCCGCTTAAGCACCCAGACGTGGGGCGGGAAGATCTCCTGAAACGCAAATGTCTCCCAGGTCGATTGGTGCTTGGCCATGATGATGGCCGGCCGCGCCGGCAGGCGTTCGCGGCCTTCGACCCGGTAATCCAGGCCACAGATAAGCTTCGCCAACCGGACCTGCACTCGCCCCCACTTGCTGATAAAGGCGAACCGGGCGCGCGCGGGGAGGGGAAAGGTCAGCAAGGACAGCGGGGCGTAAAGCAGGACCGAAACCCAGACAATGAAATTGTAGATCAAGGACCGCAGATTCTGCATCGTCAGGAAGCGCGCACGCTCTCCGTTAAAAGGGCGTCAACAAACTGCGCCAGGTCATCATAGACGGGCACATCCCGCAGATGCCCGCTGCTTTTCAATGTCCGTTTACCCTTGCCGGTCTTGACCAGCACGGGCTGCGCCATCACGTCACGCGCGGCGATGATATCGCGCTCCGAATCGCCGACTGCATAAACGCCAATCAGATTGCCCTTCAGGCGTTCCGCGATTTCTTCAAACAGTCCCGCCCTCGGCTTGCGGCAACGGCACCGGTCATCCGGCCCGTGCGGGCAAAAGAAAACACCATCAATCTCACCACCCTTGTTGCGCACCGCCTGCAGCATTTTTCTGTGAATACGATTGAGCGTGTCGGTGTCAAAAAGACCGCGTGCAACCCCCGATTGGTTGGTGGCAACGACGACGCGATAACCCTCCCGGGTCAAACGGGCGATCGCCTCCAGGCTACCCGGGATCGGAACCCATTCATCCGGCGACTTGATATACTCATCTGAGTCGTAGTTGATGACCCCGTCACGGTCCAGAATAACCAGATTCATCTTGCATCCCCGTCAGCGGACTGCATTGGATCAATCGACCCCTTTGAATTCAGACACGCGGATGCGGCCATTGACCATGCGGCTTTCACGGCCCGCAAGTCGTTCCATCTTGTCCCAGAACATCTGCCTCAAATTAAAATCAGCCGATATTGCGGTGCCGATAAGGAGAATGAACAGGTCGGCACACTCCTCGGCGAGTTTTTCTTTGCTTTTACCCTTGGTTACACAGGCCGAGATCTCGCCCAGTTCCTCGGCCATCAAGGCCACCCGGTAGGACAGCTCCTCACCGCCGGTGGACCTGAAGTTGTGCTTCTCGTGGAATGCCTGCACCGATGCGAGCATATCGCTATAGGAATCCGGATTCATAGTCGCTTACCTTGTCCTAACCTTGCAACTTGGATAGATCGGCCACGCGCAGGAAAAGACTGCTCAGACTATTCAACAGCGCCAGCCTGTTGTCACGCACTGCCTCTTCATCGACCATGACCATAACCCGGTCGAAGAACTCATCGACTTGCGGGCGAAGCCCGGCAAGGTGTTTCATCGCCCGGGTGTAATCGCCGGCATCGAACAACGGGGCGAGCTCATTTTGCAGAACCGCCACTCGGCGCGCTAGATGCTGTTCCGCTTCTTCCTCGAGCAATAATTCCGAGACATGGTCCCAATCAGCGCTTCCTCCCTGCCTGAGGATATTGCGTATGCGCTTGTTGGCGGCGGTCAGGCTCTCGGCTTCCTTCAATTTGATAAACGCGGTTACCGCCCGGACACGCCTGTCAAAGTCCAGCGGCCGCGTCGGCCTGCAGGCCAGCACCGCCTCGAAGACATCACCGCTCAACCCGGCATCGGCGTAATACGCCCTTAGTCGTTCCATCATAAACGCATAGACGTCTTCCACGACACCGGCGGCATAACCGTCGGCGCCGTATTCCAGCAACCCTAACACATCGAGCTCGAGCTTGTGCTCGATCATGATGCGCAGCACGCCGAGCGCGGCCCGGCGCAACCCATAGGGGTCTCGATCGCCGGTCGGAAACTCGCCCAATCCGAAAATACTCGACAGCGTATCCAGCTTGTCGGCGATCGCCAGTGCCTGGCCGAGCGCCGTTTCCGGCAGGCGGTCGCCGGCAAACCGGGGCAGGTACTGTTCCTCGATGGCCGCAGCGATGTTTTGCGGTTCACCGTCATGGCTGGCGTAGTAGCGGCCCATCACGCCCTGCAGCTCCGGAAATTCGCCAACCATGCCCGAGAGGAGATCGGCCTTGGCGAGCAAGGCGGCCCGCTCGGCATGGTCCGCTTCACCGCCCATCTCCTCGGCAATCCGGGCGGCGAGCCTGCCCACCCTGACCGCCTTGTCATAGACGGAACCCAGTTTTTCATGAAAGACAATGTGTTTAAGTTCGGCGATACGATCCTGCAAACGGGTTTTGAGATCGGTCTCCCAGAAAAACCGGGCGTCGGCAAACCGCGCGTGCAGCACGCGCTCATTCCCCTCGCGAACCTTGGCCTTGTTTTTGCTTTTGATATTGCTCACGGTGATGAAGCAGGGAAGCAGCTTGCCGCGTTTGTTCGTAACGGGAAAAAATTTCTGATTGTCCTGCATGCTTGTGGCCAGAACCTCAGACGGGAGCTTGAGGTACGCCTTGTCAAAACCCCCGAGTATCGCCTCCGGCCATTCAACCAGACTGGTAACCTCATCGAGCAGCGCCTCGTCAACCGCCGCCTCGCCACCCTGGTCGGCCGCGAGCCGTTCAGCGGTCTGGCGAATCTTCGCTCTACGCGCCGCAAAATCCGCGATAACGGCGCCTTGCTTGCTAAGTACGCTTTCGTACTCCTGTGGGGATTTCAGGGTGATGGGCTTGGGATGGTGAAAACGGTGACCTCGAGTGGTGCGACCAGCCTTGACCGAGAGCAGCTCCATTTTGATCACCTTGTCGCCGTGCAGCAGAACCACCCAGTGGACCGGGCGTACAAACTCGGCATCGAGCCCGGCCCAGCGCATGCGTCGGGGCACTGGCAGCTTTTTCAGCGCCTGTGTCAGGATTTCGGGAATCAACTCACTGGCGGGCCGGCCCCTCTCCCGCGCGCGGAAGACGATCCACGCGCCCCGATCCGTTTCCAGGGTCTCCAGACTCTGCGGGGCCACGCCGCAGGAACGGGCAAAACCGATCAGCGCTTTGGTCGGCTGCTGCTTGTCGTCGTAGGCGGCTTGCAGCGCCGGCCCACGGCGCTCACGCGTTTGATCGGGCTGGGACAACCGCACCTGCGGAACCCGAACTGCCAAGCGGCGGGGAGCCCCAAAAATGTCAGGACTGAGCGTTTCGTCGTCCAACAAACCCGCCTGGTCAAGCCCGTCATGGAACAACTTGCCAAACGCCTCGCTCAGGCCCCTCAAGGCCTTTGGTGGCAGCTCTTCGGTGCCGATCTCTACCAGCAGGTCGGCAGCGGTAGGCGCGCTCTTGCGCATGCCAGGCCTTCTCTCACGCGCCTTGCTCTTAGGCACGTTTGCTGCCCTCTGGGGTGCGCCCGCGCGGAAAACCAAGGGCCTCTCTGCTCTCGTGATAAGCCTGCGCCACCGCCCGGGCAAGATTCCGCACACGACCGATATGGCGCGCGCGTTCGGTCACACTGATCGCGCCGCGCGCATCCAGCAGATTGAAGCAGTGAGAGGCCTTCAACACCATGTCATAGGCCGGCAAAGGAAGTCCGGCCTGCATCAGGCGATTGCACTCACGCTCATAATCGTCGAACAGGCGGAACAACAGTGCGGTATCGGCCTGCGTGAAATTAAACGCTGAGAATTCCACCTCGTTTTGATGGTAGATATCACCGTAATGAAACTCATCGTTCCAGACCAGATCAAAAATACTGTTGGCGCCCTGCAGGTACATGGCGATGCGCTCCAAACCGTAGGTAATCTCGCCCGTCACCGGCCGGCAATCGAGCCCACCCACCTGCTGGAAATACGTAAACTGGGTCACTTCCATGCCATTGAGCCAAACCTCCCAGCCGAGCCCCCAGGCCCCGAGCGTGGGCGATTCCCAGTTGTCCTCGACGAAACGGATATCGTGAACCAGAGGGTCGATACCGAGTTTTTGGAGAGAGCCCAGATACATATCCTGGATATCCAGAGGCGAGGGTTTCAGAATCACTTGAAACTGATAATAATGCTGCAATCGGTTGGGGTTCTCGCCATAGCGGCCGTCCGTGGGCCGCCGACACGGCTGTGAATACGCCGCTCGCATCGGTTCCGGTCCTATCGACGCCAGAAACGTCGCGGGGTGAAACGTGGCGGCCCCCATCTCCATGTCGTAAGGCTGCATCAGGACACAACCGCGGTCCGCCCAGTATTGTTGCAGCGTGAGGATGATCTGCTGGAAAGTCAAAGCTGGCCCTTCGTGATCTATTGCAATCGTTTTTTGCACCATTGCGGCACGTGCATTATAACCCGCACGCCGGGGGCCGCATAACCCAAAGCACCCATATCGCCCCGTTTCCGGCAGCGCGGGGGGGCAGGCCATCAGCCCGCAACCGGCCGAACCAGGGCCATCTGAACCGACTATTTCCCTTACTGGGCCGTTTGATCGATCCAATAAAGAATCTTATCGGTGCGCTGAACAAAGGCCCTGGTACGGGTAGCAGGGTTGTGTCTCTGCGGGCTGGGCAGGGATGCGGCCAGCTCCGCGCCCTGGCGCAGATTCAACTTGCTTACCGGCAATCCCCAGTAGACAGCTGCTGCGGCCTGCACGCCGTAGACCCCCAACCCGAATTCGGCCACGTTCAGGTAAATCTCAAGGATGCGTCGTTTTTTGAGGTTGCGCTCCATACCCCACGTAATCAGCAACTCGTGCCACTTGCGCAGCGGATTGCGCGACGGACTGAGGAACATGTTTTTCACCGTTTGCTGGGAAATGGTACTGGCGCCGAAGGCCAGCCGACGCTCCGATAGGTTGTAATCCATCGCTTCCCTGAAGGCAACGAGATCAAACCCGCTGTGGGAGTAGAACCGGCTGTCCTCAGCGACGATCACGGCCCGGATGACATGCGCGGGAATCCTCGACATCGGCACGGGCTGCCAGCGCAAGCCCGGCCAGCGACGGTGATCGATACGGTCGTGCTCGTAGGCGCGGATAAAGTTGGATTTCGGTACCGCACCGGTGGACAGCCGCCGCCAGTCCGGCCAGTCGCTCGCCAGCACGAATAGATCGACGATGAGCAACAGCAGGAACAGGCGCAGAGCCCAGCCAAGATAGCGCCAGAAACGCGGCAGCCGCTGCAGCAACCCGCTTCGTGGCGCCCTCGCGTGCCGTGTTCGGAAGCCGAACCAGCTAGACATCGTTCGCCCGCAAAGATGCCCCCGTGTTGAGGCTGCTGACGATATGATCTAGACGCGGGTGTTGTTTCGCGTGAAAATTCAAGGCCTTTGCCGGAGAATCTGCTAAAACTACACTACAGTAATCCTAGTACATAGCTGCGCGCAGTGGTATCGCTCGCGAAAATAGTCATGAAACGTATGAGCATCAAGGAAAAGTCGCTATTTGCTGTCGCGTTATTGTTCTCCGGCCTGTTCTGGGCGGCACTGGCCTGGGTATTGATCGTGAGCGCGGAACGATATTTGCCGGTATTGGGCCTCGAGAGAGCCGGTATCGCACACGTCATCGGGCTGTTGGCGGCCGTTGTCTTGCTCGTGTACGCCGCCCGGCTGTTGCGTGTGACCAGGAAAATGGCATTCCTGCGGGGTCACGCCGTTGAAGTGGGGCCCAAACAATCACCGGAGCTCCACACACGTATCGGCGAGGTCTGCGAGCGCCTGCAGATCGAGGAGCCTCCGGTTGCCTACCTGCTACACCACCCTTGTCGCAACGACACCTACCATCTGCGCTACCGGGACCAAGTATATATTGTCATCAGCGGCGAGCTCATCGATGCCTTTACCGACCGCCAGGGTGCCGTCGATTTCCTTGTGGGCCAGGAACTCGCGCGCATCAACGATCCCTTACGGAGATGGAAGTTCGTGCTGTTGCCGGCGGGCGTCCTGCCGCTCATAGGGGCAGCCTATGCCCGAGCCAAGGTCCAGCGCTATGACCGGATTGCGATTGAGGCCTGCAAGACGAAGGTGGATGCGGCCTTCGCCCTGGCCATGGCAGCGGCCGGCTTGCAGCGATGGAAAGCGCTCAATATTCCGCAGTTCGCCGCCCAGGGCGCAGAGACCAGGAAATTGCGCATGGCGTTTTTTGAGCTCGTCTCTCCCGAGCCCTGGCTGTGTAAACGCATGGCCCGCCTGCGTGCCATTGCCACCAACAGCGATACGTTTATTCCCCGGCGGCAACCGCTGGCCTACCTGCCCGCGGCATTGACCCCTTGCGTGGATATGCGCGCATTGAAAGGGGTCAGGGACTTTAGTTTCCTGCTTTTGTGGGTCGCATTAATCAGTTTTTGGGGGACATTTGGTTATCAGCAACTCGTCCAACAAGGCTATGTCACCCTTCTGTTTCCCAAACTCGATACGCCCTCCGCTATCGCCCAGCCGGAGCAGCCACCTGCTGAGGCGACTGGCGAGCCGCTGCCGCCGGCGCGGGACAAGTACATGCACCTGCACGCCGATCTGAAGACCCTGGGAAGGCTTGCGCATGCACGCCATCAAAAGCACGGTGACATCCCCTGCGAAATCGACCATATCGAGGCCTTGCAGCTCAATTACCGATCGAGCCGTTACGCGTTCAGTTGCGACGAACCGATTGTCTACACCCTGGTGGAGCGAGGTGAATTCGAGCCCGGACGCGCGGCCCATCTACACAGTTACAACTGGAAAACCGACACCATCCTCAAGGGTCCGGCGCAGTAGACCCGCACCGCGCGTTGGCGCCGAGTCTGTAAAACCGGACGCGCACCAGGGCTACCCCCAGCGCTCGCCCATAGACAACCCTGGGGCTTTCGGATAAGGTGCTGGCGCACAGGGCAAAGAGCAGCGCCTGAGCCACCTTGGCTGGAGATGAGGAGACGGTCCAGGACGCACTGGACCCTCAAAAAAACCACACAATATGTAATCCCCATACGGGCCCAGAAGGGCCCGTATGCGTGAGCGGCGGCGCTCGGCCGACGTTCATTGGCCCGCAGACAGCCCATTTTCTTACTGGCAAGGCCTTTTTTGAGGTAAGATCAGGGCCTTTTTCGACAAGCTGCCAGGCACACAGCACGCGTTGGTTTTTTGTGTGGCAAACGATAAATTAGCGGGATTCAGAGGGCGGCCATGACACCACAACGCAAGGCGGTGGCGCTGATTTCTGGCGGCCTGGACTCCATGCTGGCCGCGCGCCTCATCCTGGACCAGAATATCCACATCGAAGGTATTAACTTCTATACCGGCTTTTGCGTCGAGGGGCACACCCATGCCATCCGCAATAAAGACAGATCAAAACCAAAGCGCAACAATGCCTTGTGGGTGGCCGAACAACTTGGGATCAGACTGCATATTGTCGAGGTCATCGACGAATACAAGGATATCGTCATCAACCCCAAACACGGTTACGGGGCGAACCTGAACCCGTGCCTGGACTGCAAGGGATTCATGGTGCGCAAGGCCGTTGAATGGATGCGGGAAAACGATTTCGATTTCATCATCACCGGTGAGGTGATTGGACAGCGGCCCAAATCACAGCGCCGCGACACCATGCCGGTGGTCGCGCGCGAGTCCGGCGCCGATGAGCTGCTGCTCCGACCCCTTTGTGCAAAACTGCTGCCGCTCACCCATGCTGAAAAGGAAGGGTGGGTGGACAGGGAAAAGCTCATGGGCTTCAACGGCCGCAACCGCAAGCCGCAAATGGCGCTGGCAGCCCAATACGGCTTTAAAGACTATGCCCAACCGGCGGGGGGCTGCTGCTTTCTCACCGACGAGAACTATGCACGCAGGCTCGCCGACCTGTGGGCCGGCCGCGGACAACGCGATTACGAGCTGGATGACATCATGCTGCTCAAGGTCGGCCGCCATTTGCGGCCACGACCGCACTTCAAGCTCATCGTCGGCCGCGACGAGGGCGAAAACAACTTTTTGAGGGGCTACACCACGCGGTTCACCCATTTTTACGCCAAAAGCCATCTCGGACCCTTGGTCTTGCTCGACGGTGAGGCGGATAAGCGCGATGTGAGACTGGCCGCGGAGATCACCGCCCGCTTCGGCAAAGGGCGGAATGCGGACAAGGTCGTGATCAGTGTGCACGAGCAAAATGGCGAGGAGCGGGACTTGACCGTTACCCCCCTGACCCCCGAGTGCATGCCGCAGGAATGGTATCTGTGACGCACAGGCTGGACGCACGCAATCTGATCTGCCCCATGCCCGTGATCCGCACTCAGGACAAAATCAAGACCCTTGCAACCGGGGACCGGCTTGAAGTCACCTGCACCGATCCCGGCGCGCTCAACGATATCCCGACCTGGTGCAGGATAAACGGCCACCGCATCGTGCAGACACGGTCCAAAAACCACGAGATTGTCATTACCATCGAGGTCGGCGCGCTTGGCCAGTAGCACCGATCGGCTCAGCCGCGCCGATGCGCGGCCGCAGGATAACGGCCGCAACGAGCGCTACCGGGAAACGCTGCGGGTGACCCTCATTGGATCGGTGGTCGACCTGACACTCGGCGTGGCCAAGATCATCTTCGGCTTCGCCGCGCACTCCCAGGCGTTGATCGCCGATGGCATCCACTCCTTGTCGGATCTGGCCACCGATGGGCTCGTGCTTTACGCCGCCAAACATGCCAGTCGGGAGGCCGACGAAGAGCATCCCTACGGTCACGGCCGCTTTGAGACCATCGCCACGGTGGGTCTCGGGATCGTGCTGGCCGCGGTGGCAACCGGTATCGCCTTTGACGCGGTCACACGGCTGTTTAACCCGGACCTGCTCTTAAGACCCGGTGTGTGGGCGTTGGTGGTGGCGGGTCTGTCCATCGTCTCGAAAGAGGCGATTTATCATTACACCATGCGCGCCGCGCGCAAGTACCGTTCTGACATACTGCGCGCGAACGCCTGGCACAGCCGTACCGATGCGGTCTCCTCGGTCATCGTCGTGGTCGGTGTCGCCGGCACCATGGCCGGACTGCCCTACCTCGATGCCATCGCCGCGGTCGGCGTCGCCCTCATGATCGCCAGGATCGCCTGGGATCTCGGCTGGCGCAGCGTCCGTGAGCTGGTGGACACGGCACTGGACCGGGAACGCGTCGAGACCATCCGCCGCGCCATTCTGGAGGCTGACGGTGTACGCACGCTGCACATGCTGCGTACCCGGCGCATGGGCGGTGACGCGCTGGTGGACGTACACATTCAGGTCGAACCCACGTTGAGCGTATCCGAGGGTCATCACGTTGGCGAGACCATGCGCAACAGGCTCATCGAGGAGATTCCCGAGGTCAGCGATGTCACGGTGCACGTGGACACCGAAAACGACCAGGAGGCGGCCGCCACCACCGCATTGCCTCTGCGACATGTGGTACTCGAGCGCCTGGAACGTTATTTCAAGGACATCGATGAGGCCAGATCCGTAGCCAAGGTGACACTGCATTATCTAAAGGGCAAGATCCACGTGGAGTTGCTACTGCCCCTCGAGGTGACGGCTGACGGAGAACAGGCCAGACGTCTGCAGCGCCGCTTTCAGGCGGCGGTCGGCGATGACCCGGACATTGCACGGATCGAGCTGCACTTTCATTAGCGCCCTGCGATGGTGCATGATATTATTCATTTGCACCGACATGGTTCGAGCCTTCCTGGTCAGCCTATACAAAAATCTTTCTTGATCAATAAGTTATAAGGTGATTATCGGCTGGCACACTTGGTGCAATACAAGGCACAGTTTTGGTGCTGCGCGTGGCTGCGCCGCACTTTACAATGGCTGCTGTTCACGGTGAGCGCAAACGCCCTTGGGCTTGCATCAACCACTTGTACAGCCCGTTTTTACACGATTACCGCATCCTAAAATCACATGTCATGTATTGAGGAGGACAACAGATGTCTGCCGCCGATGTTTTGAAAATGATTACAGATAACAAGGTAAAGTTCGTCGACCTGCGCTTTACCGACACCCGGGGTAAGGAACAGCATGTCTCCGTTCCCGCCAGAGTCATCGATGAGAGCATGTTCGAGGACGGAAAGATGTTTGACGGCTCGAGCATCGCCGGCTGGAAAGGCATCCAGGAATCCGACATGATCCTGATGCCGGAGGCCGCCACCGCGGTCATGGATCCCTTTATTGAAGAGCCCACCCTGATCGTGCGCTGCGATATCATCGAGCCGACCACGATGCAGGGCTATGAGCGCGACCCGCGCAGCATCGCCAAACGCGCGGAGGCCTACCTGAAGAGCACGGGTATCGCCGACACCGCCTTTTTCGGTCCCGAGCCGGAGTTCTTCGTACTGGACGACGTGCGCTGGGGCGCGGATATGGAAGGCGCCTTCTACAAGGTGGACTCCGAAGAGGCCGAATGGAACTCCGAGCGCGTGTTCGAGGGCGGTAATATCGGTCACCGTCCGGGCACCAAGGGCGGTTATTTTCCGGTACCACCGGTCGACTCCTTGCAGGATTTGCGCTCGGCCATGTGCCTGGCCATGGAAGAGATGGGCCTGGAGACCGAGGTGCACCACCACGAGGTGGCGACCGCCGGTCAGTGCGAGATCGGCACCCTGTTCAACACTCTGGTCACGCGCGCCGACCACAACCAGATCTTGAAATATTGCGTCCAAAATGTCGCCCATTCCTACGGCAAGACCGCCACGTTCATGCCGAAACCCCTGGTCGGTGACAACGGCAACGGCATGCACGTGCATCAGTCGCTATCCAAGAGCGGGGAGAATATCTTCACCGGCAACGAATACGGGGGCTTAAGCGAAACCGCGTTGTACTACATCGGTGGCATCAGCAAGCACGCGCGCGCGCTCAATGCATTCACCAATGCCAGCACCAACAGCTACAAGCGTCTCGTACCGGGCTTTGAGGCCCCGGTGTTGCTGGCGTACTCGGCACGCAACCGCTCGGC
>CAMYII010000094.1 GCA_947258385.1 Acidiferrobacterales bacterium
AAAACTCAATAATCGTCCCAGGAAATGCCTAGGCTACCGAACACCTCACGAGGTCTTTTTTAATATACGGACTGTTGCGCTTCAGACGTGAATTCACCCGCCAAGGCGCAAAGTCAAGTAATTCACCAAGACAAAAACTCTGCGTCTCTGCGCCTTTGCGTTGAAAGCCAATATTTTTTAGTAACCTGCTAATCAAGCAGGTGCGAGACCAGGCCGTCGGCCAGCTTGGGCTCGAACCATCGTAACCCGGGGCAGCACAAACACCGTTCATTAAAAGCGATAACCTAGGCGCAGTCCCAGTGCCCACACGTTTTGGTCGTCCCGGCGCTCTGCAGTCGAAAAACCGCTGTTGCGCAGCCATTGCACATGCGAGGAAATATGCCAACGGCCCTGCATATCGAAGCGGGTGTACAGCTCTGCGTGACTGCTATCTTCCTTGAACGGATCAACTATCTCGTGCGACAGCCAAGTGTGGGCGATACCTGCCCCGATGGTCGCAACGGCAGTCGGCAAATCAAGTCCCAAAGACGCAAAGGCAGCGGGCTCGGACACCTTGGCGTTAGCCCAACCAACACGTAGATTCCATCTCGCGCCATTGATTCCTCCGTCCGCCAGAGCGTAGATACCATAGTTGTGTTTGTTATCACCGGTCCTGAACTCATTGTGATCAGCGCTACTGGTCCAAACGCCGAATCTGAAGGTCGCATCTTGGCCTTGCCAATAGGCCTCGCCGGCGGTGAACATACCCTTCCCCTCGTCGGCGACATCCATGAGTTCGGAGTAGGATGCATTGGGGTTGTCCCCTAGCCCATGGGAGCTAGTCAGCAAAACGGTAAATCCCGGGCGGGTGGCCCGCACTTCATGGTGATAGGCTATCCCAAGCGTGTAGTCTGGAAATGCGATGGTAGGATTGTTGACCAAGCTTGAAGTCAGAAACTGGGTGGTCTCATCATTGGCCACATCGCTCGCGTCGAGGAAGCCCGCGGGGTCGATCAAGCCCATCGCCAGGCTGTTTTCGCCCACGCGCAGCGTGTAACGCAGCTCCGAGACCTGCAGGCGACCGTTGCCGTCACGGTCGAGCGCGCTACCGGCATCGGCGTTGGCCTCACTCAGCTCGCTCGATACCCCAGCTTTTTGCAGACTCGTGTTGCCCTCCACGTAAACCGTCCAGGCCCCGGACGTGGTTGGCACGGTTGTGACCAGATCCAGGGACGCCAGGGCCTCGGCTTCCACATCATCGGCGTTCGTCGTTTGCCCCGTGGCTGTGATACCGCCTCCGATAAATATGCCATTTCGTTTCTCGATGACACTGCCGTGACGGATATCGGGCTCGTCAGCCGACGATGCGCATGTGAACAAAAGCTGGATAATCGCGACGGCGACTAAGCTCAAAGCCCGCGCGACGGCACGACGGCGACATTGGACCATAACCATACCTCCAACCGATCGGGCAACCGGATGAGTTCACTGGCTGGCTACCGCTGCCGGGAGGCATTGGATGGCTGGCTATGCGCCTAACTTATCTATTTGGTCAGTATCAACTTTCCCTTGCTCGTGATGCACAAGATGTACTCTTCACCGTGATGTTCAATGATAATCTTGCGCCTGTTTCCCAATAATTGGCGACTGTGCAGGCGCCGGCATCGACATGACGCGCATCCGCCCGACCTGTCTTCTTGCTGGTGTCCATTATCGCGGTCGGCGAGTTCGCTATGCATGACAGAACCTCAGTAACCGCCCTTTTTGCCCGTGCCTAGATAGGTAAAGTCCCACTGCACGTCAAACGGTTTCCACCAAGGATTAACGCGTGTCTCTTTGTCCGTATGACGATACAGGCCCTGGTAAGGCGGCGGATCGATATGATAGGTCACGCGATAGCGACCCGACCCAGCCAACGCAATATTGGCGCCGTAATGCGGGCCGTCGGATGCGACCATCGGCATGAAAGCGCCTGTGAGCGCCCAGTCGGAGCCCTGTTTTTCGAGGTGGTAGCTGATCTGCAGATACGGGATCCAGTCGCCCTCGCGAAACCCCTGTTCATTTCCTTTAAGCCCATGGATGTCCGCCTCAAGGTGAATATCCGCCGGCTGCATGCCAGGCAGCATCGGCGCCATTTTTACGGCCTGCAGATACACCGCGCCGATCTCCATACCGTTTTTCATTACCGGCGCGCCAATGACAAACTCGCCCGCGCCTGCGCCAGGGGCAATGAACACACCGGCCAAGACCGCAAATGTATAAAAGAAATGTTTTATAACCCGCATGTGATGTCCCCTTGAAAGATCTGTATCGCGTCAACGCGCGGTTGACCCTGTTTGCGTTTGCCAGCGCTGCCTGAAATGTCCTGACCCGTCACCGGCCGAGGGCGCATGTCAGCACTGCGCTTAGATCCCGAAAATCGCCGGCCACCATGCCAAGCCCACAAGGACGCTGCCGAGGGTGCCGGGCAGAAGTGGCAAGCCGCGGCGACTCGCGGCGACCCCCTGGCGGGCCAGGATCCGCTCGCCGAGATAGAGGCTCCAGAGAAGACCCGCAAGGAATAAGCCTCCCTTAACGGACCCGATCGCATCGGCCTGCAAACCAACCAGGCGCAGGGAATCGAACAGCTCGCCACCAAGACCGATGAGCAGCGAAACCATGGCGACCGGGGCATATTGGTAGGCGAGCTCGAGAAAGCGTGCACCGAGACTCCGATCCGCCCCCGCCTTGCCGGCGAGCCAGGCCGCAGCGAGCGTCACCGATACCAGCGCAAGTGCGAGCAATGCCATGACCGCAAACATGAACCCGACAATCGTCGTGAAGTCCAGCCAGTTAAAGACCTCCCGCCGTTCTGGATGCACGCTCATCAACCACCACGGACCGGCATTGCCGATCCAGTCCCAGCCACGCCCGATAAGCCACTCCCCGAGCGCCAGTCGCAGCTCTTGATAAAACGGCAACACCAACCATAGAAAACCGCCCACCGCGATGCCGGTGCCGAGAAACAAAAACCATACCTCCGCCGCATTGGGATGATGGTCACGGATCGCCTCAACCTCAGCCCCGGCGTGACGCAAACGCAACGACAGCCCTCCGCGTGCCTGCGGATGGACACAGCGGAAACAGGCGATGCAGTGGCGCGACTCGCGCTTGCGGTTGATATCAATCATGGTGGGACAGATGCCCTTCTCGGAATAGGCGTCACCACCGGGCTGGTGCAACTTGGGCGCAAACTGCACAGCACCCAGGCGCGAGAACACCCCGAGCAGCAAGCCGATGGGGCACATGTGCCGACACCAGGCGCGTTTATAACGACCATAGACATAACCGATCAGGATGGCAGCAACGAGCGTACCACCGAAGACCTCGGCGACCGCCTCAGGGTGATCGCGCACCCCCAGCGTCTGGCCAAGCACCGTGATAATGAGAAAACTGACCACAGGCGTCCCAGGCCAGCGCAACCAGCGTGGGATCGCACGTTTGAGTCCGTGGCGATTGGCCCATTCCGAGGCCGCCCCC
Source organism: Acidiferrobacterales bacterium (assembly GCA_947258385.1). Classification (GTDB taxonomy): domain Bacteria; phylum Pseudomonadota; class Gammaproteobacteria; order Acidiferrobacterales; family SZUA-150; genus CAMYII01. The sequence continues at coordinate 3,499 of CAMYII010000094.1, forward strand.
ATCGGGCACAGTAGCCCGCACCAGCTGCGCCCGGCGACGATCACGGACACAAACACCAGCGGAAACCACAGACCCCAGAGGATATAATTGGCCGCTGTAGTGAAATGGCCGAACAGCGCGGCATCTTCCGGTGGGTCCGGGAGCACGAGCGGTACCAGGATAAGCGCCAGGAACCCCACAAACATGACACCGTGCAGCCAGATCAGTTGCCCCCGAATTCTGACGAAAAACGTTTCGAGACCGGCGATCACCCCGAGGGATCGCGTCCGACGTCGCGTAACGCCGATCCATTGAATGGGAGCGGCTCGCAGACCCTCCCTTTGGTTGCCTACAAACATATGCTTTGCGTTGAAAACCTAGTTTCCAGGGCGTTTGGCCGCCATCCAGGCCATGGGACGCGCGACAGCAATTCACGCCCCTGCCACGTCATTCTAAATAATAATCATTATCTTAATGATAATGATTATTATTCACATTATCAAGGCCTGAGTTTAAGGCAGGAACCCCCGGCGTCAGCCCCCGGGAGACCTAATCGAGCACGTGTGAGACCAGCCCGTCGGCCAGCTTGGGCTCGAACCAGGTGGATTTGGGCGGCATGACCTCGCCGGCATCGGCCACCGCCATGAGTTGCTCCAGGGAGGTTGGATAGAGCGAGAAGGCGACCGCCATCTCGCCGCTGTCCACGCGCCGTTCGAGCTCCTCAAGGCCGCGGATACCGCCGACGAAGTCGATGCGCGTGTCGCGACGCGGATCGCGGATCCCGAGCAGCGGCGCGATCGCATTGTCCGCCAGCAGGCTCACGTCCAGGCGCCGCACCGGGTCGTTCCGGGGCACGCATTCCGGTCGGATCACAAGCCGGTGCCACTGCCCGCAGAGGTACATGCCAAACTCCCCGGTCGCGGCCGGCTTGACCGCGGCCACGGACGGAACCACCTCGAATGCCTCGGTCAGCGCCGCGATGAAGTCCTCGGGCGTAAGGCCATGGAGATCCCGCACCACACGGTTGTAGTCGAGGATCTGCATCTGGTTGTCCGGAAAAATGACCGCCAGAAAATAATTGTAGGGCTCATCCCCGGTATGATGTGGATTGCGCTCGCGGCGCATGGCGGCCACCCGCGAGGCCGCGGCCGAGCGGTGATGACCGTCGGCGATGTAAAGGCAATCCATGGCGTCGAAGGTCCGGCCGATGGTGTCGATCTGCCCACCTTCGCCTACCACCCACAGCATATGCCGCACCCCGTCGTCGGCGATGAGGTCGACCTCGGGGGGCGTTGCCGTCACCCGCGCCACCAATTCATCCATGCCTGCATCATGGCGGTAGCTGAGAAACACCGGCCCGGTCTGCGCATTCAGCGTATCGATCTGGCGGACGCGATCGTCTTCCTTGTCCGGGCGCGTGAACTCGTGCCTGCGGATGCGATTGCGATCGTAATCGGCCACCGAGGCGGCGGCCACCAACCCGGTCTGCTGATGATTGCCCATGATCAGCCGGTAGAGATAATAATACGGCCGCGGGTCGCGCCGGAGCACGCCCGCCTGCAGCATGCGCTCGAAGTTTTCCTTGCCCTTGGCGTAAACCTCCGGCGCATAGGGATCGGTGCCCGCCGGCAGATCGATCTCCGGTTTCGAGATATGGAGAAAACTCCACCGCCTGCCGCTCGCCCGCGCGCGCGCCTCCTCGCTGTTCAGCACATCATAAGGCGGGGCGGCGACATCCGCGGCGCGATCCGGGTCGGGTCGAAGGCCTGCAAAGGGACGAATCAAGGGCATTACTTTTCCTTTTCTGCTGAACACGGAGGCCGCCGGGCGCGGCCCAGGGGCACTTCCTCATGTTATTCGGGCGCACCCCAAGGGCACTTCCTCATGTTATTCGGGCGCACATTCAAAACTACTTGCCGGCACAGGTCAAACCCGCTTTACTTGGCGGCGAACAGAGGCCAGCCTATGCCAGACCCAGACCAACGCCGCATCAACGACCCCATTGCGCAGCTGCTGGGGCTCACGCGCGCGCTTGAAGAGGCCTGCGCATCCCTGAAAATTACCGCCGGGGGCGCATGGCCGTCCATCGTTGCGCTGTTCGACCGGCAGCTGCCCCGCTACCGCCAGGATCTGGAGCAATCGCTGATCCCGCTGCTCAAACGCCGCCTGCGCAACGACGAGGATGACGAAGAACAGGCCCTGGCGCGCGAACTGTTTTTGCTCTCGAGGCAGCTCGAGGACCTCGCCGCAAGCTGGCCGCGCGTGCGCGTCCTGCTCGACGCCGGCACACCCGCCGCGGCGGTCGCGCAGTACGCCGAGGACTGGGAAGATCACCTCGACACCATGCGCTCACAGATCATCCCGGCACTGTCCGCGCGGCTGGGGCGCTGCGATCTCGATCTCCTGGGACAGGCCATGGCCAGACACCGCGGTCTCGACTGGCAGGCCATCGCCGCCTGCGACCCGGATGACCTCCGGTAACGGCGACGCGGTGTCCGTCCTCATCCGGTAACCGCCTCATGCCCAGTGAATCTTGCCGGCCCTACCTCCCGCCGGAGTGGGCACCGCAAAGCGGTGTGATGCTGACCTGGCCCCACAGCCAAAGCGATTGGGCCGCCACGCTTGAGGATGTCGAACCGGTGTTCGTCGACCTCGCGCGCCATATCGCGCGCCACGAAGCACTGCTGCTGGTTTGTTTCGATGAGGCCCACCGTGACCATGTAAAGGCGGTGCTGGAGGACGCCAAGGTCGATCTGGCATGCGCCCGATTTTACTGCGTGCCGTCAAACGACAGTTGGGCGCGGGACCACGGGCCGCTGACGGTGCTGTGCCAGGGTGAAGCGCGGCTGCTGGATTTCCAGTTCAACGGCTGGGGAAACAAGTATCCCGCGGCGCTGGACAATCGGATTTCCCGGGCGCTCTCCCTGGCGGGCGCCTTCGACGCCGTGCCCATGGAAACGGCCCCCTGGGTGCTGGAAGGCGGGAGTATCGACGTCGATGGCTCAGGGACCTTGTTGACCACGCAGCGCTGCCTGCTCTCGCCCACGCGCAACCCGGGATGGACCCGGGCGCACCTGGAGGCACAGCTCACGGACCGGCTCGGGATCAAACGCATTCTCTGGCTGCAGCACGGCTACCTGGCCGGCGATGACACCGACAGCCATATCGATACGCTGGCGCGGTTTTGTGATCCCGAGACCATCGCCTATGCGGCCTGCGACGACCCGGCCGACGAGCATTATGCCGAGCTGCGGGCCATGGAAAAGGAGCTGCAGCACTTTCGCAGCGCGACCGGCAGGCCCTACCGGCTGGTCCCGCTGCCGTGGCCGCGGCCGCTCTATGACGACGCCGGCCAGCGCCTGCCGGCGACTTACGCCAATTTCCTGATCATCAACGGCGCGGTGCTGGTGCCGACGTATGACGACCCGGCGGACGAAGCGGCGCTGGCATGCCTGGCGCGACACTTTCCCGGGCGCGAGATCATCGGCGTTCACAGCACGCCGCTGCTCCAGCAACACGGCAGCCTGCACTGCGTGTCCATGCAGCTGCCGGTGGGCGTGCCAATGGACTGAACAAGGCCAGGAAAAAGAAAATCGGGCCGCAGCGCGTTGACTTGATGAAGGAGCGATCGGGTCGGTCATCAAGCAGTCGGTTCAGTTCCGGGCTCAGCGGGCGGCCTGGCGTGTGATCTCAAATCCCCAGGAGTGCTGCAGCACGTCGCTCAGACCGGTGTAGTCCTCGCGATCCGCCTTGACCAGGTCCTTACCGCGATTGAACCTCGCGAGAAACTTCGCAATCTTTGTCTTGGCCTCAGGGGCCAGCAAGGCGACGGTCATCCCGGCCTTGTCCTCGGCCGAGAAGCGGGGACCGGCGGTAAAGGTCTGGTTGGCCACGGGCGCGGTTCGGTGTATCACCTTGGCGCCGACGCTGCTCTTGTGCATCTTGGCGAATGCCTTGTCCCGCATGACGGCGCCCATGCATTTGCCCGCCAACACGCCGCCATGGGCCTCTTTAAGCGTCTTGACCTCCACCAGATACGGCTGCCTGCTGGGATTGGGGAAAAGGCTCAACAGGGTCAGAGTGGCGAAATTGGGCGGCCCGAAACCGCAGACCGTACGCCCGCTGAGATCCGCCAGGGTGTTGACCTGGGCATAATCCTTCCTGACCGCGATCACGAACGCCAACCTGGAGCTCAGGGTCGCCAGCGGTTCATGGCCCAGCTGCGCGATGCGCCAGGACACAAAGGCCGGACCGTCGTAGACCAGATCGTAGGCGCCTTTCTGCATCTCGGTCTGGTAGAGCAGCCAGTTGTCCGGGTGCTGGTAGACAATGTGCTTTCCCGTGGCCGCAGAGAGATACTCCGCGACGGGACCATACACCTCGACTCCTTTCTCCACCGACTCGCGCGGCGGGCCTGCGAAGATGTAGGTTTCAGTTGCAAGTGCGGACGTCGCCGATACCAAGGCAAGAATAGCAAGCGAGGTTCGCACAAACGGTCTCATGGGCATGGCGTTGCCTCCTGTTGTCCTGGCAAACCCTACTTTAAAGTTTAGGCGAGGTACAGCTGGCCGTCGATTAAACTTGATATATATCAATCACTTCCAGGCGAACTCTGCCTGACTCGCGTTGCCGGGAACGGCCGGACACCAACACGACGTGGCGGCGCAGGCGTCGTGCGTGGCCGGTGGAACACCGTAGCTCGCCTAAGCGGCATCTTCCACACGTGATACCATTGGCCCCATGGACAAACGCCTGACAGTGGGGCTGGTGCAGCAGGCCTGCTCCGATGAGCGCGAGCAGAACCTTGAGCTGAGCATTACGGGCGTCCGCGAGGCGGCGGCCCAAGGCGCGCACCTGGTGCTTTTGCAGGAACTGCACACCGGTCCTTATTTCTGCCAGAGCGAGCAGGCCCGTTTCTTCGATCTGGCCGAGCCGGTGCCGGGGCCAACCACGGCGGCACTCGCCGAGCTCGCCAAGGCGCTGAGCGTGGTGATCGTCGGTTCGGTCTTCGAGCGGCGTGCCCCCGGCCTCTATCACAATACCGCCGTGGTGCTGGAGCGCGACGGCAGCCTCGCCGGCCGCTACCGCAAAATGCATATCCCGGACGATCCCGGCTATTACGAGAAATATTATTTCACCCCGGGCGATCAGGGCTTCCAGCCGATCGCGACCTCGGTCGGCGTGCTTGGCGTGCTGGTGTGCTGGGACCAGTGGTACCCGGAAGCGGCGCGCCTGATGGCCCTGCACGGCGCCGAGATCCTGCTCTACCCCACCGCCATCGGCTGGGAACCCGGCGATGAGGAGGCGGAAAAGTCACGGCAGTGCGACAGCTGGATCACCATCCAACGGGCGCACGCCATCGCCAACGGTCTGCCGGTGGCGGTGTGTAACCGCACCGGGCACGAGACGGACCCCAGCGGGCTGACGAAAGGCATCGAGTTCTGGGGAAGCAGTTTCATCGCCGGGCCGCAAGGCGAGATCGTGGCCCGCGCCCCGGAGGATAGCAAGGCGGTAATCGTCGCGGAGATCGACCCGCGTAGCACCGAAACCGTGCGGCGCAGCTGGCCGTTTCTCCGCGACCGGCGTATCGACGCCTACGATGACCTGCTGCGGCGTTTTGGGAAATAGTCACTCGTCCCTGGTTCTGGTTAAGCGCTTTGGACCGATCAACTGCTAGGGGGCTGATTGGTATTGCTGGTGCAACATGGTTGTGGGGCGCTACCAGCTCCCGTTAAGCCGCGTCCGCAAAAGCAGCAGTCCCTGCCGGCGCGTTTGGCCAGATACAGCGCCTGATCGGCACAGGCAACCATGGACTCAGCGTGCTCGGCACAATGGGGGAAGCAGGCAACCCCGACGCTCGCGGTCATATTAATCTCGCTACCGTCAGGTAATTGGAACGGTGCCTCGGCGATCGCATGACGGAGCCGATCCGCGGTCCGCAGTGCCACCGCGGTCTCGGTCTGCGGCAAGATCAGCGCGAACTCCTCGCCGCCATAGCGTGCCGCGAGATCGATCGCTCGTAATTGTCGCGAAAGCCTGGCACCCACTTCTTTGAGCACCACATCTCCGGCGGGATGGCCGTAGGTATCATTGGTCTGTTTGAAATAATCGATATCCAGAATCACTAATGCGAACGACCTGCTGAAGTGCTTGGCTCGCTGGATCTCCAAGTCCAGCCTCTCCTCGAACAAACGCCGGTTGGACAGACCGGTCAGGGAGTCGGTTTCCGCCAGATCAACTGTCGCGGCGTGCAGGCGGGCGTTGTCGATGGCCCCCGCTGCCAGGTGCGTGAAGGTGCTGAGCAGGCCGATTTCCTCGGGCAGTAAGGTGTCACGGCTATCACAGTAGAAACAGAGGACCCCTAGGCGGTGACCGCGGCTCGTGAGCGGGAAGCAACCATACACTTGGATACCTTCAAGTTCCGCGAGTCGGCCCAACCCGCGCTCCATCTTTGGGTGCTGCGTACTTAAGGCGTAGCCTCCGGTAGTAAAGGCCTGCTCTATCAAGCCACCAGGATCGCCAAATCCGCCTTCTAAACAAGTGTCGGACAGGCCACGAGCGACCCAGCCACCAAAAGCAGACGATTTCTCGTCGTATAACGTGATGGCGACGGCCTTCGTGGCAGTCAAGGCGATCCCATGACGGAGAATTCGATCCAGCAGGTCATCCACGCCCAACGTGGCTGTGATATCCACTGCAATCTGATTAAGGGTGCTTAGCCGCTTGGTTTTATCGGCCACCGCCTTCGCCATGTGATTATAGCTATCGGCCAACACACCCAGCTCATCTTCGGCAAACACGTGCACACGACGATCGTAAGCCCCTGCGGCAATCGCGCGGGTGGCATCGACCAGATTTTGCAGTGGAGCGACGATGTTGCGCCGCGCCACAAGCACGGCGATCAAACACATCAGTAGGATAGAACTGAGCAGAATCACATGATACAGACTGAGGCGACGAGTATCGTCCCGGACGTCCTGCTCGAGCAGACCGACGATACGGTTGAGGCGGGCAAGCTGCGCATCAGCCAACTGCGAATAGCGAGTAACGGCGGTGCGAACTTGCGCGCGGCGTGTCGGATCAATACCGACAAGCACCGGCTTTAACTCGTTTTCCCACACGGAACGCGCGTCTGCAGTCATGACGAGGAGATCCCGGTTAGCCCCGACACGCTGGGCCCGCTCCCTCAGCCTGCGCAAAACCTCTTCATAGCGGTCGATCTCTTCCACAAGCCGGTGCCGATAGCGCACGGGGTCTGCATTGGGCTGCAGCACCTGGGCGGTCATGTGCTCCAACAGCAGCGTGCGCATACGCTGCCTGCCTGCGTCGTTGATCAAGCCACTATCGTGGCTCACCCGCGAAAGGTGGATCACAGCTACGGTGAGCTGCACGGTTTGCAAGATAAGAAACACTGACAATAAGAGCGTGAATTTGCCAGTAACAGTTCGTGGTAACCAGGCCATTCTTCTTCCTAGAATCGACGCGCCCACGGGATCCTTGACCAACTCTCGGGGCATTGGTTAAGCGGTACATTTCTCGCGTCTCGAGAAAAACCCGTGCCTTTCTTCGCCCAGCTGATAAAATACGCGCGCCCAACCACCTGGCAGTAGCATTATCAAGTAAAGGAATAGCAAATGATTGTGATTTTGCAATCCGAGATCGATCAGACCAGCCCTGAGTACCAGCAACTCATCGAGTACTTCTCCAACAAACCGAATATCACGACCCGTGTGCATCAGGAAATCGGTGCTACCCAGAAGCTGACCGAGGTCTATTTGGTCGGTGACACGGCCTCGCTCGACAAAAACGAAATCGAGAGCCTCCCGGGCGTTGAGCGCGTGGTCCGGGTCTCGGAGGAATACCGCATCATCGGCCGGCACCGGGACGAGAGCCGACCCACCGGTTTTGAGTACAACGGGGTCTACTTTTCGCAGGACACGCTGCAGATCTTCGCCGGACTGTGCGCGGTCGACAACCGCGAGCACGTCGAGCTGATGATGAAGGCCCTGCAAGACCATGGGCAGGTCTGTACACGCATGGGCGCCTATAAACCGCGTACCAGTCCGTATTCCTTCCAGGGTCACGGCAAGGCGTGCCTGCCGTGGGTGTTCGAGCTGGCCGGCAAGTACGGCATCAAGGTGATCGCCATGGAGGTCACTCACGATTCCCATGTAGACGAGGTCCGCGAGGCCCTGGAGCAAACCGGCCAACCAACCGGGGTGATGCTGCAGATCGGCACGCGCAATACCCAGAACTTCGAGTTGCTGAAGATCGTGGGCCGTCAGCTGGAATTCCCGGTGCTGTTCAAACGCGGCTTCGGCATCGACCTGGAGGAGTCGCTGAACGCCGCCGAGTATCTGGCGAGCGAGGGAAACCGCAAGATCATTTTCGCCCTGCGCGGCATGAAGTCGAATCTCGGCGATCCCCACCGCAACTTCGTGGATTTCGCCCAGGTGCCGGTGGTCAAACGCCTGACCCGCATGCCCGTGTGTATCGATCCCTCGCATTCGGTCGGCAGCCGGGACCAGGCGCCCGACGGCATGCTGGATATCATGCACGTGACCGCCCAGGGCATCATCGCCGGCGCCAATATGGTACTGGTCGACTTCCACCCGGCGCCGGATAAGGCACTCGTGGACGGACCGCAGGCCCTGACCCTGGACGAGCTGCCTTATTTTCTTGAAGACGTGGCCATCGCCCGCGAGGCCTACGAAAAGCGGCGGGGGCTCTGCCGGCGTTTTACCGGCGGGCAGTGACAGACGCCGGTCGCCCCAGCGCCGAAACGCAGGCAGCGCGGCCTATTTGCCGGAGGGATAATGGCGCAGCGGTGACCCGACATAGAGCTGCCGCGGCCGGTCGATCCCGTGATTGGGATCGTTGTGCAGCTCGAGCCAGTGGCTTACCCAGCCCGAGGTCCGCGCCAGCGCGAACACCGCGGTGAACATATTGGTCGGCAGCCCCATGGCTTTCAGCAGGATGCCCGAATAATAATCGACGTTCGGATACAGCTTGCGTTCCACGAAGTACTCGTCCTCCAGGGCGATCTCTTCAAGCCGCACCGCGATCTCCAGGAGTGGATCGTCGATGCCCAGATGATCCAAAACATTTTTTGCAGTTCGCTGGATGACCTTGGCGCGCGGATCGAAATTCTTGTAGACACGATGGCCAAAGCCCATCAGCCGGAAGGGATGGTGCTTGTCCTTGGCGCGGGCAATGGCCTTGGGGATGTTCTCCGGCGTACCGATTTCCTCGAGCATCGCCAGCACCGCCTCGTTGGCCCCGCCATGGGCGGGCCCCCAGAGGCTGGCGATACCCGCGGAGATACAGGCAAAGGGATTGGCGCCCGAGGAGGCTGCCAGGCGCACGGTGGAGGTCGACGCGTTCTGCTCGTGGTCGGCATGCAGGATAAGGATCTTCTCCATAGCCTGCGCCAATATCGGATCGACCTCGTAGTCCTCGTTGGGCACGCCAAACATCATCTGAAGAAAGTTGGCGGAATAATCAAGCCCTCTTTTTGGATAGCGGTGGCGGCGGCCGATGCTGTAGGTATAACTGGCGCCAGCGATGGACGGCATTTTCGCCACCAGCCGGGTGGCGGCCGCGACGCGCTGCGCCGGGTCCTGGATGTCCATATGGTCGTGATAAAAAGCCGACAAGGCGCCGACCACACCGACCATGATCGCCATGGGATGGGCATCGCGCCTGAATCCCTGATAAAAACTCAATACCTGCTCGTGCAACAGGCTATGGTAATAAATCGCCTCCTCGAACTCGTGCAACTCGGTCTCGCTGGGCAACTCACCGAACATCAATAGATACGCGACCTCGGTATACCCTGCGCTTTCCGCCAGCTCTTCGATCGGATAGCCGCGATACAGCAGAATGCCGGCCGCACCATCCACGAACGTGATCGCGCTGTTGCATGAGGCGGTAGAACGGAAACCCGGATCGAATGCCAGGAGCTCGTGGGTAGTGTACAACTGCTGAATATCGACAGCGCTGGGCCCCAGGGTCCCCTCACGAATCGGCAGACTGCCTTCTTGCCCTTCCTTGGAAATTACTACGTCGACGTATTTGTCAGCCATTGTCACTACTCCGGTGAAGAGGTTCTCACGGCTCAACCTGCCCCGCGTCCATGCCGGGCGCGAACGGGCTCATCGAGTTGAGCCACAAATCATAGCCCGCCCCCAGGCCGGGCGCAGCCCCTTTTGAGTGAATGGATAGCCATGCAACCCCATAGTTTGTCGCATTACCACGGTAAAATACAAATGCACCCAACTCGCATCGTATTCGCGGATCACCGCAAACGCTCATCAGGGCGGCTGTCCGCCCGGCCAGGGCATGTGTAAGTGCGCAAAGCGCAAGGGAATACCGGATGCTCACCTTAGACCCTTAATCGCGCCGATAGATCCACTCCAGCAAGGCGTCTTGCGCGGCTTTGCCGGCGCGGCCGGTGGCGCGCGGATGGTTATGCAGGCTCACGACCGCCACACGGCGGCCTCGGGCATCGAGCAGATAACCGGCCATGCCCCTGACATCATCGATCAATCCGGTTTTGATGTGCATGCGCCCGTTCAACTCGCTTTCTTCAAAACGCGTGCGCAAAGTGCCATCGTGCGCGGCGATCGGCAGCGATGAGATAAACTCCGGCATATAACGGCTGTGATAGGCGGCTAACAACAATTCGCCAAGATGGCGGCTGGAGATCCGCGCCTCGCGCGACAATCCGGCACCGTTGTCCAGGACGAGCTCAGGGAAATCCAGGTCATTCTCAGCGAGCCAGTCCAGCATCACCTGAACTCCCTTGGTGGTCGTGCCCGGCGGCCCCAGCTTCTCGGCCCCGAGCGTTAGCAGTAACTGCCTGGTCATTACGTTGTTACTGTACTTGTTAATGGCACGGATGATGTCTGACAGCGGCAAGGAGTCGACGCCATGATAAAACTTCGCATCAGCAGGAAGGGGCTGCTCACGCAGCCGGCCGTCGAAGTGCCCCCCCTGTTCCGCCCATAGCGTTTTGAATACCCCATGAACGTATTGCGAGGCGTCCGCAACCACACGGTACATGGTTTTTTCTCCACAGGCGGAGGGATAGCGGCCGCTGAAACGGATCTTGTGCTGTTCAGCTTGCTCAATGACCTGCATGTTCAGCCGCCTCGCCCACGGACGGCAACGGCCCCCCATTAATTTGACCTCGTTTTCGATTTCAATGCCTGGATTGGGGTCCGCGACGATGAACAGGCGTCGGCTGGCCGCATCGGGACGAAAGCGAAAATTCACAGACTGGAAATTGAGCAGTAAGGCCGCGGGCGTGGCATTGTAGGATCGAAACGGGCGTCCATCGAACTCCGCCGGATCCTCGGGTTCAGGCTGGAAATAGCTGGTATCGAGCACGAGATCGCCGGTAATATCTTGCAGTCCGCTTATCCGGATACCACGCACCAGGCGCCAGAAATACTCGGTTACGAGGTAAGGGTCGCCGTAGCCTTTTAGGTGCAGGTTACCGTTCAGAACGCCGCGCTTCACTGGTGCGCCGACATAGACCTCGGTTCTCCACCGGTAGGCCGGCCCCAATGTCTCCAACGCGACGAAAGTGGTCAACAGCTTGATGGTAGAGGCGGGATTTCGCGGCGTGTCAGCATTAAACGCAAGCACCGGCGCATCGGCGTCCACCCGCTGCACGAAGATACTCACACTCTCGGACGGGATGCGGTAGCGTTTGAGTACCTGCCGGACCGATACGGGCAGGCTGTCCCCGGCAACCGCCTCGGCCGCGCCGGCATCCGGCGAGGGCGGCAGCAGCCACGCTCCCCAGAGCGAAATCAAAATCACGAATCCTCGGCTCATGTCAGACAACAACACCTGTGTTATCGGAAAAAATGTCTATTCGCCATGCCACCAGTCCACGATCGCCCGGCCGACAACCGGGTTCACCAGATAGCCGTAGGAGCGATGGACGTTCAACCCCTTCTCGTTACGGAAATAATTGAATACACCCTCGCAGTGATCGTCAATGGCCCCGGTCAATCCCAGCTCGATCATTTCCTTGAAGTCGTCACGCAATGTGACGTCGAGTGCGGTGAGATCGCCTTCGGCGGAGATGTTCTGCCATGTCGAAATATTACCCGGATAACGCCACGCCCCCTGAGACCTTGCGCCCTGCAGGCGTCGTTGCACATAACGCAGTCCCAGCGGGCTGCCTAGCGAGAGAAACAAGGGCACCCGGCCGTGATTCCGCTCGAGATGGCACAACTCCCATAGCGCATCATAGCTTATGATAGAGCCCATGCTATGCCCAATCAGCAGAATCCGGTCGCCCGCCTCCATCATCTGTCTCAAGGGCCGCTTCAATAACTCCCTGACATCACAGGCAATATTCCCCTCGTTCTCGAAATAGCGGCAGGTCTCCTTGATCGTGGCCCTGACCGCCGGATCGGGCGCCAGATTGATCAAAAACGGATAGCGGGCGATCACGGAATACAGCAACCACGCGAGCCTGGTGCGCCAGTGACGCACCTCCTTGCGGTCACTTTCCGTGGGTCCCGGCGCCTGAATCACGCGGTCGATCCAGGGTATGTCTCCGTCAATCGTCTTGTAACTGTCGTAATACAAAGAGTTCCAGCTGATGAGTGAAAAACAGCAGGGTTGTTGCGCCATAATCCGCGCCGTGTCCGGGGCCACCTGTTCGACACCGCGCAACACGCAGCGCCACAGCTGCTCGCGATGCGCCTCGGCAGGCGGCTTGGGATTTTTGCCCGGCACGAAAATAAGTTGTTTTTTTTCTTTTTTTGACCTCACTGGGACTTTCTTTGTACACTCAAGCGCTTATTTTGAATTGATATTGTACAACCCGTTGGTCAATAAAAACACCAAAAGCGACTTGATCGCATTTGTGTAACAATAACATTTTGTTTTTTCACCACACGGGAACCCCACGCCATGGCTGATCGCGATCTTTCCGTGCTTCTCGTCGGCTATGGCGAAATGGGCCATGCCTTTGACTATCTGCTTTCCCCCCGCCATCACGTGCGGATCTGGCAACGTCACCCGGAGGAAGGCAGAAAGCCGTTCAATCTTGAGCGCGCGGCCGCGGAGAGCGATTTCATCGTTTTCTGCGTGCCCGCCAACCCGGTCGCGGAGCTTGCGGCACGTATCGGCCCTTCACTAAATGAAAACAGCATTTGTCTCAGCATCGCCAAGGGGCTGGACGCACAAGGCAGGCCCGCGGCGCGCATTCTGCATGATGTCTATGGTGATCGTTTCAACTTCGGCGTCCTCTACGGGCCGATGATCTCCGAAGAGATCCGTGCCGGCAGGCCCGGGTTTGCCCAGATGGGTTGCTCCAATGCCGATGTTTACAAGCAAACCGCCAGCCTATTCGACGGCACACGGCTCTATCTTGAACACACCGCGGACATGATCGGTATCTCCTGGTGCGCCGTATTGAAAAATGTCTATGCGATGTTTTTCGGCATCGCCGATGAGCTGGGGCTCGGTGACAATATGCGCGGCTACCTTGCGGTCAGCGCCAGTCACGAACTGGCGGCGATTGTCACCCAACTAGGCGGTAAGGCCTCGACACCGTCCGGACTGGCGGGCCTCGGCGATCTTATTACCACCGCAACCAGTGAAGGATCGCACCACCATGAGCTTGGCCGCCTGCTGGTGCGTGGGGAACTGTCCCAAATTGGGGGCGAAGGCGTACATGCCCTGGCGATAGTCAGACAATTCAAGTTGTTTGATTTGAACCGCTATCCGCTGGTGCGTCTGATAGACGGAATAATCCAACAGCCGGTCGATATAACAGGACGATTGGCCGAGTACCTTGCCAGCGCATACGGCCACCTGTAACGCCGGCCTCCCCTGAGCGCTGCACCAGCATCCAAGAGGCGCGTGCCGCAGCGGCATGTCCGCAATGGCCGGAAATTGGCACTACCAACCATATCGCGGGCGAAAAATCAATTCTACAATTCTCCCCGCCGTCCAGGTTAGAATCGGCAGCCACTATGATCATGCGCCTGGAACCGGTGGCAATTTGTCGACACTGAACGCTCAACAACGGGCAGCGATTCGCTACACCGACGGGCCGCTGCTGGTGCTTGCCGGCGCGGGCAGCGGCAAGACGCTGGTGATCACCCGCAAGATAGCCTGGCTGATCGAGCGCTGCGGTCTGTCGCCAAAAAATATCTACGCGGTGACCTTTACCAATAAAGCAGCACGGGAAATGAAAACCCGTGTCGGCAAGCTGTTGAACAGAAAACGCGCTGACGAGCCGAATATTTCGACGTTTCACTCCCTGGGCCTGAACATCATCCGCGCCGAGCTGGATTCCCTGGGCTACAGTCGTGGGTTTTCGATCTTCGATACCGAAGACAGTGCGACACTCCTGCGTGAGCTGATGCACAAGGAGTTCTCCTCGGAGAAAGCGATGGCTGAACGGGTGCAATGGCAGATCTCGCAATGGAAAAATGCATGCCTTTCCCCCGAACAAGTGCTAGCAGACGCCTCGATCGGTGCCGATGAGCTCGCGGCCGCCCGTGTCTATAGCGAGTACAACCGCCATCTCAAAGCCTATAACGCGGTTGACTTCGATGATCTCATCCTTCTGCCGGTGCGTGTGTTCCAGCGGTGGCCGGATACCCTTGCAGCCTGGCAGGAGCGCATTCGATATCTGCTGATAGACGAATATCAGGATACCAATGCCTGCCAGTATGAGCTGGTCAGACTTCTCGTCCATCCACACGGTGCATTGACCGCGGTCGGCGACGATGACCAATCCGTATATGCCTGGCGCGGCGCGCGGCCACAGAACCTTACACAACTGCAGCAGGAATTTGTAAACCTGAAACTGATTATGCTCGAGCAGAACTACCGCTCCACCGGACGTATTCTGAAGGCCGCCAATGCGCTGATCGCAAACAACAGTCACATATTTGACAAGAAATTGTGGAGCAAGCTCGGCTATGGCGATCCCATTCGTGTCATACAAACGCGCAACGATGAACATGAGGTCGAACGAGTCATCTCCGATCTGCGGCACCATATGTTTCTGAACAACAACAGTTATGGCGATTACGCGCTTCTCTACCGCAGCAATCATCAGTCCCGACCGTTCGAACGGGTTTTACGTGAACACCGCATCCCCTATTTCTTGAGTGGCGGCATCTCATTTTTCGAGCGCACTGAAATCAAGTGCATCATGGCCTATTTGCGATTGATTTGTAACCAGGATGATGACAACGCATTTTTGCGGGTCGTCAACACCCCAAGACGGGAAATCGGCCCGGCGACACTGGAGCAGCTCGGACACTACGCCACGCGGCGAGGCATAAGTCTGTCCCGCGCGTCGACCGAGATGGGTCTTGAGCAATTCTTAAGCGACAGACAAAGCAGCAGGCTGAAGGTTTTCGCGCAATGGCTGGCCGAGCTCTCTCGTCAGGCGGAACACGAGCAGCCCGTCAAGATCGTAAAAACGTTACTGGCGGAACTCCATTTTGATGAGTGGCTGCTCGATAGTTATCCTGACCGCAAGGCCGCCGAGAGGCGCATGGAGAATATCCAGGAGCTCGTCTCCTGGATCGAGCGCATGGCCAGACGAGGCAATAAAGATGATACGACACTGTACGACATCGTTGCCAACATCAGCCTGCTGGGCATTCTGGACAAGGATGAGGATCAGACCGGCGGGCAGGTCTGCCTGATGACACTGCACGCAGCCAAAGGACTCGAGTTTCCCCATGTTTATATCGTCGGCATGGAAGAGAACCTGCTCCCACACCATGCCAGCCTCTCCGAGGCAGGACTGGAGGAAGAACGGCGTTTGGCTTATGTCGGCATCACCCGCGCACAGAAAAGCCTGTCGTTTTCCTTTGCCGCTATGCGCAAACGCGGCGGCGAGGTCCTCGAGTGTGAACCGAGCCGCTTTCTGGAGGAACTGCCCCGCGATGACATCCAATGGGACGGTGTCGATACGGGCACGCGTCAGGAGCGGCGCGAGCGCGGGGAAAAATGTCTGGCCGGGCTGCGAGCGTTATTGGGCAGTTAGGCACGGTTGCCGACTCTGTGCCAGTCCTTCGGACCTGCGTGATTGCCCGTCCCGTGTTCCAGCAAACGCTGTTTTTTCGGTTATAATAATTAATGCGTATTGAATCTCTGGGGACGCCTATCTGGCGGGTACTGCAAGAGGAGAGCGGGAAGGAAATCTCGTGGACCTGAACAAAGAACAGGATGATCTCGCCAAACAGCGGCTGACAGCTGACAACTTTTCGAGCTTCTATCGGATGATTATGGGGCTTCGATTCCCCATTGATGTAGCAGACGTGATAGAAATGCGGGGCACTATCAATCACACGCTTGACACCTTTGAAGTGCCCTCACAAATGCGTCATAAGCTGCATTTTGTCGAGGCGCTGAAAGGGGCGATCGGTTCCTTCGGGATCGAAAATAAGCACCATGTCAACAGATTGATCAGAATCCTGACCATGTTCCGCGAGCTGCATCACCTGCACAACGCCAAATCACGCCACGACGAGGCGGATCTGCGGCAGCTTCAAGCGAACAACCGTGCCGCGAGATCGCAATCCATGTTCTACGGGCTCGCAGCCATAACGGCTACCAGCGTGATCAGTCTGATATGGTATGGCCTGGCGGAAGCTGGCTGGTACATCAAGCTCGCCGCGGTAGTCACGGCCTATATCACATGGGACTACTTCCACTCCATGACCACGCTGGACAGGGAGTACAAGATTCTGACTGCACAGTTGAACGACCTGCTCAGGGAGCGCGTGCAATCGGTCAACTGGAAAGTCCTGATCCACAAGCTCGCGCTCATTCTTGGATACAAAAAGGTCAGCGGCGTCAACGTATTCTTGATGGGCGACAACACCGATTTGGGTGACAATCCACACACTTACCATTAGAAGCTATCTCAAAATACCTTCCGCCCGCTGGCGTTGTGGAATAAACGCAGAGGTCGCGAAGAAAGCAAAAATGCTTTATTTTGAAGTATTCCCTGCGCCTTAGCGTGCTTTGCGTTGCTTGCAGGGCGTGAAGGGTTGTTGAGCGTTTGATTTTGAGGCAGGTTCCAGTCATTAGCCGAGCACCACTTTAAGCCATTCGATACGGCCACCTGACAAGATCAGGCCTAACCCCGCGGATGATGTTGCGCATGCAGTGACTTTAACCGCTCCCTTGCCACGTGCGTATAAATCTGGGTAGTCGAAAGATTGGAATGCCCTAACAGCATTTGCACGACCCGCAGATCGGCGCCGCGATTGAGCAGATGCGTAGCGAAGGCATGTCGCAGAGTATGCGGTGACAAACTCACATCGATACCGGCGTTACGTGCATAACGTTTAATGTTGCGCCAGAATGCCTGTCGGGTCATGGGCCCGCCCCGCGCCGTGGGGAACAAGGCCTCGGTGTGATTCTTTCGCAGCAGCGCTCCACGGCCATCGGGAAGGTAGCGCACCAGCCAATCCAGCGCCAACTCACCGAGCGGAACCAGCCGCTCCTTGTTTCCCTTACCCATCACCCGCACGACCCCTATATCGCGATTGAGCTGTGACATCGACAATCCCACCAGTTCCGATACACGCAGTCCGGTCGCATACAGGGTTTCCAGCATCGTCCGGTCGCGCAGTCCAAGCACGGTGTCCACATTCGGCGCGTCCAGCAGTTGCTCTACCTGCGTTTCGGTAAGCGATTTGGGCAACGGCTTGCCGAGTTTAGGGGAGTCGACCTGCGCCGTCGGATCGGTCTGTCGTATGCCTTCCCGCGACAGATAGCGGAAAAAGCGCCGCAGTGACGACAGCATCCGAGCGGTAGTGCGCGGTTTTGCATCCGCAGTCACGGCATCAGCAAGAAACGCGAGCAACTCCCTGCGCTCCGCGGCGCGCAGCTCGAGCCGGCGCTGCTGCAACCATCTGGAACAGCGCAACAGATCGCTGCGGTAGGCGCGAAGGGTATTATCACTCAAGCCATGCTCTGTCCACATGGCGTCGAGAAAGCGCTCGATCATCGCCTCGTCATTGACGTTCATGTCCCGTTACCCGGGGTTTGAGAACCCAACGTTCACTCATCTGAGCGATCATATTATCAAAGGGAATTATCGTCGGAAGCGGGTCTGCAAGGCAAGCGGCAACACCTGCATGCGCTCTGAGGTCCGCTGGCTGCGGCTCATCAATCCGCCGTCTGGAATTGATGTTGATAGTTCCGGACGAGCCGCTCGCGGGCAAGCCCGTCCAGCGCAACGGGAGTGCCATGTACCTCCCCCACCTCGGCTCCCGGGGCGATCGCAATTGCTGTTCGCCTTACTGCGTTTGCGTCGTGGTGGCGTCCTCCCGCAACCATAGCCATAAGCGCTGGACATTACGCTCAAGGATCGCGCGCTGTTTGGCGTCTGTCGTATGCCTGAGCAGCTCACGGTAGACGTTGCGCGCGTCTTCGGTCAACCCGGCCTCCGCCAGGGCCTCGGCGGCATAGAAGCGCGCCGACTGACCCCACATATCCCCGCCTTGCGGCGTCTTGTATATCGCGGAACGCAAATAGAGCTCGGCCGCCTCGAGATGTTCACCGAGCGCCTTCTTCGAATCCGCCATCCAGAAAAGCATCTCCCGCCGGGTACGGTCGCCTTTGGCGCGCGAAAACACCTGGTCCAACAAATCCAACGCCTCTGCATGACGGTTGATCGCCTGCAGGTCGAACAATACCTGCAGGTACGGGCCCACAAATCCATCATCCAGGTCCGGATGACCAATGAGCAGGCCATTCATTTTCTCCACGGCGGCCTCGACCTCGCCGCCATAAATAAGGATGCGCGCCTGCCGCAGCGTCCACCGCGTCGGATCCTCGCCCTCCAGCGGTTCATAGAGCCCCTTGATCATGCGTGCGGCGAGCTCGATGTCGTAGGCCCGCAATGCCGTGTCGGCGAGCCGGTGCCGAACGATCTGCGGTATATCGGCGTCACCAGGGTAGCGTTCTGAGTTCAGATAAAGCAGTTTGACCGCAGTCTCACGGCCATCCAACAAAAGAGAATCCACCAGACGCTCATGGGCAAGCAGGCGTGATTCGGGCTGCTGTCCTTTTTGCGCCACCATGGCAAACAGTGAACGCGCCAGCAGGGACTCGTCACGCTTGTAGGATTTCGCCTGCCTGAACCAGGGCGCATCATCGCCCACCAGCAATCGCCGGGCGTTGCCTTGCGCTTTCGCGAGGTCCAGGTAGGCCTGCCACAGATCATCAGGGCCGATACGGTAGAGTTTGCTGACCGCCGGTCCTTTCGCAGGCAATGACAATGCCAGTTCGATACCAAGCGCCCGATTACGAGTGTCTTTGAGGGCCGCCGCCGCTTCGGCTACCAGAAACCACGCCTCGCGTTGTGCTTCCGGTTTAGTGCGCGTCGCCTCCGCTAACTTAAGGCCATCGGCAAGCACCCGGGACGCGGGTGTCAGTCCGGCACGCAGGCCCGCGAGCAACCACAGCAGACGTCCTTCGTGTGATTGATTCCCCACCAGGATATCAAAGGCGTCCTTGGGGCGATCCGCGCGCAACAGCACGCGGGCATGCAATCGCTGCCACGCCGCACCCTTGGTATTGAAGTCCTGTATGTAGCGCAGCAGCGCGGTTTGGGCATCCTCGACGTTGTCCTCAAGCAGGTAACTGCGGATGACCATGCGCCGCCACGCTGCCACAAGCACATCGTCCGCCTTCTCCTGCCACAGCAGCTGGCGCAGATAGCGCCTGGCGGCGGGTGCATCGCCGGCCTTGAGCATCGCGCGCGCCGCCTGGTTCAGGCACCATTGACGAACGTTATCCGGTACATCCGCTGGCAGTTGCCCGACGCGACGCGTGACCGCATCCCAGTCCTGTTGTACACCGTAGATTTCAAAGCGCTGCTTTTCCCAGCGAAACCAGCTGTCCGCTTCGGTAATCGGGGGCTGCTGCTTTTCCAGCAGGCGAAGGGCCAGTTGGGTTGCGCCACCTTCGGCCAGGACCGTGATCTGCTCCAACGTGTCATCGGCCGGCAGAACCGGGGCAATCGCAAGCAGGCACAGAAAGAAAAACGCCTTACGCATAACTTGACCGTTTATTTCAACAGGGAGCGTGATAGCCTATCCTAAATTCCCTTCATACAAAAACAGGCGCCATGCTCAAGCATGGCGCCTGTTCGCTAGAAAAGCACCGCAGGCGGCTATGCGCGCCGCCTGCCGCCTACAATTTCTCCCGGATACGGGCCGCCTTGCCGGACAGATCACGCAGGTAATAGAGCTTGGCCCGGCGCACGTCACCGCGACGCTTGACATCGATCTTCGCGACGTTTGGGCTGTACAAGGGAAACACCCGTTCCACACCTTCGCCGTAGGATACCTTGCGCACGGTAAACGAAGAGTTGGCACCGCGGTTACGGCGTCCAATGACCACACCCTCGAAGACCTGCAGCCGCTCCCGTTCGCCTTCCACCACTTTCACATGCACGGCGACGGTATCGCCCGCGGCAAAATCAGGGATCTTCTTGTCCATCTGCTGCATTTCAATTTCGTGAATGATCTCGCTCATTTTCTTACTCCGGGCGCCTCATACTCGCGCTGGAATTCCTCCAGCAACTGACGCTGTTCGTTGGTTAATTCCGACTTTTCAATCAAATCAGGGCGCCTTAACCACGTCCTGCCCAAGGACCGCTTCAGACGCCACTGACGTATCTTTTCATGGTTACCCGAGACCAGGACCTTTGGTACCCGCCGCCCGGCAAAGGCCTCCGGGCGCGTATAATGGGCGCAATCAAGCAGGCCGTCAACAAAGGAATCCTGCCTTGCGGAATCCTCGTCGCCAAGTGCACCGGGCAGTTGCCTGACGACAGCGTCGATCAGCACCATGGCCGCCAGCTCGCCGCCCGAAAGGACATAGTCACCGATGGACCACTCTTCGTCGACCTCGGTTTCCAGCAATCGCTCGTCTATGCCCTCGTAACGGCCCGCCAGCAGGATCATGCCCTCGCGCCGGGCCAATTCCATCACGCCTTGATGGTCCAGCCGGCGTCCCTGCGGCGAGAGATGGATCACGCTGCCACCGCCGGGCTGATGGCCCCGCGCTGCCGCGATCGCCGCGGCCAGTGGCTCGGCCAGCATGACCATGCCCGGACCGCCACCGTAGGGCCGGTCATCCACCGTCCGATGCTTGTCGCGGGCAAAGTCCCGTGGGTTCCACACCCGTAACGACGCGATTCCGCCCTCGATCGCCCTGCCGGTAACGCCATAAGCCGTGATGGCGTCGAACATCGGCGGGAAAATGCTGATGATATCGATTCTCATGGTACTGCCCGCCAGGCGCCACACGATGTGCCGCATCGAAAATCAAACACTCGAGCACCTGATTTTCAGAACAAGCCGCAGGCAGGCGGCGAGCACATGCGCCGCGGCAAACAAAGCTGAAGAGCGGGGCCCGCGGAGCCAAGGACGCAAACGTCAATGCAGAGACTTCTTCAGCGTCCTGCTAGAAATCCACATCCCAATCCACCAGCATCGTGCCGCTATCCAGATCCACCTTCCTGATCACGTCCGGGATATAGGGAATCAGGCGCTGCCTGTCACCCTCCACCACCAGTACGTCATTGGCGCCGGTCTCAAGCAGGTGATCCACCCGGCCAAGCTCATCGCCGGCGAGATTGATCACGCGCAGACCTTCCAACTGGGTCCAGTAGTACTCGCCGGGCTGAAGCCGCGGCAGTTGCGCCCGGGTCACCGCGATCTCAGCGCCAACCCACGCGCTCGCCTGGTCCCGGTCCGAGCATCCCTCAAAACAGGCGATGACGCCCTTTGCCTGGCGGCGGCCCGACACCAGACGCACTGTCCCCCACTGCTCGCCGGTTCTGAGAAACCAGGGATTGTACTGGAGTATGGCTTCGCTGGGACGGGTGTAGGACAGGACTTTCACCCACCCACGCACGCCGAATACCCCCCGCACCCGACCGATGACCACCAGTTCATCAGCCGCGGCCGGATCCGTCATGCCGCCCCGGCCGCCGGGCTTATGCTGCCTGCGCCTGCTTGAGCAAGTGGGCAACGCGCTCGGACGGTTTGGCACCTTTGTCGAGCCAGTAGCTCACGCGTTCCAGGTTCACGCGCAGCTTTTCTTCATGCTCCGCGGCCATCGGATTGAAGAACCCAACATGCTCGATACAGTTACCAGTTGGCGAGCGGCGGCTATCGGCCACCACGATGCGGTAATACGGCCGCTTCTTAGCGCCGCCCCGGGCCATGCGAATCGTGATCATAATCTCAAACCTATTCCTCGTGATTGACACGCCCGGGCCCTCGGGCCCGGAAAGCGCGCAATTCTACCCTCTCTTGGGGGCAAAAACAAAGTCGAGCACCGGTGCGCCGCGTCGTTTCCGCCATCGGTACCGGCACCCCGGCGTTTCCGTTTGACCGGACCCCGACAAAATCCACAATTCAAGTATTGGATTCCGCCGGGACTCCTTCGACACCGCGGCGCCCATCCCCGCTCCCGTTGCCGACCCCGAGCGCATTGGCCCGCCTTATTCGACGACGGCGATTGCGAGCGGGCTCAGCCGGGCCGCCGGCGCCCTGCACGGACCGTCATTCTTCGAACAGCAGATCGTCCTCAATTGGCGGATTGCCGTCGTAGATCTGGTTGAGTCGTCGTTGGCGATAGGCCTCGCGCACGAAGGGGTAGATATCCTCACCGGCGGCCCGTCTCAGAATCTCCTTGTCGCCCAGGTAGTTGGCGCGCGTATCGACCATATCGAGTGCCACCAGTCCCCACTTGGTGGTGGACGACTCGATATAGGTTCTGGGATTGGAATACCAGTCCACAAGCCAGCCAAAGGAATCGCGCACATCTCTCGGACCGATGAATGGCCATACCACATAGGCCCCGCTACCCACGCCCCACACCGCCAAGGTCTGACCGAAGTCCTCCTCATGCTTCGGCAAATTCATCGAGGTGGCTACGTCGAAGAGACCCGCAATCCCCACCGTTGTATTCACCAGGAATCGACCGGTATCGGAGGACGCCTGCCCCAATTTGACCTGTAGCAGGTCATTGAGAATGACCAGCGGCTCTCTCAGGTTGTAGAAGAAATTCGTGATACCGGTCTTTACCGCCCCGGGCAGAATAAAATCGTATCCTTTGGCGGCCGGCGTCAGGATAACGTCATCGAACACATCATTGAATTTGTACATTGCCCGGTTGAATGACTCCAAGGGATCACTGGCGCCATTGAACTCTGACAATGCGTCGGCTTCATCGGGCTTGCTGGGAGATGACTCTCCTCGGCCGGCATCATCCTGTGCGGCGTCGGTCATCTGCTCTTTTTTATTGTTAAGCGTCCCGCACGCCGTCAGCACGGTCAGGGCGATCCAAAAAAAAACAAACCATATTAACCTGTTCTTTTTATTGACCATAAGCACGATGCTCTCATTGCTTGCCGCCGGGTCAGCCGGCATAATGCCCATAACGCACCCGCTGCGGTGTATGGCGTAAATATAGCGTATCTTTTCAGCGGTCTGACCATCATATTTAATTGACCGAACAGCAACCGAGAACCACGGGTTTGATACTCGCCGGCGGCCTGGCACGCCGGCTTGGTGGCAAAGACAAGGCCTTCGTCAATCTGGCCGGCAGGCCGCTGATCGAACACGTCATAAAACGCCTCGCCCCGCAGGTCGACGAATTGCTCATCAGTAGCAATGCCCCGGCCGAGCGGTTTGCGGCCTATGCCCTTCCCGTGATCCCTGACGTGATACCGGGGCATATTGGTCCCTTGGCCGGGATCCATGCCGGAACGCTGAGCAGACCCGGCGACTATCTCGCGATCGTCGCGGTCGATCTTCCTTTCCTGCCACCCAACCTCGTAGACACCCTCAGACGGGCCGCCCTGGGAGCGCGATGCGCGTATGCCAGCGACGGTCACAGGCATGCGCTGGCGTTAGTCTGCGCACCGGGTTCCGCCGGCAAAATAGACGCCTTTTTACAGCAAGGAGGACGCAGCATCAAGGAATGGCTCGCCTTGCATGGACAGGCCGTTGTGCTCCCCGCCGCGCCCGGCAGCGATATCATGTTGAATATAAATACCCCCGATGAGCTCTCGCAGGCCCATAAATTCATTGAGAAATCAGGGGCATAGCACGGCCTTTTCAATCGGCCACAGCCCCATAGCATCGCCGGACTCTTGTGCTATTTTAGTAATTGGTGGCGACTAAGGACTATCGAAGTTCCGAGGATAGGACAGGCATTGATGCCGTTGCAGCAGTCACATACGGTTACGACATAGTGCCGCGCCACACGGGACAACACAATCCACGAACGCCGTACTTGCCAATAATGCCGCTGATTATCGATACCGGAATATCAAACCATGAAAGCTGGCACGCCGTGAACAACAGTGCCTGCATGGTCTCTGCGCCCTCCCCCGACGATGAGAACATCGCCCTGCTCGCCATCGCTGACGGTGCGGGCGGAACTGACGAGGAAGAGTCTGCGGCAAGCCGCGCGGTCGGGATAATGCAAGACAGCTTCTTCACCGCGCCGAATCACTGGAGCACCGACCGGGCTCTGCGCGAAAGCATCAAGGTTGTCAACAACGCCCTGTACACCGCCGGACGTAATGGTGGGGCGAGCAGCTTATCCGGGCTCGTTCTCGATTACTCGCGCTGGATACTGGGCCACGTCGGCAGTACCCGGGTGTGGCTGCTGCGCGACCAGAAACTCAAGCTGCTCACCGGAAACCATGGATCCGCGCAGTCCGCGAGAGACGGGGGCACGCCCCAGGGATGCGGTACCTCAAAGACCATCGATATTGACGTGACCAGCGGCGAGCTGCAACAGGACGACATATTTCTGTTAACCACTGACGGCGTTTACAACGCGCTTGACGGCATCTTAATATTAGGCTCTCTGATCAAAGACAAGCCCGTTCAGCAGATCACCGACGACATCACCAAACAGACCCTTGAGCGCGGGAGAAAAAATAATGTCAGCGCATGCGCAGTGCGGATCAACACGGTCTGCAACAGTTCAGAGGCCGAAACCACCGAGGCCGCGATCGACGTGCCACCTATCTGTGACCTACAAGGCCGTCGACAGCGAATCCACGGATACGGTGTTACTGAAATTCCCGGATCCGAGGCTCGCCGTCAGCCCCGGCTTTCCGGAGTTGTACCTCCGCGAAGAGTGGGTGGGAAAACGGCTGGATAATTCCTATCTGGTAAAAGTGCTCCCCTTGAAGCCCAAAGGCCGGTCACAACTGTATTACGTGTTGGGATACCATAAGGGAACGAGTCTGTCGAAACGCATTCGCCGCAAGGGATCGCTGTCAATAAAGGAGTCTCTGTATGTCATCAAACAACTATTGGATTGTGTTCAATACCTGCACAGCAAAGGCATTATTCATAAAGACATCAAGGCGAGCAATATACTGATCGATAAAGAGAACAAGCGCCTGATCTTGACCAACTTCGGACAGTGCACCATGGATCATATAAGGGCCAATGGCGGCCGATCGCCATCACCGGCGAACAGAAACTATACGGCGCCGGAGCATCTGGAGGAAGGAAAAACAGACAAGCGCGCCGATATCTACTCGGTCGGGGCCATCTTGTATAAGATGTTAACAGGCAATTATCCATACGGCAGAATAAGTTCCGCCTCGGATTTCCTGCACAGGGATTTTATACCACCGGAGAACTACAACTCGGAAATTCCCGAGTGGCTTTCAGGTGTGCTGAGAAAGGCATGTGCGGTCCAGCCTCAGGCGAGATTCCGGGATGCCGCCGCGTTCACCCGGGAGATCAATCACTATTAGCCCCTGATTGTGGAATTACAACCAACGCTTATTTCACCCGGCAATTTCAACTCGATTGCGACCGTTCTGTTTGGCGCGATATAACGCAAGGTCTGCATTTCTTATCAGCCACTGGTCCACCGGCTCGTCTTTACTGTCCGGATCAGCGCTAAGCCCCGCCAGTCCCACCGATATCGTCACTTTTATACGTTCATCATGGTTGTTAAAAAATGCGAGCTCGCCAACCTTTACCCTCAGTCGTTCGGCAATCTCACCGGCGTTGTGCAACGGCGTATCCGGGAGCAGCAAAATGAATTCTTCCCCACCATATCTTGCCAAGACGTCGCATGTGCGCAGATCCCGGCCAAGTACCTGGGCGACCTTCTGTAGAACCTGGTCTCCGGTCTGGTGCCCATAGTTGTCATTGATGTGCTTGAATTTATCGATATCGACCAACATGCAGGCAAGCGTGTTTCCGCGCCTGCGCCATCTCTCGATCTCTTCGTTGATTCTCTGCTCGAAGAAACGGCGATTAAAAATGCCTGTCAAGGGATCGGTCAACCCGGCGTGTTTCAACCGCTCATGACTGATGGAATTATCGATACACACAGCAGCAACAGCGGCAAGATGCTCGAGCAGATCTGTCGCCCTGCCGGCCGTGAAATGCAAGGGATTGCGGCTTGCCTGATTCAGCACCCCTATGAGGCGATCTTGAAAAACTAGAGGCGCGGCCGCGTAAGAGCCGAGCTGCGATTTAAAGTGCGGAAACAGCAGTGCCTGAATTTCACCGTCGCATCTGTCCAATATCGGGCGGCGCCGGCCGGCAACAATCTCATTCAACGATTCTTCGGATATTCTGACAAATGTATCCCGCCAGCTTTCGCCGCCCTCGACACTCTCGAGCAGCCTCGTCATCTCGTACTCGGGATCAAGACACGCGAGGGTGGCACAATCGACATTGGGAAATGTGGCTCGCAGGCGGCTGACGAGAACATCGATGAGCTCCCCTAATGACCCGGAACCAATGATTGCGATTTCGATGGATCTGAACCCGGACCAGATGCGCTCATTACTGCGGATCTGGTCCTCAAGGAATGCTAGTTTTGCGTGCGACCTGCCAGGATCCATACAGATTTCAAGCTGTACTTAATATTTGATCTTGGACTCTTCCACACATGCATCTTTCCTCGCGATAAGGTCATGCTCCGGGCGACCATTATCTCTAAAGTTTAAGCATAACCAGTAACTTCGCCGCAGGCATGTACCCCCCTATCACCTGCCCATCATCCAGGACGATGGTTGGCGTGCCGGAGATGCCGATACGCTGCCCGACTTGATAATGCCTTTTTACCGGGTTCGGGCATGTCTTCGTTTCGAGCCTGCCGCGGTTTTTTGCTATTGCGACGGCCTCCACCCGGTCTTCTGCGCACCACACTGATACCGAACGCTGATAGGTCGGTGACTTAAGGCCATTTCTGGGATAAAGCAAGTACCGCACCCTGACCCCGCCGGCGTTCAATCGTGGCACCTCACGATGCATCTTCGCGCAATAGGGACAGTCCACATCCGTGAATACTGTGATCGTGCGTTTGGCCCGCTTTGGCCCCATTACGATCATGTTCTCGTCACCCACACCATCAACCAGTTTCGCGACGAGATTGCCGCGCTTGAGTGCGGTCAGATTTTCCTTTGATTGGAGGTTGAACAAGTTTCCATCAAAAAGAAATTTGCCATCCTTGCTGACATAGACAATCTGGGTATTCACTTCGAGCTCATAGAAGCCCAAAACGGGGGAAGGGCGCAGACTCTCCAGCGCAACACCCGGGAGGCTCTGGGCGAGGGCAGCCTTGAGTCTGTCAAGTTCCGGGTCGGCACGCACGCCAGCCACATACAGCGATGATCCCGCAAGCAGGATGATTGTCAATCGGCGCAATAGCAGTTTCATATTAAACATTTAGCTCTTTCCTGTTTCCGCTCTCAAGTATAAACCATGCAAAGGGGTGAACAACCCGGCGATTTGCGCTTTTTCTGAAATAAGGCGGCGCCTGGCCGATCATTGGACCGGCGCACTTGCCCCTGCTCCACACCCGTCCCGGCATCCTGCTAGCCCCACTGTTGCATCAGGATCCGGTTGTTGGCGCAGGGCTGGGGGCAGCCCGCTGTGGCCCCTCGAAGGGCGTCGCGGCATTGGTACCTCCCTGTACGGCACATCGCCGTCGCGATGCTGACAGGCCGTTCGCCCAAGCTGGGCGCTCAGGACCCGCCAAAAACCGGATACGCTTGTCTGGAACATCGCGTGAATCGCTCATATCCCCATCACGTACCCACTAAAAGATGATTTTTCCCATTTCCCGCTGACCTGGCGCAATATTGGGGCTACGCCTGCCTTTCCTTCTTAGCGAGCATTTTCATGAACCTGGCCTCGTCGAGCGTTTCCACGCCCAGCGCTTCGGCCTTTGCGGCTTTCGATCCGGGGTCTTCCCCGGCGATAACGAAGTCGGTCTTCTTCGATACGCTGCCTGAGACTTTCGCGCCCAGGCTCTGAAGTCTGGCCCTGGCCTCGTCCCGTGTCATTGCCGAAAGCGTCCCGGTCAACACAAACGTCTTGCCGGCCAGCGGTGCCGGGCCCACTTTTCGTGGCTTGATCACCGGCCAGTGGAGCTTGTGGCGCAACAGTTTCTTGAGCACATCCTTATTGTGCGTCTGCCGAAAGAACGTATAGATATTTTCCGCCACCACAGGGCCTATATCAGGAACCTGTTCCAATTCCTCTTTGCTGGCCGCGCGGATCGCGCCCAGCTCCCCGAAGTGATTGGCAAGCGCCAGTGCGGTTGACTCGCCCACCTGCGGGATGCCCAAGGCAAAGAGAAATCGCGGGAGCGTGGTCCGCCGGCTTTTATCGATCGCATCGAGCAGATTCTGCGCCGACTTTTCGGCCATGCGTTCCAGATCGGTGAGCTGCGCTTTGCTCAGAGTGTAGATGTCGCTCACATCATTGACCAGTCCGCGGTCGACCAGTTGTTCCACAAGCTTCTCGCCGAGGCCGTCAATGTCCATCGCACGGCGGGACACGAAATGCTGAATGGATTGTTTGCGCTGGGCGCTGCAAAAAAGCCCGCCGCTGCATCGGGCGATGACGCCGTCGCCCTCATACACAACATCCGATCCGCATACCGGACAGCGGGTGGGAAACTTGTATTTTTTTGCGCGATGTGGACGCCTGTCCCTGACCACAGAGACGACTTCCGGGATGACATCACCCGCACGGCGCACGACGACAGAGTCGCCGACACGGATATCCAGCCGTTCGATTTCATCGCGATTGTGCAGGGTCGCGTTGGTGACGGTCACCCCGCCGACATACACGGGCTTCAGTCGCGCCACCGGCGTGACGGCGCCGGTACGGCCCACCTGCACATCGATCGCTTCGACGACAGTCAGCTCCTCCTGTGCCGGGAATTTGTGGGCAACCGCCCAACGGGGGGCGCGGGAGATAAACCCGAGCGCGTCCTGCTGTGAGATCTTGTTGACTTTGTAGACGACGCCGTCGATCTCGTAGGGCAGATTCTGCCGTTTTCCCAGGAGTGTATGATAATACTCAAGGCATCCCGGCAAACCGTCGACCTTACGGGTTTCGGCGCAAACCCGCATTCCGAGACTGCGCAGCTTCATCAATATTTCGTATTGGGTATCCGGAAAACCCTCATCCTGCGCCCTACCGAGCGCGTAGCAGAACATTTCCAAAGGCCGCGCCGCGGTCACGCGCGGGTCGAGTTGGCGCAGACTGCCCGCGGCCGCATTGCGTGGATTTACGAAGACCTTCTCGCCTTTCTCGCGCTGGTTATCGTTCAACTCCTCGAATCGCGCCTTGGGCATGAACACTTCGCCGCGCACTTCAAGCACCCCTGGATAGTCCTTGCCTATCAGGCGCAGAGGCACGGATGGAATGGTGCGTACATTATGGGTCACATCCTCCCCCGTGACACCGTCACCGCGCGTCGCCGCGCGCGTTAAGACACCGTCTTCGTAGAGCAGGCTGACGGCCAGGCCATCGACCTTTGGTTCAGCGGTGTATTCTATTGTGTCGGTTTTGAGCCTTTCGGTGACACGGCGGTGAAAATTGCCGATCTCTTCCTCGCTAAAGGCATTTGAGAGCGACAGCATGGGTATTTCGTGAACCACTTTCTCGAATTGCGAGAGCGGCCCGGCGCCGACGCGCTGGGTGGGTGAGTCGAGGGTAATCAGCTCCGGATGCGCCTGTTCCAGAGACCGCAATTCCTGGAACAAACGATCATATTCCGCATCCGGAATCTCGGGACTGTCCAGGGCGTAATAGCGATAGTCATGATAGCTTACAAGCTCACGCAGCGCTTCGATGCGCTGCGGCACATTGTCAAGGCTGCTCATATCGCAAAAAGCCGCAGCGCCCTCTCACTGCCTGGCACGACCCCTTCGGCGACCATACCGGCAGTTATCTGTTCTATCTGGGCATGAATCACCGCCAGCCCCTTCTTCGTCAATGGCTTCTTGTCGTGATCGAGCATCTTACCGCCCAACGACCGGCACAGCTCATCAGCAGTGCGCACCATCTTGTCGAACACCTCTTCCGGTGCGTAGGTGCACGGGACATGCATGAACAGCGAAACGCCTTTTGTTTCGAACGTGTCAAGAACAGCCGGCTCGAATTCACCCGGTTCGTACAGGTTCGCCATGCTGAACATATGCCGGCACCCCAATGCGCGGTCGTTTTTCAAGTGAAAAATATTCATGGCGCCGAATCGCATACCCGCATCCAGGGCCGCTTTCTCTATGGCGCGACCCTTGAAGCTGGCAGTCCCTCCAGGCACAACATTGATACTGGCGATCACGTCATATTCACGACAAAATTCATCCAGTTTCCTGGCGCGCTGCAACGCATCCTCGAAACTCATGGCATGCCTCGCCGGTCGCCCCAGCGCATCCGCGAGCTTGAGCCCCAGTTGGGAAAACGCAGTGAGCTCGGATTCATCAATAGGACCTTTGGCATCCACAAGCTGGACGGTCAACGCAAGATCGCTGTACTTTGCCTGTTCAGGATCGTGATCAAGACTGGCCCATACACCTTCGATATAACGCAGCCCGTACAGCCGTCTTGGTTTCTCCATCACATATTCATTCTGCTTGTAAATGCCCAATGCCTTGTCCCTGGTCACCGGGCCCGGGCCCGGTAAGGCGACAATAAAGTCTATCGCCTCATCAGGCATTGTTTGTTGTGCAGCCACCGATTTGACCTCAGCCGGCTTGTCGTCCTGGGCCACGTCATCGGAATCGATGCCATCGAGCCCGAGCGCGACGTCTAAGGGCATGGACGCCGCCTGTTCGATACTCTCCAGGCCCTCATAGAAGGGGTCAACGCTGGGCTTGATGTGGGGCTTGTCCGGCCGGGCATCCGCTCTTAGGAATTTCCGATGCGTCTCGGTCAACGGGCCGGGATTGATGTCCAGCCGTGCGTAGGAGCGGAATTTGCGTTCCACCTTCGACAAGGCCTGGTGCACGATTCCCCTGGCAGACACCTGGTGCCGCTTCAATTGCACGAAGCGCTTGTTCAGGCGCGCTCTATCGTAGGAACCCAGAACGACTACAGCCAGA
Source organism: Acidiferrobacterales bacterium (assembly GCA_947258385.1). Classification (GTDB taxonomy): domain Bacteria; phylum Pseudomonadota; class Gammaproteobacteria; order Acidiferrobacterales; family SZUA-150; genus CAMYII01. Next base: position 34,904 of record CAMYII010000094.1, read on the forward strand.
ATAATTAGCCCGATAAGCACTAAACTCAGCTGCAAACTCATTACTACACGACCATCTCCAGGGCCTCGTCCACGTCCACCGCGACCAGACGGGACGCCCCCGGCTCCGCCATCGTTACGCCCAACAGGATCTCGGCGATTTCCATGCTGATTTTGTTATGCGTCACGTATAACAGTTGGGTATCCTTGGCCATTTCCTGGAGCGTCTCGCCGTAACGCTCAACATTGGCATCGTCCAGCGGCGCATCCACCTCATCGAGCAAACAGAACGGTGCCGGATTGAGCTGAAATATGGAGAATATCAACGCCACGGCCGTCAACGCCTTTTCACCGCCGGAGAGCAGATGAATGGTGCTGTTGCGCTTGCCGGGCGGTCGCGCCATCACGGCCACGCCGGCCTCGAGCAGGTCATCGCCCGTTAATTCCAGATAGGCGTGCCCGCCTCCGAACAGCTTCGGGAAAAACGACTGCAGCCCGCTATTCACCTTGTCAAAGGTTTCCTTGAAACGGGTACGGGTCTCACGATCGATCTTACGGATCGCGTCCTCCAGTGTCGCCAGCGCCCGGGACAAATCGTCATACTGCTTGTCGAGATAGCTTTTGCGCTCGGACTGCTCTTCGTATTCCTCAATCGCAACCAGATTGATCGGACCAAGCCGGTCTATTCTGCGCGTGACTTTTGCGAGCTCTTCCTGCCATCCCGGCTCACTCGCCTCGGCAGGCAGATCATCCAGTATCCCTGCCAGCTTATGACCGGTCTCCTCCATTTGTTCCTCGAGGGTTTCGCGGCGCACCACCAGTTCCTGTCGCGCCATCCGTTCTTCCTCCAGCACTTGCCTAAGCTCTTGCGCCTGTTTCTCATGCGCCAGCCGTGCCTGCTCCTGCTCGCGCAGGGCCGAATCAAGACCGGTCACGCCCTGTCTCGCCTCGGTGAGACTGCCCTCGATGCCCACACGCTGCTGCAATAATTCGTCCAAACGCTCTTTTAGCTCGTGCTCGGGCCGCCCACCGTCCTCCAATAAGCGTTCGAGCTCACCGCGTCGGTTAATGAGGTGCTGGAGCTGACCCTGCAGGCGTGTCACGCTTTGTTTCGTTGACTCGAGCGTTGAGCTCATCCGCTGGCGTTCCACGTCCAGACGGTGGAGCTCATCGCGTGACCGGTTGACGGTTTCACGGGCATCTTCCAGCGCCTGCTGCAACGCGTCGCGATTCGCCTGGAGCTCCTGGCGCCGCTGTTCGTGGGAGCCGGTCAGGCCCTCGGCCTCCCTCATCAATCGTTCAGCGGTTGCCAGTTCCTCGCCGTCACGCGTCATCTGCTCGGCCACCTCCCGCTGCTCATGCCCGATCTGGGCCCGGCGCTCCTGCAGATGCTGAAGGTGCGCATCCTCCTGCCCCAGCCGTGAGTGGGCCTCGTTGCGTTCGCGGTTGGCGTCGTTCAACACCTTGCGGTGCGCTTCGCGCTGAGTCTCGTGATCCTGAAGACGTTGCTGCGTCTCGCGCAATTGCCCGGTGAGCCCGGCGATGTCTTGCTCAAGCTCGTGCAGCTCCGTGCGCAGGGCCTCGATGTCACGCTCACGCTCGAGCACGCCCGCACCCATGTCCTGCTGGTTCGCGAGCTGCGCCCAGGTTCTGCCTAGCTGTATGCCCGAACGCGTCACGACCGACTCGTTTGCCGCCAGGCGCTCGCGCATTGCCATTGCCTGGGCCGGCGTTTCCGTGACATACACGCCCACTAATAAATCGCTCAAGTCTATATCGGACTGGATCTTGGACAGCAGGGTCTCACGGGCGGGCTCCCCGCCAGCACCGCCCGCGGGGGAGGTCTCGAGCAGCGTCAACTCAGAATGGTCCAGCCCGCTCAACTCCCCCACCAGGTCATTGAGACCGGGCACACACACGGCGGCAAGCCGCGCGCCGAGCGCCTGCTCAACGGCCCGCTCCCAATCCGGTTCCACCGAGACCCGGGCGGACAACCGCGGACGGTCGGCGAGGCCGTGCCGCTGCAGCCAGACCGTCAAGGCCTCATCGTGCCTGCCTTGGGCCGCGGCCTGCAGCTCCTGCAATGAGGTCATCCGCGCTTCGGCATTGCGATGGCGACCGCGCAACTCCTCCAGCGCCGCGCCCAGCTGTTCGGCCTGCGACCGCTCGTGGCTGATACCCGTCTCGGACGCCTCGAGCTGGCGCTCGCGCTGCTCCACGAGCCGGTCCAGTTCCGATGCCCGCTCCCGCAGCGCCGCGACATCCTCCTGCTTGAGCGCCTGCTCAATGGCGCCGACCTCGCTCTCCAATCTGTCCTGCCGCTCCTTGAGTTGCGTGAGATGCTGGGTCAGCTGCTCAATCCGGGCCTGCTGGATGTCCCGCGCCTTGTCCGGCTCGGCCGCCAGCTCATTGAAGCTCTGCCACTGGGTCTGCCAGTCGCGCATGGCCTGCTCGGCGTAGTTCAAGGCCTCTTGGGCCTGGTCGTATCTCGCCCGGCTCGCTTCCAGCTGCGGGGCATTGTCCTTGAGCTCTCTTTCGAGTTCCTCGACCAGCCGCTCGTCGGATTGCAGGTGCTGGCTGGCCTCTTCCCACGACTCGTTGACCTGCAGCAGTTCACGCGACCACTGGTTACGGGTCTCGCGGGCATGCTGTATCTTCTGTTCGATTCCGGAGATATCGGCGCCGATGGAATAAAATTCGGCTTGTACTTTATTAAGATGATCATTGACCTCGGTCTGCTGGCTGCGGATCTGCTCGATCTTGGCTTCGACCTCACGCTGCTCGGCGACCACCGCCTCGAGCCCGGTCTGCTTGCCGGACAGCGCGCTGTCGCGCTCGCCCAGCTGGTCGCTGAGCTTTTTCCAGCGCAGGGCCAGCAGTTGGGCGTGCAGGAGCCGCTCCTGCTGCTTCAACTCTTTATATTTGCCCGCCGCTTTCGACTGGCGTTGTAATTTTTTCAACTGGACTTCCATCTCGCTGCGGATATCTTCGACGCGGTCCAGGTTTTCCCGCGTATGGCGGATCCGGTTCTCCGTTTCACGCCGGCGCTCTTTATATTTTGAAATTCCGGCCGCCTCTTCGAGGAAACCACGCAGTTCTTCCGGTTTCGCCTCGACCAGGCGCGTGACCATGCCCTGCTCGATAATGGAATAGGCGCGAGGGCCGAGGCCGGTGCCAAGAAACAGATCCGTGATGTCTTTGCGCCGACAGCGGGTCTTGTTGAGGAAATAAGAGGACTGACCGTCGCGCGAGGCCTCCCGGCGGATGGAGATCTCCGCATAAGCGGCATACTGTCCGGGCGCCTTGCCGTCGGTATTATCAAATATCAGCTCGACCGAGGCGCTACCGACCGGTTTACGCGTATTGGAACCGCTAAAAATGACATCCGACATCGAATCCCCGCGCAGATGTTTGGCCGAGCTTTCGCCCATCACCCAGCGTACCGCGTCGATGATGTTCGACTTACCGCAGCCGTTCGGGCCGACCACCCCGATCAGATTGGCGGAGACAGGAATCGTGGTCGGATCGACAAAGGATTTGAATCCGGAGAGCTTGATTTTCTTCAGACGCATGAAATTCGACTAACCCATCTGCAATAACGCTCGGAAATTACGCTACAATCCCGCCAGCAACTGGCAAAGCTAACATACGGGACTGCAAATGCCTACCAAGCCCAGCAAACACCTGGAGACATTCGACAACCCTAATCCCGAGCGGGATTATATCATCGCGATAGACACGCCGGAGTTCACCTGCCTGTGCCCGAAGACCGGCCAGCCCGACTTCGCCGAGATGCACCTCGAATACGTGCCCGACCGCAAATGCGTGGAGCTCAAATCGCTGAAACTCTACTTCTGGTCCTTTCGCGACGAGGGCGCCTTTCATGAGGCGGTGACCAATGCCATTCTCGATGACCTCGTGGCCGCCACGGCGCCGCGCTACATGAGGCTGGAGGCGAAGTTCAATGTGCGCGGCGGGATTTATACCACCGTGGAAGTCGAATACCGCAAACCCGGCTGGCGGCCGGGTCCGCCCCCGCCGGAGCCTCTCCCGCGGCAGGCGCAGTAGTTGCCGACCAAAGACACGCCGGCCATGCACACTGCCGGCAAGACCCCGGCGAGAGCCGTAGTATGAACGCGGTGTCTCCCGGTGCGGTATCTGTGGGCGTCGATCTGGGCACCACCGGCTGCCGCGCGGTCGCGATTGACGGGAGCGGCGACGTGCAGGCGCACGCCGAGGCGCCGGTCCCGGCACCGCTGCGCCGGCAGAACCAAATCACCCAGGACCCCGAGCAATGGTGGCAGGCGGTCGTCGCCTGCCTGCGGAGCCTTTTGCAGCACGTGGCACCCGAGCGCGTCAACGCCATCGCAGTCGACGGGACTTCCGGCACGCTGCTGCTGTGCGACAGCCGCGGCGTGCCCGTGACCCCGGCCCTGCTCTACCACGACAGCCGCGCGCAGGCGCAGGCGGCGCAGATCGCCGGGACCGCGGCGCCCGAATCCGGCGGTCACGGCGCCACCGGCAGCCTCGCCAAGCTGCTGTGGTTACAAGGGCAAAAACGGGACCGGGGGGCCGCCCACGCCCTGCACCAGGCCGACTGGATCACCGGTAGGCTCACCGGCCGCTGGGGGCACAGCGATGACAATAATTGCCTCAAGCTCGGCTATGATGCCGCCGCCCGGCGCTGGCCGGACTGGTTCGCCCGGCTCGGGGTCAACACCGCGCTGCTGCCCGCCGTGCATGCGCCCGGTACAACGCTGGGGGCAGTGAGCGCCCAGCTCGCTGCGGATCTCGGGCTATCAGCCGATACCCGTGTCGTGGCCGGGACCACCGACGGGGTCGCCGCGTTTCTCGCCGCCGGTGCCAACCGATCCGGCCACGGGGTGACCTCGCTGGGCAGCACCCTGGTGCTCAAGCTGCTGTCCGATAAGCCGATCTTCTCGCCCGAGCACGGGGTCTACAGCCACAGGCTGGGCAACTACTGGCTTGCCGGCGGGGCCTCCAACAGCGGCGGGGCGGTGTTGCTGCAGCACTTTGAACTCGAGCAGATCGAGGCCATGACGCCCCTGCTGGACCCGGAGCACCTGACCGGCCTGGATTACTACCCGCTGCCGGCGGTCGGCGAGCGCTTTCCGGTGAACGATCCCGACAGGGTCGCACGGCTGGAGCCGCGGCCGGAGAACAGCGTGCGCTTTTTTCAGGCCATGCTCGAGGGCATCGCCCGCATCGAGGCGCAGGGTTTCCGCTTGCTTGCGGAAATGGGCGCGCCGAAAGTGACCGAGGTGCGCACCACCGGCGGCGGCGCCAGCAATACAGCGTGGACACGCATCAGGGAAAAAATTCTAGGCATACCGCTGGTACCCGCCCGCTCCGGCATGGCCGCCTACGGCACGGCACTGCTGGCCCAGGGCGTGGTGGAAAAACACTTCAGCTGAACTTTATATTAACTTTCAACGCAAAGGCGCAGAGACGCAAAGAATTTGTTTTGCTCAATGCGCTCAATTTGCGCCTTGGCGTCTTTGCGTTAAACGCTCATACAGGACAGGGCAGACTGCTCAGCCTTCCACTACGGTATCAATCTCGCCGGTCTCGCCTTTGTTGTCACTCCAGGTGACCTTGACCTTGTCGCCATCTTTGGCAGTCGGCAGGCGGAACCCGATCAGCGGATCCTCTGAAATACTGATGCCCAGATCGGCCTCTACCGCCAGCGCGTCGTTGTGATAAAGCGATATCTTCTGGATGAAATGCGCCGGGATCGTTTCTTTCGTCTGCTTATCCTTGCGCAAACCGGTCTCCATGGGATGAACGACCAGTACCTGCACCTCGATCATACCCTCCTGTGTACGGGTACGAATCTTCATTTTTCTCGCCATGACTGAAAATTCCTCACGAATTGCCTTAAGGGATCAAGAGGTCAGTGTGACCTCTGTAGGGTCGCATTGTGCGCCGAGCGCTCGGGCCCAATCAGCCGCCGCAACCCCCCGCGGTAACCTTGATGTGCTGTTTGGCCGTGTAGAGCTTGCCGCCTGAGCGCACCACCACGTGGACATCGGAGGTCTTGGCCATCTTGAGGCGGGCGCTGAAGAAGCCGGCGGCCCGTTCGACCCGCATGTTGGCCGCCAGCGGTCTGGCATTGGCCTCCACCAGGACATTGATGTTCTTCACGTCGGGCAGTGAGGTCGAGACCGCGAACGGCACCTGCGCGCCGTTCTCCGCCTGCAGCGGCGCCTTGATCTGGATCGCGTCGCTGGGAGTCAGATCGCTGGCGCCATAGAGACCCTTTATGGCCTCTTGAATGCCACGCGACTCGAATGCGCCCTCCGGCCATTCCGCCGCCAATGCCCGGGCGGGCCGTAACAGGCCCGCGGAGGCCGCTGCCAGGACGACCCCGGCGGCAATGGTGCCCTTTAGAAAAGTTCTGCGTTTCATTGTGGTCACTGCCCTTCTCCTTCGAGATTTCGTATTTCTGCTAACAACAGCCGCGCCAACCGCAGGGCTTTGGATTTGTATCTTGCTTGAGACGCAGGAGTTTATACGATTATTCCACGGCTCGCATAGAGCCGGTGGCTTTACCCTTTCGACCGCGGCTGTGCGCCGCTGCGGCTTCCGCTCAGGCCACCGGGCGCAAACCGATCACATCACTGCGCTCCACAGGCTGCCCCCGCAACAGCGAATAGATCGCCGGAACGAGCACCAGACTGACCAGTATGGAAAAAGACAAGCCGGACACAATCGTGACCGCCAGCGGCCGCAGCATCTCCGAACCCTCACCGAGCCCCAAGGCGAGCGGCATCATACCGACTACGGTGGTCAAGGTGGTCATCAGGATCGGGCGCAGACGCAGGCGTCCGGCCTCAACGATGGCGTGATGGATCGGTTTCCCCTGCGCGCGCAGCAGTTCGATATACTCGACCAGCACAATGGCATTGTTCACAACGATGCCGACTAACATGATGACCCCCAGCCACACCGGCATCGACAGCGAAAGGCCGGTGGCAAGCAGGCCCAGCGACACGCCGATCAGGGAAAACGGCACACTGAGCAGGATCACCGTCGGGTTGCGCAGCGACTCATACTGCACGGCCATCACAACGAAGACCAGAAACAGTGCCAATCCCACCAGGGTCTGGGCCAGGCGCTTGCCTTTGGCGAGGTCCACCTCCGAACCGCTGGAATAGCGGTGGTAACCGGGCGGCAGCTTATAGTCCTTGAGTCGCTGCTCGACCCGGGCCATCACCTCGCCCAAAGGCGGTTTGCCGGTCAGCGACCCGCTGATCTCGATGATCCGCAGTTGCGCTTCGCGCTTGATCGAGGCCGGCACCTCCGTCAGCTCCACCTTGGCCAGATCACGCAAATACACCGCCGGGCGGGCGCGTGACTCACCGAACAACAGAATACCGCCCAGGGCATTGGGACTGTCGATCTCCTCGCGCGGCAGGCGCACGCGAATATTGTGGCTGCGGTCCTTATCCAGGAAATCGCTCACCACCAGGCCTTCCAGCGCCAGGCGCAGGGCACGGCCGATATCGGCCACTTCGATCCCCAGCTCGGCGGCACGCCCGCGGTCGATATGGATGGCAAACTCCTGCTGGGTCTCTTCGGCCGTATGGCGCAGATTGCGCACGCCCTTGATGCCTTCCAGGCGCGCCACGATCTCATCACCGAGGCGGGCGAGCGTATCGAGGTCGGGGCCCTCCACCCGGATACTCAGATCATCCTCGGCGCGCCCGGTGTGCAGGCCGCGCACCCGTGGCCCGTGGGTGCGGACCCGGATGCCGGCCAGTTGCGCCTGTTTCAAGGCACGGTCAAAGCCCTCGATCCACTCTTCGCTGCTCATACCGCGCTCCCGCGGTGGCTGGAGCTGTATTTTTATGGTACTGCGATTGGCGATCTGGCGCTCCGTCCGGCCGAAGATCCAACCGCCCACGATCGTGAAGATTCCCTGCACGCCGCCCTGTTCACGCACCAGATTTTCAACCGTACGCACGCCGTCGTCCATTTCATCCAGCGATACACCCGGATCGGTCGTGAGACTGATGCGGATGCGCCCATCGTCCATCTCCGGGAGCATGTCCTGGTTCTCCGGGTCAAAGGTGATCACCGCGAGCACGACCAAGAGCGCGATACCCGCCAAGATTACGACCCACCGAAATCGCAACACCTGCTCGAGCAGGCGCGCGTACAGTGCCTGCCCGCGCGCCATGAGCCCGTCGACAAACCCATGAACCCTGCCCTTGCCCGTCTCGGCCATGCGCGCCGCCAGACTGGGCACCAGCGTCACAGCCACCACCAGCGAGGCGATGATGGCGGCGGAAATGGTGAAGATCAGCTCGCGAAACAACAGCCCGATCAACCCGCCGATGAACAGGAAGGGCAACACCGCCGCCAGGTTGGTCGAGGTCGCGGCGACGATGGCGCTATTGACCTCGGCGGCGGCGGCCAGGGCCGGCTGCTGGTCGGGATCGGGCACCGGATCGGATGCGGCCTTGACGCCGCGGACGGAATCGAGCTCATGCAACGTCGCGCCGGCGGCCGACTGTCTCTTATGGCGGGCGATGTTCTCCAGCATCACGATGGTGTTGTCGATCAGCATACCCACGCCCAGGGCCAGCCCGCCCAGGGTCATGATGTTGAAGGTCAGGCCGCCCAAGGCCATGATGACAAAGGTCACCATGATGGAGATGGGAATCGCGCTGCCGATGATGAGCGTGCCGCGCACATTGCCCAGAAACAGATAGACCACGATCATGGCGAGCACGGCGCCGCTCACCGCCGCCATCCCGGCGTTCTTGAGTGAGTTTCGTACATAAATGGCCTGATCTGCGACCACGTTCACCTGGATGTCGGCGGGGATCAGACCGTTGGCCTTGAGCCAGCCCAGGCGTGCCTTGACCCGGTCGACGACCTCCACGGTGTTGGCGGTGGGCTGTTTTTGAATCGACAGCTTCACGCCGGGCACGCCGTTATAGCGCACCCGCAGGCGTTCGTCCTCGTGGGTATCGATGACCTGCGCCACCTCCGAGAGCGTGATGCTCTCGCCCGTGGCGAGCGGCACCGGCAGCGCGGCGATGGCGCCGACGCTGGTCAGACGCCCGGCGGTGCGACTGGAGTATTCCTGGCGCGACATCAGCAGGCGCCCGGTGGGCGTGTCTTCATTGCCCTTTTTGATTGCCTGGATCAGGTCGTCCAGGGACAGACCGAGTCCCGCCAGCCGCCGCTGGTCCGGCAGCACCTGAATCTCGCGCTCCAGGCCACCGCCCACCTCGACCGCGGCCACACCGGGCAGATTCAGAAAGCGCTTGGAGAACACGTCATCGGCCCAGCTTCGCAGTGCCACCGGGTCGCGCAGCGGGGAGCTGACCACGTATTCCATCACGGGAATCTGCGCGGGATCGAATTTAAAGATGATCGGCGGGTCGATGTTGGTCGGCAGAAAACGCTTGGCGCGGTCGAGTCGGGTACTGGCATCACGCAGGGCGATATCGATGTCCTTGCCGTAGTCGAAATGCAGGCTGACACTGGCGCTGCCCTCGGTGGTTTCGGACTCCACCGACGACACGTCCTCGGTGATGGCCAGCTGCTCTTCGAGCTGGCGCGTGATCTTGTCTTCCATGATCGTGGCCGAGACACCGGGGTCATTGACACGCACATTGATCTTGGGATAGATCAGCTGCGGCAACAGATCGATCGCGAGTTGTCCCACGGCAAACAGCCCCAGCACCACCGCCGTCAGGGTCAACATGACGGTGCTGACGGGATGGCGAATGGACCAGGCGGCCAGTCCGCCTTTACGCATCCTTGGCCCCGGTGACATTGGATTCCGCCGGCATGGAGGGTGCGTCTTCCCGCTGCACCGGTGTGACCGGCTTGCCGTCGCTCAAGCCCAGGAAACCCTTGGCCACCACCCGTTCGCCCGTTTGCAGCCCTTCACGGATCTCCACTTTGTCCGCCAGCCGCAGGCCGCTGGTCACGGGCACGCGCTTCACTTTGGCCTCGGCGGCGTCGTAGACAAAGACATGCTCGCCCGCGGTATCCCGGCGCAGGGCGGAAAACGGAACCACCAGGCGTTTCTGCTTGCCGGTGGACAGGGTGACGCGGCAGAACTGCCCGGGGCGCGCGCCCTCGGGCACCGGCTTCAAGGTCACCTCGATCTGCCTCAGGCGGGTGGCGGGATCGATCGTCGGATAGATGCGCAGGATCTTACCCTTGAACACCGGCTCGCCCAATGCGTCGATGCGTACCTGCGCGACGTCATCCACATGCAGAAAAGGCAGGGCGAGCTCGGATACCTGAACCTCGGTGACGAGCTGCGAGGAATCGACCACGGTCAACAGATGCGTATGCTTGGGCGCCACATCGCCCGCCTCGATATGGCGTTCGGCGATCTCGCCGTCGAACGGCGCGGTAAGGGTCATGTATCCCAGCCGCGTGCGCAGCAGACGTTCCTCGGCGCGCGCGATCTCGAGCGTGGTCGCCGCGCGCGTGAGCGTCTCCTCGGAAACCAGCTTCTTCTTCTTCAGCTGGCGTAAGCGTCGGGCATCGAGCTTCGCCTGCCGCAGGCTGGCGACCGCCTTGTCGAACTGGGCGCGCAGCAGCCGGTCGTCCAGGGTGACCAGCACCTGTCCGCTCTCGACGCTGTCGCCTTCGCGCGCGTGCAGCGTTGCGACCCGGCCCTCTTCCTGGTTGAACAACTTGACCTCGCGCACGGCGCGCAGGCTCCCGGCACGCGCCGCGGTATAGGTCAAGGCCTCATGGCTGACCTCGGCCAGCGCCACAAGATGAACGGGGCCGGTCTTGCGCTTCCCGCCCTTACCCGCCTGGTCATCGGAAGAACAGCCGGGTAGACCCAGCGCAAGCAACAACGCCAGCACCGGCGGCACCCGGCCGTGGCGCATGAACTTTTGTCCTATCAGTCGCATTCCAGTCAAACGTACCATTAACTCCATTAAAGACCCAGGATCCACGGGCGCAATCAGTAATCAGACCACGGTCGCATCCCGGGGTTGCCACCCTGGCAAGGATCGCCGCACCGCAGCGGCCAAATACGGATCAGGGCCGGGACTTTTCAAACAACAACGGTTCCAGTTCGGCGAGTGCCTGCAGATAGACCTCCCGCTTGAAGTCGATGACCTGGTCCAGCGGGCGCCAGTAGTCCACCCATTTCCAACTATCGAATTCGGGCCTGGCGGCGCGATCCAGACGCACGTCCGTATCGGGACCCAGCATGCGCAGCAAGAACCACAGCTGCTTTTGCCCCTTGAAGCGCCGGCCGGCGGCGGCGCGCCGGTGCGGGGCCGGGATATCATAGTGCAGCCACTCCCGGGTACAGCCAATGAGCTCAACCTGTTGCGGTGTTAAGCCGATCTCCTCGTAGAGCTCGCGGTACATGGCCTGCTCCGCCGTCTCGTGCGATGCGATCCCGCCTTGGGGAAACTGCCAGCCGCCACGCCCATAGCGCCGCGCCCACAACACCTGATTGTGGCGATTGCACAGCACAATGCCGACGTTCGGGCGGTAACCGTCTTTGTCTATCATCCCACATTCCACTGCAACTCATTACTATTATTATGATTTTTCCACGAACCCCGATCGACCGCAAATTTCTAATGGTTGAACCTCGGGCGCTACGGCCCCGCGCCCCTCTTTCCTCTGCGCGTATTACTCACTATCCTTGGCGCACCCGATCACTCAGAGCATACAGGAACGACACACATTGGCACTGGCGATTTTCGATCTCGACAATACCCTGCTGCGAGGCGACAGCGACTACGCCTGGGGCCAGTTCCTCATCGAACAACACATTGTCGACGGTGAGGCCTACGAGCGTGAAAACCAGCGTTATTATGACCAGTACCGGGCGGGCACGCTGGATATCTTCGAGTTCCTGGCCTTTACCCTGCGTCCGCTGGCGAACCACGACCGCGCGAGCCTGGACCGCTGGCATCAGCAGTTCATGCAGCAGAAGATCCTTCCCATGATCACCCCGGCGACCCGCGAGCTGGTGGATATGCATCGCACCGCCGGGGATACCCTGGTTGTCATCACCGCCACCAACAGCTTTATCACCCGCCGGATCGCGGCCGAGCTCGGCATCCCGCACCTGATAGCGACCGAACCCGAGATCGTCGACGGCCGCTTCACCGGCCGGGTCTCCGGGACGCCCTGTTTCCGGGAAGGCAAGGTGCAACGGCTACGCGAGTGGCTGGCTGTACACGGCGGCGACCTCAAGGGGAGCTGGTTCTACAGCGACTCGCACAACGATCTGCCTTTACTGCGGTTGGTCGAGCACCCGGTGGCGGTCAACCCGGACCCCACGCTCTTACAGCAGGCGCAGGCCCAGCACTGGCCCGTAATCACGCTGCAGTAACACGGAACGATCGTGTACCGTCCGGGTCTCACCCTCGCCCTATTGCTGCTCGCGCCACTGACGATCCTGCTGGCGATGTTTGTCGGCAGCGTACAACTTGGATGGTCTGATATCCGGCAAGCGCTCGCCGGTGAGGGCGCGGGGATCGCCGCCACGCTGATCTTCGAGCTGCGCCTGCCACGGGCCCTGGGCGCGTTTGCCGTCGGCGGTATGCTGGCGCTGTCGGGCACGCTGCTGCAGGTGCTGCTGCGCAACCCGCTCGCTGATCCCTATATTCTCGGTGTTTCCGGCGGCGCCGCGGTCGCGGCGATGCTCTCTATGCTGTTCGGACTGGGCGCGGGCTGGGTCATGGGCGGCGCGCTCGGCGGCAGCCTGCTGTCGATGGTGCTGGTGTTCGGCCTGGCGCATGCGCGCGGCGCCTGGACACCCATGCGACTGCTCCTGACCGGGGTGGTGGTCGCCGCCGGCTGGGGGGCTGTCATCAGTTTTATCCTGGCGATCTCGCCCAATCATGACCTGCACGGCATGTTGTTCTGGCACCTGGGCGACTTGAGCCACGGCCGCCATCCACTCATCGGCAATCTCGTTTTGCTCACCGGCCTGGTATTGAGCTTTCCGCTGGCGCGCGCGCTCAACCTGCTCGCGCGCGGCGAGCTGACCGCCGCCGCGCTCGGCGAGAACCCGCTGCGGCTGAAGATCGCGGTCTATTTCATCGCCTCGCTGCTGACCGCCGCCGCGGTGAGTATCGCCGGCAGCATCGGTTTCGTGGGACTGATCATCCCGCACCTGCTGCGGTTGATCGGCGGCAGCGACCACCGCCTGTTGTTGCCGAACGCGGCGCTGCTCGGGGGCAGCTTCCTGGTCGTCGCCGACACCCTTGCACGCACTGTGTTGGCGCCGGTGCAGCTGCCGGTCGGGGTCATTACCGCACTGCTGGGGGTTCCGGTATTTCTCTACCTGCTCAACCGCGGCCAACAGCCATGACCGGTCTGCATACACAGGCGCTATTGCTGCAGGTCAGCGACCCGCGCGCCGGGACCCGAAAGACGCTGTGCCGGAACCTGACGCTCTCGTTCAACCGTGGCGAGAACTGGGCGATACTCGGGCCCAACGGCAGCGGCAAGACCACGTTGTTGCACACCCTCGCCGGCCTGCGCCCGCCCGACGGCGGCGGCGTACGCCTCGGCGAGCGCGACATCAGCGCATGGTCGCACCGCGAGCGGGCACGACAAATCGGTGTGCTGTTTCAACAGCAGGAGACCGTGTTTCCGGCGACGGTCATGGAAACCGTGCTGACCGGCCGCCACCCCTATCTGTCGGCCAGCCCGTGGCAGGCGATTTGGCAATGGGAAGACGCCGAGGACCGGCGGCGCGCGCGGGCGGCGCTGGCCGCGGTCGGGCTGGACGGATTTGCCCGGCGCCTGGTGACCACGCTCTCCGGCGGCGAGCAGCGGCGGGTGGAGCTCGCGACCTTGTTGACCCAGGACCCGCCGATCTGCCTGCTCGATGAGGCCACCAGCCACCTCGATCTCAAGCATCAGGTAGCGATGCTGGCGCTGCTGGCGTCACGGGTACACGAGGCCGACCGGTTGAACGTCTTTGTGCTGCATGACATCAATCTCGCCACCCGTTTCTGCGAGTACGGCGTGCTGCTTTTCGGCGACGGCAGCCACCGTCACGGGCGCCTGCAGGAGATCCTCGATGCCGATGCGCTCGAACGCCTGTACGACTGCCGCTTCCGCCGCATCACCGACGACGGCCATTCCATTTACATTCCCGTGTAGTCAGCAAGGACTTCCGCGGCTCGATATCCTCATGAACTCAAGGGCTTGAGCGCCGCGCTTGACCCAACCTTCGGCTAGTCATACAGTGCAGGCCGCTTCAGGTGTTCCGCGGAAAACTCCTCGGAATGAAACGGGAAGCCGGTGAGCCTTTGCATACCCTCAAGGGCGATTCCGGCGCTGCCCCCGCAACGGTAAGCGAGTTGCGGCGGATCACGAGCCACTGCGCGCAGGCGCGGGAAGGCGATCCGCACCGTACGTTGAGCCCAACGGACGACTCGCAAGCCCGGAGACCGGCCCGAAGCGACACCCTTAAAAGTGCTGCGGCGGGCGGTGCGGGCGAGCCTACCGACTCCCCCTTCACTCGTCTCCCTGTCCCGCCAGGCGCTTTGACTGAACCAAACGGCGCGGGTGAGCGCCAGCGACGAGGAAATAAAATGAAAAAAAACGTGTTGGCGATTGCCATCGCATTGGCAGGCGGTGCCGTCTCGACGGTGCAGGCGGCCGAGACCGCGCAAGAGAACATCATCGTCAGCGCCAGCCGGCTCGACGAAGACACGCAAAACATCCCCACCAATGTCACCGTCCTGACAGCGGAGGACATCAAAGCCAGCGCCGCCAAGACCCTGCCCGAGCTGCTGGCCCTGGAGGCCGGCGTGCTTACGCGCAGCCTCTACGGTAACAACGCCGCGCGGGCCACGGTCGACATCCGCGGTTTCGGCGCCGCGTCCACCCAGAACACCCTGGTCCTGCTCGACGGACGCCGGCTCAACGACATCGACCTGGCCGGTGTCGACTATGCGGCCATACCGCTCAACAATATCGAGCGCGTTGAAATCATCCGCGGCGGCGGTGCGGTGCTCTACGGCGACGGCGCCGCGGGCGGCGCGATCAATATCATTACCAAGCGCCCCGGGCGCGCCGGCGTCAGTGGCAACGTCACCGCCGGTGGCGGGACTTATAACTCCGGAACGGTTGATGCCGTGGTGTCACAGGCGGCGGGTGCGTTTTCCTACAATATCGCCGCCAACGGTATCAGCTCCGACGGCTATCGCGATAATAATGAGCTGGAGCAAAAAACCGCGCACGCCGATTTCCGTCTGACCCAGGCCAGGCAGGAATTCTTTCTCAAGCTCGGCGCCGATGACCAGGAACTGGAACTGCCGGGCGCAAGACTCGTGGATCCGAGCACCGGCGTCGACGAACTGGAAACCGATCGGCGCGGCAGCGGTACCCCGAATGATTTTGCCGACCAGACCGGCCACTTCGTCACCGCCGGAATCACCCGATATCTTGCCGGCGAGACCGAGCTCATCATCGATCTCGGCCTGCGGGAAAAAGAGCAGCAGGCATTTTACGATGATTATTTCGGATCCGGCTTCAGCAATTATCTGGACACCGAGCTTTCGACCTGGTCGTTCACGCCGCGATTGAAGACAAACTACCGCATCATCGGCCTACCAAGCACCGGCACGGTCGGCGTCGACTATTATCTCTCGGACTATGACTCTGAGCGTGCGCTCAACCCCGACACCCGCGATCAACCGATCCACCGTCTTGACATCGAACAGACCAGCATCGCCGTCTACGGTCATAACCGCAGTCAACTCAGCGACAAAGCGTCGCTGACGCTGGGCCTGCGCTACCAGGAGGTCGATGTCGAGGCCCGGGATACCTATGATCAGAATGCGCCGAAGCCACCGGCCCCCGACGCCGAGGCGCCCGACGAAGACACCTCGGACAAGGCGGCGATGTACACGCTCGGCCTGCTGCACCGGATCGGCCCCCGCGGCTCGGTGTTCGGCAACTTCGAGCAAAGCACCCGCTTCGCGACCGTCGATGAGCTCTACGACCGCTCACTGGATCTGTACGTGCCGCTTGATCCGCAACGCGCACGCAGCTTCACGCTTGGCACGGACTACCAGTCCGGTCCCGGCGAGTTAAAGCTCAGCGCCTATTACATGCGCCTTGAAGATGAAATTCATTACAGCCCGGCCACATTCAGCAATGTCAATCTGGATCCGACCAAACGCTACGGACTGGAGCTGCTGACCCGCGGGCGGCTCGCCAAAACACTCACCGGGCGGTTCAACTATACCTTCATGCGTTCGCGCTTTCGTGACGGACCCTTTGAGGGCAACGACGTGCCGCTGGTGCCGACGCACAGCGCCAGTCTGTCGCTGCTGTGGTCACTGTCCGAACGCCTGCGCCTGTCTATCGTCGGCAACTATGTCGGCAGCAAACGCTTCGATAATGATCAGGAAAACACGTTCGAAAAAATCCCGGCCTACAAGACCGCCGACCTGAAACTGACCTGGACACCGGGCTCATGGACCCTCGCGGCGTCGGCCAATAACGTTTTCGATGAAGAATACTTCGACTATGGGATACGAAGCACGTTCACCGCGGGCACATACAACGCCTACCCACTGCCGGAACGGAATTACTTTCTGTCCGTCGGCAGGGATTTCTGAACCATGGGTCTGCACACGACAACCGCCGCGCTACGCATCTTGCTCGCGATCTCGGTTGCCGTGCATGCGGCTGTATTGGGATTACGATCGAACACCGAGCTCAACAGTGCCACAGCCAAGCCGACAACACCGACCGCCAGGCCCATGCCGGAGGCGGTGCAAGAAGATCAGGCCACCGAGCCGGCACGCGTGAATCATCTGCTCGGTGAGATGCAAACCGAGCTGTCACGCTACCTGACCTATCCACCGGTGGCGCGCAAGCACGGCTGGGAAGGCGAGGTGGTGCTACGGGTCACGATTAACCAAAACGGCCGCCTCGCGGACGTACAGCTCGCTCAAAGTTCCGGTTATGATGTGCTCGATCGCGCCACGCTCGAGGCGCTCGCGCACATCGAGCGGCTGCCGGGCCTCGCGGGCAAGGCCGACCGCCGACCGCTGGTGCTGCGACTGCCGATCATCTATCAACTAACAGGAATGCGCTATGGGACACCGACTCTCCAAGATCTACACCCGAACCGGCGACTCCGGGACCACGACGCTGGGTGACGGTTCGCGGGTCGACAAAGACAGCCTCCGCGTCGAGGCCTATGGGACGGTCGATGAGCTCAACAGCGTCATCGGCCTGCTGCTGACCCACGAGCTGCCGGATGACATTCGCCATACGCTGACCGACATCCAACACGAGTTGTTCGATCTTGGCGGCGAGCTGTGCATTCCCGGCCACGCCGCGATCGATGATACCCAGGTGACGCACCTGGAGACCCGGCTCGATGAACTGAACGCCGATCTCAAACCGCTGAAGGAATTCATCCTGCCGGGCGGCGCCGCGGCGGCGGCGCTGTGTCACCTGGCGCGCACGGTGTGCCGGCGCGCCGAGCGCCGCGCCGTCAGTTTAGGCAAAACGGAAACCGTGTCGGCACCTGCCATCAAATACCTCAACCGCCTGTCCGATCTGTTGTTTGTCATGGCGCGGGTATTGAACAAGCTCGCCGGGCATCCGGACGTGCTGTGGCAACCCGGCAAAACCACCACGGGCGGCTAGCGCCAGCGGCCGGCAGGCGCAATCGATTGCCTCAGGTCCCAGTACGCCGCGATGCGCGGCCTGTCATCGACGCGCCGCCCTCGGGTCGGCCGCATCGCGTTTGGCCC
Organism: Acidiferrobacterales bacterium; assembly: GCA_947258385.1. Classification (GTDB taxonomy): domain Bacteria; phylum Pseudomonadota; class Gammaproteobacteria; order Acidiferrobacterales; family SZUA-150; genus CAMYII01. The sequence goes on from CAMYII010000094.1 coordinate 52,653, forward strand.
TCGCCTGCTCCAGGGCCACACACATTTGCGTCGCGCCCTCGAGAATGCGCGGGCCGTGACGCTGGATGATATCAGGGGGAATGGAATACAGATTCTCGCCGCGCACCGCCTTGAGCTGCGGCCAGCGGCGCCAGCTGTCCAGCCACTCAGGCCGTTGCTGTCCCATGCCGCTGGCGATAATCACCTCCGGGTCCGCGGCCAGGACGTCTTCCAGCGCAATCGCCGGGGCGAGCACCGGCAATGAAGCGAACACATTCGACCCGCCGCAAAGCGCGATCACATCACTGATCAGGTGCTCGCCGTTGACCGTCATGAGCGGCCGGTTCCAGATCTCGTAGAACACGCGGACACCGGGCCGGTCGCGGTATTGGCGGGCGAGTGCGGTGTATTGGCGGCGGAACTCAGCCGCGGCGCGCTGCCCCGCGGCCTGCCTGCCAGCGAGCCTTCCCAGACGTTCCAGGCTGCGGGGCACGTCTTCGATGCGCCGCGGATCGTTGATATAGACCGCGAAACCGAGCTCACCCAGCCGGACGACCTGCCCTTCAGGATTGCCGCCGCCCCACGCCACGATCAGCTCGGGATCGAGCGCGGTGATGGCCTCCAGATCGAGCTGGGCATAGCTGCCAACGCGCGTGACGTTTTTCGCCGCTTGAGGATAGTTGCTGTATTGCACAACCCCGACCAGTTGCTCACCGGCGCCGACGGCGAACAGCAGCTCGGTGATGTGAGGCGCGAGACTGACAATGCGCTGCGCGGCACGCTCCAGCGTAACAGGCTTACCGCGGTCATCGGCGACTTCGAGCGACCCGTAACCTGGCTGTGTCCAGACCAACAACAACAACAAACAGCAACGGGCCCTGAACTTTATGAACGTCATGAATATTAACTTTCAACGCAAAGGCGCAGAGACGCAAAGAATTTGTTTTGATTAATGCGCTTACTTCGCACCTTGGCGTTAAGCACTCCTATCAGTTTTTTATACTAACTTCCAACGCAAAGGCGCTAAGACGCCGAGTTTTTGAGGCCATAGATGACTTTACCTTTGCGCCTTGGCGTCTTTGCGTTAAACACTCATACAAGGCGCTTCCGCCGAACGCTAAGCGCATCAACTTACCAACGCCAGCACGACCAGGCTGCTCACCTCTGTCACCTCAATCAGCGCGCCGGCGGTATCCCCGGTGGTCCCGCCGATGCGCCGATGCATCAGGGTCCAAAGCAAAAAACCGGCGACCGCGACCGCAATGATGACCCAGATCCCGCGCCAGCCGAGGAACAGCAGCGTGACGAGCAAGGAGAGCACCACCGCGATGACGCCGCCCGCGTGCGGCAGGTGCTCCGCATGGGCGGCCCCGATGCCCTCCGTGCGCACGTAGGGGGTGGTGAGAAACAGGGCCACGGCCGCGGCGCGGGCGAGCATGGGGATGACCAGCAGCGCCGGCCACATGGGGAAGGATTGCGCCAGATCTTCCAGGCTCGCGAATTTGAGGATCAGTACCACGGTGACGATCACCAACGCCGCCGGACCGCTCAAGGGGTCCTTCAGGATCTTCAGCGTGCGCTCGCGATCGCCATGGCCCCCGAGCCAGGCGTCCGCGCTGTCCGCCAGACCGTCGAGGTGCAGCGCCCCGGTGATCAACACCCAAACCGTCAAGATCAACGCCGCCTGCAAGGCCGCGTCATTGTCCATGCTCAGTACCCGCACGCCGACCAGCACGATGCCGATGACGATGCCCACCAGCGGATACCAGACGACCGAATGGCCCAATTCCTTGTCCGAGATCTCCGCCCGCTGCGGGACCGGGATCCGTGTCAGGAACTGCAGCGCCAGCAGAAAAGCACGAAACCGATGGACCATTTTTATAGACTCCCCTTGTGAAACAGCAACCGCGGCAGGACCCGCTCGCCGTCATCGTCGACCCGAATGCGCGTCAGCCCGGCGTTGGGCACCTGGATGCGAAACAGATTGGCCAGCGGCATCTCCAGCACGTGACGCACGATCATTCGCACCATGCCGGCATGCCCGACGACCAACAGATGTCTGCCCCGATGCCGGACGAGTAACTGATCCCAGGCAGCGACCACCCGGTCGCGAAAGGCCGTCACGGTCTCCGCGCCCGGCGGCGTGTGATTCACCGGGTCGCTCCAGAAGCGCATCAGCAGATCCGGTTCGGCCTGCATCAGTTCCGTGGCGGTGCGCCCCTCCCATTCGCCGAATCCGATTTCTTTCAGCCGGTCCTCGAGCTCCAGCGCGAGATCGTGCCGCTGCGCCAGTTCCCGGGCAAACTCCACGCATCGTAACAAAGGCGAGCTGATTATCACATCCCACGGGCATTGGCCGGCGACCGCCGCCCGCATCTGCGCCCAGCCCTCGGCGCTCAGCGGGTCATCGATCTGACCGCGGTACTTGTGCCCGCCGACCGGCGCGCCGTGGCGCATTAAATCGAGGGTCGTGGAGATCATGCTATTCCTCTTTGCCGGACACCCCGGCCTCGGCGAACGTGGCCATCCCGGCGTGCAGCACGACGGCCAGACGCAGCAGCGGCAGTGCCAGCGCCGCCCCGCTGCCCTCACCCAGGCGCAGCCCCAGATCCAGCAGCGGCTCGGCCCGCAGCGCCTGCAGCATGGCGCCCATGCCGGGCTCGGCCGAACGGTGGGCATAGAGCAGCCAGTCAGATACCCGCGGCTGTAAACGCACCGCCGCCAGCGCCGCCGCGATCGCGATAAAGCCGTCCACCAATACCGGCATGCCACGCTGGGCGCAGCGAACAAAGGCGCCGGCCAAGGCGGCGATTTCGAACCCCCCGACGCAGCGCAACGCGCGCAAGGGGCCGTCCGTCGTCAGCGCGTGCAAGCGCAGGGCCTCATCGATGACGCGCGCCTTGCGGGCGACGCCTTCGGCATCCAACCCGGTCCCGGGCCCGACCAGCGCGCGCGCCGGCTGATCCAGTAACGCACATGCCAACGCCGTCGCGGGCGTGGTGTTGGCGATACCCATTTCACCACCGATGAAAAGCTGGGCGTCGCCTGCTATCGCCCGCTCCACCGCCTCGCGGCCGGCGTCCATCGCAGCCAGCAGTTCGGCCTCGTCCATGGCGGGCTCGCGCCGCAGGTTGGCGGTACCGGCGGCGATGCGCCGGGAAATAACGCCCGGCAGCGGACCCGGATCGCCGGCGGCGCCGACATCCACCACCTCTAGCGCCGCGCCCAACTCCCTCGCCAACACGCTGATGGCGGCCCCGCCCCGGGAAAAATTTCGCATCATCTCAACGGTCACGGACTGGGGAAAGGCCGACACGCCCTCCTGCGCCACACCGTGATCGCCGACGAAGACCACCACCCGCACCCGCTCAAGCGACGGTCGCCGGTCGCCCTGCATCGCCGCCAGCCGCATGGCCAATGCCTCCAGCCGGCCGAGCGAACCGGGGGGCTTGGTCAGCCGCCGCTGGCGCTCGCGCGCCTGCAAAAAGGCCTCATTGTCGAGGGTCTGCACGGGCGCCAGCCACCAATCGTCGCTCGTCACCAGGACATTGTTATTCGGGACATCGTTATTGATGTTCACAACTCGCGATTCAACCTTTCAACGTCTGCGCCAGACCCGCCACCACCAGAGTCACGCGATCGACCAGGGCGGCCAATTGCTGATGCAGCCGGCCCGCCTCGTCGCGATAGCGACGGGTCAACGCCCCCAGCGGGACTATGCCCATACCGACCTCATTGGAAACCAGAATAATGTGTCCCGGCAGCGCCGGCAGTACTTTTAATAAGGCCTCACATTCGCGTTCAAATACGGCCTCGTGTGTCCCGACGTTGCCGGGATCCGCTTCCGTCGGCACCAGCAGATTGCTCAGCCACAGGGTCAGACACTCGACAAGCAGGCAGCGATCCGCGGCCGCGTGCGTCCGCAGCGCCTGCGCCAGCGCCAGCGGCGCTTCCAGCACCTCCCAGGCCGCGGGGCGCCGCGCCCGGTGCCGCGCGATGCGCGCCGCCATCTCCTCATCGCCGGCGGTGGCGGTGGCGATATAGGTCACCGCTAGACCGGAGTCGCGCGCCCGCTGTTCGGCCAAGGTGCTCTTACCCGAGCGGGCGCCGCCTAGGATCAATTCACTCATGGGGTTCACGCGTCGGCACCGGCGCGGCACCCCGCGAGGTAACGCCGCCAGTCGAAATGCGGGCCGGGATCGGTCTTGCGCTCTGGCGCGATATCGGCATGGCCCAGGATGCGCTCACAGGTAATGGCGGGATAGGCATGCAGGATCGCATGAGTGAGATCCGTCAATACGCGGTATTGAACGTCTTCGAAATCGGTGTCGTCCGTGCCTTCCAGCTCGATGCCGATGGAAAAATCGTTGACCCGTGGCCGGCTCTCATACGAGGACTCCCCGGCGTGCCAGGCGCGCCGATGCAGCGGTACGAACTGCACTGCCTCGCCGCCGCGCCTGACGAACAGATGGGCCGAGACCTCCAGCCCGTCGAGCTCCCGAAACACGGCATGCTCGGCGGCGTTCAAGGTATTGGTGAACAACTGCTCGACATACGGCCCGCCGAACTCCCCCGGCGGCAGGCTGATGGCGTGGATGACCAACAGCTCCGGCACCATGCCCGCCGGGCGCTCGTCGTGATTGGGCGACGCCACATAGCGCACGCCCTCGACCAGGCCGGTGAGCGTATCGACCCTCATTTTACCTCCATTAATTATGGTGTTTGCCAGGCATAAAGGTCTACCCGCTATTCGGGCCGGTGCGAACACCGGCTCCCAGGGACGAAAAATCAGGCCTTCGGCCTATTGGCAATGAGCCCATTGCCCGAAATACGGATTCATTGTATCGATAACAGATTCGCTAAAAAACCTTTTGCTTCTTGAATATGTTCGCTACTGCGACTGGCCTAGGGCAGGCAATTCCAAATTTCTTAGGCGCGGGTGTTACCTTCTCTAGGTGAAGGAACGCGGTATGACATAGCGGATACAATTGCCAAGACGCACTGTTGGGCGGCGCAAGTTACGGAGGAACACAATGTCTTGAAATATGCGCCGCTGATCATAGAGACGGCTACAGATTTTTTTATTATTTTCAATATCTTGCCTTAACTCGCTGCGATTAAAGCTCATATACTTAACAGCTATAAACATTGGGCTGTTCGCTATATATTAATCAGATTTTTACTATAATTAGTAAATTAAGTTTACAGTTAACACATGGCAAGGTAATCCATTATGACATACAGGCTGAAAAATGCATTTAAAGTTACGGCATTCGTGCTTGGGTTCGGCATGATTTACAACCTAACGGCATTTGCAGATTGTGAGGACGGAACCGCGACACCGTGCTATACCCCTGCAGAACAGGCAGCCATAGATAAAGAAAAAGAGGCCGAACTTAAGAAGGAATTCGAACGCCGTCTCCAAGCCCATGAAAAGTGGAAACGGGAGCAGAGCGGCAAATACCGCCGTCAGTAGCAGTCAAAACGATCCAGAAGGGTCAACAGAAACGGCCGGGGCAACGGCCGTTTCTTTATTCTTGACACAAGCTACGCTCCGCTATCCTTTAACTCATGTAGTCCCGTACAAGAGCGATTTCATTTCCCGTTCAAATCTGAAGGACGTCATCGAACACAGGTGATGCAACATGATCACATTCTGAGCATATGGCTGTCTGGTGCCGGCGAGAGGAGTCGAACCCCCGACCTACTGATTACGAATCAGTTGCTCTACCAGCTGAGCTACACCGGCGACGGCCCGGAGTATAAGGTCTTTCCGCCCGGGAACCAAACGATGCGCGCGGCGGGACTTACTAGGTCTGACGCAGGCGCACGACCACATCCACGCCTTCCAGAGAAGTTCCCTCAGGCAGCGGTGGCAGACCGATCACTTCGACCGCGCCGGCGTCGATGTCGGTGAGCGCGCCGGTCGTGACATCATAGAAGTGATGATGCGGAGCGGTATTGGGATCGTAGAAGATCTTGTTGGGGTCGGCGATCACTTCGCGGACCAGGCCCTTCTCGGCGAACAGACCCAGCGTATTGTACACCGTGGCCTTGGAGACCCGTTGTTTAGGCGATCGCGGCCTGCCCGGACTGGCGCCCGGCTTGTCAGGATTCACTATTTTATAGATATCCTCTGCCGACAGGTGCGTCTGCCGCTGCAAGAGCACGCGCGCGATGTCGATGCGCTGGGAAGTCGGCTTGATGTCGTGCCGCTTCAATAGGGCGCGAATATCCACATCGGAATACTTGAGCTCATTCATCAACATTGTATAAGTATAAACGAAATCATTATTAATACTAAATCCACTAGCGGCGATCAAGCCGGTATGGCCCCGGGTCGAGTAGGGGTTCACGGCCGAGTACCAGGTCCACGGCCAGGCGGGCCGAGGCCGGCCCGAGTGCAAAACCGTTGCGATAGTGCCCGGCACAGACCACCAGACCTTTCAACCCCGGGTGCTCGCCGATAAAGGGAATGCCCGCGGGCGATCCCGGGCGCAGACCGGCCCAGTGCCGTTCGATCTCGCAATCGGCAAGCGCCGGCACCAGCTCGAGCGCCGCCTGCTGCAATGCTTCCCTGGCCTCAACGGTCGTCGTCTTGTCGAAACCGACGTGTTCCAGGGTGCTCCCAACCAGCAACCGCCCGTCCCGGCGCGGAATGACGTAATGATAATCGCGAAGCAGAATGTGCCGCACCAGCCCCGGACGGCAGCGGAACAGCAGCATCTGCCCGCGGACCGGCTCGATCGGCAGCGGCACGCCTCGCGCTTGCAGCAGACCGGCGGTCCAGGCCCCGGCGGCGACCAGGCATTGCTTGACGCTGACATCACCGGCCGAGGTGACAAGGCCCTGCAGTCGACCCGCCCGGCCGGAAAATCCTTGGATCGCGACATTTTCACGAAAATCGCCACCAGATCGGAGCAGATCGTGCTTCAAGGCCGCAATCAGCCGCGGATTGCGCACTTGGGCGATCTGCGGCATCCATAAGCCTTGAGAGAATCGTCCCGCCAGTACGGGTTCCAGCGACCGAAGGGAGAGTGCATCGACCGGTTCCAAGCAGATCGATTCAGATTCTGCCCAATTCTTTGCAGCCTCGCGTTCGTTATCATCCAGAACCAGCAGACCGGACGACACCCATTCCGGGTCGATGCCGGTATTGTGGTACAGACGCTGGCAGAGCTCAGGGTAGAGCGCGCGGCTGACGGCGGCCAGGCGATTGACCGCCGCAGGGTATCGCCAGGGATAGAGCGGCGACAGGATACCGCCGCCGGCCCAGGAGGACTCGCGCCCCAGCTCCTGGCGATCGAACAGCACCACGGACCGGCCTGCCGCGAGTAATTCGCGGGCGCTCAGCAAGCCAATAATGCCCCCGCCGATAACATGGATTCGATCGTGATTTTGCATAATTCCTAGGGGCCCCGGGGACGACGGCTGACACGCGGTTCAGCCGGAAGCCACGTTGCAAGCCGCAGCAGGCGCACTAGACTTATAACATAGACATGAAGGTTGTATGGCTTTGGCCGCCGGATTTTTCGCGAGGATTTAATAGTACAGTGAAGAGCCGATCACACAAAACGACCTCTGGATGGCAGCAGGCCCACTTCTGCAAGCGTCCTTTTATCTGCACTAAAATACCGTTCATCGGGTATAATAATCCCTTGGTCATACCGTTCGTCGTAAAAAACAGACCGTTAGTCGGTATTCAGTCAATATCAGGCTTTACGCTGATTGAGCTCGTCGTGACCTTGGTGGTGGCGGGGATTGTGTTCGCCCTGGCGGTGCCCAGTATCACCGCCGTGGTGCAAAACTCCCGCATCACCAGTCAGGGCAATGATCTCATCGCGGACTTCAATCTGGCGCGCAGCGAGGCCATCAAGCGCAACGTCAATGTGGTGGTGTGTAAGTCCACCAACCCGACGGCGGCCACGCCTACCTGCAATACCGTGGTAGCGGACCCTTGGGATACGGGCCGGCTGGTTTTTGTCGACGGCGACCCGGCGACCGGTGATAACGTTTACACGGCGGCGGCAGTCGACGACGTATTGCTGCGCAGGACGGAGTCCCTGACCGGTAACAACAGCCTGACGCCGGTCACGCCCAACACCGGCCTAAAAAACTTCGTTGCCTACATCCCTTCCGGCGTCACGACCCTTACAAGACTCACAGCCGGTACAACCCCGTACCATTTCACGGTGTGTGACGACCGCGGGGTAAGTTACGCGCGCGGCATGGTTTTCGAGTTTACCGGGCGCGCCAGAATCGTGCGCAAATCAACCTTTGGCGCCTTAAGTTGTCCGTAGCGCATCCATCATGGAGGCTTACTCGTCTATGAAAAAACAGGCTTCGCACCATCGCGGTTATAGCCTGCTGGAGGTAATGATCGCCCTGGCGGTGTTATCGATTGGCTTGCTCGGCCTCGCGTCCCTGCAGGTCCAGGGGATGAGGTTCAATACCGATTCCTACCTGCGCACGCAGGCGACCATCCTGGCCTATGACATCATCGACCGTATGCGCGCCAATACCGTCGGCTCGGATGCCGGGGCTTACTGCCTCGATGTCGCCGCACCGACGGATCCTTGCGAGACGAACGCTGTCCCTACCGCTAACACCTGTGGCGATACGGCAACCGGCTGCACATCAGCCGCCGAACTCGCGCGCTATGATATCAGCCGCTGGTATGTACTGCAGGACGCCAATCTGCCAGTGGCAGCTATCCGCTCGACCATCAGCCGCACCGTCGTCACCTTGGGCGGTGGAAATACTATTTTCGAGTACACCGTGACGATGCGCTGGCGAGAGCGCGGCGTGAACATAGAGCAACAATGGGTGGCTGAGATATGAGACGCAACTACGAAAAACTGGGCGCCGCTCAGGGCTTCAGCTTGGTGGAATTAATGGTCGCCCTGGTCATCGGCATGCTCATCATGGCGGCCGTGATGGCCGTCATGGTGAACAGTAACAAAAATTACATCACCACAGACAGCATGGCGCGACTGCAAGAGAATGCGCGTTTTGCCATGGAGTTCCTTACCAAAGATCTGCGCCGCGCGGGTTATCTCGGCTGCAGTGACGATGTCGACACCATTAGCAGCACGCTCAACGGCGGCTTCGCCGGCGGCGGCGGCCTGGCCGTGCAACCGCTGGAAGGCATCAACAACTATACCGGGGGTAGCGTATGGTCTCCGTCTGCCAACGCGCCGTCCCTGAACGATCCGGCCACTGGTTCTGACGTCATCGCGATCCGTTATATGGACCTCAATAATCCCATTGACCTCGTCCAAGAAATGCCAAGCACCTCGGCACGCCTTTTCGTCAATCCGGATCATGGGCTTCAGGAAGGCGACATTATCATGCTCTCTGACTGCGACAGCGCCGACGTAATGCAAATTACCAGCATCGAAGATGGCGCCGGCGCCAATAGCGGCAAAAAAGGCATTAACCACAACGCGGGTGCGCCGCCTCCTGAACCTGGCAACTCCACCCAGAAGCTCAGCAAGATCTACGGCGAAGACGCGACCATCATGAAGTTCGGTTCCTTCGCCTACTACATTCGCCAAGACCCCGTTAGTGGCACCCGGTCACTATACCGTACCACCCTGGATGGTCCCGAAGAACTGGTAGAGGGCATCGAGACGATGCAAATCCTCTACGGGTTGGTGTCCACGGGAGATCGCATCCCAACGGTGTACAAAACGGCAGACCAGGTCGGCGATGTTAGCGAATGGCGCAATGTCGTCAGTTTGCGCGTGGCGTTTGTGGCCAGCACCATCGCCAACACCCGCGATGGTCAGCTGACTACCGATACGCCGACGGATACCGGCAACTACGACGTCAACGGCTTTGACTATAACCCCGTTGACGAGCGCCGGATACGTAAAGTGTTCACGTCGACCATTATGTTGAGGAACATCAAATGAACAAACCTGTTTTCATTGCCATGCCCGGCAATCCCTCGACACCGTCCCGGCGTGCCATGCGGTCCGCGCACGCCTCCCGCCAACAGGGAACCGCGCTGGTGATGGCCCTGGTCATCCTCCTGGTCATGACCATCTTTGGCCTGAGTATCATGAACACCACCAGCCTGGAATCAAAGATGGCGACTAATGCCCAGGAGACCAACCGTGCCTTTCATATGGCGGAATCGGCGCTGGAGCGTGATTACAGCGACGGATCGAATCTGGCCAATATGCCGCTTCCGGGAATGTCTACCACCAGAAACATCACCGACTATTTACCAACGGACGTCAGGGTGGTGACCACCTATACCACGATGGGTAACACGCCGCCGCGCACCCTGGATCCGGACCAAATCTACAGCGCCACCGACTTCGGCACGGCCAATTTTGAACAGTTCGCGACCGCCACGACCACCACGTCCGCCAACACCGAGCTCAAGCAGGGCGTGACTCAAATCCGGCACAAGTATGTCAGGTAATCAACCAGGTATACCGCTATGAAAATTACCCGTGTATCGCTAATACTCTTAACGGCCATCGTCACCGGCCTGCCCGCCATCGGCCTCGCCAAGGACACGGACGTTTATCTGGCCGCGCCCGGGATCTCCCGCGATGATTCGCCAAACGTGCTGATCATCTTCGATAACTCCGGCAGCATGGAAACCAATTCCATCGTCACCGGAGTATCCTACGATGCGGCCACGGTCTATACCGGGGGCTACGACCCGAACAAGATCTATTGGGCCAGTTCCAGTGCCTCCCCGCCTCCTGACACCACAGAACAGTGGTTCGATGTCTCCCACAATAAATGCACGGATTCTGCCTTTCAGCTGAGCAGTTCGCCCGGTGCACGGGGATTCTATACCGCCCAGATTTTCGCATGGCGCTGGAAGGTCTCCTCCGGCGTGACATCCACCACCCAGGGCAGATGGCTTAGACTGGACAGCAACGCGGCCGGCACCAACGCGGACGCGGCCAGAAAGATCGCCGATGTCGAATGCCGGCCGGACGATCCCGCCGATGCGACCCTGGGTCAGTACTTACAACGGTCCGCCAATTCCAATCTGGCCTACAGCAGCCGCTATACAAATTCGACGAGATGGCAGGACAGGGTGAGGTGGTCAGAGGCCACTGCACCCACGCTTTTCAGCGGCAACTACCTGAACTTCAAGGCGAGCACGCCTGCCCCCGTGACCAAGACGCGCATGCAGATCGCCAAGGAGGCCATCAAAACCGTGATCGACACCAACCACGCCGTGCGATTCGGCATCATGGTGTTTAACCGGAATAATCTTACACCGCACGGCGGGCGCGTCGCCATGAAGATCGACACCATGGATGACGCCCGCCGCACGGCCATGAAAACCGCGGTCGACGGGCTGAGCGGATGGCTCGACCCGGGAGGCTCCACCTGCCCCACCTGCTGGTCGAACATGAACTACACACCGCTGTCGGAGACCCTGTGGGAGGCCTACCGTTACTTCGGCGGTAAGAGCGTCACCTACGGCAATCCCGCGTACACGCCACTGCTTCCACCCGTGGATCTCTGCGCCCAGGATTCCTCCGGTGCCTGCAGCGCCGATGGGATCTATGAATCGCCGTTCACCCTCGCCTGCCAGAAGGGCTATATCATTTATATGACCGACGGTGATCCGTCCAACGACTCCGCTGCCAATAGCGATATTGATGGCCTGCCGGGCGTTGCCAGCGGCAGCGGCAATCGCCTGGATGAGCTCGCCGAATGGATGAGCGAGAATGACTTGTATGACGATCTGACTGGTGTGCAGACCGCCATTACCTATACGATCGGGTTCGGCAGCGGGATCTCCGCCTCGGGGCTGCAATTGCTGCAAGACACGGCCAGCAAGAGCGGCGGCCAATATTATCCCGCCGCCGACGCCGATCAGCTGGCCGCGGCGATACAGTCCGCGCTGTTCGAGGCGCTGACCAAGACCACCTCATTTGTGGCGCCGGCATTGTCGGTCAACGCCTTCAACACCTTGTTCAATCGCGATGAGGTCTACTTCGCGGTGTTCAAGCCGTCGACCACCACATTGTGGGATGGTAATCTGAAAAAATACACCTTGTGCAAAGGCACCGAGGTAAGCCCGACGTGCACGTTTGGCGAAGTCATTGACCAAAATGGCAACCCGGCGGTCGATCCCACGACCCTGCGCATCAAGGAAACAGCACGAAGCTACTGGAGCTCCGCAGCCGACGGAAACGACGTGGATCTAGGCGGGGCCGGCGAAAATATACCGACCGCCGGCAGCCGAAACATCTATACCTATACGGGCGGCTACACTGCCGCCGGTCTGCCCACGGGCGGCCAGACCGATCTCACACATGCCAACAATGGGGTCGCTACCGCCAATGCGGTGCTCACGCAGGCCATGCTGAACGTGGGCACTGCCGCCGAACGCGACGCGGTCATCAATTGGATACGCGGTGTTGATGTGCGCGATGAGGACACGGACGGCGACACCACGGAAGACCGCTACCGCTTCCATGACCCGGTACACAGCCGGCCGGTGGCTGTCACCTATGGCGGCGACAACGCCGATCCGATTATCAAAATGTTCGTCGGCACCAACGACGGCATGCTGCGCATGATCAACGAAAGGACCGGCGTCGAGGAATGGGCATTCATGCCACAGGAATTGTTGGCCGCACAGAATGCGCTCTCACTTGACGAAGACGGCAATCATTTCTGGGGCATGGACGGCACACCGAGTTTCCATATCCAGGATAAAAAAGGAACCGTCGGCAATGTGGTCGATCTGCCGGACGGCATCATTGATCCTGCGATCGGCGATTTCGTGCACGTGTTTTTCGGCATGCGCCGCGGCGGCCGCAACATCTATGCGCTCGATCTTACACCGGCCGCCACGATAACGGATCATACCAATGGTCAGGTTGACCCCACACTCATGTGGGTCATCCAGGGCGGCGTGACCACCGGATTCGGCTTGCTCGGCCAGACCTGGTCGACCCCGTTGGTTACACAGATACGCTATGGCAACGCCAACGCCGGCGAAAGCGAGCCCAAAACGGTCTTGATGTTCGGCGGTGGCTATGATGACTCCATTGAGCTCGAGGGCACCGCAACCCCATTGCCCGCCAGCATAGCACCGCCGACCGCTACTATGGGCAATGCCATCTTTATGGTCGATCCGGCCACCGGCGAGCGTTTGTGGTGGGCCAGTGGTGCCGCCTCGGGCGCGGATCTGGCGCTGACGGGCATGGACTATGCCATTCCCTCAGATCTCACCTTGATGGACGCCAACGGCGATGGCGAGACCGACCGCATTTATGTGGGCGATCTCGGTGGCCAGATCTGGCGCATCGATCTCGATCCCACGCTCAAGCAGTCGGTCAGCGGCTTGACCAACGGTTACAGGCTGGCGGATCTTGCCTGCACCGCGGGAACCCCGATGAATTGCAGCACGCCGGACAACCAGGACGTGCGCAAATTCTTCTACCCGCCCAATGTCGCCCAGGTCAATGACTTCGTCTTTGAAGATGCCGCCGAGGCAAAGTATGACGTGGTCACTATCGCCAGCGGCGATCGCGAGGATCCGATTGATCTGTTGACGCTCAACCAGATTCCTGAGCAAGTGGCGGTGCACAATCGGATCTACGTGCTGCGGGATTATGTTACCCAGAGCCTCGACGATGTCGCGTTGACCTACCCGGCGACCATCACCGAAGATGAGTTGTACGACGCGACTATCGATGTCCTGTTGGATGCAACTGAGGCGGATATCATCACCAGTGGCATAAGAGACGCGAAGGGCTGGTTCCTGGATCTCAAGGAGGCCAGCGCGCCGTTATGGATAGGCGAGAAAGGGCTGGCTAGAACCGTCATCTTCGGCGGTCAACTGTTCGCCACGACCTACATACCGGCGAACGAACAGACCGCGGTCCTTACCTGCCAGCCCGATGAGGGCATAGGCAGATTGTGGGCCTTCGATATCCTTTCCGGAGCGGCCGGGATTGACTTCGACGGTGACGGTACCAAGGACAGGAGCACGGATGTCGGTGGTGGTATCCCGTCGGACCTCGTCGTTGTCATTCGCGAAGGCGGCGTCTCTGGCCTCGTGGGTCCGCACACGCCGCCGAATCTGCCTAAGGATCTGCCGAGGAGGAAGACCTTCTGGTTCCAGTAATACGACTGGCTCCAGGCAACATGCAAGCAAGCGCCTGTCTTGTCCATCAATCGGCCAAGACAGGCGCTTGCCCCCTCGGCTTTTATTCACCGTCGACGCGCAGGATGGCTCGCGGATGTCAGGGGTAGGTCTTCACCAGGTCTCCCGAGCGTCCGACAGATAAATAACGACGTCCATAGCGACGAGTTTGTTAACCATGCTGGCTATACAGATAAACGAGGACAATAACGATGAAACGTGCGGGACCCAATATCATTAATCAGTCCAACAACGAAAAAGGCTTTACCCTGATAGAGCTTATGATCGTAGTGGTCATCATCGGCATTATCGCCGCCATCGCTTACCCCTCTTATATGGGCCATATGCAGAATACACGCCGCAGCGACGGCAAGATCACGCTGACCGAGATTGCCAACCGGCTGGAAAAGTTCTATGCCATGTGCAGCGCCTATCCGCCGACAGGCGACCCCGGACTGACCGATAACTGGCCGGCGGGCGCTTGCGACCCCACTACCCCTAATGTGGGCATCGAATATAGCACCACGTCACCGGAAGGGCATTACGCATTGAGCCTGGCAACCACCGCCAGCAGTTTTACCATCACCGCCACGGCGCAAGGGATCCAGGCAGACGATACCGCTTGTGCGGCTATGACACTGGACTCAACTGGCGCTAAAACGCCGCCGGGAAGGGTTTGCTGGTAGCCACGACCGGGGCCCCTTGGCGCACGACCAGTGTGCCGGTCCGAGTGTGCTTCCTGGGGGGCCGACGCGCCAGCCCGAGGAGCGCCTCAATCACGCGGAATTCCGCGTTAAATCCAGGCATTTGAGGCCTGCCCTTTATCCGCTGAACCATTGAGATCATCGGACAGGCCCGCCCCGCGGGCAGTCAACCGGATCACATTGCCCGCCTGCCGGACAGCAAAGCGCTTTCGCTTCAGAACGTTAACTCTGCAAAGTCACACCGCCTCTACGTTCGCCGACCGCCGCCGTTGGTTACCTTGACAGGCAGTGATCGTGAAATATACTTATATTTAAAGAGTTATTTAATCGACTCACTCACTTCTAAAACCCGATCGGCACTGACCGGCAGACGCACAGGTTCGCACGGCTCAGATCCAACTGCCGCTTCCGGGGTCTTGAGATGGCAAGCCATTGCCATAGTCCCCATGGACTGGAAATTGATCGAACTCGGACGCCTTAGCCGTACTAGTTGAGATGGACCCTGTTTATCGATGCATTCCAGCTTTGATAGGGATGCAAGACCTGAAAAATTCTTACCTGAACGAGGTAGTGACATGATAAAACGAGCAAAATTAACTCCGCTGGTCGTAGCAGGCGCATTGCTGCTGGGCACCAATGGCGCTTTTGCCGTTCTGCCGGTTGAGGAGCCCACCTGCGACGTACTAGTCGAGGCGGTGGACACCAAGGAGGGGCTCAACCATCCCTTGAGCGCGGCACAAGAGCTCACCTTTGCGCTCATAGAATCATCAGGGCTCACCTTTGACCCTTTGCCGGTGGATGCATCGGAGTACGTAAAGGTGGTCGGTTGCCTTGGGCGGGCGGTCGAACCGTTCAACACCGCAACGCCGCCTGTCGATGACCTGGACTTCTACAGCCTTGTATTGACTCAAGGTGATGTGATCACCGTGGACATCGATGCGGGTAGAACTAATCAAATTGCCACTGACGTGGATATTGTCATCGCACTCTTCGGCCCGGCAGAGGCAACACGGCCTGTGCCAGATGACCCAACTGACGCAACGGGGCTGCCGATCCAACGGATCTGGCTCGTCGAACAACAAAACTTTGATGCCGGCAGCAACAGTTTTTTCCAGGACCCCAGAATCGACGATTTTGAGATACCCGTCGCCGGCACCTACATCATCGGCGTCTCGAGTGTTCAACGGCCCTTCATAGAGAGTGCACCGGGCACCGTGCTCGAATCGGCAGGTTCCGTGCTCATCCACGAAGGGTTCAATTCTGCAATGGGCCAGTTTCTGGCGCCTCGAGAGGTCGAGGGCACGGGTGAGCTCGACAATGGCGACTATATGCTGATTGTGACCCGGGCGATCGCAGGCGGTGGCGCCGGCGGTGGCGGTGGCGGGGAGCCGCAAACCAAGGAGGAAGCCATCCAGGCCTTCAAAGACGCGGTCCGCCAGGCCAAAGAGGACTTCAAGGCCGCCATGGAAGAGGCCAGGAACGCGCCGACTAAAGCGCAGAGAAGGGAACTGATGCACCAGGCAAAAAAGGACAAGCGAGCGGCGATCCGCGCGGCCAGGGATGCGTTCAAGGCCGCCATGAAGACATTCAAAAAAGACCGCAAAGAAGATAAATATAACCGCAAAAGAAATAAACACCATGAACACCATGAACACCATGACGATGATGACGATGACGATGACGACGACGACGATGATGATGATGAAAACGAGCACGAGGAAGAGGATGACTAGCGTGACGTGAACTGAGGTTGGTCATCGACATACGTTGACCGGCCCCATTGCCAAAACAAAAAAACCCCGCGACCCGCCGCGGGGTTTTTTTTTGCCTCGGCGTCGTGATTAAGCCCGCAAACCCTTCGGTATCGGGAAATTCACGTTTTCCACGATTCCCGGCCGCTCAGGCGCAACCGCCGCGCCCCACTGGCACAGTCGATCCACCACCTGCTGCACCAGGGTCTCCGGCGCCGAGGCCCCGGCGGTGAGACCGACCCGGTCCACGCCCTGCAGCCATTCACGCCGCAGGTCCTGCGGCCCGTCGATCATGTAGGCGCGCGCGCCCTGCAGCGCCGCCACCTCGCGCAGGCGGGTGGAATTCGAGCTGTTGCGCGAGCCGACCACCAGCACCACCTCGCAGCCCTGCGCCAGCGCCTTGACCGCATCCTGGCGATTCTGGGTGGCATAGCAGATATCGTCCTTCTTCGCCCCCCTGACGGCCGGATAGCGCGCCTGGAGCGCGGCCACGATGCGGGCGGTGTCGTCCACCGACAGCGTGGTCTGGGTCACGTAGGCGAGGTTCTCCGGGTCCTTGACCGCTAGCGCGGCGACGTCGTCCACCGTCTCCACCAGATAGATATCGCCCTCGGCCTGCCCCAGCGTGCCCTCGACCTCGGGGTGGCCGGCGTGGCCGATCAGCACGCATTCGGTATTATTTCTTCCGTGACGGATGACCTCTGTGTGCACCTTGGTCACCAGCGGGCAGGTGGCGTCGAACACCTTGAGCCCGCGGCGCTCGGCCTGCTCGCGCACCGCGCGCGGCACCCCATGGGCGCTGAAGATCACGGTGGCGCCGTCGGGCACCTCGTCGAGCTCATCGACGAACACCGCGCCCCGGCCGCGCAGGTCCTCGACCACGAAACGGTTGTGCACCACCTCGTGGCGCACATAGATGGGCGCGCCATAGCGTTCCAGCGCCCGGTCGACGATCTCGATGGCGCGGTCGACCCCGGCGCAGAAGCCACGCGGGCTGGCGAGAATGACTTGCATACAGGGTGTTTCGTGATAGCCGTTAAATGGAAAACGCGATTATGCGCCGGCGCGGCGGCTCGGTCCATTCACGCCGGCGGTTCCACGGCCAGGATCTCGACCTCGAAGATCAAATCATGGCCGGCCAGCGGGTGGCAGAAATCCACCACCACCTCGTCCTCGCTCACCTGCCGGATGACGCCGGGGACCTCGTCGCCCCCAGGGGTCTCGAAACCGACCACCAGCCCGAGCTCAGGCGTCACGGTGGGCGGGAATTGCGCGCGCGGCAGGGTATGGACCTGGTCGGTCCTCGCCGGCCCGTAGGCCTCGGCACAGGGAATCTCGAAACACCGCTTGTCGCCCGGCTGCAGCCCCAGCAGGCGGCGCTCCAGCCCCTCGATCAGGTCCCCCTCACCGATGACCAGGCTCATGGGGTCGCCATCCTGCGTGGCATCGACCAGGCGCCGGTCCTGTTCGAGCCGCAGACTGAAATGCAGCGTCACCCGCGAGCCGGCTTCGGTACGGCAGCGCTTCATGCGCGCACCCGTGGACGCCGGACCCGACCCGCGCCCCTCAGCCGGCACTCGGGCTCAGCGCGCACGGTCCCTGCCCAGCCTCACGCCCACGGCATCCAGCAGCAACAGGACCGCGCCGATGGTGATAGCCGAATCGGCCACGTTGAACGCCGGCCAGTGCCAGGCGCGATAATACACGTCGATGAAATCGACCACATAACCCAGGCGCAGACGGTCAGCGACATTGCCCACCGCGCCCCCCAGCACCAGCATCAGGGCGATCACGACCTGGATATCCTTAGGCCCCAGGCGCTTGACCATGACCAGGATCACGATGCTCACGACGGCGGCGACGCCGATGAACAACAGGTGCTGCCAGCCGCCGGCGTTGCTCAGGAAACCGAAGGCGGCGCCGGTGTTATAGACCAGCGTGAGATTCAGAAACGGCAGCAGCTCAATGCTGCCACGCGGCGGCAGCAACTGCAGCGCGATCAGCTTGCTCGCCTGATCCAGCACCAGCACCAGCCCCGCGATCCAGAGATAGCGCAACATCAGGCGTACCGCCGCTCCTCGCCGGGGCCGGCGACGTTCTCGACGCAGCGGCTGCAGATCTCGGGATGCTCGGGCGAGGCGCCGACGTCTTCACGCAGATGCCAGCAACGGATACATTTTTCGTGACCCGAGGGACTCACGGCGACATACAGACCGGGGACCTCGGTCGGCATGCTGTCGTCACCGCGTGCCTCCAGCGGATGCAGGCGCACCTCCGAGGTAATCAGCACGAAGCGCAGCTCGCCGTCGAGCTTGCCAAGCTCCGCCCGCAGCTCGGGCTCGCAATACAGATCCACCTCCGCTTCCAGCCCGGAACCGATGCCGCCCGCCACCCGCAGGCGCTCGAGCTCCTTGCTGACGACTTCGCGCGTGGCGATCACCTGGCCCCAGAAATCCTGGCTCGCCACTTCCGGCACCTCGGCCTTGGCGCCGAACCCATACCAGCTGGACAGAAACACCGATTCCTCTCGCTCGCCCGGCATCAGGCGCCAGATTTCCTCCGCCGTGAAGCTCAGGATCGGCGCCAGCCAGCGCACCAGCGCCTCCAGGATATGGAACATGGCCGTCTGCGCGGAACGCCGCCCGCGACTTTTCGCCGGCATGGTATAGAGACGGTCTATAAAAGCTGCCCATCTCCACTACGCAGAACTGGTGCAGCTTCTGATAGATATGATGAAAATTGAACGCCTCGTAGGCGGTGACGATCTCGCCCTGCAGGCGCCTGGCCTTGTCCACCGCCCAGCGGTCCAGGGCCAGCAGCTCGCCCGCCGGCAGCGCCTCGGCCGGCTCGAAGCCGTGCAGATTGCCAAGCAGATAACGCGCCGTATTGCGCAGCCGCCGGTAACTGTCGGTCATGCGTTTCAGGATCTCGTCGGAAATGCCGATCTCCCCGCGATAATCCGCCGCCGCCACCCACAGGCGCAGGATATCGGCCCCCAGGGTCTTGATCACTTTCTGCGGCACGATCGTGTTGCCCAGGGACTTGGACATTTTCCTGCCATGGGCATCCACCGTGAAACCATGGGTCAGGGCCGCGCGGTAGGGCGCCTGGCCGCGGATCGCCACCGCGGTCAGCAGCGAGGACTGAAACCAGCCGCGGTGCTGGTCCGAACCTTCGAGGTACAGGTCGGCGGGCACGCCGAGCGCCGGCTGCGCCTCCAGCACGCAGGCATGGGTCACACCGGAATCAAACCACACGTCAAGGGTGTCGTTGACCTTGTCATACTCGGCCGCCTCATCGCCCAGCAGCTCGACGGGCTCGAGATCGAACCAGGCATCGATGCCGCCCACCGCCACGCGTTGCGCAACCGCCTCCATCAGCTCGGCCGTGCGCGGATGCAGCTCGCCGGTGTGCTTGTGCACGAATAGCGACAGCGGCACACCCCAGGTGCGCTGGCGCGAGATGCACCAGTCGGGCCGGTTCTGCACCATGCCCTCGATGCGCGCCCGGCCCCACCCCGGCACCCATTGGGTCCCGGCGATGGCCTCGAGCGCCGGGCCGCGCAGCTTGTCCATGGAAATGAACCACTGCGAGGTGGCGCGAAAGATGATCGGCGTCTGGTGGCGCCAGCAATGCGGATAGCTGTGCTCGATGGCCTCGACATGCACCAGCATGCCCCTGGCTTTGAGCACCTCGATCACATGCTCGCTGGCCTGCGATACGTGCTCGCCGGCGAACAATTCGGTGTCCGGCAGGAACTTGCCATCGGGCCCCACCGGGTTATCGACCGGCAATTGGTAGCGCAGCCCGACGACATAGTCTTCGAGGCCGTGCCCGGGGGCGGTGTGCACCGCGCCGGTACCGGCCTCGAGGCTGACATGCTCGCCCAGGATGACCGCCACCTCACGCTCGTAAAAAGGATGCTGTACCCGAATACCTTCGAGCGCCGCGCCACGACAGTTGGCGATCACATGATAATCATCGACCTCATAACGCAGCATGACGTCTTTCATCAGCGCCTCGGCCAACAGCAGGCGCTTCTGGCCGTGCGGGCCGAAGCACTGGACGATCACATATTCCAGTTCCGGATTGAGCGCGACCGCGTGGTTGGCCGGCAGGGTCCAGGGCGTGGTGGTCCAGATGACCACGCTTAAGCGTCCCTGGCCATGGCGCCCCGGCGGATGCT
The DNA here is from genome assembly GCA_947258385.1 of Acidiferrobacterales bacterium. Lineage (GTDB taxonomy): Bacteria > Pseudomonadota > Gammaproteobacteria > Acidiferrobacterales > SZUA-150 > CAMYII01. Next base: position 73,416 of record CAMYII010000094.1, read on the forward strand.
CGCAGCGGGCCAGCAGTTCCTCCTCGTCCACCACCGGGAAACGCACATCGATGGCCGGCGTGGCTTTGTCCACGTACTCCACCTCGGCCTCGGCCAGCGCCGAGCCGCAGTCGGCGCACCAGTGCACCGGCTTATGGCCGCGCTCCACGTGCCCGCCGGCGATCACCCGGCCCAGGGTGCGGATGATGTCGGCCTCGTAGCTGAAGTCCATGGTCAGATAGGCGCGTTGCCACTCGCCCAGCACGCCCAGGCGGATGAAGTCCTGGCGCTGCCGCTCCACCTGCCTGGCGGCATACTCGCGGCAGGCGCGGCGGAACTCCTGCGGTGCGACCTGCAGGCCGGCCTTGCCGATCTTTTTCTCGACCGCGAGCTCGATGGGCAGGCCGTGGCAGTCCCAGCCCGGCACATAGGGCGCGTCGAGCCCGGCTAGGGTTCTGGACTTGACGACGATGTCTTTCAAGATCTTGTTGACCGCGTGACCGATATGGATGTCGCCGTTGGCATAGGGCGGACCGTCATGCAGGACGTATTTGGGAGCGCCGCGGCGCGCGGCGCGCAACTTGCCATAGAGGTCGATCTCCTGCCAATGCTCGAGCATGGCCGGCTCGCGCGCGGCGAGATTGGCCTTCATCGGAAACTCCGTGTGCGGCAGGTTCAGGGTGTGCTTGTAGGCATTCTTGTTCATAGCGCTGTTTTATTCTTTTCGTCGCGTCCGCGCAACCACGCGCACGCCTCGTCGATGTCCAGGAAGATGCGTTCCTTCAGGGCCTCGAAGGAATCGTAGCGCTGCTCATCGCGCAGCTTGTGCAGGAAATCGATATTCACGTGGCAGCCGTAGATGTCCTGGTCGAAATCCAACAGATGCACCTCGAGCAGGGTGCGCGTGCCGCCGACGGTCGGGCGCGTGCCGACGTTGGCCACCCCGTCGACGGGCTCGCCCCTCACGCCGAACATCTCCACCACATAGACCCCGCTCACCGGTGTCACCTTGCGATGCAAATGGATGTTCGCGGTCGGGATGCCGATGGTGCGCCCGCGCTTGTCGCCGTGGGCCACGCGCCCGCTCATGCGGTACGGCCGGCCGAGCAGCTTCTCGGCCGTAGCGAGATCGCCCGCGGCCAGGGCCTCGCGGACGCGGGTGCTGCTGACACGCTGCCCATCGATATTGAAGGTGTGCATATTGATCACATGGAAGCCGAATTCCCTGCCCGCCGCCTGCAGCATCTCGAAGTTGCCGCGGCGCTTGTAGCCGAAGCGAAAATCGTCGCCCAGCACCAGGTACCGCACCCCCAGGCTTTCCACCAGGATACGGCGAATGAAGTTCTCGGCCGTGAGCGCCGCGAACTCGGCATTAAAGCGCACGACGAGCACGCGGTCGACCGCGTAACGGCTCAGGGCGCGCAGCTTCTCGCGGAAACGCGTCAGGCGCGCCGGGATATGATCCGGCTCGAAATACTCCAGCGGCTGCGGCTCGAACAGCATGACCAGCGTCGGCAGGCCCAGCGCCTGGCCCTCTTCTGCCAGCTGGCCGATGACCGCCTGGTGGCCGAGATGCACGCCGTCAAAATTGCCGATGGTGGCGACGCAACCGTTATGACTGGGCCGCACGTTGTGCAGCCCGCGTATTAGCTCCATGGATCCGAACTTTCAGGAATTCGCAAAACGCGCAAGATTACCGTCTCGCATCGACCGGGTCCAGCACCGTGGGCGATGCGCCTGGCAGCAAAACGAGGGCGTTGTTAATGAAACATTGGGGCTAGGCCCGTGCCCAGTCGGGATCGAGCTCCTCCACCACCTCGCTGATGGGCCGTCGCCCGGCGAAGCCCTGATGGTAGCCGTGATAGTGGCCAAGTCTGAGCTCGGGAAATTTCCAGCACAGGTAACCGTCGCCGGTGTCGAAATCCACCAGCCACAGCCCCTTGATGACCAACCCCAATCGCTCCATCTTGCCGACCCAGCGTTTGACGATGATCTCGTATTGTTTTTCCACGTCCGTGATCTGCGGGTTGGTGGGAAGCATGGCCTCGAGCTTGCGCCGCACCGGCTCGAGCTCCTCATAGGCCTCCCGGGTGACGCGGCGCACCAGCGGAAACAACGCCATCGCCTCCGCCAGGGTATACACCCGCGGCTGATTGTACACACCAATCTGATAGGAACTCGTTTGACCCGCCATCACGTCAATCCAACATCTGCTCCGGCTTTCTCAAGAGCAGCTCGCGGGGCTTGACCCCGGCGAACAACAACACACCCACGTATATAAGTATACCGATTATGACCCAAAACGATAGACGCAAGATACGTTCCAGGAGCGCGGCCTGCAGCCAGGCTTGTATATCCCCCGCCCCCCACCACAACACGGCCCCCATGACGGCGCTGGCCAACCCGATGCGAAATAAAAATATCCCCCAGCCGGGAAGCGGGGTGTAGACCCCGCGTTTGCGCAAGACGCGGTACAGCAGGGCCGCATTGACAAAGGCCGCCAGCGAGATCGCGAGCGCCAGGCCCACGTGTTGCAGCGGATACACCAGCAGCAGGCTGAGCGCAATATTGCAGCCAAAGGCGATCATGGCAATCTTCGCCGGCGTCATGGTGTCCTGGCGGGCGAAAAAACCCGGTGCCAGTATTTTGACGAGCACGAAGCCCGTCAAACCAAGGGCGAAGGCCATCAAGGCGCGGGCGGTCATCTCGACATCGAAGGCATTGAAGGCGCCGTACTGAAACAGGGTCGTCAGAATCGGCGCGGCCAGCACGACCAGGCCCACCGAGGCCGGGACCGCAATGAGCACGGCCCAGCGCAGGGCCCAATCCAGCAAACGGCTGAATGCCTCACTACCGGCATTGACATGGGTCTTGGACAGGGTCGGCAGGATCACCGTCGCCAGCGCGATGCCGAACACACCCAGGGGGAATTCCATCAGACGGTCGGAATAATACAACCACGAGATGCTGCCCGTGACCAGATAGGAGGCCAGGATCCGGTTGACCAGCAGATTGATCTGCGCCACGGAGCTGCCGAAGATGGCGGGCACCATTAATTTAAAGACCCGGGCGACGCCCTCGTGACGCTTGACCCGTGGCCGCGGCAGCATGCGCATCTTCCACAGGAACGGCAGCTGGAACAGCAGTTGCACCGCACCGGCAATAAACACCCCCCAGGCGAGCGCCATCACCGGCTGTTGCAACCGCGGCGCCACCCACACCACGGCGCCGATCAACACCAGATTGAGCAGCACCGGCGTGAAGGCCGCTGCCGCGAAACGCCCGCGGCTGTTGAGAATGCCCGCCGCCATCGACACCAACGAAATAAACAGCAGATAGGGGAAGGTGACGCGCAGCATCTGCACCGTCAGCCCGTATTTTTCCGCGTCCTGCAGGAACCCGGGGGCCAGCACCATGAGCACGGCCGGCGCCGCCAGCACGCCGATCAGGGTCACGGCAAAGAGCACCAGCGCGAACACGCCCGTCATATGACTGACGAATAAGCGGGTCTGACGCTCACCGTTACGGGCATCGTATTCGGTGAACACCGGCACGAAGGCCTGCGAGAACGCGCCCTCACCGAAGATGCGGCGGAAAAAATTGGGAATGGCAAAGGCAACGTAGAAGGCGTCGGCATTCACCGTGGTGCTGGCGCCGAGGAACTTGGCAAATTCAATATCACGCCACAGGCCGGTGATGCGCGAGATCAGCGTCATGCCGCCGGTAACAGCCGTGGATTTGAGCAACTTGCGGGACATAAACAGCGCTTGTGCCTTGTTTTTTCCGATCTTATGCCAACAAGCCGGCCGGGGCCTAACCCTTTCTGCGCCGCGCCCGCCTACGGCCGGCGTCCCGCGGGCGGGATTGACAAACGTGGGCAAAATCCGCATAGTTGCGCGCGTTTTGATCGACAGCACTATTCGGAGAGACCATTGGCCAATTCACCGCAGGCAAGAAAACGGGCCCGGCAAGCGGACAAACACCGGCTGCACAACACGAGCGAGCGCTCCCGCATGCGCACCTCCGTCAAGAACGTCTTGAAGGCGGTGGCCGAAGCGGACAACGTCGGCGCGCAGCAGGCCTACAAGGAGGCGACCGCCCTGCTCGACCAGGCCGCCAACAAGGGTCTTATCCACAAAAACAAGGCCGCCCGCCACAAGAGCCGGCTCAACGCCCGCGTACGCGCCCTGGGCTAGCGCGCCGCGCCGTGACGCCACGGCGCCCCCGCCCACTCAGACGACCACCATATTGTCGCGGTGGATGAGCTCGGGCTCGTCTACGTAACCCAGGATCGATTCGATCGCGTCGCTCGCCTGCCCCATGATGCGGGCCGTCTCACTGGCGCTATAGTTCACCAGCCCGCGGGCCACCTCACGGCCGCCCTCATCCACACAGGCCACGACCTCCCCGCGCGAGAAATCGCCCTCCACGGCAGTCACGCCCACCGGTAACAAACTCCTGCCGGCCTCGCGCAGGACCTTGGCGGCGCCGGCGTCCAGCACCACGCGGCCGCGCACCCGGGCCTGGCTGGCCAGCCACTGTTTGCGCGCGGCGATGCGCCCGCGGCTGGGCCTGAGATAGGTCCCCACGGCCTCACCGGCCAGGATGCGCTCCAGTACGGCGGCTTCCAGGCCGCTGGCGATGACCGTGGCCGCCCCCGATCGCGCCGCCTTTTCGGCGGCCACCAGTTTGGTGCGCATGCCGCCGCGACCGAATACGCCTGAGCCCCCGGCCATGGCCATCAGATGTTCGTCCCCCGCCATACCCTCGGCGATCAGGACGCTACCCGTATGCCGGACCGGATCCTTGTCGTAGAGCCCCGCCTGGTCCGTCAGGATCACCAGCAACTCCGCCTCCGCCAGATTCGCCACCAGCGCCGCCAGCGTGTCATTGTCGCCAAACCGGATCTCGTCGGTCACCACGGTATCGTTTTCGTTGATCACCGGCACCACCCCCAGGCCGAGCAGGGTGCGCAGGGTGGTACGCGCATTGAGATAGCGTTTGCGGTCGGTCAGATCGTCATGGGTCAGCAGCACTTGCGCCGTGTGCAAACCGTGTCGCTGGAAGGCCGATTCGTAGAGCTGCACCAGGCCCATTTGCCCGATCGCCGCCATGGCCTGCAGATCGTGCAGCGCGTGCGGGCGCTCCCTGCGGCCCATGCGCTGCATGCCCACGGCGACCGCGCCGGAGCTGACAAGGATCAGCTCGGTGCCGCCTTGGCGCAGGCCCGCCATTTGCGCCACCCAGTCCTGAATGGCGGCGGTATTGACCCCCTGCCCGTTGGCGGTCAGCAGGGCGCTGCCGATCTTGACCACGCAGCGGCGGGTCTGCCGAAGGCTTTGACGTGTCTCACTCATGCTGTATTACGCTTTGGCGGCGACCCGTTCGTCAAGGGCCTCGATACGGTCCATGAGCGCCCCGGCCAGCTGGCGGCAGCCCTCGCCGCGTATGGCGGCGATGCGGTATACCGGACCGTCCCAGGCGAGCTCCTCGACAATACGCCGGCAGCGTGCCTCACGCTCGGCTTCAGGCAACAAATCGATCTTGTTCAATACCAACCAGCGTTCACGCCCGGCCAGCTCGGGGCTGAAACGGGCGAGCTCGGCGATCACCGTCCGGGCATCGGCCACCGGGTCGGCGTCGGGCCCGAGCGGCGCCGCGTCGATCAGATGCAGCAGGATACGGGTGCGCGCCAGATGCTTGAGGAACCGCACCCCCAGGCCCAGGCCCTGCGCCGCCCCCTCAATGAGACCGGGAATATCGGCCACCACGAAGCTTCGGTGCGCCTCCACGCGCACCACGCCGAGGTGCGGGTACAGCGTGGTAAACGGGTAATCCGCCACCTTGGGCCGGGCCTCGGACAGGGCCCGCAGGAACGTCGATTTACCGGCGTTGGGCAGGCCCAGCAGCCCCACATCGGCCAGCACCTGCAGCTCCAGCCTGAGCTCACGCTGCTCGCCGGGCGTGCCCGGCGTGGTCCGACGCGGCGCGCGATTGATGCTGGACTTGAAACGGGTGTTGCCCAGTCCGCCCTTGCCGCCTTGGGCCACCACCAGGGTTTCGTCGTCCCGCGTGAGGTCACCGATGAGCTCATCGGTGGCGGCGTCCCGGACCAGGGTACCGAGCGGCACGTCGATAACCCGATTTTCGCCGGACTTGCCGGTGCGATTGCGCCCGGCGCCGTTGCTGCCGCGCGTGGCACGGTACAGCCGATGGTGGCGGAAATCGACCAGGGTGTTGAGCCCGGCCGCGCCGCGCAGATAAATGCTGCCGCCGTCGCCGCCGTCGCCGCCGTCGGGACCCCCACGGGGAATGAACTTCTCGCGGCGGAAGCTTAGGCAGCCGTTACCGCCGTCCCCGGCCTCGATACGAATGGTGGCTTCATCAACGAATTTCATAATAAATGCAAGATACAAGTATCAAGATGCAAGATACAAGGGATTTATTGGAAATGTAGTCAGACTTTTTGACTTGGATCTTGGATCTTGCATCTTGTATCTGAAATGAAAAAACCCCGCCTTGTTGCCAAAGCGGGGTCAGGTCCTGCGAGAGGCTCGCGGCCGCGGCTCAGCCGGTGACGATGCTGACCGTCTTGCGCTTGCGCGGACCGCGCACAGCGAATTGGACCGTGCCATTCACCAGCGCGAACAGCGTGTCGTCCTTGCCGATGCCGACATTGAGCCCGGGATGAAACTTGGTGCCCCGCTGGCGTACCAGGATATTGCCCGCCAGCACCTGCTGGCCGCCGAAGCGCTTCACGCCCAGGCGTTTGGATTCTGAATCTCTGCCATTGCGCGAGCTGCCGCCCGCCTTTTTGTGTGCCATGAGTTAACCCTCGCTCTCTGCCTTTTTTGCCTTCGGCGCTTTTTTGGCCGCGGCCTTGCCGGCGCCGGCGATGCTCGTGATCTCGAGCTCGGTATAATCCTGTCGATGGCCGGCGTGCTTGCGGTACTGCTTGCGGCGCTTCATCTTGAAGATGCGGATCTTCTCGCCACGGCCGTGGCCGAGCACCCGCGCGGTCACCTTCTCCGACAGTGTCGGGGTCCCGATGCGCACCTCGTTGTCGTCATTGATCAGCAGCACCCGCTCCAGATCAATGGCCTCGCCCGCCTCGGCGGCCAATTTTTCCACCCGCAGCACATCGCCCGGGGCGACCCGGTACTGCTTGCCGCCAGTCTCAATAACCGCGTACATGATTGGTTCTCCTGCGAAACTCGCTCACATCGGCCATCGCATCACCGCGCTCACGGCCTCAAAAGGGCGGCCATTCTAACGATAGTCGGAAACCAGGTCAAACGGCTTGACAGGCCGGAACCACCCCCCCTAGCATTGCCCCCCGAGAATAACAGCGGTACAACCGAATTTATGGACCAACTCGCTATCCGGGGGCTGGTCGAGGCCGATATGCAGGCCGTCGACCGCGAGATCCGCTCACGCCTGCAATCCGATGTCGCGCTCATTAACCAGCTCGGGCATTACATTATCAATAACGGCGGCAAACGGCTGCGCCCGTTGACCGTATTGCTCAGCAGCAAGGCCTTCGGGTTCGGCGGCGAGGCCCATATCCAGCTCGCCACCATCATCGAATTCATTCACACGGCCACGCTGCTGCACGACGATGTCGTCGATGACTCCGATATGCGCCGGGGCCAGTCCACCGCCAACGCCGTCTGGGGCAATGAGGCGAGCGTGCTGGTGGGCGATTTCCTGTACTCGCGCGCCTTCGAAATGATGGTCGAGGTCGGCCGCATGGAGGTGATGGACATCCTGTCGCACACGACCAATACCATCGCCGAGGGCGAGGTGATGCAACTCATGAACTGCCACAACCCGGACACCAGCGAGGAAAACTACATCGCCGTGATTCGCAGCAAGACCGCGAAACTGTTCGAGGCCGCCACCCAGCTGGGGGCGGTCATCACCGACCAGGACAAGTCAATCTGCTCCACCATGGCCGACTACGGCATGCATCTGGGCACGGCCTTTCAGTTGATCGACGATTGCCTCGATTACACCCAGGACAGCCAGACGTTGGGCAAAAACGTGGGCGACGACCTGGCCGAAGGCAAGCCCACGCTGCCCCTGATCCACGCCCTGCGCCACGGGGACGGTGAACAACGCCAATTGATCCGCCAGGCCATTGAAGAAGGCGGCCTGGCGCATATCGACGGGGTCTTGACCGCCATTGAATCCACGGGTTCCATCGCGTACACTGCGCGCCGGGCCGAGGAACAGGCCGAACTGGCGAAGCAGGCCCTGGCCGCGATCCCTGACTCGCCGTATAAACAGGCGCTGCTCGATCTGGCCTACTTTTCCGTGCATCGTGATCATTAAGACTTCGGGGTGTAGCTCAGCCTGGTAGAGCACTGCCTTCGGGAGGCAGGGGCCGGAGGTTCGAATCCTCTCACCCCGACCAATTTACCCAGCCCGCCTGTTCCTATGATTCGCATGGCGGTCGCGCCGCCTCTGGCAGCGGCTCAATTAGCCCACGCATAGCGTTATAATCATTTCCGACCCCATGGGCAGCCGCAACGAAATCCTGATCCTTGGCGCACGCAGCCTTGTGGCGCCCTTGCTGGCAAAGCGTCTTGCCGAGAAAGAGTATTCCGGCCGGTGCCTGAGCCGCACGCCGCCGGATGAGCGCTTAGACTTTCCATCCGCTTTCCCGTGGAGCTATCTCGATGCCAAGCAACCCGGGGATTGGGCGCCACCGGAACAAGCCGTGATCTTTTCCCTGATGCCGCTCTGGCTGGTGCCGCCGCTGCTACCACGACTCGCCGGCAGTCGCCAACTCATCGTCTTCAGCTCCACGAGTGTTTTTTCCAAAGCGACCAGCCGGGACCCCAAGGAACGCGCTGTCGCCGAGGATCTCGCCGTGGCCGAAGCGAAGATCGCCGAGTTCTGTACGACTAAGAGTATTCACTGGACCATCCTGCGCCCGACCCTGATCTACGGCGGCGGCCGGGATCGTAACGTGAGCGCCATCGCCCGGTTCATCCAACGCTGGGGGGTGTTCCCGCTCGTGTATCCCGCCAAGGGACTGCGGCAGCCGGTGCATGCCGAGGATCTGGCCGGCGCCGCGCTCGCCGCGATGGACAATCCTAAGGCCGTCAATGAATCATTTAATCTCAGCGGCGGGGAAACCCTGAGCTATCGGGCGATGGTGGAGAGGATTTTCGAGCGCTTGGGACGCAGGCCCCGCATCGTGCCCGTGCCCCTCGGCATGCTAACCGTAGGCTTAAAGGTTTTGAACCGCTTCAAGCGAACCCCTTACAGCCCCGAGTTGTTCCGACGCATGAATCAGGACCTCGCCTTCGACGCCGATGCGGCGCGCGCCGCCTTGGGCTACGACCCGCGCCCTTTCCGGCCGTGAAGCCTGTGGCGTATGCCGGTCAGTGATAGCTCCTTGCCCTTGACCCGCATCCCTGGCACGCGATTACGGTTGGCTGATCGACGACCCTTTCTTGACCTCGACAATACCTCGCTCGACCAACAACCTGAAAAGTTTGTCCAAGTGGGACACCCGGACCAGGGTGCGCCATGGGGCCGGTATGCTCCGCCAGCAACCGGTAGCAGGTATCGTCTCAATATGCTATTTTATAGTTAGTTAATACTAAACGATTGAAACCCGATGCCAAGCACTGCTGTTCAACGTCATCGCTGGTCCAGAAGAGAATACGACCATATGATCGCCGCCGGCGTGTTTCACCCGCAGGCGCGTCTTGAGCTTATCGATGGGGAGATCATCAACATGACCCCGCAGGGGACTCTTCATGCAACGACCATTCAACTCGTCGAAGATCTGCTGCGTTCGAATTTCGCGACAGGGTATAGCGTCCGAGTGCAGATGCCGCTAGCCTTGGATGACAACTCCGAACCCGAACCCGATCTTGCGGTGGTAACTGGTAGCCCAAGAGATTACCGGGACGCGCATCCCAGTAGCGCAGTGCTCATCGTCGAGGTCGCAGACGCCACGCTCGCCTTCGACCGGGAGACGAAGAAAAGAGTGTATGCCCGAAACGGCATTCCGGAATACTGGATCCTCAATCTCGTCGATCAGAAGCTCGAAGCCTACCGCCAGCCGGAAGGCGAAGACTACACCCACAAGCAAGTTATCGCCGCCGGCGCGCAGGTTTCACCGCTCGCCGCGCCTGGGGCCGGCATTCCCGTCGCAGAGCTGTTTCCTTAGTCGCTGCTGCGGCCGCCCGCGCGGCAGACACCGGCCTCCAATATCGAGAAGGTGTGGTGATCAAGCCAAACCGGACACATTGTTAAGCCTATTCTCAAATTACATCAGAGCTATCGGGCGATGGTGGAAAGGATTTTCGAGCGCTTGGGACGCAGGCCCCGCATCGTGCCCGTGCCCCTCGGCATGCTAACCGTAGGCTTAAAGGTTTTGAACCGCTTCGAGGCAACGCCCTACAGCCCCGAATTGTTCCGACGCATGAATCAGGACCTCGCCTTCGACGCCGATGCGGCGCGCGCCGCCCTAGGATACGACCCGCGCCCTTTCCGGCCGTGAAGCCTGTGGCGTATGCCGGTCAGTGATGCAGCTCTTTACCCTCGACCCGCATCCCTGGCACGCGATCACGGCCGGCTGATCGACGACCCTTTCTTGACCTCGACAATGCCTCGCTCGACCAGCAACCCGAAGAGTTTGTCCACGGATTCCTCGAGCGACTCGGTATCCGTGTTCAGCACGAGATCGGCATGCTCGGGCGCCTCATAGGGTGCGGACACGCCGGTGAAGTTGGGGATTTCCCCGGCCCGGGCACGCTTATATAATCCTTTGATATCGCGCTCCTCACAGGTCTCCAGCGAGCAGGCGCAATAGACTTCAATAAATTCATCGTCGCCGATCAAGTATCGGACACGATTGCGGTCTTCCCTGAACGGCGAGATGAATGCGGTCAGGCTGATGATCCCCGCGTCCAGAAACAGGTTCACCATCTCGCTGATACGCCGGATGTTCTCGTGCCGATCCTCGGCGGAGAACCCGAGGTCGGAGCAAAGCCCATGGCGCACGTTGTCCCCGTCGAAGACATAGGTCCGGATTCCGTGCCGATGCAGCTTCTCTTCCAGGGTATGGGCAAGGGTCGACTTGCCTGAGCCCGACAAACCGGTAAACCAGATCGCGACACTCCTGTGGGCGTTGAGCTGCTCGCGACGTGCCCGGGTCACCGTGGCGTTGTGCGGCACCACGTTCGGTGATTTATTCTCTGACTTGACCTGCTGAGCCTTGGACATCTTGCCAACCTTCCTCCCATACATCTCTTAGTCCACCGAGTCTTTTACACTCTTGAAGATAACATATTAAGCCCGTCAGCCATCGTCCATGAAATGCCTTTCTCGCGAACGTAGAGACGGGGGATCCGAACTGTGATTCCCGCACAAGCGGGAACGCAAAGAATCGCAGAAAACCAGCTGAATTCCAAGTCGCGCCCGCCTCTGGGGTCAACCTGGCCGCAAAGGCGTCAACGTTATAATGGAAGAGGCCCTGAGCCGGGCCAGCACCGTTTGTCCCTCGAGTCCCCGCGGCAGGCGCTCCTAAGCGAGCGGCGCGGGCGGTCGCCGGCTCAGGGATGAGCCACAGGTCTTCGCCGTTCCCGCATTGGCGCCGGCCTCAGACCAGACACTGGGGGCGTCGCCCGGGTGTAATCGGTTGTGTTCCGATGCGTGGTAGATGCCAGCCGGATTCCCGGCTGGAGCACCGGGGTAGGTGCCTCGAGATCCCCGCGGCCGCGAGCCCACGTCACCAAGGTGGCGAGCCCGAGCAAGCCGAACCGCGCCCACACGGCCGCGGTGACGGCCCACATGAGTGGCGCCGGATACTGATGGCGGAAAAACTTGCGATAGTAGCGCACCATCCCCTTGTGCTTGTGCCACAGCACGCGCATGGGCCGTCCGCGGCAACATGTGCCCTGGTAATGTACCGCCTCGACGTCCGGCACGAACAGGATCTGCCAGCCAGCCTTGCGGAAGCGCATGCACCAATCGAGATCGTCGCAGTGCAGGAAGTAGCCCTCATCCATCAACCCCACGCCCGACAGGGCCTCACGCGTCACCAGCATGAACGCGCCGGAGATCGCCTCAAGGTAGGTCGGCTTCGTGGGCAGCGGCTGTTTGGCCAAGATAAAGTTGCGAAAACGGGGATGCTTAGGGAAGAGTTTGTCCAAGTGGAGCACCCGCACCAGGGTCCGCCAGGGGGTCGGTACGCTGCGCCGGCAGCCGGCCTGCTCGGTCCCGTCCGGATTGCGGAGCAGGCAGCCGGCCATCCCGGCCTCGGGATGGGCCGCCATCGCCTTCAGCATCTTTGGCAGGGTATCACTGGAGATGATGCAGTCGGGGTTCAGGAGCAGAACAAAATCACCGGACGCCTGTTTGAGGGCAATATTATTGGCCCGTGTGAAACCCAGGTTACGCCCGTTTGCGATGATTCGCAGGCGGCGGTCGGTACCGGCGACGCTCTTCAGCAGTGCCAGGCTACCATCGGTGGAGCCATTATCGACGACGAAAACCTCGAGGGGAACGGGGGACGCGAGCGCACCACGCACCGCCTCGGTCAAAAGCGGGCCGGCGTTAAAATTAACGATAATGATAGAAACAACTGGCTGTGTCTCCGCCCGCATGATACCTCCCCTCTCGCCTTCGTTGTTATGCTCGAACGCGCCTTCCGCCCCCCGAAAGAGTCACATCTTATGCCGAAAATAAGGGGCAAACAAGCCTTTGGCCATCACCCGACGTAGCGCCCAGGCCCCGACCCGCCGCCTGGCCTGCACCCGCCGCCGCTCCCGCAGGATCGCCGGTAGGCCCCTCAGGGCGTCCCACTTGGCCTTGAAGATCACCTTCCCCTGGCCGTGCAGGGTAAACCAGACCAAGGACGCCAGATTGAGCAGGAGGTGCTGTGGCAGATAGAGCCAGAACAACGGCCAGGGCATGTCCTTGAAATAGGTCCACACCAGATTTCGATGCCCGTGGTAGACCGAGAAATCGCTGTGCTGGCCCCCCGTCGTGGCCGAACCGACACGGTGCACAACCGCCCTCGGGACGTAGAGACACCGATGCCCCGCCAGGCGCAGCCGGAACCCCAGGTCCACGTCCTCGAAATAGCAGAAGTAACGCTCGTCGAAACCACCCACCGCCAGGAAGGCATCGCGGCGATACAGGGCCGCGGCCGCACAAGGCGAAAAGATCTCCTCCTTCTGCAGATCTCTGTCCTCAGCGAGCTGTCCATGCCCTCGCCACCAACCGACCCGTTCTGCGTTTCGTTCACTTGTGGTCCCCACGAACCCGTTTGCGGTCATACATTTGACGTAATGGCCCGCACGAAAAAGTGCCGTTGGCCCTACGTTTGCTAGATCCGAAGGAGGATAGCGATATTGCGCAACCAACCCGAGACCAGGAATCGGTGCCGGAGTAGGACGCGCCGCCTGCCGACAAAGCCGAGTCTCCGCAGGTCAAGGAAGCCGTTAAGCATAGCAATCTGATCTTGCGACAAACGGTCCGAATACCGCTGACAGAACGCCTCGGCCTGCCTCAGGTGCCGCTCCAGCTTGCGCCGAAACTCCGACCGGGACAGAACTTGCCGCGCGTTTCGCAACACGTACCGAAGGTCGTAGTGCCTCGCGCCGGTAGCGTTAGCGCCGTGCTGCCGGTACAGCACCAGGGACTCTTTCACCGCGACGATTCTCCCAAAGGCGCCGGCGACGAGAGCGAGCCACCAGTCGTGCATAGTAGCGTCCTTTGGAATCGGACAGGCCAACCGCGCAAGAGAACGATTGACCACTGTTGCGCAACCCGTGACCGTATTTTGCAGCAATAGCCGGTTGAGCGTGTTTCGTTCTGGATCAATTCCCTGATAATGCCATAGCGATTTATCTATCTTAGATAACTTTTCGTCTACTACCATAAGATCGCCGTGCACCAATACGGGCGCGTCTGCATGATCCCTTTCGATTCCTATGATTCTATCCATGAGAATCTTGAGTCGATCTGGAAGCCAGACGTCATCCTGGTCGCAGAATGTAAAGTATTGAGCACCCAGAAAACGCTTATCAGCTACCGCATATTCAAGCAACCTGCCAAAGCTCAGTGATGCGCCTATGCGCTGCTGTTCGTCTGTCAGAAGCGTTATTTGTTCAGGATAACGGTTTAAATACTCATGCAGTATAGCGCATGTCTTATCCGTGGAACCGTCATCCCTAATAATAAGATGAAAATCCCTAGCCGTTTGAGAAAAAATAGATTCAAGTTGCTCGCCAAGGAATTTCTCGCCATTGTATGTAGCAAGCAGAATAATCGCTTTATAGTAATTTGGCACGGTTCTACGCCATATCCATAGCGCATCAGCTGATGGCTATTGGAAGCTCAGGAACTCTGTATAAACTTAACCAGAAATAATCAGATCCAGCTAATGGATTGCAGCCCACACGATAATCCTACCAAAAAAAACCAAGCATATGACATAGAAATTGCTCCATAAGGAAGGGGGCGGTGACGTGACTTAGGCAACGTTCTAAATGCTGGCCAGCTCGATTTGCGCCTTTCGGTAATCTTCCGGGATCCCTATATCAATGAAATATCCATCCCAGGGGAATCCATATACTTTTAGGTTTTTTACGCTTACAGGCAGAAAATCGCGTTCAAGGGCCACTCTACCGTAGCGGGACGCTTCCCGGGGCCGTGCGAGGGCAATTGTTATATCGGCGGAATGAGCGTCATGAAAGTTCACTAACTCCGATATCGGTACCGGAAAGAAGGTGTCGCCGTTTAAGACCAATACCGTGCGCGTATGGGCCTGACTGAGCGCCAACTTTATCGCTCCGCCCGTGCCAAGGAGTTCTCTCTCAATCGTGTAGGCAAGCGCCAGCCCCCGGCAATCAGCGCCGAAATACGTTTGAATTTCCTGATGTAGGTAGCCTGTTGCGAGGATTACGCGGGATACTCCTTCCTTTTTTAAGTACGCCAACACGTACTCAAGAAATGGTTTTTCGCCGACCTTCAACAATGGCTTTGGGGTATTTTCTGTGAGCGTTCCCAAGCGCGCCCCCTTACCTCCAGCTAAGACAATAGCTTCCATCATTCCTGCCCGCTAAATGACCATTGCTCTACCGCGGCGCATATGGCATGCCCAATGATCGTATGCGCCTCTTGAATCCGTGGTGTGCTCTCCGACGGTACCATAATGCAATACTCACAAGCCTCCTGCATGTCATGACCGTTTAGACCGGTAAGACCAACCGTGACGATCCCCATCTCCTTGGATTTTCTAATTGCATTTAGAATATTTTTCGACTTGCCCGATGTCGACATTCCTATGAAAACGTCTCCTTTGTTGCCATTGGCTTCCA
>CAMYII010000095.1 GCA_947258385.1 Acidiferrobacterales bacterium
CAGGTCGTCCTTTTCTAGAGCAGCATTCAGTTTCTTGGTCAGTTTCTGTTCCAACTTGCCGAGCTTTTTTTCAATCTTCTCCAAAGTCCTGGCGAGCTGTGCTTCCTCGGAGGGTGCGCGCTGCGTCGGGGCGGCCTTGGCCTTGGGCAGGTTGATCGCGACCGCCAGGGGCTGGAGGTAGAGGCTTAAGAACGCCACCGCCACCACGGCGGCGAGGGTTTTGAACACTAGACGATGGCGACGCAACACGGCGGTCGGCGGGTTAATCATCGCGATTACTTGCCTCCCCTAACGGTCTTATTCTTTATATATAGAACAGTATTACTGCGGCGTGTGTCCGGACACAGGGCCCTCCCTGGCTGGCACGGACCCACCGCCTCGCGAAGATGGCAGAACGCGGACGGTGGATCAAAAAATAGCCAATGCTACCGGGCTACGCAAGTCATGTAACGGATGCAAAATGAGATGTAGGAAGTGCAGATGGCTCACGTATCGGCAAAACCACCCTGCCAAGGGACGATCAGGGTACAGTATTCCTTGTCCTCGTAGTGCAATGTCAAGCAATGGCCCCTTGTTAATGACCCCTTGTTATCCTTTTTCAGCCGTTTCTCAAGATATTTGATTCACAATGGGGTCAACCTCCATTGAAATTCCATAATAATCGTCGATCGCCGACTATACTTAACCTCATTCGTCGTCAACAAGCGATGGGGCAGGACAACCATGCACGCCACGCTAACAACAAAGCAAAAGCACATCCTCCTGGCGGTCTTGTTGTTCGTGGGCGCCTTGCTTGCCATTATCGGTTGGGCCTCAACCAAGCAAGTCCAATTGTTCGGGCCGGGCGCGCTGGCGATCGATAGCCAGGGGAGAACATGGCTGAACGTCGACCACGACTTGTTCATCCTCAGTGGCGATGGAAACATCCTGCAGCAACTCGATATCGGACAACTTGCGATCGCAGGTCCGATAGGAGGTATGACTGCTTTTCGTGACGGCGAGATGCTGGTGGGGAGTCGTGGCAGTGGCGCCATTTACCGACTTGACCAGCAAGGTCAGGTCGTTGGCCGGCTAGGCGCGGACAGTGATCTCGGCTGGCAACCATTTGGTGCTTTTCATCTTGTCTACCACCGGACATTGAACCGTATCGTAGTGGCCGACACCAGCAACCACCGCGTGCTGTTGCTCGATGATGGCGGCCATCTATTGCACGCCTCCGCGGCGCCGCACGCCGACTCGGACCGCTACCGATTCCCCAATGCCGTGATCGTCAACGGCGATGGCGACGTCGTCGTGGTCGACACCAACCACCACACCGTCGACGTACTGGACGATACGCTTTCCGCCGCAATCCGCTGGCAGCCGGTGGTCCCATCCAACAGGTACGCCTACCCCGTTTTCATCGCCCAGACCTCGCTCGGTGACTACTACCTCTCCATTCACGACGCCCGCTTGAACTACGCGGAGGTCGTGCGCCTCAACAACCGCGGCGAACGGCAGGGCCTGGTGACTTTCGAGACCAAAGTCATTCCCAACGGTATGATCGCCTACGGCAACGACGTGCTGCTTACCGATGCTGAGTCCTACGCCGTCTGGCGCATCCACGAAAACGGCAACCGCGTATCCCGCTTTGGCGGGCCATCTCTGCTGATCGCGCTGCAGGCGGCGAAAGACCGCAAGGCCTTCTATGCCCGCCTGGTGACAACCACCCAGGGTATACTCATTAGCGTGTTGCCGATCCTGTTGATTGCGCTTGTGGTCGCCCGGTTATACGAGAGACGGGCCGCGGCGCGCACGGCGTTACCCATGGACAACACAGTAAAACCGCCGCGGCAAACCTGGGCGGAAATAAAACAGCTCATTCTGCTGCTGCCGACTTTTCTGCTTGCCTTATTTCTGGCGCTGTCCCTGCTGGTGCAGGTGTTCGGTGCCTGTAGTGGCGACGCCACCCGTTGGTTGTATGCCCTGATCGGCAACGCCATCGTTTTGGTACCAGTGCTCGCGCTCGTGTGGTTGAGTCACCGCGTCTATAAGGGCGGCATCGTCCGGGGCCGTTACCACAAAATGTTCGTGCGGCGGGCGCACCGCTTGTTGGATCGGCACCGCCCAGCGCTCGCTGGCGCGCTCGCGCCCGGCGAGCAAATTCTCGGCGTGGAGCTGGGCCTCGTGGCCCCCAGCCCGGCCCTGGTTGTGCTTACCGACCAAACCCTGTGGGTGCTGACCTTGAGCCTGTTCGGGACCACGGTGCGGAGGGTGCAGGCGATCTCCGTGGCCGGAGTGGCGGCACCGGCAGTGATCAAGCAAACCGGGCTGCTCAATTTTCTGAAACACGGGGGCATTCCTCTGTGGCGCCTGGAGTTCGTCGAAGCGGATGCACGCCGGCGCTATGCCCTGGCGTTTCCCGAAGCCTTTGGCGCGACACGCCTGGCTGAGCACCTGAAGGAACAAGCCGCCCGCGGCGGAACGCCAAGCGGCGCGTTAGTGCGCGACGTCGCCTGCCCGAGCTGTGTTGAGTCGGGCAAAAACCCGGTTGTTGCCGCGTTACTCTCGCTCACCTTCCCGGGGCTCGGACAGCTGTATGCCGAGGAGTTATACAAGGGACTTGTTTACCTGCTAAGCGGCGCTCTCCTCGGCCTCATGGCGTTGGGACCACTGGCCGCCTATTTTCGCCGCACCATGGACGTCAGCGAGCGGGGTATCATCGTCGCCGTCACCATGCTGGCCGCCGTCTGGACGCTGGCCTTGATCGACGCGGTCGCAACCACCATAAAGAACCGCGCCAGGCGCGTAGGCGTGCATGTACTCGACTGATTCGCTTTGAACATTTCAATGGCATTTCAATGGAGTCTGACCCGAATGGCACTTACTTAAGGCAATCATCCGGATTTTTCGTCATTTCCGCGAAAGCGGGAATCCAGGAAACACGAAAAAACCGCTAGATTTCTGCTTTCGCGGGAATGACGTGATCCGAACTTTCAAGGCATAAGCAGTGAATTGACCGGGTAGTGCCCTTAAGTAAGTGCCATTCGAGTCTGACCCTATTTCTCCGCGATCTATATTGAGTTTTTACCCTGAACCTGAATATCCAGGTAATAATCAATCATCTCCTTGCTATAGACATAATCATAGTTGTGACAGACCAGCTCCACAAAGTGACGGGCGTGCGTCATGACTTTGGGGGTATCCTTGTCGATATCCCCGCTTAGCTCAACGGCGCGGGTGATAAACACCCAGCCCGGATTTTTTGGCAGGGTGTTGTTCACCTGCAAATCTTGTGTTTGCTTACCGAGGTTCAACAAATCCGACAGCGCCTGTCCCAGTTTCTGGCTTGTTTCGTAATCGTCGATTTCGATGTGAATCCCGTACAGCAGTTCAGAGGGATAGCGGGTAATTTCAAAATGAACTTGCTTGCTGTATATTTGCACCACCTCCTTTACCTTGGATGGATAGTTATAGAGCTTCATCAACTTTTCACTGGAGCCAATCACCTTCAGGTGTTGTAGCACCTCACCTTGCGCATCATCACCGTAGATAAACTTAACATTTTCATCGAAAGCTAGCGGCTGTGTGGTTTTCATCCACTCCAGAATCTGATCCCGGATGCGAATGTAGGTACCCTGGCGCTGTTTCATGATATAGGTGCGCAAACCGGCCTGCCCTTCTACGATAATAAACATCAACACCAGGGCCATCGTAATGTTGCCCAGCGACTCCGGGGATGCTAAACGGGGAGATGCTAAACGGGGACGCTACCCTTTTTCTTCAGTGACCACTCTCTTTCTTCCTGGGTCTTCCTTGTGGGCGATAATGCAGCAGCCTGCCTGCGAGGTTTTCCAGCCGTTTGATAAACCGCTCTGAACCACAGGGCAGTC
>CAMYII010000096.1:0-201191 GCA_947258385.1 Acidiferrobacterales bacterium
TGCCGTCGCCGAAGTCATGGGTACCGCCGTTGAAGTTCAGTGACGTGGCGGCCGCGGCATCGAAAGTGCCGCTATGGGTGCCGCCGCCGCTCAAGGTGAACACCCCGCCGAGCACATTCACGTTTCCACTGTTGTCGAACACGCCGGTGGCGCTGGACAGGGTATTGAGCGCGGTGACGTTGGTGATGTTCTGGTTGTCCACGGCGGCGGCCAGGGTGGCATCGGTCAGGTTCAGGGTGCCGGTGTTGGTCAGGGCGCCGGCGCCGTTCACCGTGCCCTCCAGTACATAGGTCGTCTCGTCGTTTTCCTGCAGAATAATACTGGCCAGCAGCCGACGTGCGTATCCCCGGTAATGTCCCGCCGGCCGCGAGACAAAGGCACCGGTGCCGGTATTGATGTAGGCCGTGTCAGGCTGCAGCCGGCCGTAGGCAAACATGGCGGCCGACTGGTCGCCATTGACGATACGCACCGGCACGCGCTGATCGCCGATGGGCAGGTGTCCGAATTCGAAACGCGTGGGCACACTGCGCGGCAGCAGATCCAACGGCACCTCGAACAGATTGAGCAACTCCGGATCCCAATCCAGGCCCTTGAGGCTCCAGAGCAACGTCCGCGAGGCGTTGGCCGGATCCACCAGCAGCGGTCGTTCCTCCAGCAGGCGAAAAAGCAGGAAACTCGACATCGGACCCAGGGCCAGCCGGCCTTGCTCACGGGCCTGCTTGACCGCCGGCACATGATCCAGGCACCAGCGCATCTTGCTGACTCCATAGTGGGCCGTCAGGGGAAGCCCGGTATTGTGGTGTATCTTCTCGGTATACGCGGAGAACCGATCGAGCCAATCGTGGGCCCGGCGGTCCTGCCAGCTGATCACCGGTGTCAACGCGGCACCGGTCTGCTTGTCCCAACAGGCGATACTGGAGCGTTGGGTGGCGAGGCCGGCCGCCACCAGCCGGTGGCGGTGCTGTCCCAGCGTAGCGACCGCCTTATCGACCGCGATGCGGATGGATTCGACCAGCTCCTCCGGATCCTGCTCCACCCAATCGGGTTGCGGGCGGCTGATGCTGATCGCCTGGTGTCCTTCGGCAACGACATTTCCGCGGTAATCAAACACCAGTGCACGGCTGGCGTGGCCACCCTGGTCAATGGCCAGGTAAAGGCTGCTCGAGGACAAGTTCTGGGTCTCAATCATTGATCAACTCGATCCATGGATAGTCACCGCCGCCGGTGACGATAAACTCGGGGTTAAGAATCGAGGTTTTATTATAACGCAAGGGACGCTTATACCTGTCAAGCACTTGCCCTCCGGCCTGCTCCGCCACGCACTGGGCCGCCGCCGTGTCCCACTCCGAGGTCGGCCCCAGACGCGGATACACATCGGCGGCCCCTTCGGCCACCAGACAGATCTTCAGCGAACTGCCCATGCTGGCCAGTTCGGGCCCGCCCTCTTTTGCGCTCAGACGGTGCAAAAACCCATTCAGCGTATCACCGGCGTGCGAGCGGCTGGCGACCACCACGGCCTTGCCGCCGCTGTATTGGCGGACATGGATTTCCCGAGGCGGCTCGCCGCCCAAGCGCTTAAATGCGCCCTGGCCACGGCAGGCATAATAGGCGAGCCGGGTCACGGGCACGTAGACCACGCCGAGCACCGGCGTTTGCCGCTCAATAAGCGCAATATTGACCGTGAACTGGCCGTTGCGGCTGATGAATTCCTTGGTGCCATCGAGCGGGTCCACGAGCCAAAAGCGCGTCCAGCGGGCACGCTGTTCGTAGTCGACAGCGGAGGACTCCTCGGAAAGAACCGGTATCTCCGGGGTCAGCTCCGCGAGCCTGGAAACAATCAACTGATGCGAGGCGCGGTCGGCCTCGGTCAGCGGGGAGCCGTCTTGCTTACTCGACACCGCGAAATCACGCTCGTATACCGCCATGATGCGCTCGCCGGCCTCGACGGCCATAGCGCACACCGCCTCGAGATAGACGCAGGGGTCCTGATTCTTGCCTGCCAAGATACAAATACCTCCTGCCGACACCGCCCCCGGCACACACCGGTTGCAAGACGGCTCCTCTCGGCACGTCCTTATGCGTGATGGGTAACTCAGGTCCCCCGGGGCGGACGACAAGACCCGGGGTTGCTGGTGAAACGCTCGCAAAGCCGCTTTACGCCGGTACGGCCGGAAGTGGCGATTCTTCCGTGGCGGCAGTCCCCGGACCGCCGGCGCAAAGGCTTTTCGAACAATAGCCCTGAAGATTACTATTTTTGTGAGGCAGATCAAATCCATTAGGTCAGAAAGCTTCATGAGTCGGCGGATTTGTGGTCAAATTCGCTACCACTTTGAGTACTTTTTGAGTTAGAGCCGCTACCATGATCGCTATCGAGAAAGAAAAAGACCTGCTGACGGTCACTGTCTTCGGTGAGCTGACCCTTTCGGATTACGATGAACTGGAGGAGGCCGTTCTCGGCAGCCTCAAAAAAGCAAAACGAATCAAATTGCTGCTGGATCTGACGAAAATGGCAGGGTTTACCCTGGATGTGGCGTGGGAGGACATCAAGTTTGTCGGTTCACATTCCCATGATTTCGCGCGCATCGCCGTGGTCACGGACGATCAGTGGCTGACCTGGATGAGCTGGCTGAACGGGGCTTTCACCGACGCTGAGATCAAAGTGTTCTCCGATACCGGGGAAGCCAGCGCGTGGATTCATGGCGCCTTTGGTGATTAGCGCAACGGCTCGGGCGCTGGCTGACTGACCGGTCTATGCATCGACCATGCGTTCCGCCCATGATTGACTGGAACTTGATCAAAACCGTCCTGCTTGATATGGACGGCACCCTGCTGGACCTGCATTACGATAATCATTTCTGGCTCGAGTACGTACCGCGCCGGTACGGGGAAAAACACGGGCTGTCGGCGACGGCCGCCAAGGAGGAATTACTGGGTCGCTACCGCAAGGCCGAGGGTACGCTTGAGTGGTATTGCATTGACTACTGGAGCCGCCAGCTGGGGCTGGATATCGCCATGCTGAAGCAGGAAGTGGACCACCTGATTGCGGTCCACCCGCATGTCATCGAGTTTCTGGACGCGCTACGCGCAATCCGCAAACGCATCGTGCTGGTGACAAACGCCCACGGCAAGAGCCTGCAGCTGAAGATGAACAAAACAAAGCTCGGCGGGCACTTCGACACCATCGTGTGCGCCCATGACCTGGGATTGCCGAAGGAGGCCCCGGAATTCTGGGAACGGCTGCAGAAGGTGGAGCCGTTCAAGGGTGACAGCGCGCTGCTTGTCGACGACAGCCCGGCGGTGCTGCGCTCGGCGCAGCGCTACGGTATCAAGCACCTGCTCGCGGTGCGAAAACCCGATTCGCGCCTGCCGGAAAAGACCGTGACCGGGTTTCCCGGGATCAGCTCTTTTCGCGAGGTGACTCCATAAAAAGGCGCCGCCCTTTACGCCCTGGAAGCAACGCAAAGAACGCCAAGACGCAGAGGACGCAAAGGATAATTCAAATATAAAGCGTCTTTGGTTTCTCCGCGTACTTTGCGCCTCCGCGACCTCTGCGTTTGCTCCACAGCGCCAGGGGTGTGGGAGGTATTTTGCTGAAAAACAAGTTCGCCGGCATCCCGCTAACGCCATGCATCGTCCGCATGCAGGTGGGCGCGTACCCGATCCATCCCGCCGACCCCCTCTTTCAGCATCACATCGAGCGGCGTCATGCCGTCAAATTGCGGACTGCTGGTCGTCACCCAGTATTTGGCCATGGCCTCACTCATCGGGAAGGCCGCGTGCAGGGCGCTGCGTATGTCCAGAAGATGTTTTGCCCGCACGGTCAGCTCGTCGTTTTCCGGCAGCGGCTCGCCACTGCGATAGCGCCCCAGGGCGCGTGGGCGCGTGTCGTCCGGCAGCCCCAGCAGCACGATGCGCTGTTGCGGCTCGATTCCCCATTCATCCAGCAGATCCATCAGGATCCTTGCGAGATGCACGCGCTCTTCATATTCAAGCTGTATGGTCATGAATCTGTCTTCTCTACGCCCTGATCAAACGCCGATGGCTACGGCACACTATTCTCACCGGCTTTTTTCCCACTTCTTGAAGCGTTGATCCCAGTGCTTGAAACGCTTACGGCAGTACCGGTCCAGTGACCCATAATTGGGAAAGAACAGCTCGAAATCCTCTTCATCGGCCTGACTGTTGAACTCGCAGTCTTCATTATCGTGCTCACGACAGATCAAGGGCCGTTTCTCGTAAATACCGCAACGGCCATCAGGCAGAAGATGGGTGCAAGAATTATTTGCCACCAGGAACCAACCCTCATCGTCCTTGTAGACCTGCATATTTTCATGCGAGACCTGCCACAACAGGGTATCGAAATCTTCTATCGACCGCGGCGTATCGATGTGCTGCGTCACATAGGTACAGCATGTGGACCGCGTGCAATAACCACACTTGGTTTCCGGCGTCAGCGTCTCGGGATCAATTTCGATTCTAACGGGGGGGAGTCTGGTCATGCGCCTGTCTCTTTAATCTGCCGGCTGCGGGATTTGATGCATTGTATCAGAAAACGCGATGGCGGCTTAAACTGGTGGAAAATGCTCACCCGCGTGGCGCTGGACCCATTCACCCCCTGCCGCCGCGGCCGTATAATCGGTGCGTGGTCTTATACACGATTTAGGTATCGCAGCTTACTGCAAGGGCATTCTTAAGTTACGCTATGAAAAAAATCTCCGTCATCATCCCGACCCACAATCGGGCAGTGGAATTAAAGCGTGCGCTGACCTCGGTTTACGCCCAGAGCCGCCTGCCCGATGAAGTGATCGTCATCGATGACGGCTCAAGCGATGAGACGGCTCAATTGCTCGCAGGGCATTTTCCGGCGGCACGCTATTTTTATCAGCCCAATAAAGGTGTGAGCGCGGCACGCAATCTGGGTATTAAAGAGGCCCTCGGTGAATGGCTCGCCTTTCTGGACTCCGACGATGAATGGCTGCCGGATAAGCTGCGATGTCAACTGCGGTATCTTCAGGATAACCCGTCACATCGTATCGTTCACAGCGACGAGACCTGGGTGCGGTGCGGCCGCCGGGTCAACCCAAAGCACAGGCATGCCAAAAGCGGCGGGATGATCTTCCGCAAATGCCTGCCACTGTGCGTCATCTCTCCCTCGGCCGTCATGGTGCACCGTTCTCTGTTAGAGCACGTCGGGCTGTTCGATGAGTCGCTGCCGGTGTGCGAGGACTATGATCTGTGGCTGCGGGTGTGTGCGCGCTACCCTGTGCTCTACGTCGACACGCCTCTGATAATCAAATACGGCGGCCACGCCGATCAATTGTCACAGAAATACTGGGGTATGGACCGGTTTCGCATTCAGGCACTGGATAAAATCCTTCGCTCCGGCATACTGTCGCATCATGACCAACTGGCGGCGATGGACATGCTCCTTGAGAAAATCGACATCTACGTCAATGGTGCCCGCAAGCGGGGCAAACACAATGAAATCGCCCAATACGAAGACTTGCGGCAATATTGTTCGTCAATGCATTCAGCTGCTGTTGCTCATACCGACCGCCTGGTGTCATAGGCCCCAGCCATGATCCATGTCGTTGTTGCCTTGCCGTGTGAGGCCGATCCCTTTGTCTCCCGCTATCGGCTGACAAAGACCGCCACTGCCACGGCGTTTCGTCTTTACCAGGGCGATCACATGCGGGTCATTGTATCCGGTATCGGCAAGACCGCGGCGGCGGCCGCGACCGCCTACCTGCATGCGCTCACCGGCAGCCGGGGAGATGTCCCCTGGCTGAATATCGGCATCGCCGGGCACGCCGAGCAGGCGCTGGGTACCGGCTTGCTGGCCCATAAGATTATCGACCATGCGAGCGGACGATGCTGGTATCCACCGCTCGTTACCGAACGCCCCTGTCGCTCGGACACGGTGCTGACCGTCGACCGGCCGGCACAGCGCTATGAAACGGGTTGTCTGTACGACATGGAGGCCGCCGGTTTTTACGGCACCGCCTGCCGCCTGGTCAGCGCCGAGCTCGTACAGTGTTACAAAGTGGTCTCGGATAACCGTCAATCGCCGAGCGAGAATGTGAACAAGACCCTCGCGCGAGGGCTCATCGCCGATCGCATCGGGGAAATCGATACCTTGGTCGCGGCGCTCGGTGAGATCGCCGGGCAAATGAGCGACAGTATCGCGGACCCGAAAGACTATGCCGGAATCCTTGCGCGCTGGCGCTTCAGCGTCTACCAGCAAAACCAACTGCGGCGTCTGTTGCAACGTTGGCAGGCGCTGGCGCCGACCGGGGACATCTGGGACGGCGGCTTGCGGTCGCTCAAGACCGGCGAGCAGGTGCTCGCCTTTTTACAGGCGCATCTCGACGCGATTCCGGTGCGCCTCGATACCACCGTCTAAGCCGTGATCCATACGATTTACATAGAGCAGGAAGTCGCCGACCACCCGCGCACCCGGGCAATCTGCGATCGTTTTCCGCAGGCCGCAAAAATCCCCTGCCACCATTATGGTGAGATCTTCAACCGCAAGGCACAGAATTTCCGTTTACAGAAGCAACGATCCGCGCTGATTCTGGCGAAGAAATACAATAAATTCGTGCTGCCGACACCCGAAGGCTATGGCATCGGCGGCAGGCGCAATTTCTATTTCTCGCACATGCTCAATTGCCTCTATGACTGCCGCTATTGCTTCCTGCAGGGCATGTATCGCTCGGCGTACTATCTGTTGTTTGTCAACTATGAGGACTTCCAGCAGGCGATACACGGGAAAATCAAGGAGGCCCCGGATACACAAAGCTATTTCTTCTCCGGTTATGACTGCGACAGCCTGGCGCTGGAGCCGATTACGCATTTTGCCGGCGAATTTCTTCCTTTTTTCTCACGGCTGCCCAACGCCTGGGTCGAACTGCGCACCAAGAGCACGCAGATACGCACCCTGCTGGAGATGGACCCCGTGTCGAACTGCGTGGTCGCCTTCAGCCTTTCACCGGAGGAAGTCGCGCGGGCACTGGAGCACAAGGCCCCGCCGCTCACACGCCGGCTCGCCGCCATGGCGCGGCTGCAGCGTAAGGGCTGGCGCCTGGGCCTCAGATTCGATCCGCTGATTTACCAGCAGGACTTCAAGAAGATATACGGCCGCTTCTTCGCGACCGTGTTTGCGGCAATTGATGCCGAGGCCCTGCATTCGGTAAGTCTGGGCAGCTTCCGGCTGCCACGGCCGTTCTACCACAACATGGTACGCCTTTATCCCAGAGAGCGGCTGTTCGCCGGCCCCTTACAGGACCACGACGGCATGATGGGCTACCCCAAGACAATCGAGCAGGAAATGGTCGGCTTCTGCGCGGAGCAGCTGCTGCACTATGTCCCGGAGTCGGTGTATTTCCCCTGCACGCTGGCGAATTGAGGCAATGACTGCAAGCAAACTTTTCCTGATCACCGGCGCAAGCTCAGGCATCGGTCGCGCGATCTGTGAACGGCTGCTCGAGGACGGCCACACGGTGGCAGGCATTGCGCGTGACTTCTCCAAGTTCTCCAAAAAACATCCTGACTTTCATCCGGTCACGCTTGACCTCGCCGCCCTGGATGCGCTGCCCCAAAGGCTAGTTGAACTGACCAAACAATTTGCAAGCGTCGACGGTCTGGTCTGCTGTGCCGGACGGGGCCAGTTCGGCTCACTGGAGGAATTCTCCTATGAACAGATACGCGCGCTCATGGACCTGAATTTCACCAGCCAGGCTTATGCGGCCCGCGCCTTCCTGCCCGGCATGAAACAACGGCATCGTGGCGATATTGTTTTCATCGGCTCGGAGGCCGCATTGAGCGGCGGTCGCAAGGGGGCGATCTACTCCGCCAGCAAATTCGCGTTACGGGGACTGGCGCAGGCGCTGCGCGAGGAATGCGCCAAGAGCGGCGTGCGTATCTCGATCATCAATCCCGGTATGGTGAAGACGGACTTTTTCAAGTCGCTCAACTTCAGCCACGGTAAGGATGCCGATAACTATGTCGTACCGGAGGATGTGGCGGCAGCGGTCGCCATGATCCTGGCGGCACGACCCGGGACCGTATTCGATGAGATCAATCTCTCGCCGCTCAAGAAGGTCATCCACTTCGTCAAGACCGAAAAAGACGAATAACATCTCACGCCCTGGAAGTAACGCAAAGCACGCCAAGGCGCGGAGGACGCAAAGGATACTTCAAAAATAAAACGTTTTTGCTTTCTTCGCGTACTTTGCGTCCTCCGCGACCTCTGCGTTGATTCCACAGCGCCAGGGGGTGGAAGGTATTTTGAGCCAATCACGCACTGATTTAATCAGGGCCTCCCCGGATCTGGTCTTGCTTCGGGCATCAACCGGAAAAAATACCGGCTTGTCGCCAGGTTTGTTTTTCGTACAATGGATGCGTTCACAACAGGCATACAGGCCATCCTTGTTCGCCGGTGCCGGGAGAAAAACAATGTCGAGTAACTATTTCGCAGTTCTCGCGCTGGCGTGCCTGAGCATCGTCGGTGCACAAACGGCTGATGCCAGGCAGTTCAGCAGATCCGCACCCATTAATGTTGGTATTGTCATGGATGGTCCGACAGAACGCAGCGAGGAGATCCGCAAGGCCTTCGAGCAGGAGATCATCGCGCTGACCCGCGACGATTTCAAGGTCCGCTTCCCCAAAAACAGGCGCCTGCTGGCCGATTGGACACGCGGCGGCATCAAGGCCGCGGTCAATAAACTGCTGGCCGATCCTCAGGTTCACATGGTCATCGCGATCGGCGTTTTTTCCTCCAATGAGGTTGGCCACCGCCGGAAGCTGAGCAAACCGGTGGTAGCGCCCTTCGTCGTGGACCGCAAGCTACAAGGGCTGCCGTACAAGAACGGTAAAAGCGGCGTGCGCAACCTGACCTATGTCGCCTACCCCTCGGATCTGGTACGCGACATCAAGGTGTTCCACGATGTGGTCTCGTTCAAGAAACTCACCTGCGTGATCGATGAAGTTGCGATTGAAGCCGTCCCCGGCATCGAGAACAGCTGTCGACAGGCGGCCGAGGGCATAGGCGTTGGCGCCGATTATATCGCCATGAAAGCGCCATTGGCCAAGAACATATTGGCGGCGCTGCCGGCCGACACCGACGCGGTCTACCTGGCTCCGCTCATGCGCCTGCCTTCCAAGGAATTCGAGCGCCTCGTCGCCGGTCTCATTGAACGGCGGCTGCCCAGTTTCGCCTTTCTGGGCAGACGCGACGTGCAGCGCGGCGTGCTCGCCGGGGTGGCACCGGACGTGGATCTCGATCGCATCGTGCGCCGCACGGCGCTGAACATCCAGCGCATATTGCTCGGCGAACAGCCGGGCAGCCTGAAGGTCGATCTCGATGCGCGCGAAAGCCTGGCGATCAACATGGCGACCGCGCGCGCCATCGGCTTCTCGCCGAAGTGGACCACCCTGAATACCGCCGAGCTGCTCTACGAAGAGGAGCGCGGCACGGCCAATGAGCTGTCGCTGGCGAGAGTGGTGCGCGACGCCGTCAAGGTCAACCTGGATGTCAGGGTGGCGGAGCGCAACGTGGCCGCCGGGGCCGAGGACATCCGCCAGGCGCGCTCCGGCCTGCTGCCGCAGGTCGATCTGTCGGGCGATTATGTCGAAATCAATGAAGAACGCGTCGTATTACTTCCGGGCACGCAGGAGCGTACTACGTCCGGCTCGGTGACCCTGAACCAGCGTATCTATTCCGAACCCGCCTGGGCCAATCTGTCGATCCAGAAGCACTTGCAACAATCGCGCGAATCCGAGCGCGACCAGGTGCGCCTGGACGTGATCCTCGATACCGCCAACGCCTATCTCGATGTGCTGCGCGCCAAGACCGCCGAACGCATCCAGAGACAGAACCTCACGCTGACGCGCTCCAACCTGGATCTCGCGCGCATCCGCCGCAAGGTCGGCACCGCCGGGCCATCGGAGGTCTACCGCTGGGAGAGTGAAATCGCGGGCGTCCGGATCAACGTGATCGACGCCGAGGCCCTGCGGCAACAAACCGAGCTCGCGCTCAACCGCCTGCGCAACCGGCCGCTGGAAGAGGCCTTTACCACCACCGAGGCAGGGGTCGATGACCCCGAACTGATCACCAGCCAGAAGCGGCTGTTTGACATGACCAACAACCCGGCCAGCTTCGCCATATTCCGCGATTTCCTGGTGCAACAGGGGCTGGCGGCCTCGCCGGAGCGGGCGCAGCTGCTGGCCACCATCTCCGCCCAGGAGCGCAGCCTCAAGTCCGCCCGGCGCGCCTACTGGCAGCCCGAGCTGGGCCTGCAGGCCGACGTGACCGAGATTCTTTCGCGCGATGGGAAAGCGATCCCACCAGTCATTGACGAGGACACCGAGACCACGGTTGGGGTGCAACTGTCCATTCCCTTGTTCACCAGCGGCTCGCGCGGGGCGGACAAGGTCAGGGCCTTCGAGGGCCTGCAGCAGCTGCGCCTGCAACTGCGCTCCACCGAGGAGCGCGTGGAACAGCGCATCCGCTCGGCGCTGCACGCGAGCCGTTCGTCTTATGCCGGTATCGGGCTCTCGCGCGCGGGCGCCGACGCCGCCCGCAAGAATCTGAAGGTGGTCAAGGATGCCTACTCCCGCGGGACGGCTTCGATTCTCGATCTGCTCGACGCGCAAAATGCCGCCATCGTGGCCGAGCAGGCGGCGGCCAACGCGGTGCACAATTTTCTCAAGGACCTGATGGAGGTCGAGCGCGCCATCTCCCGCTTCGACTTCTTTTTAACCGAGCAGGAACAAACGGCCTGGCTCGCGCGCATGGATGAGTATTTTCAACAGCGCGGCGTCACGTCGGGCAGACGCTAGCGCGCGTCGCGACATGGCGCACGTTCGGTGAGTCCGCACGGCCTATGGTATTTCCAGCCCATGATGCTTACAGGGCCGGGCAACGAGACAAGCCCTTGATCATCATCGCGGGGGCTCCCGCATGAATAGATGGCAGCGCCTGCTCGACCGGATCGAGCGCACGGGCAACCGTCTGCCGGAACCGGCGGTGCTGTTCCTGCTGGCGACACTCGCCGTGATCGCGCTTTCGCAACTCGCGGTGAGCCTTGGGTGGTCGGTCACAAGGACCGGCGGCGGCCCCGGCCCGGGCGCCGCCACATTGGAGGCGGTCGGCCTGCTCGGCTCCGACGGCCTGTGGTGGCTGCTCAGCCATCTGGTGGAAAACTTCATCAACTTCCCGCCGCTCGGACTGGTCCTGACAGGCATGCTCGGCATCGGCCTGGCCGAGCGTTCCGGCCTCATCCCGGCCCTGCTGCAGCGCGGCATGACCGCCGTGCCCGCTTCCCTGCTGACGCCCACCATGGTGTTCCTCGGCATCATGTCCTCGCTCGCGCTGGATGCCGGCTATATCGTGCTCCCACCGCTGGCCGCCGCCTTGTATCTGGCGCTCGGGCGGCCGCCACTCGCGGGCCTGGCCGCGGTGTTCGCCGGCGTCTCGGCCGGCTTCAGCGCCAATCTCTTTATCACCGCGGTCGACCCCCTGCTCTCGGGCCTGACCCAGGCCGGCGCCCAGGTGCTCGATAGCGCGTATCAGGTCGCGGTCACCGCGAACTGGTGGTTCATGATCGCCTCGACCGTGGCACTGACATTCACCGGTTGGGCGGTCACCGCCTGGATAGTCGAGCCTAGGTTACAGCCGGCGTCGAGCACGACGAAGACAATGCAGGCGCCGGTCATACCAAGTGTGGACAACCGGCGTGCCCTGCGAATCGGTCTGATCGCGGTCGCCTTAACCTTGACTGGACTGCTGCTGTTGATTCTTGTGCCGGGCGCACCGCTTTATGGGCAAGGTATACGCTTTGATCGCTGGGTCGAGGCCATGGTGCCGATGTTATTCCTGTTCTTTCTCATCCCCAGCCTGGCCTATGGGTTTGCCGCCGGAACCATCCGCAGCAACAAGGACGCGGCGCGCATGCTGGGCGAGACCATGGCCAGTCTGGGTCCGTATATCGTGCTCGCCTTTTTCGCCGCCCAGTTCATCGCGGCGTTCAAGCACTCCAACCTCGGCGTCATGCTGGCCATCGCCGGCGGCCAGACGCTGGCCGAGGCGCAGTTACCCCCTGCGTTGCTGATCGCCTGTTTTGTTGGGCTTGTATTGCTGAGCAATCTCTTTATCGGCTCGGCCTCGGCGAAATACGCACTGTTCGCGCCGGTGTTCGTGCCCATGTTCATGCTGGCGGGCATCAGTCCGGAGCTGACCCAGGCCGCCTACCGGGTGGGCGACTCCGTCAGCAACATCATTACCCCGCTGAATCCGTATTTCATCATCGTACTGGCCTTTATGCGCAAGTACGCGCCCGAATCCGGGCTCGGCACATTGGTAGCTGTCATGCTGCCCTACACCGTTGTATTCACCATCGTCTGGGGAATCATATTGATCGCCTGGATGCTGGCCGGCGTTGAGCTCGGGCCGGGCGGGGTGCTCGTGTATCCGCCTGGACGATGAAGTGAAGGGTGTGACGCCGCGGAAATGTTAACCTAACAGCGCTTCGAGCCGCCCCGCCGACTGTTTGCCCATCAGCATCTTCTGGATTTTGCCGTCGCGCACCAGCACGGTCGTGGGCGTGCCCATCACCCCGAAACGGCCCGCCAGCTCGGACGATTGCGTCACGTCCACCGCGATGACGTTACCGTGTCTTTGCGCAAGCTCGTCGATGGCCGGTGTCATCGCCCGGCAGGGGCCGCAGGCCGGGCTGAAGAAATACAGCATGATGTTGCCGTACTCCCGCTGGCGTTGATCAATAAGGTGACTGATATCAGGCGCGGGCCGGCCTCGCAGGGCGCGCGCGTAACTGGGCGATGAGCTGCGGCAAAAAAAGCAAACCCACCAGTACCAGAACAATAAGGTAAGTCGTCGTATCCATACTCTCAATTCCCGTTTGTTGCCTTTCCATACCCTGTGTTAACCACATCGGGAGCTGCTGCAAGCGACCTGCCTGCGCCGTCTAAAGCTGCTCCATCAGACTGACCATGCGGCGGCGCATCGCTTTGTCGGGCAGGCGACCGTAACCCGAGCGCATATTATCCGCCAGGTGCTTGGGCTTGCGGGTGGCGGGGATTGCGCAGGTGACCGCGGGGTGCGAAAAAATATATTTCAGGAAAAACTGCGCCCAGCTGTGGCAATCGAATTCCCCGGCCCAATCGGGCAGCTTGCGGCCGCGCACCTTGTGAAACAGATCGGCCTTCTCGAACGGCCGGTTGACCATCACCGCCGTCCCCGTATCGGCCGCCAGCGGCAGCAGTCTCTGCTCCGCCTCGCGGGTGGCGATGGAATAGGGCAGTTGCACGAAATCCAGGCCCTCGTTCTTGATAAGCTTTTCCAGCTCATCGAACGCCCCGACCACATAGTGCGTCACCCCGAGATAGCGTATCTTCCCGGCCTTCTTCCATTCGCGCAAGGTCCGCAGCTGCGTCTGGGTGTCGACCAGATTGTGCACCTGCATGAGATCGATGCGCTTGCTGCGCATGCGACGCATGGATTGCTCCATCTGCCGGATGCCTGCGTCCCGGCCTTCGGTCCAGACCTTGGTCGCGAGAAACAATGAGCCTTGCACGCCAAGCCCTGCCGCCAGATCGCCGACCACGGTCTCGGCGTTACCGTACATGGGCGAGGAATCCACCGCGCTGCCGCCCAGCTCGACAAACAGACGCAGTACCTCTTTCAGCGCGGCACGCGCCTGCTCGCCGGAGCCGACATCGAAGGTCCGTGCCGTCCCCAGGCCGACGGCCGGCAGCATCTCCCCGCTGCGTGGAATCCGACGCTTGAGCATGCTGCCTACCGGCTCGGCGCCGGCGGTGCCAACGACAAGACCTGCGCCCGCACCGGCGATCAATTTGAGGACATCTCGGCGCGTGAGCCATGCCTGATCACCACAATTACGGCCCTGTCCTGGTTTTTTGCTGTTCATCGCGAGCTCCCTGTCAATACCGAGTCTAACAAGCCGTAAGCATAGCGCCGCTGCCGGCGCCAAAACAGCAACCCTTCACGCCCTGGAAGCAACGCAAAGCACGCCAAGGCGCAGAGGGCGCAAAGAATACTTCAAAATATCAAGCGTTTTTGCTTTCTCCGCGTACTTTGCGTCTCCGCGACCCCACAACGCCAGGGGGCGGAAAGTATTCTGAGAAGGGTTCTAGGGATATTCAGGCTGCCGGCGAAGCCATTCCTGTTTGCGCCCAAGCAGCAGCCCGGTGACGAGCCAGGCGGCGGCGATGGGCACGGCGATCAAGGCCATGGCCGACAGACCCAGACCGAGGCCGCTCAGCCCCGCGAATACCCAGCCGCTGACGGCGTCACCGCCGCGGTAAACCACGGTATCGATAAAGTTCTTGGACTTGTATTTTTCCTCGCGCGAGACAACGGTCCACAATATCTCCCGCGCCGGCCTGGCAATGCCGTAGTTTCCCGTCCGCCGTGTGACCTGAAAGGCCACGAGCACCACTAACACCGGCGCCATCGCAAGCGAAATAAAGCCGGCGATCATCAGCCCCGGAATCAATGCCAGCGTAACCGGCAGGCCGAAGCGGGAGACCAGACGCGCCGTAACAAAAATCTGCAACAATATAGTCAGCAGATTGACGGCCAAATCTATCGCCGCGAACACGGCGGTGCGCCGACCCGGATCATCGAAGGCGTCGCGCACGATATGGGCCTGCTCAAAATATAAAAAGGTGGCCAGGGTCGTGTACAACAAGATAAAAAGGCAGATCCCGAGTAAATATGGCGAACGCATGACGAGTTTGACGCCGTTGAATATGCCCCCGCCCATGGGCGCGTCGGTGGCCATGGCTGCGGGCGCGGCGCGGCCTCCGCCGTGCTCTGTCCAGCGCAGCAGGCGCTGGATACAGATGACGGCGAGCAGCAGAAACAGCGCTGAAATAACGAGCAGGTTGGCGGGGCCGATGGACATCGCCAGCACGGTCGTGAGAAACGGCCCGAGCAAAGCGCCGGCACTGCCGCCGGCGGCGATAAATCCAAATAAACGACGCGCCTGTTCATTGGCGAACAAATCGGCCATTAAGCTCCAGAACACGGAGACCACGAACAGATTAAAGACACTGATCCAGACAAAAAAGGCGCGCGCCGTGGCGGCGACGGCGATCTCGTTCCTCAGCAACAGATAGAAGACGAGAATATTGGCGACAAAAAAATAATACACCAGCGGCAGCAGCTTGCGGCGCGGAAAACGCGCCGCGATCGCGCCGAACACCGGCACGGCAATGAGCATCGCGACAAAGGTACCGGTAAACAGCCACTGCAGGTTCTCTACGCCGCCTTGTATACCCATCTCGTCGCGTACCGGCCGCAGGATGTAGTAACTACAGAGCAGGCAGAAAAAATAGGCGAACGACCAGCCCAGGGCCGCGATCTCCTTGTCCTTGACATCCACGCAGCGCCGCAACAGCATCGTTGAGAGACCACGGCGCACGCCATCGACCTTCATTCGATACGAACCTCCAGGATTACGGATTGTATGCGCTGCGACTGGCCCGTATCGCTAGCCACGCCGTTAGGGCACCGCTCCATGATACAGTCATGCAAAGGCGCCGATCCACGACTATTTTCCCTTCCGCGCCCCGGCACACTGCAAGCTGAAGATACTGCCAAAGGTTTGCGGCGCATGAGGCGTCATGGCTGAACCGCCCGATGCACAGCGACGGATACCGAAAAACTTATATTTTAATAAGCAGCCAGGCACCACAGGACGTGCCGCATCGATCGAAGGTGGGTCATGACACGCCCGGAAGGGCTATTCCAGATATTTTGCCTGCCATTGCAGATACAGATCATGGACATATTTATTATAGGCCTTTTTGTCAGAGAACTGCTCCGGGTCAATGGTGTCATAGACATAAAAGTTGGCGCGATTATTCTGTGTGGTCATGAAGTGCCACATCATGTCAATGAGGGTATGCGGCGGCTGCCATTCGAAATCCTGTTGCGCTTCATAGTGAATGAACACGGGCAGGATGGGCACGCCGGTGCGAAGCGAGATGTCAAACGCGCCGTGGCGGAAATCCTTGTAGATCCGCCTTCCCTTGCACCCGCCTTCCGGGAAAATGGCCACGCTGTTGCCTTCAGAGAGCGTTTGTGCGATTTGTCCGGCGGCGTCGTTACGGGACTCACGCGATTCACGCTTGACGAAAAGGGTGCCGGCCGCCTGATTAATACGGCCCACCCACCACCAGTCCCGGATCTCTATCTTGCCCACGGGATACACCTTGAACAGCGCCGGTATACCGACATCCTCGAACGCCGAGGGGTGGTTGGCGATCAGAATAAACTGTTTCGGAATGGGCTTGATATTCTTTTGATGCAGCCGCAGATCGACGCCGAGCGCGCGAACAAAAAATTGGCACCAGATTCTAAAGAGGCGGAAGTAAGCTGATTTTATTAACGTGTGCGGCAGGAAGGATAATATATATAGCGCGACGGTGAACACCGCCAGCTCCACCCAGCAGATAAGCAGCCACAGAATGCGCCCGCAACAATAAAACACTTATCCTCCATACCCACTTCGCTTTAGACCGTCTTTTGTCAATTATGATTCAGACAACACTAAATACCCTAATGCGGTCTAATGTATTGCATGTATCTGCGGCAGTACCGGTTCAAGGATGGGCCGCGAGGCGGGAGAGATGCTTGCCTCTACCGTTCCCCGACCCGCCTTCGGCGGCAGCCAGACTAGCTCCGGATAAGCGATGACCTCGTTCGGCACTACCAGTACCTGGAAGCCAAACCTGACAGAGGGATTCTCGTCAAAAAAGGCGGGGTACTTCTGCCGTAAGACAGCATAGTGGCTCTGGTTCACGAATACCACCGACGGCCCCAGGCCATGCCTGCGCTTAAAATCCCGTACTTGTCGGAGGATCTGTTTAAGCATTTTCGGTTACCCCTTTACCGGCCTTTGATCTCGCCCCACTCGCCCGGCCCAGCGGGCTGTAAAACCGATCGCTGCTCACAACCGGAAGGGCTCTTGTGCTTCCACGGAGAGTTATAGAATACTGAGCAAAAAATATGCCGAGTTACCGATGTTCACTTTGTCGATGAGCGGGCGCTTGCCACTTGCACACCCCTACCGCGTGTTCGCAGGATTCCTGGATATCTGGCCAACGGATGCAGCGGCGACCACATCCCTAAGGATTCTCCAGCGACGGCCAGCTGCCCCTGAGCGCCGCACAAATACCGAGGGATTACCATGCGAGCTGTATGGTTGGCATCGGGGGTACGCCGATGCTCTGGCAGACGTCCGGCCCGGATCGCCTTGGCGCTTTCAGTTGGGGAGAAGTTGTTACACGGTAGGCGAGCACAGGAATCAGGACCCGTAGGCGGCCATCGCCACAGGAATGACGTCAAGACGTGGTTTTGTTCTCCGGCTTCTCGACTCGCTTGTTACCCAGTATCTCGACCTCGATACGGTCACGTCCAAGCCGCTTGGCGCGATACAGGGCCTTGTCCGCCCTCTCGATCACGGAGCTGGCCTGCTC
The DNA here is from genome assembly GCA_947258385.1 of Acidiferrobacterales bacterium. Classification (GTDB taxonomy): domain Bacteria; phylum Pseudomonadota; class Gammaproteobacteria; order Acidiferrobacterales; family SZUA-150; genus CAMYII01. Next base: position 17,524 of record CAMYII010000096.1, read on the forward strand.
GCCGGGGACATACATGGTCAGGCCGGTGGAAAAGGTCGGGACCGGCAAATTGACGCCGCCGCATATGCATTCCGAATCGCCGACCCGGCTGCGTGCCTTATCCAGCGCGTGCAGCGCCCCGTCCTGGTCCGTATTGGGCAGGAGCACGGCAAACTCCTCGCCGCCATAACGGGCCACCATGTCATGGTGCCGGAACGTCGACAGCACATTGTTCGCATACCAGCGCAACAGATCATCCCCGGCGGCATGACCGTACTTGTCATTGATCGCCTTGAATTCATCAAGATCGATGATGGCAAGCGCCAATGGCGTGCCGTAGCGCCGCGCACGGCCAATCTCGTCCTCCAGGCGGCGCATGAACGCGCGCCGATTCGGCAGACTGGTGAAGTCGTCGGTAAGACTGAGCAGGCGGACCTTGTTGAGCTCATCGTGCAGCTGCTCACTGTCCGACTTGACCAGGCGCAAATAGTCAATCGAACTGTGCAGCTTCTCGGCGAGCGCGCGCTGGCCCTGTATGAGCTCTTCGTTGCCTTCGATCAGGATCTGTTTCAGCGCCTCGATCTCCTTGATGTCGCTGGCCTGGTCCAGCGCGGAACGCTCGGTCTCCAGAAGCGCGCCGAATTCCTTGTTCTGGGCAATGGCGTCTTTGGTCTTTTGAAAAAGCGTCTCCTGCAGTTTTTCGATCTCCCCGCGCTTGCGGTCGAGATGAAGCCGGTACGCGGAATCCACCCGGCGCTCGGCCGGCGGATAGGCCGTACCAAAAATATCGCGCTCCTCGCGCTCCTCTCCGTCTCTGGGCGCTTGCTCGCGCGGTCGTCCCGCCGCCCCCAGATTCCCTAACAGTCCGCTCAGGATCTGCTCAAAGGTATCGGGCCAGCCCCGGTCCCGGGAAGGGGTCTCGCCGACAGTCCCCTCCCCGGCGTTACGCGGCAGCAGGCGACCGTCGGATAGGAACAGTGAGGATGAGTGGCGCTCACGGGCCAGCCTGGCACTGATCCGAGTCAAGTTCTCAGCAGTGGGATTTCGTGCATAGGCCTCCAGCAGAAACATCAACAGCGTGGAATAGGCCCGGTCCGTCGAACTGTGGGTGCTGCGCCAGTCGTCAACAATTGATATTATCTGATCATAGACGACGGTACCCGCCGACGTCTGCTTCAATTGCTCCAGCAAGCGAATCACGTCCTTAGGATATGGCGATCCATTCGAGGCCGACTCACTGCTTACCAAAATATACACCCCTTTCCTGCACCGCCGTCAAACGCCCCTACGCCGGCATGGCGGATAGCGTCATTCTATGACCTCAGTAGTCGTCACGCTTCCTTCGCCAATCCGCGACCTGCGGTGCAACCTCCCCTATTGCTTGCCAAATCTACTCCGGCAACTAGCAAATGACAATCCAAAATGGCCGCGACCAGGCGCTCGCCAGAACCAATCAACGACTTAAGACGGGTATCTCAGTAAATGGATGAACAATCCGTTCCCGAGGTTTCAATAAGCATTCGATAACAAACGAACGGCTGATTAATCCGATCCCTCTAACGCGAGCGTATGACGGCATCAATACATCTTATTAGCGTTTACTAAAATTGCCGGCATTTGGGACGGGTTTAAAACGCAGACGATCCTGCTTGCCCGAGAGACTTGCGCCGTGCTGGGCCAAGCCGCGTAACGCGACGCAAATGAACGCTAGCCATATATGCAGCCTATCCTCTAAGAGATAGGATGTGGGAAGGTGCCCCCGCGACAACCCAAACGCGAACGGATATTGAACGAATCCGGAGAAATCGTCAATGCCGGAAGCGGTGACGGCTGCCAATGCGCTCGATGAGTAGATCGACGCGGCCCCAGAACCACTCCAACAGGCGGCGGTGCCAGGGACGCCGGCGCCATTCGTCGTAGGTATATTCCCGGCTTTGCTCAAAGTCCCGTTCAAACATATGCCTGACCTCCTCGCAAAACTGGCCGTTCTCCACGAGCTGATCGGCATCCAGGTTCCAGCGAAGATTCCACCGGTCGAGGTTGCTGGAACCAATAGATCCCCAGTCGTCACAGAGCGCCGTCTTGGCATGCAGGAAGCGGCTGCGATATTCGAAAATGCGCACACCGTCGCGAAGCAGGCGGCCATAGAAACGTCGCCCGGCATGACGCGCCCCGGGGTGATCGGTGTGGGCACCGGGTAACAACAAACGCACATCGATACCATGTCTCGCGGCCCGGCGCAGCGCGCGGCGAATCTTCCACGAAGGAATAAAATAGGCCGTCGCGAACCACGCCCGGTGCGCGGCGCGGCGCACACGCTTGACCAGCGCGCGTTTGTTTTCCTGCCTCCTGGGGCCACTGCTGACGGCAACGCGGCCGCGCTGGTCGTTGGAAACAGGTGGCGGCGAACGCATCGCCAGCGCCAGGCGATGCGGCCCACAGCGGTCCCAGGTTTCTTTGAATAATTGCTGCCAGTCCGCGACCACCGGACCCTTTATCTCGATAAAGGTATCACGCCACCGGCGTTCTGGATGATAAGGGGGATCGAATTGATCCGTGATGCCGGCGCCGCCGACAAATGCCACTTCCCCGTCCACGACCAGCAACTTGCGGTGGTTGCGCTGAAAATTGCGAAACCAATTGCGATAGCGCAGGGGATTGTAATAGACCGTTTGAATGTTGATATGCGCCAGTCGCTCGCGATCGTTTTGATGCAGCCTCAACGCCCCAAAGCCATCGAGCAGCAGATACACCGCCACGCCCCGCTGTGCGGCGGTCTGCAAGGCTTCTATGAAGCGATCCGCGACCGACCCCGATTCGAACAGGTACATTTCCAGTAGTACGTAGTGGTGCGCTGCCTCGATAGCCTTGAGCATGCGCGGGAAAAACCGGTCGCCATCCACCAGCAACTTAAATTGGTTGTTCTCCCGCCACGGGAAGCGGTATTTGCTTTCAGACAGAGGCAGGGCTCTCATAGAAAATTGCGATCCAAAGCTGTTCTTCTATAGTAAGCTTTCACCGGAACTGGCAAGCTGTAAGCTGCCGATGTTAGCGAACCCCGTGGTATTCTCAAATCGATATGACTGACGAGTCTACTTTAAAGGCACTCAAAAACATCCGTTTATTAACAACGGCGCTCAATATCCCCGGACCGGTAGCCGCTGCCCGGCTCCGGCAGCTGGGTGCAGTGGTCACCAAGCTCGAGCCGCCCGCGGGCGACCCCCTGGCCCAGGCCTGTCCCGGCTGGTACCGCGCGCTGACGCAGGGCCAGGAGATTATCCGGATGGATCTCAAGTCGGCTCACGGGCGCGAGCGGCTGCACCGCTTGCTCGATGATTGCGAGCTGCTGCTGACCGCCCACCGCCCGGCGACGCTGGCCCGCATGGGTCTCAACTGGCCGGCGCTGCATGAACGACACCCGATGCTATCGCAGGTTGCCATTGTCGGCGTCGCCGGTAAAGACGCCGATACCCCCGGGCATGATCTGACGTATCAGGCCGGCCTCGGTCTGCTTCAGCCGCCCGCGCTTCCCCGCACCCTGCTCGCCGACCTGGCGGGTGCCGAACGCGCGGTGAGTTCAGCGCTGGCGCTCTTGCTGTCCCGGGAACGCGGAGGACCTGCGGGTTATCAGCAGGTCAGCCTGGCGCAGGCGGCGGCCATCTACGCCGAACCGCTGGCCTACGGTCTGACTGCGCCTGGCGGCCTGCTCGGAGGCGGGCTTGCGGGATACAATCTGTACCCGGCCCAGGAGGGCTGGATCGCCTTGGCGGCACTGGAACCCCATTTCCGGAAAAACCTGGAACGTGAGCTCGGCCTGACCGATGCCACACGCGAGGACCTGCAAAGGCTGTTCCGCCGCCGCACAGCCGGGCAGTGGGAGGCCTGGGCCAGGGCCAATGACATTCCACTAGCGGCCGTGCGCGAAGCACCGCTATCGAAAAAATGACGCCCGCTGTGCCGGTAAGACCTTGACGACCGCTCGCCCTGAACCTGCGACGAGGCGTAGACTAGGATCTGTCAAGAAATCGAGCGCTCAGCAACCCTTCACTCTCCGGAAGCAACGCAAAGCACGCCAAGGTGCAGAAGACGCAAAAAATACTTCAAAATAAAGCGTTTTTGCTTTCTTAGCGTACTTTGCGTCTCCGCGGCCCAGCGCTAAGGGGCGGTAGGGTTTTTGAGATAGGTTCTAATAAACAGGTGTTTTAAGGGATTCGGAACTCGCGATTCCGGTCGCTGACTAAATAAACATTAATCGCGCGACCCGATACAACGCACAACTTCGCCGGCAGCACACATACCTGAGCCTTCAGCGAAAGGGCAGAGTTGCAGTCAAATATGGAGCCTAAGCAATGACCGAAGCCGTTATTCTGGAAGCGGTACGCACGCCTTTTGCCAAACGCAATGGCCTGTTCCGGGACACCCGTCCCGATAGCCTGCTGGCCCATGCCCTGGAGCAATTGCTCTCGCGCTCGGGCGTTGATCCCGGCAAGATTGATGATGTCATCACCGGCAGCGTCACACAGACAGCAGAACAAGGGGGCAACATCGCGCGCCAGTCACTGCTGCTCGCCGGCCTTCCCGTCGAGATACCCGGTGTCAGCCTCAATCGCATGTGCGGCTCCAGCCAGCAGGCGGTTCATTTTGCCGCCCAGGCCGTCGCCGCAGGCGATATGCAATTTGTCATCGCCGCGGGCGTGGAAAGCATGACCCGTGTGCCGATGTTCAGCGACATCGGCGGCAGCTTCGAGACACTGAATCCAGAGCTGCTTGCACGCTATGAGCTGATCCATCAGGGCGAGAGCGCAGAGCGGATCGCCGGGAATTGGGACCTCACGCGAAGACAGTTAGATGAGTTCTCGGCAGAGAGCCACCACCGCGCAAGCCGGTCGGCGGCCGCCGGCCTGCACAAGGAGATCGTCGCGACCCTGGGTGCCGATGAGAACAACAAGATAATTCCGCTCACCCGCGACCAAGGGGTACGTGACCAGGTTGACCTCGCCAAAATGGCAAGTCTACCGACCGTGTTTCGCCCCGACGGCAGTGGTGTCATCACGGCCGGCAACGCCAGTCAGATGTCTGACGGTGCGGCCGCCGTGCTTATCGCCGAGCGCGGGGCCGCGCGCAGCGCGGGTCTGCGGCCGAGGGCGCGGTTCCGCGCCCGGGTGGCGATCGGCGATGACCCGACGCTGCAGCTCATGGGCGTCGTCCCGGCCACGGAGCGGGCGCTGACACGTGCCGGACTGGCCCTTTCTGATCTCGACTGGATCGAGATCAACGAGGCCTTTGCGGCCGTGGTACTCGCCTGGGCGCGGGAGCTGGAGCCGGATATGCAAAAGGTCAACCCCTGGGGCGGGGCCATCGCCCACGGTCATCCGCTCGGCGCGACCGGCGCCGGCTTGCTCGCGAAGATGCTCACCGGTCTGGAGGCGGTCGACGGGCAGTTTGGACTGCAAGTCATGTGTATCGGTCACGGCATGGCCACCGCTACCATCATCGAACGTATCTGACTAATATCAGGATTACGCTGGCAATAACGTCGTGAGGACCTGCAGGTGGAGATTCAAGGCAAAACTTTTCTGGTGAGCGGCGGGGCCTCCGGCCTCGGCGCCGCGACCGTCCGATTGCTGGCCCGGCACGGCGCCAGCGTGGTCATCGTCGATCGCAATACGGAGACCGGTGAGGCCATGGTCGCTGAGCTTGGCAAGCAGGCGCGCTTCGTGCACACCGACATCACCGCCGAGGACGAGGTGCGGCGCGCCATCGACATTGCCGTTGAAGACTTTGGCGCGTTGCATGGCGCCATCAGCTGCGCCGGTATTGGCGTGCCGGAAAAAGTCGTGGGTGACGAGGGCCCGCATACCTTGGCCACGTTTGAGAAGGTCATTCGAGTGAACCTGATCGGCACCTTTAACGTTATCCGCCTGGCGGCCGCCGCCATGGTGCAATCCGAATCTGCGGTCGATGGCGAACGCGGCGTTATTATTAACACCGCCTCCATCGCCGCGTTCGAAGGACAGATCGGCCAAACCGCCTATGCGGCATCCAAAGGCGGTATTGTCAGCATGACCCTGCCGGTCGCGCGCGAATTGGCGCGCTACGGTATCCGCGTGATGACCGTCGCCCCGGGTCTTTTTGATACCCCCATGCTCGCGGGTCTATCCGAGGAAGTCCGCCAGTCGCTGGGCGAGCAAATCCCTTTCCCCTCACGCCTGGGGCGACCGGAGGAGTATGCCTCCCTGGTCAAGCACATCATTGAGAATGAGATGCTAAATGGCGCGGTCATCCGGCTGGACGGTTCGCTGCGCATGGCGCCTCGGTGAGAGCCAGGGGAAAAGACCGGGCGACGTTCCGGGTAAGCGCAAACAGACGGTCCGCGATCCACCACGTCAGATCGCCAGCTCATCCATGGACTTCTTCACGCGTTTAGCGTCGGGACGTTTGGGATCTCGAAACAGCGGTAACGCCGGCTGACATGTTGCGGGAGACAAACGACTGATCAGATAGGTGCCGAATTTTCTTTCCGACGCAGGCGGCGCAAATGTCGCTTGCGCCTACAAGCCCATCGGTAAGCGCGGCGCGTAAGGCCGCGCCGGCGGTAGGCTTCCTGTTCATGCCGGTGTCTCGCGAATCGAGCGGGGTTACCAGAAAGCTCCGGCCACATTCCCGCCAGCCGGTGATTCATTTTGTCGTGCTTTCGTTCAATCAGCTAGCGCTTGCGATGTCCTTTTCCGACATCTTGCGGCCCGGGCCGCGGTCACGCAACTTGTCCGCGACGGACACCGGTCGCATTTCTTCCGCCGTGAGGCCCAGCTCCATCGGTCCGCGTTCGAGCCAGGCATGCTCACCCGCAAGCACATCACGGCCCACGCCGTACTTGAAGGCATCGTCATTGCGCCACAGGTCCCGGAACAGGTTTTGTATCCGTCGGCGGCTGTTGCGGCAGAACAGTTGCGCCAGAGTCTCGGCCTGCCACGCCTGCTCGTCGCCGGCCGCGGCCAGGCGTCGCGCCCGGGTGATGCACAACGCCATCACAAAGAGCTCATTGGCGATGTCGACGATACGAAACAGAAAGGCCTGCTTGCGCTGCAACCGGCCCCGATACAACAACATGCCGTAGAACGTGGCGCGCGCCATTTTGCGGCTGGCGCGTTCAACAAAACACAGATGACGCGCCAGCCGACCGAATTCGGCGAACCGCGGCCAGCGTCCCCAGCCCAGCCAGCGGCTGGGGTACCACGTGAGGTAATATGTGAAAATTCGAGGCAGCGCCGTCAACTTCTGCCTGATGCCCTTGTCCGGGTCGATCAAAGCGCCGGCCACCTGCAGGTGTTTGTCTACCGCCTCGCGCGCCATGAACAGGTGCATGATTTCGCTGGCGCCTTCGAAGATCCGGGTAACGCGCGCATCGCGCAGCATGCGCTCCACGCCGATCGCGGGCTCGCCGCGGGCGGCCAGTGAAGTCTCGGACTCATAACCGCGGCCACCTCGAATCTGCATCGTATCATCGACCACGTGCCACACGCGTGTGGTATTCCATTCTTTGGCCGCCGCGGCCTCCAGGCGTATGTCATAACCCTCGCGGTCTACCATATTGGCGGCGAAGTGAGACAGCGACTCCATGGCGAACACGGTGGCGGCCATATCGGCAAGCTTGTGGGCATTGGCCTCGTGCCAGCCGATCGGATGACCCCATTGCTCCCGCACCGATGCCCATTTGCGACAGATCTCCAGGCACTGTTTGGCCAGACCACCGGTGATCGCAGGCAGGGAAAGCCGACCCGCGTTCAATGTCACCAGGGCGACCTTGAGGCCCTTACCGTCTTCACCCAGCAGGTTCTCCCGCGGCACCCGCACATCGGTAAAGCTGATGACGCCGTTGGGCTCGCCCCTAAGTCCCATGAAATGGCAGCGATGCTCAATACGCACGCCTTCCCACCCGGTTTCAACGATAAAGGCGCTGATCTTGCCCGTGGCAGAGTTGCGCGCCGCCACCACCAACAGCTCCGCCAGCGGGGCGTTGCTGATCCAGAGCTTTTCGCCGTTGAGAATATAGGCCTTGCCGTCCGCTGTCGGCTCCGCGGTCGTCGCCAGCGCCGCCGGGTCGGAACCCACCCCGGTCTCGGTCAGCGCGAAGGCACTGATGGCGCCGGCGGCACAGCGCGGCAGGTATTTCTTTTTCTGCGCTGCGGTGCCGAACAGCCGCAGCGGCTGCGGCAGGCCGATGGCCTGCGACGCCGACAACAGCACCGCCAGACCGCGCTCGTGCCCGCCGAGCAGCTCCATTATTTTGTTGTACTCGAACTGGTTCAGTCCCAGGCCACCGTATTCCTGCGGGATCTTCATGCCGAAGGCGCCCAGCCGCTTCAGTCCGTCGATCACGCCGTCGGGATAATCACCAATGGTGTCGATGTGTACCGGATCGACGTCTGTACGCAGGAATTCCTTGAACTTTTCATAAAAAGCGGTAAACGCAGGGCGCTCCGGGTCCGCGAGCGGATACGGGTGGATCAGCGATAGCCGGAAGTTGCCCAGAAACAGGTCGCGTAGAAAACTGTGCTCGGTCCACTCGGTCTGGCGTGAGGCCTCGACCTGCTGCAGCGATTCGCGCTCCGCATCGCTTGGTTTTGCTTCAACGGTCTTCATCCTGGGCCCTCCATTGTTACCGATGCCCTGACAAGCGTCCTCGTCCCCGATACTAAAGTCAAGACAAACAAGCGCGCGGTAAGTTCCGGCCACACGGCAATGCCGCCAGCCCGCGATCGGCGGTTTTATCCAATCGCTGTTATTGCTTAACGGTGGCCGAGACCAGCCTGCCGATACTCAGCCCCTGCACCAGGATGGAAAACACTACGACCGCGTAGGTAATGCCGAGGATAATGTCCCGCTCGGGTCCCGCCGGGATGGACAGGGCAAGGGCCACCGAGATGCCGCCGCGCAAGCCGCCCCAGGTGAGGATCTTGACGACGTTGGGGCTGAACTGCCGCCGCAGGCGCAGCAGGCCCACGGGAATCCCGACACTGATGAAACGGGAAAACAACACGATCGGAATGACCAGCGCGGCCGCCGTTGGGGTATGACCGCCGAAGGTCAGTACCAGCACCTCGAAGCCAATCAACACGAACAAGACCGTGTTCAGGATTTCATCGGTGAGCTCCCAGAAGGTATCCAGATGTTCCCGGGTCTTGTCCGACATGGCAAACAGACGGCCGTGATTGCCGATCAACAGGCCCGCGACCACCATGGTAATCGGGCCCGAGACGTGAATCGCCAATGCCAGGGCGTAACCTCCCATCACCACGGCCAGGGTGATCAGGACCTCCACCTGGTAATTATCCACGCTTCCGAGCATCCAATAGGCCAGGGCGCCCAGCGCGAGGCCGAACACAATGCCGCCGGCCGCCTCCTCGATAAACAGCAGGGCGATGTGGCCCGCACTGATTTCATGGCTGCCGGTGGCGATCTCCAGCAAGACGATGAATACGACAACACCAACGCCGTCGTTGAACAAGGATTCGCCGGTGATCTTGGTCTCCAGGGATTTCGGCACGCCTGCGGTTTTGAGTATGCCGAGCACGGCGATGGGATCGGTAGGTGAAATCAGAGCGCCGAACAGAAAACAATAAATCAACGGCAGGCCGATCCCCAACCACCCGAGGACCAGCCAGGTCAGGCCGCCGACGAGCAGGGTGGAAACAATCACGCCTACGGTGGCCAGGCTCGCAATGATCCATTTCTGTTTCGCAAGATCATTGAGATTGACGTGCAGCGCCCCGGCAAACAACAGGAAGCTCAGCATGCCGTGCATCAGGGTGTCGTTAAAATCGATGCTGCCGACCAGACCGCGCGCCTTGTGTTCCAGCCCGGCATACCCCAGCTTGCCCAATACAACGAGACCCAACGACATGCACAGGGCGATTAACATCAGCCCGATGGCGGCGGGGAGCTTGATGAAGCGGTGATTGATGTAGCTGAAAATCGCGGCCAGAGTGATCAGGACCGCTGCGATGTTAAATATGTCCATAGGCTAGATGAACGTCGATGAAATGATGTGTGAATTCTGTATAGCGATAATTCGCTGCCTGTGCAAACAGACGTTATCGCGTCGCACCACTATGCGCCGGCAACATTTCGCGCGGGTGTCGAAATACGGTCCAACGATCTTTCGGTAGACCCTTAAATACGCTCGCAAAGCGTTTGTCTTCATCAGCTTCTGAAACATCACGGATGAATATATGCGTCACCTGCTCTGGAAAACGCCGGGCAAGCTCCGCGTACACCTCCGGGTCCTTCTCCCCTGAGTCGCCCACCAGAATAAATCTCCTTTGGGGATACGTCCGCAGGATCGATTCGATTGTCGAGGTCTTGTATGGCTCGGAGGAAGCAAGAAAACCCAGGAATGTCTGATCCTTGATCCGGAACAATCGCATATGGAAACTTCCGGGAGGAAACCCCTCATGGTTTATGAACGCCGACAAAGACGGGTAAAGCTGCCACGGGGACGCCGATACATAGTGGAAGACTGCGCCGTCAGCGGCCCACTCGCGGTAGACCTCGGGCATGCCCGCGACCGCTTCGAATTCGTTCAGAAACGTGTTGGCGAGCAGCGCTTTCTTGTCGCGTACATTGCTGTGCTTGATCGTATCATCGATATCCGAGACCACCGACAAGCCTTCGGGAGCCACGAGCTGCACCACACCTTTGAATATGCGTTTATCATTTTTTGGCATCACCGCTGCGACGGACAACCAGGGATTTCCTGTTTCCTTAACCGTGGACTTGGTATTGAGGCGCGCAAGACCGGTAAAATGACCGTTGGACCCGGAACGGTGCATGGGAAATACTTGGCCGTTGATCATCACCTCGATCGCTTTATCGCCCTCATTGTCCACCAGGAACCAGCGCGCGCGCTGCCGGAACAGCGCGTTGTTGCTCGCATGCGATTCCAGTTCCAGCGCGGCCAGCAGCTGGTCGACCACCGCCGTGCGCCAAACCGAATCCTCCTCGCGTTCAAAGATCCAGCCGCGTACCGGGACCACCCAGGTTTTCGCATCGGTATCCAGCCGTGCGCTGGTCGGGAAAAAGACCACCTCTTCGTCCAATTTGATTGAACAGGCCTGCACCACGAGTGCTGTCAGACAGAATACCAGCATCACCGTCATCGCGGGTCTTGCGACTTGCGAACCCATAGATGCCGCTCGCGCCTGTTTTGTGGTACGCATCACCATGACAACTCGATAACTCTAAGGCTCTGGCGAAAGCGGGGCGGAGGCTTTGCGAGCTTTCTATAGTCAAACCTGGACGTTAGACCACGGTGCGCCAGCCGCGCGCAAAACACATGCTCATTCATCTTGAGTTCCTGGTGATAAAGGCGGCGATTTCGCCAATGACCTCTCTTTCTATTCCATAGAATCCATGTGGCGAGAGTCCCTTGCACGAATCAAGGAAAGGATCCTTACCGCCGGCAAAATACTTGATAACGACCTCTGGCGCCCTGGTCAATCCGGCCTTGATTTTCTCCGCCCCTTCCGGCGGCGTTACCCGACATTTGTCGTCTTTATGAGAGATGATCAATGTTGGGGCCGTGATCGTCGCCAGGTCCATACGCGGGAGCTCAACGCCTTTGTTGTTGGGCTGCGTTACGCTCGCGGTCAGCACCAGGCCGTTGATGTTGCCCTGGAGTCTGATGGCGCCGTTGGCGGCGGACTCCGTTCCCCGGCTCGTTCCGACGAGCCATACCGCGGCGTTGTTCAGTGCCTTCAGATAGGACACGACGCCATCGATATCTTGTGCATGTTCTTGGGAGCCTCGAAATCCGCCAAACATGCCCTGCGCCCCCTGTCGGTCCGACGGCGCATTCAACAGCGCCACGGTAAAACCCAGCGCCGCCAGGTCCTTCCGTGTTCTAACCAGGAAATTGTTTCCCCTCCTCCGCAACCAGCCTTCGTTCAGCTTCAGTTTGCCCTTGCCGCCGGGGAATAATATGACATTTGCGATTGGATCGGGGTGCTCGATCAACAGAAACTGCTGGATCACCTGGGGTCGCGTGTTCAGCTCGATGACTTGATCGGCCGATACAGGCCCCATAAATGTGAGCAGAACGATGATGAATAGGGCAGACCGCTGAACGTGAATGTTCGCGGCTGGTCCGCATACCTCTTTGCACGTTATACAGGCTTCAATTGGTCTCATGTTTGGAAGGATCTCCCTCTGCCAGAAAACTAAAGAATGGTCGTGGTGTTCCATACTCCCTGCCCTCGCCCATCGGCAGTTGTTATTAGAGCATGCCGAATGATTTTCTCAAGGACTACACCATATCAGTCAGCGGGTGCACCAGTATTCTACACCCTGGGCGTCCAGAAAGGCCTCCGCCTGGGCGCCATATAGCATCGCCAGGGTGGCGAGGATGCCGGCCTCGGTGCAGGTCCCGCCCGCCACGGTCACCGAACGCGGCGCGGCGCGTGCCGGCCAGCCGGTACGCGGGTCCAGGATATGACCGTAGCGTATTCCTTGCTTCAGCAGAAAACGGCGTGCATCGCCGCTAGTCGCGACTCCGCCCCGCCTGAGCTCGAATGAGCGGATGGCGTCATGCGCCGCGTTATCACACGGCGTGATGACACCGTGCTGCGGGTCCTCGATGCCGATGACACAGCCGCGGCCGTCGCGCCGCGGCCCGGTCGCAAAAAGATCGCCGCCAAAGTTAATGAGCAGGCTGCCCTTTGCCTGTCGACTGAGCAGCTGTGCCGTCCGATCGACCGCGTATTCCTTACCGATACCGCCGAGATCGATCTCCATGCCCTCGGGCAAAATAATAGCGGGGCGCCGCCAGGTAATCTTATCCCAGCCGATGCGGGACAACAGGACCTCGGGGCAAGCAATCACAAAGGAAAGTGACGTATCGTCGCTGCTGACAAAGGCAAAGAAGGTTTGGAGCCGTTAAGAAAGCGTCCGTTGAACACCTCAGGGCTCGTCTTGCATGTATAGCCCGCACCCCGCCGCCTGGACCGGCTAGATTTCATAATCGGCCACACGCCGCTCTTCCTGCAGCGCCATGACCACAGGCTTGATCTTTTCGTGTGCTGGATGGTTTTTGTAGCGCTCGAGGGCGTCTTTATCCTCAAATTCCGCATAGAACGCGACATCGCATGCTTCGCCCGAGCTGTTAAAATTGATACCGACCTCGATTCGCAGCAAACCAGGTATTTTGCCGTCAAGGGACTCCAGAACCTCTTTGACTTCGAGGGCATTCTCCAGCCCGGCAGGCTCCGAGGCTGCGCCCTTCAGTCTCCACAACACGATACGTTTAATCATAGTGCCCCGGTTTATCATCACAACAGGTCAGCGCGCGTACCGATTATCGTTAATTGGCGTTAGGCAGTACCGCACATCTATTCAAGGTGTAACAGATCGTCAATGATATGATCCGCCAGGACGTGGCACAGGCCTGCGGAATGATACTCCGAATTTATCCATGCCGTAGACAACCCCGCCGCCTTCGCGCCTTCCATATCGTATTTCAGACTGTCACCCACGAACAGGATTTGCGATCTATCAGCAGCAAACGCCTCGAGCGCCATGTCAAACAGAACTTGCGAGGGTTTTATGCTGGTGGTATCCGAGGAAAATATCATTTTTGTAAACAAGGAGTGAATTCCAACTCTTGCAAATTCTTCCAGCCACAGATCTTTTCTCGCCCAAATGTTCGCGATAAGTCCCAACTCGTGGCTGTCCGCTAGCCGCTTAAGGTAACAGGCATATTGCTCCGGAATCGTGCCAAGCTCATGAAGCGCAAAGACTTTTTCCAGTAATGCGATATCCTCCTCTGAGGTGTCATCGATGTGACAATGGCTCGATAATACGTCACGTACTTGCGGAAAGTTGCCGTATTTTTCCGGATTCTGGTAGTCAAGGCATATCTTGCCATAGCAGTTACGGATAGCCCTGTTGACCTCACCGCTCTTCAGGCGGCTGCCTCCGATCTCCCTGTAAGTTGCCGCAAAGTCTTCGCGTGCCGAGAATCGATCCTCGTTGAACATGAACGTGCTGTTCATGTCGAGAATAACGGCTCTGTAGTCTTGCAGAATACTCATCTGGCTAAAAACATTAAGACTGGCGGCATAATATGCATGCTCGATGTGCCCGGTACCGGGCGGATGCGGCTTGTTGCTCGGCGTTTTTGGCTGGAAAACGCCATTTATCGCGAGCCTAGGATTACCCGGGGACCCGCGCTCGCCAGGCGCACAGGCATCTCTTTGGTAGAGAGCACACACAAGATTTACACCATTTCGCCCGGCGGGCCCGAAAGATACGCAACCAATGCCAACACAGCCGCCGGCCGGTTACAAGGCGTTTGCTGAAGACACCATCGGGTGATGCGCGCACTCTACCGACCCCTGTCCAGCGGGCAAAGCGTTCCCTGGCAACGGCAGTGCGGCTGATCCTGGCGGGATGCTGAAAAAGTCCTTCTCATGGCCCTTTTGCATCCTTAGTTTCCCAGGTAGCACGTCCTGTGACGCCTGGCAGCTAGCTGAAAGCCCCCTTTTTTCGGCAAGCTGCTACAGCTTCATTACCTCAACGAGGACGGCCTTGGCGATAAAGCCGAACATGCCAAGCCCCAGGGCAATAAACAACACCACATACCCGAACTTGCCGGCGTTCGATTCCTTGGCCAATTTGTAAATCACAAACAGCATGTACAGAACCAGCCCGGTGATGCAAATGGTGGTCGACCAGCTCTCGAATTGTTCGATCGTCATTCCAGCCCCGCCCAGTCAGGAGAATAAAAGGGGATGTATTATAATATCGTGAATTACTAACATATAATCCGCAAAAGCCCCATTTAAACGGGTCTTCGAATAGCGGACATTGGCGGCCGCGCCCCGCAGCGACCACATCACACCGACCGTTGGAGGCGCGATGCCTGCTGCAATCGCGGGGTTGGGGTGTCGAGCGCTACGGCTCGCGTCAACGCCTTAATCGTTTGATGGCAAGACGTCTACTCATTTAATCCGTCGAAAAACAGTTACGACGTTTTTGTGTCCATTTAGCACTGCCAGATTTCTCGCTGATAATCCTTCTTTTCTTTTGTGCTGCCTGTCGGCGCCATTTTCCAAAAGCAAGCGAACCGCCTCCGCATGACCAAACTCCGAGGCGATGGTAAGCGCGGTGTCATTCCGGCAGTTGGCGCAGCGTGACTTCAAGTTCGCATCGGCACCCGCGTTCAATAACAACCTGATGACTTTTGTTTTACCGGTCTCAGCCGCAATCATGAGCGGGGTAAAGTTCCATTCGTCAAACGCATCCAGATCCGCACCCGCGTTGATCAGTATCCGAATGACCTGCAAGTGTCCGTTCCAGGCCGCCGCGTGCAATGGCGTCGCGCGAAGGGTCATCACCTCGCCATATTTGGGCGCAACGACCTGACGCCAGATAGCTTCACCGCTTGGATCGACCCCACAATCGATCAATCTTGAAACAGTCGGTATATCGTTATTCCGCGCCGCGATCAGGAGCCGCTTAGCTGTTGCCCCTTTGCAGTTGGCGGGCTCTTGTTGTGCAGCGACGGACTGCGGATAGACAAGCAATACTCCGCTTATCACTAGCATTACTGCCGCCACCGAAAGCGACGCGAATTGCATTTTTTTGCCCATTGAAATCCCCCACAATTTCTTACAATAGATTCCACAACAAACGGCAATGGGAGATTCGCGCCTGTCTCGGGCCGCCCCGTGCAACCGGGCGGCTTGCATTAGTTTTTTATTATGTTTCTATGCTCCGTTTTTTGTTATAAAACGCCTGGAAAGCGGATCAATCAACGAAAATTACGAACACCGCCCCACCCATGCCGAATCGTGGGCACATCATACCATAAAGTTCGGGCGAATTTCCGCGACCGGCGTTCCTCGCGCGGCCCATTAGGCGCGAATTCATGGCAGCCCGCCGAGAATCAGGCAGAAAGCGGCAGAACACAGGGAAAAAGCGCGCGATGGCATAGCTGGCTAAAAGAAGAAATTGGTATCTTCGCGTGTTCCAAATTATTTATGCACCGATAACAATATTTATGCTCAAAGATATTGTATCTGTATAACGGCGGTGCCGATCCAGTCGGGTAGCACGCAACCAAAACGCGGACGAATTCAGCGCCCCGCCATAGCGATATTTGATTGATGCAACTTTCCTACTGCCGCCGAGTCACAATGGCATAAGGCGCGCCGAGGAAAATCGGATGGAGCCCCAAGGTCAGGGGCGAATAGACACGCGATGGGAGGCATTGCCTTTTGGGCAGCGACCCGTGCTGCACGACGGCGGCCTGGCCCACTCAGGTCTTTAAGCCGGGTTGGCTGTTCTGCGATTTTAGCTGTAATCCGACTGGCTATTTGTCCTCCGGTCGGGCGACAATACACACGGCGCGCCGGTTTTTCGCCGGCGCGCCGTTGGGCTTGTAAGTGGCAGGCTGCGGTTGCGCCCGCTGCAAAATGGAGAATTGTAATGATAAAACTTCTATCTCACGCGGCTGACTCGATGCCGGAACTGGCTGCGGTCAAGGCATTCGCGGGAAAGACCGCTGTGGCGATTTTGTTACTCGCACCGGGCAGCTTAGCGATGGCGGCGGATTACCCGAAAATCATCCAATCCATCATCGACAAGGGCGTGAAAGTCGAAAAAAGCTTTCCCGCCGCCTCCAACATGAAGGGCTGGGTGGTGTCGCAGAACGGAAAGTATATGATCGTGTACACGACGCCGGACGACAAAACGCTGCTCTCAGGCATGCTGATCGACGAAAACGGCGAGAATCTCACGACGTTATACAGCGACAAGTACATTCCCCGCCCGGATTATGGGGCCCTGTACAAAGACCTGGGAAAGGCGTCCTTTGCCGTCGAAGGCAAGAGCAAAAATCCCAAAAGTACGCTTTATGTGTTTTTCGATCCCAACTGCCCGTATTGCCAAATGGCCTGGAAGGCCCTGCAACCTTACGAAAAGGTCGGTCTGCAGGTGCGCTGGCTTCCGGTGGCGTACTTGAGGCCGTCGAGCCAGACCAAGGCGGCCGCCATTCTGGAGGCATCCGACAAAGGCGCGGCTTTCCGGGACACGATGCAGAATTTGGGCCATGGCAAAGAAACGTCTGCGGCAGGCAGCGCTTCGGTCAAGCCGAAAACTGCGGCCAAGATCCGGAAAAACAGCGAACTGATGCAGAACTTCGGCATGACCGGTACACCCGGGATTGTGTGGAAGGATAAAGACGGCAAGGTGACAGCAAAGGCAGGCATGCCACGCCTGTCCGAGATCCCTGTCATGACCGGTCTTCCGGAGCAAAAGATGACTGACCCGGCGCTGGCCAGGTTCCAATAGATCGCAACATCGGCATGTCCCCCGTATACCATCAAAGTGCCGGGGGCGCCTAGCCGCGACCAATCAGGGGGCGGAGACGCCGGGCATCCGGGAGTCGGGGCTCATTCGCGGACCAGTTTCCGGCCCTTGAAGCGAATCGTATCGCCGGGCGCCATCGGTATGTGACGCATCCGCGTCCTTTTCAGACCCGCAACAAATTCCTCGGGATCCTGGGTGAGCACCGGAAAGGTGCCGTAATGATGGGGTATGACGTATTTGGCTTTCACGGCGGCCGCTGCCCTCACTGCCATTTCCGGCTCCATACCGAAATGGCCGCCGATATTGATCAGCGCCAGATCCGGCGCATGCTGCTCGGCGATCACTTCCATATCCTTGAAATAGGCGGTGTCACCGGTATGGTAAATGGCAGGGCCGTCTTTGATCTTCACGACGATCCCCGTCGGATTGCCGCCATAGACCATATCAGGCTCATTCTCGCCGGCGCGTGGATTGGTAATGCCGCTTGAGTGCACCGCAGGCGTCAGCGAAACGCTCACCTCACCGCCGGCGATCTGGATCTCGCCACCGATGTTCATCAGCGTGTCGAACCCCATCTGGGTTCTGGGATAACCTAGAAGCTTGGCCATATTCGTCCCGAGCTCGAAACTGGCGATGAGGCGGGCACCGGTTTTTGTGGCCAGTGCAGCCGAATCACCTATATGATCAAAATGACCGTGTGTTACAAGGATATAGTCCAGCTTTTTTATCGCCTCCAGTGGGTCCTCGCCTTCCACCGTGCGCGGATTCATCGGGTTCTTCAGCCAGGGATCAATCATCAGCACCGCACCACCCGGAGTGAGGATCTCGAATGTCGCATGCCCATGCCAGGTAATGGTGGTTTCAGCGGCCCAGGCGCTGTTCCCAATGAGCAAGATGGATAACAATCCTGCCATGAACCAGCCTAGTCTTATCTCCATTTTGCCAGCTCCCGAAGTGCCCTGTTAGTACATCAATTGTAATAAAGCGCGACAACCTCATCCTCAACGACGCAACGCAAATGAAAATGCCCGGGCGTCATACCGCAGCCCGAGTCATATGAGGCCGGCTTGCTTGAGGGTCGCAAATTACAAACGCATCGTTATTGTGATAATAACTTGATGACCGCCTCTGCGGAACTACCGCTCGACTGCGGGTTCTGTCCGGTCACCAACTTGCCATCCACGACCACGTGGTCACGCCAAATGGGACGAGGCTCTACGTAGGCTCCCAATTCGCGCAGCTTCGATTCAAGCAAGAAGGGCATCAACTTATCCAGCTCCACCGCCGCCTCTTCCTCATTGGTAAATGCTGTCACCCTGCGGCCTTTGACCACCGGCGTGCCGTCGGCAAAGGTTGCGCCCACCAGCGCCGCGGGGCCGTGACAAACCGAGGCGATGACTTTCCCCGCGTCGGCAAAACGCCCGACCAGCCGGGCCACGTCAGGGTTATTGGCCATGTCATACATCGTCCCGTGCCCGCCGGGGAAAAACACCGCATCGAATGTGGATACATTCATCTCCCGCAAAGGCAGGGTATACCCCAGGACCTCAAGGGCCGCCTTGTTCTTTGCGGCATCCTTGTCCTCGGGCATGCTGCGCGGATCGACGGGCGCTGCGCCGCCCCTGGGGCTGGCGACCGTCACCTCATAGCCTTGCTCGCAAAAACGCTGATATGGAATCGCGAATTCCTCAAACCATACACCCGTGGCGTGCTCGTCATCGATACGGTCGTGACTTGTGACGACCATCAATAGTGCTTTTGTGTCTGCCATAGTCCCTGCTCTGACCTCCTTTGATAAATACGAAGAGCCTTCTGTCGCACTATCCCATAATAGTAAATTTAACGCGCCTACGGGATACGAATCCAACAGTTCCTTTGCCGTTCCTTGGGTCTTTTTGCAAGAGACCCAATACCACTGAACAACACCCGAGGGCGTCGGCGTCCAAAAGCACGCAAATACAACCTTCGGCCCAAGAGGCTATCAACGGCATCCACCCACAATTGTACGCGTTAATAGTCGGCCCTCAACAACACTCAGAGGCCTCTAGCCCCCTACATTCGGCGAAAAATTGTCGGCGACCGGCCTGTCTTGTCAAACCGCCTAAAAATAATGTACCTGGCCCACCTGGGCCGCCGCCTTACCGGTAACCGGGCCCCTGACCCCTCACTCGACTGTCACCGAAGATTATCCTGTCAGAATTGTGATTTCCCTTGGTCCGGTTTTTGTTACACTGAGACCCCGTTGCACAAGCAATAATACCGAAACCACAGGAGGAAACGATGAGTAACCATGTCTACAAGATCGTTGAGCTGGTAGGTTCATCTACCAAAGGTACCGATGACGCCATCCAGCAGGCTGTCGCGAGGGCATCAAAAACGCTGTCGAACCTGGATTGGTTCGAGGTCGTTGAGACCCGCGGCCATTTGCTTGAAGGCAAGGTCGCTCATTACCAGGTCAAGATCAAAGTCGGTTTTCGATTAAAGGATTAATAATCGCCCAAGATTGTCCGTGCTGAAGCTGTATAGCGCCGCAAATCTGCAGGAAGCGTACCTCATGCTGCACCTGTTGGCGGCGGAAGGCATACAGGCGAAGGTGCTGAACGAACACACGCATGGTGCACTGGGAGAGATACCGTTCATTCACGCCTACCCGGAGATCTGGTTACAACGGGAGGATGACCTGCCGCGGGCCCGGGAAGTCGTGGCCGCCTTTGGGCGCGACCCCGGAGTCTTCGACCCGGTCGCCTGTCCCACTTGCGGCGAGGAGAACCCGGGGAACTTCGAGACCTGCTGGCACTGCGGGCAGACCCTGGCATGACGGTGTGAAACCGCTGATACCGGCTAGGTGGTGTTCTTTTTTGCTTCTACATCGGACTACGCTTCCGGTTCGGCTTTTTGTCAGCGCGGATCAGCCCGATAAAAGCCTCTCTTGCTGATCAGTGAGTCTATGGTGTCGATAAGATCCTGGTTGGAGGTGCATGATTTGACTAATGCGCTGTTGACATAGCGCACGGCGTCTTTATCCATTTCTTGCGCCGAGAAAACCAGTACCGGTAAAGGCGGAACGATTCGGTTAATATCCGGCAGCAGCTCTAATCCGGCACCGTCGGGCAGGGCGACATCAAGAATGACCAGATCGAAGCTGTCCCGGGCGAGCAGTCTCCTCGCCTCGTTCAGGGTACGGGCATGGGTAATGTGCGCCACCGGTTCCAAAAGCGCCACGACTACCTTCACTACGTCGGCATCATCCTCGACGTGCAAAATTTGCGGCGTAACCACATCGTTTTCAGATGCACCCAGCTCCACGGCCTCGAGCAAACGTTGCTGGTCGATCGGTTTACTGAGCCAATCAATAATGCCGATGGCACCGCCATTGAGCGCCTGGCGGTTCTGCTCGGCCTTTGCGGATACGACAACGACGGGAAGATGCCGGGTCTGCTTCTTCTCCCTTAACTCGCGGATTAAGGAAATCCCGTCCTGGTCCGGCAACATTATATCGACGGTCATCGCGGCATACTGGTTCCTGGAAAGCAGTTCCTTGGCCTGTTCAGCGCTGTAGGCGATATCGGGGAAAAAACCGTCCTGTTCCAGCATCATTCCAAGCAAGTTGGCCACATCCGGATCATCCTCGCACACAAGCACACGCGAACTTCTGCCAAGCCCGGCAACCGCACGTTCTGTCGCGACAAGCTCTATCTGCCATTCCGGCAGATCGAAATAAAAGCAGGTCCGGGCGCCAGGCACGGTTTCGAAAGCGATCCGGCCGCCGTGTTTCTCCACAATCGCCTTGCTTATCGAAAGACCCAACCCCGTTCCACCTCGCTGGCGGCTGTCGGAGGAATCAGCCTGGGCGAATTTTTCAAAGATCCTGTCGCGAAACTCCTGCGGTATCCCCGGACCTTGATCGCTAACCGATACCCTGATGTTTCCGTTGGCCCGGATCACCGCTACCTCTACAGTGCCGCCTTCGGGTGAGAATTTGGCGGCATTGGACAACAGGTTGGTGAGCACCTGGGTGATACGATCAGCATCAACAGCCACCTGCGCATCCGACAGGTGCTCGCGCAACTCCAACCGGACGCCGAGCTGCTCGCCGTAGGCCTGATTTGCGGCGATCGCCTGTTCTACCAGTGGCATCAACACGTGCGGCTGGATATCGAACTGCATCCTGCCTGACTCTATCTTCTCGACATCCAGCATATCATTGATAAGGCGCACCAGACGGTCACTGTTGTCCTCAGCGATGCGCAGTAACGAGCTGACTTTTTCCGGTACCTCGCCGGCGGCGCCGCCTATAATAAGGCCGATTGAGCCGCGGATAGACGTCAATGGTGTGCGCAGTTCATGACTGACGGTGGAGATGAATTCATTCTTCAACCGATCGACCTTTTTGCGCTCCGTAATATCGCGGACGACACCGGTGAACATACGCCTGTCGCCAAGCCACATCTCGCTGACGGCGAGCTCCATTGGAAACCTGGATCCATCCTTGCGTTGGGCCTCGGCCTCTCGGCCTATGCCGATGATTTTCGCTTCCCCGGTCCGCTTGTAGTTCTCGATGTATTCATCATGCCGGCTTCGATGAGGCTCTGGCGTAAGAAGGCTGACATTCTTGCCTATCAGCTCATCTGCGCTGTAACCAAAGATCTTTTCCGCCGCCGGATTGAAGGACTCGATTACACCACTGTCATCGATCGTGATAATGCCATCAATAATATTATCCAGGACCGCCCGCATGCGGGTTCCGCTCTGGCTTAGCTTGGCCTGCGCCTGCTCGCGCTGCTCCGCCAATCTGTAAGCCTCGAAAAGATGGGCGCCCGTTGAGATCAGTGGCTGTAGTTTCTCAAGCAAATCCTGATCATACCCGCCCGGCCGGTTGGCAAGACCCACAACTCCAACCAGTCTCTCTGCCCTGTAGAGGGGCGCCCCAAGGAATGCTGACAGGTGCGGATATACCTCCCGCAGGCTGCCATCGCATGGATCATTGGCCGGATCGTTATAGATTACCGGCATTCCTGCGCTCATGACTGCATTGAACAAGGGGTTAGGATCATACATCTCCATATCGCCTTGGGCGCGCTGATCGTGAGACTCGTGCGTCACCTCCTTCGGCGCGGACGTGGCCGTTGCACGAACCTTAAAATAATGCTGTCCCTGTCCGGTATATAGAACCTCACCGATAGACCCCTTCTCGCTGCCCGTCAGAGCAAGGAAGTCGTACAACAGATCATGAAATAAGGTCTGCGGGTCGGTCTCGGTAATATATTGCGATTGAGCGCGGCTTATCGCCGACAGCAACCGGTGGCTTTGCTGCAATTGGTCGGCTTGCCGGGCCAGCATATTGCTCTGCACGAGGATATTGCGATCCGACCGGCGCAGCTGCCAGGCCGCCACCAGACCGACAATTGCCAATACCAGCAATGAAAGCAGAGCCTGCTGATAGGCTGGGGTCTGCACCAGGCGGTGCGCGGGCTGTCTGGGTAGCGCGGCCAACTCCCAGAGCGTTCCTGACACCGGTGTTTTATAGACGATTGCCCGCCGCTCTTCAGCTTTGAGAAAAAGCTCACGCTCCAGTGTGTCGCGGGCTCCTGTCTCGGTCAATTCGATCAGCCCATCCCTGTCTGATCTGAGCAGCAACAACTGGTATTGCGGCAACTGATTGGTAGCAAGACGGCGTGCGAGCCCCTTGGCAAGGAAACTCACGAAAAAGATGCCCTGACCGGCGTCCGCCAACGGAACCCGCACCATGATGTCGAAGTGATACCCGAGTGGATTGGGGTGTACGAATATTCCTGGAGCTTGCCGCTCGATCGCGAAACGGCGAATGTCGTCCTTACAGATCTGCTCGATGAATCCTTCGAAGTCCTCAATGAATGCCTGTCCCTTACCATCGGCGACCGTGACAGCAAAGGCCTCGGGGAATACGTTATGTACTTCGGTCACTAATTTTTCATATCTCTCGCCACCGTCACCGCTGCGAGCGACCTGTAGGATAAGCCCACGCTGACCCTGAGCGAATAGCATTACCGCCCGCCGCAATTCGGTTAACTGCAGCTCAATCTCCCGGGCCGCATTATTGATCGCCGTTTGCACCAACAAATGCTCTTGCGCCCTTAGCTCGCGTGCACGCTGAACCGTATTCCAGACAATAAGCGCCGTGGCAATGAAGAACACGGCGGCCACTAACCAGCGGCTATAAGTCAGCCGCCCGATCAGAGTCAATACACGGTTACCGGAATCCACACGCGAATTCGGGGTCTGGCTGCTCTGGGTAGTCTTGTTATTGGCCATGCTTTCGTGGTTGATCCAAACGGGCTCTCACCCCGACTCCCATTGGTTGATACTATTCAGTATAGGTGGAATAGCCGCGGCCCGGTGAATGGTCCGCAAGAGCACGCGGGCTGTGCGCCGGGTCGTGCTTCGGATCGAACCTGAGGACGGAACATCGCCGGCAGGCGATCGGCGAATTGGCTGGCTGACTGCGATGGCGGCCCCGCGCGAGCCAGTTCAGCCCCGTTGTAAGATCCGCAAACCTGCCTGCAAAGTCGAACGCCCTGCTCTTCTTTCTCCGGCCCAGGGAACCAGGACAGCAGGGATCCGAGCAGATCGCTCTGGTGTGGCGTCGCAGTATACTGAAAAAAACTCCTTCCATGTCCCTTTTGCATCCCTAGCTCCGCAGGTGGTACGTCCGTGTACCGCTACTCTAGTGGCCGAGGCGCAGGTGCTCGCCGCCTCCCTGCGGCTCGCCCTTTCGGGGCTTACGCACAAATTCCATCCTTAGGTTCACATTCGGTACGTCCATGTACCGTTCCTCGCTCCCGGCGGATTTGCGCGCGGCTCGCTCCGGGAATCAAACACTGACATATGTGGTTCTCGATGCGGCACGTCCTGTGGCGCCTGCCCTTGCCATCTTTTTGGGCACGGGCGCCTGCTATATTCACATCGCATTAGCGCCTCATCGCCCACGACTGCTTACGGGGAACTGCCGGGCGCATGGTCGCGGCCATGCCGCGATTGATGCGCGACGCATCTATCCGTCAGGCTTTTCGATAGATCTCGCTGCCGGCGCGTTTAAACTCGGCGGCCTTTTCGTCGAGACCGTCTTGTAAGGCACCATCATCGGAAATACCCTTTTGTTTGGCGTAATCCCGCACTTCCTGCGTAATCTTCATTGAGCAGAAGTGCGGGCCACACATCGAACAGAAATGGGCGAGTTTGGCGGATTCCTTGGGCAAGGTCTGATCGTGGTAGTCGCGGGCGCGATCGGGGTCCAACCCCACGTTGAATTGATCCTCCCAACGAAACTCGAACCGGGCCTTTGACATGGCGTTGTCGCGAATCTGCGCACCCGGATGGCCCTTGGCCAGATCGGCGGCGTGGGCGGCGATCTTGTAGGTGATGATACCCTCCTTGACGTCGTCGCGATTGGGCAGGCCCAGGTGCTCCTTGGGTGTCACATAACACAGCATGGCGGTACCGTACCAACCGATCATGGCGGCGCCGATACCCGAGGTGATGTGGTCGTAACCCGGTGCGATGTCGGTGGTCAGGGGTCCGAGCGTATAGAATGGCGCTTCGTGACATTCCTTGAGCTGCCGGTCCATGTTTTCCTTGATCAGGTGCATGGGGACGTGACCGGGTCCTTCGATCATGGTCTGCACATCATGTTTCCAGGCGAGTTGAGTGAGCTCCCCCAGCGTCTTCAACTCCGCAAACTGGGCCTCGTCATTGGCATCGGCGATCGAGCCGGGCCGTAGCCCGTCACCGAGGGAAAACGAGATATCGTAGGCTCTCATGATCTCGCATATCTCCTCAAAGTGCGTATAGAGGAAACTCTCCTCGTGGTGGGCCAGACACCACTTGGCCATGATGGAGCCGCCCCGGGAGACGATGCCGGTGACGCGCCTGGCGGTCAGCGGCACATAACGCAAAAGCACGCCGGCATGGATGGTAAAGTAATCCACACCCTGCTCGGCCTGCTCGATCAACGTGTCACGGAAGATCTCCCACGTTAGCGCTTCGGCCTTGCCGTCCACCTTCTCCAGCGCCTGATAGATCGGCACAGTGCCGATCGGGACCGGCGAATTGCGGATGATCCACTCGCGCGTTTCATGGATGTTCTTGCCGGTGGACAGGTCCATAACGGTATCGGCGCCCCACCGGATGGCCCAGGTCATCTTATGCACCTCTTCCTCGATCGAAGAGGTCACCGCCGAATTGCCCAGGTTTGCGTTGATCTTCACCAGGAAGTTGCGGCCGATAATCATCGGCTCCAGCTCGGTGTGGTTGATGTTCGCCGGGATGATGGCCCGCCCGCGCGCGACCTCGGCACGCACGAACTCGGGCGTGATCGCCGCAGGCAACTCGGCACCCCAACCGACGCCCGGATGCTGTTGCGCGAGCTGCTCTTTATACAGCTCCAGCCGCAGATTCTCCCGGATCGCCACAAACTCCATCTCCGGGGTGACGATACCCTTCCTCGCATAATGCATCTGGGTCACGTTACAGCCCGTTCCGGCGCGGCGCGGCTGGCGCCGATGGCCCTCGAAGCGCAAGGCATCGAGCCTCTTATCGGCATCCCGGCTGCGGCCGTACTCGGAGGTCTGCTCCGGCAACACCTCGGTATCGTAACGTTCTGCGAGCCAGGGCGTACGCACATCGGGGAGTCCCCGGCGAACATCGATATCGACACCCGGATCGGTATACGGACCCGAGGTGTCGTAGACTGTCAGCGGCGGATTATTCTCCGCGCCAAAACCGGCCGGCGTATCGCTCAGGGTAATCTCACGCACGGGTACGCGGATATCGGGCCGGCTGCCGCTAACGTAGATCTTCCGGGAGTTCGGAAAGGGCTGAATGGCCGCCTCATCTACCCGGGCGGTCCTGCTGAGAAACTCTTTTGGATCAGCGCTCATGCTGTTCTCCTTGCCACGAGGGGCGTGCGTGGCGCAGGAGAGCGAGGATGGATGTCAGGCTTTCCTACGCCGGAATTAACCGGTTCAGGTTCAAAGGGTGTCTCTCAGCCTGGCCACTAAATCGACCTAAAACGCCCGCTGGCGCGAGCAGGACAATACCATCGATAAGCTCAGTGGTCAGGCACCCCCAGCTGAATCCACCTGACGCTAATGGATTCGCGGCCGGATTGCAACTTTATATATGCCCATAAAACCGCCGGATATCGCTGAAAAATCCACTGCGGTCCGGTGGCGGCCGCCCATCGATCCACGGGCAGGCTGCTTGCGCTGCCCCGGTAAAGCGCTTACTCTTTTGTGTTCATTTTTTGTGTTCATTTTTTTAACGGAATGGTGAAACTGCTATGTCCCCGATCAACCTGGAAACCGCCCGCTACAACATGGTCGAACAACAGATCCGGCCCTGGGAGGTGCTCGACCAGCGGGTGCTGGACTTGATCGCCCGCTCACCGCGTGAGGAGTATGTTCCCGAGCGATACCGTAATCTGGCCTATGCCGATATGAATATTCCCCTCGAGCAGGGACAGGTCATGATGCCGCCTAAGCTAGAGGCGCGTTTGTTGCAGGCGCTGGAAATCGATCCCAACGACACCATTTTGGAGATCGGCACCGGTAGCGGTTATATGACCTCGCTGCTGGCCTCTCTGGGCAAGCATGTCTACAGCGTCGAAATCCTGCCGCGGCTCAACGAGGCTGCCGAAAAGCGCCTGAGCGACCACGGGATTATGAATGTCACCCTGGAAGTCGGTGACGGCGCCAATGGCTGGGATGCACATCAACCTTACGATGTGATTATCATCACCGGCTCCCTGCCGTTTCTGCCGGAGAGTTTTCCCGAGAGTCTCGCTAATGGGGGACGCTTGATAGCCATTGTCGGCAAACCACCGGTCATGGAAGTCACCCTCGCTCGCCGCGTCACCGAGCACAGCATTGCCGAAACAACCCTGTTCGAAACGGATCTGCCGCCACTGATCAACGCCAGGGAACGTGAGCGGTTCATCTTTTAGTCATTTGTAGTCATTTGAATTCAAACGCAGCTTGTGCACATCGCCACCGCAGGAAATAGGGTCCGCCAAATGTCCGTCAAGGAACTGCAGGCACACCTGGCTGATCGTGAGAATCAACCCCTGATTCTGGATGTGCGTGAGCCCTGGGAATGCACCATCTGTTCGCTGCCCGGCGCCAGGCAGATCCCCATGGGGCGGATTCCGAGCAGCCTGCACGAGCTGGACAAAGACAAGGAAATCATCGTGCTTTGTCATCACGGCGTTCGCAGCTACCAGGTTGCCTACTACTTGCAGCACCAGGGGTTTAATAACCTGCACAACCTCCAGGGGGGCATTGATGCTTGGGCCAGGCAGATCGACCCGGCGATGCCGAAGTATTAACGCTGCCGCCCCATGCCAGGCTAAAAGCAACCGCGACCGCTCCCGCCTAGGTGCGCGGCTGCCGTCGCTGTGGGTTGCTGTCGTCCTTGGATTCCTGGGTTGCGGTCCGGCCGCCTATGCGGAGGACCTGACAGAGGTATTACGGCTCGGCAGGCAACACGACCCCACCTATCTGGAGGCCAAGGCCGCCTACAAGGCGGAAAAAGAAACACTGCCCCAGGCGAGGGCGTTGTTGCTGCCGAACATCAGCGCCAGCGCCAATCGCACCCGCTTCGATAATGAAACAACTACAAAAGATTCCGGTGGTCCTGATGAAACAAGTGATGTGACTTTTAGCGGCACGGGATACAGCCTCAGTTTAACGCAGCCCCTGTACAACGCCGCCCTGTTCGCGGGCCTCAAACAGGCCAAGGTCACGGTTCGCAAAGCGCAAGCCGAGTTCGCTGCCGCCGAACAGGCCTTATTCATCCGGGTGGCGCAGGCGTATTTCGGCTTGTTGCTGGCACACGTCGGTGTCGATCTCGCTGTCGCGGAAAAAACCGCCAACAAGACCCAACTTGATCTGGCCAATGCCAGACTCGAGGTCGGGCTTGGTACCATCACCGACGTCCATGACGCAAAGGCACGCTACGAGCTTGGTGAAGCCCAGGAAATCGAGGCGACCAATGCGCTCGACGATGCCCGCGAGGCCTTGCGAGAGCTCACCGCACGCACCATTGAGCAGGTCGCGCGTCCGCGCCCGGGATACCCGCTCGTGAGTCCCGATCCTCCGGATATCGATATTTGGATGCAGAAAGCGCTGGCACAAAATCTCTCCGTGATCGCCGCCGAGGCGGGCGCGGAGATTGCCCGCCAGGAAATCCGCCGCCAGCGCGCCGGCCATTTCCCGACCGTGGATATTGTCGGTAGCAGCTCGAGCGATGATGACGTTCGCAGCGTCGTTGCCCCGGATACCGAAATAGAGCGAGATAGCAACAGTATAGGGGTGGAGCTCAATTTACCGCTCATCCAGGGCGGACTGGTCAGCTCGCTGACCGCAGAGGCCAAACACCGTTATGATGCCGCGACGCAGGCCTATGAGCGTGAACGACGCAACACCGTGCGCACCACACGGTCCGCCTATCTCGGTGTCAGCAGCGGCGTGAAGAGGATCCGCGCCCTGAATCAGGCGGTTATTGCCAGCGAAAGCGCGCTGGAGGCAAAGCAAGAGGGCTTTCAGGCCGGGATCGAAACCAACATCGACGTGCTGAATGCTCAACGTGACCTGTTCCGCGCAAAACGCGACTACGTCGATGCGCACTATGACTACATTATCAATATCTTGCTGCTGAAACAGGCCGCCGGCATTCTCGCCGAAAGTGATTTGCTTGAGATAAACAAGTGGCTTGAATGAGCAACACTCGATTTTCAACACCGGAGGAGGCCGAGGCCGGCTTTTACAAGGCCTTTGAGGATGGTAACCTGGAGGCGATGATGGCCGTGTGGGATACCGGCGGCGATATGGTCTGCATACACCCCTTACGCCCCAGACTGCTCGGATTAGACCTCATCAAAAAAAGCTGGTCTCAGATATTTCGCCATTCCCCGAAGATGAAGATTGTGATCAACAACCGGCAGCACCTGCAGATCGGCGATCTGGCCGTGCATGTGTTACACGAGAACTTCTTGATTGAAGGTGAGGCCGGGGACCAGTCCCCAGTGCTCGCAACAAACATATACCGATTGACAGACCTTGGTTGGCGCATGATCCTGCACCATGCCTCCCCATTAACAAGAACAGCCCCTGACACCGGACCACCGGTATTGCATTGATAACGGACATTCGGCGCCAAGGAAACGAAGACGCTGACTGTCCGTAGTTAAGTGATAAAACGACTTGGCCTCCGGTCAATGATGGCTGCCGCATTAACTTTTTTTCGACCGATCGGTCTGATTCAATACGACACAGCGGAAACATTATGCCGGTAGCAACTCATTGATCAGTACGAGTGTTTGTTCCAGCGCGCCCCGGTTGTCTTCGACCATGTTTTTTCCAGCCTGACCGGCCTCGTACCGGAGGTTGGGCTCACTGAGATAGTTAGTGACCGCGCTGGCCAACTGTGATTCATTTTGCACCTGGATTCCCGCACCCCGCTCCAATGCCAGGGCGCTGATTTCCTTGAAATTGAACATGTGCGGGCCGAATATCATAGGCTTACCGACCGCGGCTGCCTCCAGAAGATTATGCCCGCCTGTTGGAACCAGGCTGCCGCCAATGAAGGCCAGGTCCGAGGCGGCGAAAAACATAAGCAATTCGCCCATGGTATCTCCCACAAGGATATCAACAGTCTCCTCCAGCGGCCCACGTACCTTGCTGCGAAGCGCGACGCGAAAACCAGCCTTTCGGCACAGTCTGGCAACCGGTGCGAAACGCTCCGGATGCCTCGGTACAAGAACCAATAGCAGATTCGCAAACCGCGTCTTGATCTCCCGGAATGCGGTAAGCAACCTCTCGTCCTCGCCTTCATGCGTGCTTGCCGCCACCCATACCGGCCTCGCGGCACCCCACTCCCGGCGCAACGCCTCTCCCGATTCGAGTACGCTGGCAGGGAGAGTCATGTCAAACTTCATACTGCCGGTAACGCGGATGATCCACTCAGGAGCCCCCAGAGCGAGCAGACGCTCTGCATCCGCCTGCGACTGTACCGCCATTTTACTGACTTGCTGTAACGTTGATTTAACAAGCCGAGCAATTTTTTTATATCCGCGCAGGGATGACTCCGAGAGCCGGACATTGGCGATGATGATCGGTATATTGCGTTGATGACAGGTATGAAAGATATTCGGCCACAGCTCGGTTTCCATGATCACTGCGATTTTCGGCCGCACACGGTCAAGGAAACGGTTTACAGCGGAAGGCAGGTCATAAGGCACATAACTGTGGGCAACCTTATCTCCGAATAGCAACCCCACCTGCTCGGAGCCGGTTGGGGTTGTTGTGGTGATCATGATGCTACCGCCCGGATGGCGCTCTAACAGATTGTTAACAAGTGGGGCTGCCGCGCGCACCTCACCAACAGATACCGCATGAATCCAAATAATTTGCGAGGTCTCAGAGTTTGGAATGAATCCGAACCGCTCGTGCCACCGATACCAGTAGGCTGGATTGCGAAAACCGCGCCAGATGAGCCGCACGAATAAAAGTGGAAGCAACAAATAAAGCAGTAGTGAATACCAACGGATCAAGTCTGACCTGCCTGTCTTACGCACAGCGAAATCATCGACACATTTGGGCAGTCAATGCCTTCTTACATCCAAAGCGGTGAAACCAGCTATTGCGACACGGCTGCATAGTTGCAGGTTGCAGAAAAACAGATCTTCCAGCGACCCGCCAGGCACCACCGGATGTGCCGCATCGGGAATCAAACATGTCAGTGTTCAACTCTCGGAACCGGCCGCGGACAAATCTGCCCGGAGCAGATTTGCGCGCAAGCCCCGAAGGGGTGAGCCGCAGGGAAGCGGCGAGCACAAATCCGCCGGGGGCGAGAAGCGGTACATGGTTGTACCGCCTGCGGACCTAAGGCTGCAATAAGTCCATGGATGGATCGTTTCAGCATCCTGTTGGTGTCATGGTGAGACGTCAAGAACCGACTCCGGAATCCCCAACGCGGATAATGCCGATTCCGATTTTGCGTCCCGACCCTTCGCTGCCGATCAGCTCCATAGAGTCATATTTATCGCGCACTTCGTTCCAGAACCTGTCAACCTGGATATCGGGCAAATCGGGACGAGCCAGAATATCATGAAATCCGATGAGACCACCGGGCCGAACAAGAGATCCATAGTCGTGAAAGTCGGCCTTGACTCCGTCATAAGTATGGTCACCATCGATGAACGCGAAGTCAATCGGCTTGTTATCGAAAATTTTGACCACTTCAGCTCGCGTCTCCACCTTGTGCGAATCCTTTCGCAGAAGCTTGAGCGTCTGTCCGGAGCGGGCAAACGACTGATAGAAAGGCATTCGGCAGGCGGGATACGCTCCACCAAACTCCCCTCCCGGCAGGTCCACGCTGACGATCGTGGCGTCTGCGACGGCGGCCTGTACCCAAAGGTATAAAGTGCCGCCTCTGGCAGTCCCGATTTCCAGTATGCGGCGTGGCCCAAGTTCGAGCACCGCTTTATACAGCGATTCTATTTCCTCTGGATTCTGACGCGGCTCTATGGTCTTAAAAAAGCCTCTGCCACGATAAACAAAAGGCACCGCAAAGCGGGATTCTTTGGACAGCAGCTTTGCTTCAAGGGCCTGCAATTGACGTCGTCCACGCTCACGGTGAGTATTACTCATTAAATTGTAAAATGTATTTTTCAACATAAAAAATTATCCAGTAACAACGCTATTATAAAACTTGCTGACTTCTTCCGCCATCATTGCGTCAAATATCCAGGCGTTGAGCATGAACAAATACTGCGTTGGCCCACATCAATAGGCCATTATCGGCATACTTGGGCTTAAAGATATCAAAAAGCACAAATCCGTATTGCCGCAAAAGCAGATCTATCTCGCTGTAGATTGCACCGCCTTCATACGATGGGTTGAATAGTATCTCCGTGTATACCAACAAAGCCGAGGATTGCAGTACCTCCCGGGCTCCCCGCATGGCCTGCAGCTCTCCGCCCTGAATATCAAACTTCATGAGTTGTATTGGCAAATCGCCATGTCGCTTCGCCCAACCATCGATGGTTACCGCTTCCACTTCCTCTACTTTACGCACCACAGACTCTTGCGGATACATGCCCTTTAACCGGTCACTGGGCATGAAAAGTGATGTACTGCCTGGAGACTCGGTCACCTGCAGCCTCACTTTTTCTTCCCTGTCAGACAAAGCCAAAAACTGCGGTCGAAACCGCGGCTGCTGCCGGGCATATTCCCGAAGTGTCTCTGTATATAATGGATTGGGTTCAAACCCATACGCCTGCGCCCGTGGAAACAGCCGCAATAACCTTCTTGAGATGCGGCCATTGCTCGCGCCCGCATCGATGATTCCAGTGACCTCTCGCTGCCGAAGAAGGCGTGCGATGACGGCGTATGGCTCATCGAATGAAGCCAGATTTCCTCTGCTGCCCGATGTCAGTTTTCGCATCAGCGACTTGATCGGATTAGCCATAAGTCAGACGTCTTCCATTAAGAAAAAAATGAAGCCAAAAATTGAATAAGCTGCCATATAACTTGCGCGATTAAACTTTTTTGCTCTCCGCAAACTACGTTGGCTGGTGTGCAGGGGCGTTGTAGCCGTTTGACAAGACATTAAACAACTGCTCTGCCACGGTCCCTAAATTATGCCGTTGCACGACGAAATCCCTACCGCATTTTCCCATCGATCTCAGCCGCGCGCGGTCATTGATGAGGCTTTCCAATGACTCCAGCCATTCGCCTTGAGTCTGCACCGCTATGCTGTTTGTTTCGTTAAGAATCTCGGCCGTCGCGCCGAGCACATTGCCGACCACCGGCACGCCGCAGGCGAGATATTGAATCGCCTTAATCGGGGATTTTCCCTTGGAGTATTCCTCAGATGGCAACGGTAAAAGACCGATATCCAGTTTCTGCACAAACCCAACCTCTTCACCCGGACTGAATGGGTGATACTCATAGGGGCAACGCAACTGCGGCCTTCTACCGGAGAATATGGCCAACTTCAGGAACGGGTATCGTTCTGTAAGGGTCGACAGTACGGGCTCAATCCTTTCTATATTTCTTAGATTGACCGGGGCGCCCGCCCAGCCGATCGTCAGCTGCTCGGTCGCCGCCCTTTCGCGAGGCTTCCATCTATTCATATCGATCGCCATTGGTATCACTACTACAGCGGATGAATGCGCTCTCGCATAACGTGCAAGATACTCATTCGCCGTGGTTACGACATCGGCTTCCCGCAGCCACAAATGAAGCCGTCTCCTCACCCTGAGAGATGTCAACAACGAGTGGGGCTTACCTGGTCGTGTATAGATTGCATCATCAAAGTCGAACAGCGTCCGACGGCCGCTTCTTATAATCCTCTTTGCAAGGGAACAGCGAAACAGACATTTCTGATTGAACACCAGATCATAGTCCACCAGTGAACCAATAAAGGCTGAGTTGATCTCCTTGCGCCGCACATAG
Organism: Acidiferrobacterales bacterium; assembly: GCA_947258385.1. Classification (GTDB taxonomy): domain Bacteria; phylum Pseudomonadota; class Gammaproteobacteria; order Acidiferrobacterales; family SZUA-150; genus CAMYII01. The sequence continues at coordinate 51,363 of CAMYII010000096.1, forward strand.
TCGACTTCTACGCCCCTTGTTTTCAGGAAATCTTCGTACTGGGCGATTCGGTACTTGGTGCTTCCCTTCTCCAAATCCCGGCTACTGATAACTAATACCCGCATCTATACAAATCCCGCGCTCTCATACGGACCATGCACATTGCCGCCCATGCCGGCACCCTTGCGGCCCGGCATCGGGGCCATGCATGTTCCAGGACCCATCGGCAAGCGACGCTTTTTCAGGTCGCGATGATGCCATAGGACACGTACAGATGACATAGACCACGGCCCCGGGTCGGACACGGGGCACGTAGGGCATATCCTTGAAGAGCGCTTGGCTTCGGCGGAAATGTAGGCTACGATTCTGCGCCCAGGAAGGGATCGTCACGAGATCTGCAGGTCATTCCCGCCCTAATGGATCAGGATTGGCGATCTTACCGTAAAATCACCCTCTTGATTATCATCGGAGAATGAGGTTTTTCCGATGTCTGGCCCAGAGATGTAATGACCCAGTTCCGATTGGCCTTCGCAGTTGCCAAATACTTCAAATACGGCGGCATGCCGCGCAGCATGCTGCGTATCGCCCGGGAGTGCCTTGCCCGAGGGCACCGGGTGGATATCTTTACCGGGCGCTGGGAAGGCGACAAACCACCCGGGCTGACGGTGAATGAGTTCAAGCTGCGGGCGTTTACCAATCATGGCCGCAACGACGAACTGGCCGTGCGCTTCCACCAGGCGGTGGATGGCGGCAAATACGACTGCCTCGTTGGTTTTACCAAAATCCCCGGCCTTGATATTTATTATGCCGGCGACCCCTGCCTCGCCGCTAAGCTGGCCGCCACAAAGCCGGGAATTTTTCGGTATCTCCCGCGCTACCGGGCGTTTCTGCGCCAGGAGGCGGAGGTGTTCAGGGCAGGCAAAAACACCGAGATATTGTTGATTGCGCACCAGGAGAAAGATAAATTCACTCACTACTATTCGACAGAAAACGAGCGCTTCCACTTGCTGCCTCCGGGTATCGACCGTGACCGATTGCTGGGGCAAATACCGGATCAACAACACCGCCAGGCATTACGCGATGAGCTTGGTGTCGGCCGCGGGCAACGGCTTATCCTCAACGTCGGATCAGGGTTTCGCACCAAGGGGATTGACCGCGCGATTAGGGCATTAAGCGCATTGCCCGATCAAGTAAGGGCGATGGCACGGCTGGTAGTTGTAGGCAAAGGCAAGCCGGCACCCTATGTGCGCCTGGCCAGAAAATTGGGCGTCGCTGATCAGGTCATTTTTGCCGGCGCTCGCACGGACGTGGCTAGGTTTTACTATAGCGCTGATATACTGATTCACCCGGCATACACGGAGAACACCGGCACCACCTTAATAGAAGCGATGATCTGCGGGCTTCCGGTTCTGGCCACGGGAAATTGCGGTTTTGCCCATCATATTGTCCAGGCCCAGGCGGGCCTGATATGCCCTATGCCCTTCCAACAAGAAACGCTAAATCGCCTGCTGGTTGAAATGCTCGACCCGGTAAGGACAGCCGACTGGGGCATAAATGGCCAGAAATATTGCGCCACAACGGGCCTCTATAGCTTAATCGAAACGGCCGCGGATAAGATCGTCGCATGCGCCGAGCGGAATCATCGCAGGCGATGATTTACATACGTCCACAATACAGGCAACAATTCGAGAAAGAGCGTAGTGCCGACAATTTCTTCGCAATTGAGGGGGAAATTTCCAAACAATTACATAACAGGAAAACCCTAAAATTTGAACGTGGCGGCAAAAGCTTTTTCATAAAATGTCACGCTGGCATAGGATGGCTCGAAATAATCAAGAATCTGGCAAACCTGCGTCTACCCGTCCTGGGGGCGCGGACCGAATGGTTGGCCATTCAACGCGTCGCCGAGCTGGGCGTCTCGACGCTGACCGGCGTTGGGTATGGTGTAGAAGGCGTCAACCCGGCACGCCAGCGTTCATTTCTGATTACCGAGGATCTCGGCGCAAACATCAGTATCGAGAAATTGGCGAAGGATTGGCGTTCCAGGCCACCCGATGTTCAATTGAAAAGGACGTTGATTCGCAAACTGGCGCATATCGCACGGCGTCTTCATGAGAACGGGGTCAACCATCGGGATTTTTATATCTGTCATTTCCTGCTTTGCTTGCCCGATGGCATTGAGGCCTTGAATCCGGAGAACCTGCAGGTCTATTTAATAGACCTGCACCGCGTTCAGCGCCGAAGAGTTACTCCGCAACGGTGGATCGCAAAGGACATCGGCGGGTTGCTGTTCTCCAGCCTGGATATCGGCCTGACCAGACGTGATCTGTTCCGTTTCATGAGGGCCTATCGCGGCAAACCGTTGAGGACGACGCTTGAGACGGACAGGCGATTCTGGCGCAAGGTCCGGGCCAGGGCCCTGAAGCTGTATCGCTCGCACTGGAACAAAGAGCCGGGGACGTTAATCGGCTTATTTAACCAATAGGCGGGCCGCCAGGCGGCCTATCAAGCGCAGGAAATGCAAGTAGATCGATCAAGAATTGCTGCGATGCATCTGACATTGAACTCGAGCAAATTAACGATGTACGGGCCACAATGCGACGCTTTTGTGACTGCGGCCAGGCAGTTACTTGAGAGACAGCCGCCTGCTGGCTGGGAATTCATTCAGAGCTCTGAGAGTACGGTCGTAGCAAAGGGCCTTGATCCGACATTCGCCTATTACAAGGAATACCTTGGAAGATCATTACTTGAGGGCATAAAGGGCTTTGTGCGGGGTTCACGCTGCGAACGGGCGCGGACACAGTCCCAACTCCTGATCGAGCATGGCTTTCGATCTCCATCCATACTGTGTTGGGGATATTATCGAAGGCAGGAATTCATGATTACGGAGGGTATCGCTGGTTTGGGACTCGCCAAGTACATCTATACCCATTGGCAGCGCCCACTGCCCAAAGCGGAGTTACGGCTAAAGCGCAGCATAATTGACGCATTGGCACGGGAAATCGGCCAGCTACACAAAACGGGCATCGTGCACGGTGACTTGAGGCTAAATAACATTCTCCTTGAGATTAGCGATGGAAAACCTGTTTTTTATCTGATCGATAACGAAAGAAACCGAAAATACAGGAAAATTCCACGCCGCCTTGTGAAAAAGAATCTTGTGCAGGTGAACATGGTTCTACCAGAGGTGGTCACAAATACCGATCGACTTCGGTTTTTTAAAGCCTACAATAAAGTCTATGCCAGGTTTACGATAAACAGGCAAAAAGATCTGGCAAAGAATGTCTACAAAAAAACCCTGCAGCGGCTTAGAGGAAAGTCATACCTCTGAACAGTTTTTCAATCTCAGGGCTCACACTCAATCACAGAGCGGTTGAGCTTTGGTTAATAAACAATGGTGACGGAAAACAGCCATCATCAGCTTTTGCCTGGGCTTAGATTGCCCAGTAAAACATAACTTGACTGCCTCTGACGAAAACACCGCGGGCGTCCCGGAAAACAGCAAATAGACGTGCCACAAAAAGGGAAGTGCAATAACACCGCCTCTTATGCATAATTTGCGATACACATTGACAACTGTTGCTTAACCAATGCCGAAAAAGTTCGCCTTTCGTATTCAGAACATTCATATCTACGCAGTAGCTGCAAGCGTTATCCTGTCCTTCTGGGCCATTTATGTCGATAACGTTATAAATGACGATGGCACACTATATATCCGCACCGCTGCGCTGATAAGCCAAGACGACTGGCAGGGCGCCCTGTCTCTCTACAAGTGGTCGCTTTATCCGGCCCTCATTTCATATACAAGCCAAACGACAGGACTAGGCCTCGAGCACGCTGCATTCCTGCTGAATATCGTGCTCACCGCCGCAATTGTAGTGTGCTTCATCGAGCTCGTTCGCGAACTCGGCGGTGATGATAAAACCATCTTTGCTGCGATGCTGACTATTTTGCTGTATCCAGGAATCAACGAATATCGCTCGGCGGTCATACGTGATACCGGTTATGTTGCTTTTTATCTGCTGTCTTTCCTTTTCTTAGCCAAGTATGTCAAGCAGCTAAATTGGAGGTTAATACCGGGTTGGGCGGGCGCGCTGTTCATGGCCGCACTGTTTCGTATCGAAGGATTTGTCTTCCTTGGCGCCATGCCAATTATCCTACAACTCAGAAGAATTCAAGATATTCGTGTACGGGCGGGAATTGGTATCGCCATCGCCGCCTTTTTGGTAATCAGCATGATTCTAGGTATGGGTTACTGGCAATACCGGCACCCAGTCACCGGCATCGATAAACTACCAATAGATACGGTCGTGGCACTATTTAAAAGTGGCTGGCAGTTTCTAGGCAGCGTAACGTCGGAAAGGCTGGATGTGATAGAGACCCAATTACTGCCGAAGTATTCTGTTGATTATGCACCGGTTGTACTGGTTACAATTATCGCAATAATTCTGGCGCACTCTGTAATTTCGAAACTCACACTCGTTTTTGCAATTCTGAGCCTTCACGCTATCCATAAGAAGATGTTTCTTTCTTTTCCGCAAACAAGGGTTGTTTGGCTTTCCCTGGCTCTATTGAATGTGGCGATACTTGCTTTTATTGGTACCGTGCGATTGTTTATCACCAGCCGCTGGCCACTGGCATTATCGCTAACCTTATTGCTGGCAGCGCCTTTCAGTCTTGCCTATCTTTACAACAACTGGCAGCAACGGCGTGGTGCGCCGCTTAAAAAGAACTGGATGTTTCCAGCGGTTTGTATTCTGTTGTTTCTAACTGCCATAAATGGGTTGACATCGTTCAGCAGCAAAACTCATATCAAGGAAGCGGGTATCTGGATCAGAGATAAAACCCCGCCCCAAACCACGCTGCTCAGCAACACCCAGGTATTGGTGCATTATTCAGGCAAACAGGCCTTTCTTAACAATTATTCATGGGCACACATTATTGGCGTCATAAAAAGTGATGGCATCTCCAATTATGACTATGTTGCCGTGCGCATAAGGCGCAATGAGGGAACGCGCGAAATCCAGGTGCGGGAGCTGCTCGGGTTGGAATCCGTCAAAACATTCAAAAATACCAAAGGCGACAAGGTGCTTATTTTCAAATTATCGGCGAAATCTGGCGGCGATTAGTGCGTACGGGTTTCGGCCGGCATCGGCGTACTCTAGGAATAACGTCTGATTTATCAACTACGCCTCAGCGAAATTGCTTCAAGTTCAGACCTGAATACGTCCATCATTTCCGGTTGACCTTCCCAGTTGCGCAAAAAACGCTGTACATCTTTAACAAATGCCCGCCTATGTTTCCATCGCGACCTGTGTACACGTAGCGCGTCAAGGTCGGTCAATATCGGTGAATTGTCATGGATAATAATGTTCGTTGCCTTCATATCGCCATGACTGATACCCGCCTCTGCAAGTCTATGAAATATGTGTATGAGCTCCCCAACGACTTTTTTCCTGCTGGCCGCGCTGACATCTGATGAGGCGAAGAAATGTTGACACAGCTCTCCTTCCAGATATTCAGAAATAAAATAAGATTTTAATCTTATAGGGCCAAATCTGTATTCAATCACGGCTACCGGCTGAGGAGTTGCGATCCCATGAGCCAACAGCAAATGTGCGCTTTGCCATGATATTGACGCCCGCGTTTTTCTTAACGCGCGCCTTATTCCATGCCAGATACCTCTGACATTGTATCGTTTGACCACCAACTGACGATTATCAAGATTTACGATGCCGACCGTAGAACCGCTATCGGCCTTCAACAATCGCTCACAGGCGCCAGTCAACCACTCGTCCGGGGCTTCGACCAGCGATGCCATGGCAGGCGACTCGTAATCCTGGTTATATATGGTCACGCGCCGGAAAGTACGGTGAGTGGATGAGGTGCTACTTTGTGACTTTACTGACTTCACTGTTGGCTTTTATGTCTGCGGTGTGCTCTGCCACGCGAAATCTATTATACCAGACCGGATGATTGCATCGGGGCGACGGTTCTTGGACTTAAATCGGGATACCTTGCATCTGCAATATTTGCATAATCAGCATGGGGTTTTCTTGCGAATATGCATGAAAAAACGCAAGCGATCGGTGACGATAAAGCCCCGGGGGGTCAGAATCATATGTACTTGGCTCGCGTTTTCGGATTGTTTGCGATCCGATATCCTCCAGTCTCGTGATTCGCGCTGACCAAATGGCACAGTAGTCCCAAACAAAGAGAGCTACAGTCGCTTGGTACGAATTATCCGCCGGTCAGCAACGACTCTCCGGCTCACCAGATTTATCAAGGATCTTGGACTATCCCATCAGCCTCGTCAGATGGTCCCACACTGTCGTTGGCGGCAGAGAGGCATAGCACGCGGGCTCGACTTCAGCCGGACCTTTATAGACACACACCTCCTGGATACACGGCGAGCAGGGGAAGTCCGCGCGCAGGTTGGTCTGCACCACCCCCCTGGCACCGGTGAGCACCGGGCTGCTGGCGCCGTAGATCGTCACCGAGGGGATAGCCAGCGCCGCCGACAAGTGTGCCAACCCGGTGTCCACGGCCACAACGCCGCGCGCGCCGTTCAACACCCGCGCCATGCCGTCCAGGTCCATACGCTCCAGCACCGTGGCCCGTTCACTGGCCGCGACAATCCGCCGCGCGCGCTCGCGCTCTTCCTGCGTTCCCCACGGCAAATGCACTGCAAGACCCTCGCGATTGGCCATCGCCACCAGCTCGATCCAGTAGGATTCCGGCCACAGCTTGCTCGTCCACGCCGTGCCGTGAAGGAAGACCAGGTAGGTCTCTTTGGCTGCCTGCCCTGGGGCAGGCAGGCGTAGGCCGTAATCCGGCTCATCGTCGACCGTGGGATAACCCAGGCAGGCGGCGAATAACTGCCGTACGCGCGTGATCGCGTGCTGGCCTTTTTTCACAAAACACGGTTGCTGGTAGAACCACGACACCCACGGCTCGCGCGCCGATTCCTTGCTGAGCCCACAACGTTTGCCGCGCGCCATGCGCGCGATCCACACGCTTTTGAGCAGCCCCTGGGCATCAATGACCAGATCATAACGACGCGCGCGCAGTGCCTGGCGAAACCGCACCCACTCACCGCTCACCACGGTGCGCCACAGTTGGCGGCGCCAGCGCCGCAGCGCCACCGGAATCACCCGGTCCACGGCCGGGTGCCAGGACGGGATCTGGGCGAATCCCTCCTCCACTACCCAATCAAAGCGGATGCCTGGCACCTGCCGCACGGCCTCGGTCACGGCCGGCAGGGTGTGGATCACATCACCCATGGACGAGGTCTTGATCAGCAGCACGCGCATCAATGTTGCGCCGCCATGGCCGCCAGCACCTGCTCAGGTTGGATGTCCCGCAGGCATTTGAGATGTCCAAACGGACACTCACGCTTGTTGCAGGGACAACACGGCATATTGAGTGAGACGATCTTCGCCTGCGGGTGCAGCGGCGGGGTGAAGCCGGTGGCGGTCGACCCGTAGACGGCGACCAGCGGGCGGTCGACGGCCGCGGCCACGTGCATCAACCCGGAATCGTTCGTCACCACCTGCGTCATCAGGGCCATGAGATCAATGACCTCGGCCAAACGGGTACGGCCGCCGAGATCGAGGCAGCGATCACCGGTCAGCGCGTTGATCTGGCGCGTGATGGGCGCGTCTTTTTCCGAACCGAACAGCCACACCTGCCAGCCCGCATCGAGCCTGCTGTTCGCCACTTCGGTGAAATACTCGGCCGGCCAACGCTTGGTCGGGCCGTACTCCGCCCCCGGACACATGCCCAACACCGGCCCCTCGGGGCGCTGCAGACCGAGATTGGCGAGCGCCGCGTCCGCTGACTTGGCCTCGAGGCGGGGCAGCGGCGTTTCCGCCGGCAGGGGTTCGCCCGGCTCCAGCCCCAGCACATGGAAACGGTCGACGTTGCGCGGCAGCGCCGCTCGATCCATTTCGCGGATGTCATTCAACAGGCCCCAACGCCATTCGCCGAGAAAACCCGTACGCCGGCGGGCGCGGGCCAGAAAAGGGACGATGGCGGATTTGTAAGAACGCGGCAACACGATGGCCCAGTCATAGCGCCGCTCACGCAGGCGCCAACCAAGCCCGATGCGCGGGCCCAGCCGCAGCTGCCCGTGACCCACTTGCAGCAGGATCGCCTCATGGACCTCGGGCATACGAGCGAGCAGCGGTTCGGTCCAGGCCGGTGCGACCACATCGATGTCGGCATCCGGGTGCCGCAGCTTGAGCAGCTTGAACAGGCTCTGGGCCATCATCATATCGCCGACCCATGCCGGGCCGACGACGAGAATTTTTTCTGACATCGAGCGCCGCGTTAATCCTGGTTTTTCAGAACATACAACGCGCCACAGTAAGGACAGCGTTCCTCGCCGCTGTCCTCAATCGGAAGATAGACCTTGGGATGGGAATTCCACAGGCTCATCCCCGGCATGGGACAGTGTAAAGGCAGATCCTTGCGCGTCACCTCATAGCGGTTCTGCGCATTGGCAGGCATCTCGCCGGTATTGGCTCTTCGGGTACTGACCATCATTCTCTCTCCGACATTACTTGAAGGAACCTCTGAATAAATCGCCCCTGGACCGCAGCAAGCTCTGAGGTAATCAGACCGTCCTTAACCATAAACCGGCGTCAACCATTCGGCATTACGGTCTCGTCGCCCGTGCACCTGGTCAAAATACATCGACTGCAACTTCTCCGTCACCGGCCCGCGCGTGCCGGTACCGATGCTCCGTCCGTCGAGCTCACGGATCGGCGTCACCTCCGCGGCGGACCCGGTAAAGAAGGCCTCATCGGCCACGTAGACCTCATCGCGCGTAATCCGTTTCTCGCGGATCTCGATACCGGCCTCGGCGGCGAGCTTGAAGATGGTATCGCGCGTAATGCCCTCCAGCGCCGAGGTCAGTTCCGGGGTGTAAACCGTGCCCTCGCGGACGATGAAAACGTTCTCCCCGCTGCCCTCGGCGACAAAGCCATCCACGTCGAGCAGCAGGGCCTCGTCGTAACCGTCGCGTATGGCTTCCTGCAGCGCAAGCATGGAGTTGATGTAATTGCCATTGGCCTTGGCCTTGCACATGGCGATGTTGACATGGTGCCGGGTATACGACGAGGTCCTGATACGGATGCCTTTTTGCATATTTTCCGCGCCGAGATAGGCGCCCCACTCCCAGGCGGCGACCATGGCGTGCACCTTGAGGTTGTCCGCCCGCAGGCCCATGCCCTCGGAGCCGTAGAAGCACATGGGCCTGACATAAGCGGTCTCGAGCCTGTTCTCGCGTACCACATCCACCTGCGCCCGGTTGAAGGTGTCTTTATCGTAGGGCAGGGGCATGGCCAGGATGTGGGCCGAGCGGAACAGGCGATCGGTATGCGCGTGGAGGCGGAAGATCGCCGTGCCGGCCGCCTCGGTCTTGTAGGCCCGCAGCCCCTCGAACACCCCCATGCCGTAATGCAGGGTATGGGTGAGCACATGCACCTTGGCCTCGCGCCAGGGAACCATCTCTCCGTCCAACCAGATGACGCCGTCGCGGTCAGCCATCGACATGCCACGTTCTCCTTCTCGCTTTCATCAAAACAATAATCTACGACAACACTAGGCCTTCAAGCGCGTGTCACCCGCTCTCTCAGGCCCGGTTAAACCTCATGCAGGATCTTCCATCAGGGTTTGCCAGATGCGCAACACGCCTTCACGCTGAGCGGCGAATTCTTCTTCGGGCACGACCGCAAACTGCTCCTGCAGCGCGAGCCGGTGCACCCGGGCGCGGAACAGGCGGTAGGTCTCGCTGAGCAAGTCCACATCCTCCCGGGGCAGCAGGCCGTTTTCGGCCAGCCCCGCCAGCAGGCGGATGTTATCGGGATAGGTCAACAACCCCGGATGGTCGCAGGCCCACGCCAGAACGCCATATTGCACCATAAATTCGATATCGGCGATACCACCCGGGTCCTGCTTGATATCGAAATGGCCGGGCTTGCCCTTGCTCAGGGCCTCGCGCATGCGCTCGCGCATCTCCCGGACCTCCTTGCGCAAGGCCGCGGGTTCGCGGCGGCGGCCTAACACCTCGCGGCGGATGGCCTGGAAGCGCCGCGCGACCAGCGGGTCCCCGGCGACGACGCGCGTGCGCACCAGGGCCTGGTGCTCCCAGGTCCAAGCCGAGCGCCGCTGGTACTCTTCAAAGGCCTGCAGATTGCTGACCATCATGCCTGAGGCCCCGTTGGGACGCAGGCGCGTGTCGACCTCATACAACACCCCGGCGGGGGTACGGGTGGTCAAAATATGAATCAGCCGCTGGCCGAGACGTGCGAAGAACACCGGCACCGGCACCGGCCGCTCGCCGGTGGTCTCCAGCGTTTCGCGCTCGGCGCCGTGCAGAAACACGAGATCCAGATCGGAACCATAACCGAGCTCGATGCCACCGAGCTTGCCGTAGGCCACCACCGCGAAACCCTTGTCGCAGACCTCGCCCTCGCTGGTGCACAGTGGTCTGCCATGGCGGGCCACCAGATAGCGCCACGCGCTCTCCAGCGCCTGCTCCAGGACCGCCTCGGCAATCCAGGTCAGGTGATCGCTCACGACCATGAGTCGCATGGCCCCGGAAACATCGGCGGCCGCGACCCGCAGCACGGCCGCCTGCTTGAAATGGCGCAGCGCATCCATGACCTGCTCCAGATCCTCCCCGGGGACGGACTCCAGCCGCGCCCGCAGCTCGGCGCCCAAGGCCTCGCGGGTCTGCGCGACATAAAGGCTGCGCGGGTCAAGCAGTCCATCCAACAATAGCGGGTGCTGCCCCAGATAATTGGCGATCCACGGACTGGCGGCGCAGAGTTTAACCAACTGCGACAGGGCCATCGGGTTTTCCACCAACAGCGCCAGGTAGGCGGTACGCTGCGCGATACGTTCCACCAGGCCCAGCAGGCGGCCCAAGGCCTCCCCTGGCGCGGCGCCCTGGCCGGCGGCGCCAATCAGCAAGGGCATCAGCCGGTCCATGCGCGCGCGCCCCTGGGCGCTGAGCGCCTGGTAATTGCGGCCCTCGCGCAGGGCGCGCAGCCGCCGCAGGGCCTCGTCGGCGTCCTCGAACCCGGCCGCTTGCAGGGCATGGGAGGCAGCCGCCTCATCCAGGCCGCCGGCCCAGACCTCAGCCAGGTTCAAGACATCAGACGCGGCATGCTGCGCCTGCGGCGCGGCAAAGACCTGCTCGAAGCGGTCGTCGACGCGCGCCCGGTGCTCGGCCAGCGCGGCGCTGAATGCCTGCCAGCCGTCGAAGCCCATGGCAAAGGCGAGACGCGCGCGGCCCGCGTCGTCCCCGGGCAGCTCGTGGGTCTGCTTGTCGGCGAATTGCTGCAGCCGGTGCTCGACACGGCGCAGGAAAATATAGGCCTGGCTCAGCTCCGCGACCGCATAGCCCGGCAGGTGATCGCCGCGCCCGAGGCGCTCCAGCACCGGCAGGATACGCCGTTCCTGCAGCGCCGGCTCGCGGCCGCCGCGGATCAACTGAAAGGCCTGACCGATGAATTCGATCTCACGGATGCCACCGGCCCCGAGCTTGATATTGCGCTCCATGCCCTTGCGCTGCACCTCGAGCGCGATCATCTGCTTCATCTCGCGCAGTGACTCGAAGGCGCCGTAATCCAGGTAGCGGCGATAGACGAACGGCCGCAGCGCGGCCAGCAAGCCCGCACCCGCCGCCCGGTCGCCGCCGACCACACGCGCCTTGACCATGGCGTAGCGTTCCCATTCGCGTCCGTGGACCTGATAGTAGTGCTCCATGGCGCCGAAACTCAGCGCCAAGGGGCCGCTGTCCCCGTTGGGACGCAGCCGCATGTCCACCCGGAACACGAAACCGTCCCCGGTGGTGTCGTTGAGCGCCGCGATCAACCGGCGCCCGAGGCGGATAAAATACTCGTGGTTGCTGAGCGGGCGCTCGCCGTCGGTCTCGCCCTCTTGCGGATAGGCGAAAATCAGGTCGACATCGGAGGAGAAATTGAGCTCGCGGGCGCCGAGCTTGCCCATGCCGAGCACCACCAGGGACTGCGGTTCACCGGCGGCATTGCGCGGCGTACCCGCCTGGACCTGCTGCCAGGCATGCAGCACGCCTAAGGCGGTGTCGATACAGGCCTCGGCAAACCGCGAGAGCTCCGTGATCACCCCCTCCAGGTCGGCCCAGCCGGCCAGATCGCGCCAGGCGATACGCACGAACTCGCGGCGGCGCAGGCCGCGCAGGCATTTTTTGAGCCCCGCCTCGTCGCCGACCCTGGCGAGGGCCTCCCCGACCTGGTGCGCAACCTCGCCGTCCTCTCGCGCCCGCAGCAGCTCCCCGCCGGTGATCAGCTCCGCCAGCATCTGCGGATACTGCAGACAGGCGCGCGCCACGAATTCGCTGCAGGCCCAAACCCGCGGCAGGGACTCCAGCCAGACATCACTCCCGGCCGCGGTAACAATTGAAGCCGCGTGCGCTCGAAATGCCTGCCAGTGCGCCCGTACAGGTGCCTGCAGGACCTCGGGCACCTGATTGAGACCGGCATCGAAACGCTGCTGTACCGTGTCGTTCATGGCCGTGTCATGCGCGGGTAATGTTCGTTGACATAGGTCCGTATGATGGCGCGCGGGCCCGGACCGCGCAATTCGAATCTCGCCGGTGCCCGGGTCCCATCGTAGATAACATCAGGGCAGCATCCTGCCCTATAATGCTCGCCGACTGTGTCTTTGGAAACCGCAGCACCCGATAAGGAACAAGCCTATGGATTTCATCGTGCCCAAACCGATCGAGGAATACGCCGCCGCCCACAGCAGCCCGCACTCGGCGCTGCTGGAGGAGCTGGAAGAATACACCATCGCCAATTGCGACATGTCGCAGATGCTGGTCGGGCGCGTGGAGGGCGGGTTCTTTAGAATGCTGGTACAACTTACCGGCGCGCGCCGCATTCTGGAGATCGGTCTTTTCACCGGCTACTCGGCGCTGTCCATGGCCGAGGCCCTGCCCGAGGACGGCGAGCTCATCTCCTGCGACATGAACGAGGCGACCTGCCGAATCGCGCAGTCGTTCTTCGACCGCAGCCGCCACGGCAAGAAAATCACCATCCGCCTGGGCCCGGCATTGAAGACGATCAAGTCCCTGCCCGCCAAAAAACGCTTCGACCTGGCGTTTCTGGATGCCGACAAGGAGAACTACAGCCACTACTACGATGCCGTGCTGCCGCTGCTAAAGCCCGGCGGCCTGCTGGTGGCCGACAACGTCTTGTGGTCGGGCAACGTGCTTGATCCAAAAAAGGACACCGACAAGGCGGTGGTCGCGTTCAATGACAAGGTGCAGGCAGACCCGAGCGTCGAGAATGTCTTGCTGACCGTGCGCGACGGGTTGATGCTGGTTAGAAAACGCTGACAAAGCGAAACCACTATCACTTTAGATGCGCACCGAAAGCGCGCAAAAATAGCAACGGGAATCCTGGATCTACGGACTGAAACCAGCCAATATTAGCGTTCAACATAACAAAGCCCCACCATACTTAGGCGGGGCTTTTTCTTACGGGCCGCTTGTGCGTTCAGCGTACATCATGCTGCCCATATCGGGGGTCACAGCCTTGCATGCCGGTCGCGCATCTGCCATCGCAGCCCCGGTAGTTCTCATGCGGACGGCAGCAGACCCAATCCGCCACCCCTAACACCAGGGACCGCCTTGATTGATTTACCTCCTCGAGATCGCCCAGGGACTAGGTCGCCTGGGCTTCCCGGGGGTCGGTTGAGCGACGCACGCCGTGGTTAACAGCTCGCCGGCAAACAGGTGAACTGACCTGCGGTTCCCGTGGTGTCACCGGCCCCGCCGGAAACATCTACGCTGCCCGTATTGGTGTTTGAGCCACCGCCGGACAAGGTATTGGCGTTAAAATGGACGAGCCCACCGTTACCGCCGTGAGAACCGCTGACGGTCAGGTCCGCGTCGCCGCCACGCACGCTAATGTTGCCGCTATTGCTCACATCAGTACCTGCCGACAGCAACACCCCCACAGCCCCTGAAATGCCCAGTGCGCCATGTCCGCCTTGGGCCTCACCATCGCCGCCACTGGCGTTAATGGCACCCGTATTGGTGACCGTTCCTTGCACGCTTAATATCACCACTTCGCTGGCTTCCTGCCCAAAGCCTGTCGTGATTTGGCCATCATCCACGAGATCATTGCCGCCAATGACCGTCAGCGCGCCGCTGTTACCCACATCATTGGTGGCCATGAAGCCAACAGCGCCGAAATTGGTCCCGGGCACCCCGGCAAGGGCAAGGCTGGCGCCTGCAGAGCTGTCGACATCGCCGGAGTTAGCCAGGAACTCACCGGTGGGATTCACCATCGTCGGATCGGTATCAGTGGTGAGAAACACCGCACCGCCCATGCCCCCCGTTGCCGGCACAGTGACCGCCGTCGTAAGCACGCCACCGCCGCGCGTCGTAATATTGACTTCGTTGGTGACATCGCCACCGGGATCGTCGATGAAGTTGTATGGCAGTGTAAACACGCCGTCCCAGGCCTCGCCGTTGTCAACGATGTTCACCGCGCCGCCGTTGCCGCCAGTATTGCCTGGCCCGCCCGCGGTGTTCACGCTGCCAAGATCGCGCAGCGCCAGCCGGGGATTGGCAGGTCCGCCTCCCGGGGTGATGCCCGAGACGAACGGCAGGCCGAGGAGGACTGAACCGGAGGCATCCAACGTGATCGTGACCTGGCCACCGTCCCCGCCTGCGCCGCTTCCGGTGGCGGGCGCCGAGCCACCGGTGGTGCTGATATTACCACTGAGCAGCAGGTCGCCGGCCGGGGTGGTGAGATCAGCGTTGTCGACGCCAGGAAACGCATAGATCGCTACCCAGCCGCCGTTGCCGCTGAAAGCCCCATCACTGGCGCTCCCGCCTTTGACATTAATATCAGCATCGAACAACAAACCCGCCCCCAGCGCGTAGATCCTGACCAGACCGCCGGGACCGCCGTTGCCGGCCGCACCGGTACCGCCGCTGGCGCTCAAGGCGCCGCTGTTGCGCACGGCGCCGGCGCCACCTAACCCATTCACAATAGCCTGAATACCGGTACTCAAGTAAATACCGTCGCCGTCACCACCGGTATCACCGTCGCCGCCTCCGACCGCCAGCGCCCCCGAATTAAAGAGATCACCGTTCCACGTGTCCAGTGCGATTGAGCTGCCGGCGCCGCCGATACCCCCGGTGCCATGTCCACCGGAACTCGAGACCGCGCCGGTGTTTTCCAGATCGTTGTGCGCCGACAGGGTGATGACTCCTCCGTTTCCGCCGTTGCCCGCTGGATGATCGGCACCCGCTGCCGTGACGCTTCCGTGGTTATAGAACGCGGCCATTGCGGTTACGGTGATGCTGCCGCCGTCTTGGCCGTCCAGGGCGCCGCTCATATCCAAGGCCGAGCCGGACGCGCCGAGGTAATTGTCACACTGGATGTCTATCGCACCCCGTTGCGTGGCGCTGGCATCCACGGCGGCGATGGTGCCGCGGTTATCGACGTCGTTGGCGAAAATAATCTGGGCAGTCGTGGCTCCGGTGTTGAGTGGGAGGGTCAAACTAACGCCTGTATCGACCCGGATGCCGGTGACCGCCGGATCGTTGTTCAGGATATTATCGCCGTCGGAGAGATAGAGATTGGTGTCCCCCGTAAGTAAATACGGCTCGTTCATACCCGGGTCGACAGGGGGATCCAACGGGACGGTTGCGTCCGTCGTGAAGACATGGCCGGCCACGCCCAGATTGGCGCTCGCTGTGGTCGCGGTAAAACTGGCATCCACGCTGCCGCTCTTCAGCACCTCGACAGGCCCGGTGCCGCCAAACTTCCGTATCTCAACCAAACCACCGGCACCGCCGCTACCCCCGTTATCGCCACCGGTTCCGCCGGCGGTGTCGATGCTATCGGTGGCGCCCGGCGGAAGTGGCCCAACGCCCCCACCACCACCGCCGCCGCCGCAGGCAGCCAGGGTAAGGGCGCCCAGCAATAAGTAACTAACGGTTAGTCTGTGTGTCATCATGCACCTCCTCCGCAATGAATTCGGCTAGCAGTCCCAGCGAGGTCGCAGATTGTTTTTCCACGAATTCCCGGACCGAGGAAGGTCGACCGTCTATGGCCGCGCCTTGCCCAGCGGCGTTGGACGGCTATCGGCGCCGGTCAGGATCGTCCACAGCTCTTCAAAGCTCTTGAAGTGCCGTCTTGCACCATCGTTCACGGCTTCAACCGTGCCGACCAACTTGGCTCCGCTGCCCGGACGATCGCGAACCTCACGCCGGTAGATGCGCACGATGTAGCTTTCCATAGGCCGTCAGCGTCACCCGGGATACCAGGCACTCCTTTTTCCTGTTGGTTGACCGCGACATTACCAGGCAGAAATTACGGATAGGGTACAGATAGGAAACAGGATCATATTTTTTCCAGCAGATCGGCGGCACGGAAGATATGCGCCATCGGACGCGGCAGAGAGACTCATTGCGGAGTTAACGCTCACACCCCCCATACGGGGGCACGGTGGGACTAGGGCTGCTGCAATGCCCGGCGCAGGGCCTCGGTCCGGGCCGACGGCTCCACGCCGAGAACACCGGTCAGTGTCGAATAACAGCGCTGGTAGACTGCCAGCGCCTCGGCGCGACGCCCGAGCGCCTGATAACACAGCATGAGACCCTGATAGCATTCCTCGGCGAGGTCATCCACTTCGAGCGCCTTTTCGTAGAGGCTCGCGGCGACGGCATACTCGCCAGAACGTCGCAGTTTCTCGCTATGGGCGGTCAGTATGCGCAGGAACTTGCTGCGCAGGCGCTCACGGCAAGAGATCGCCCAGGGTTCCTCACTGCCGGCGAGAAAGGTCCCGCGGCACAATGCAATGACCTGTTCGAGCCGGCGTGAGGCCTCGGGGTCGACGCCATTCGCGGCGATCTCGTCCAGCAACCGCTCCAGCGCCCAGCAATCCACCCAGCAGTAGCGCGGATCGAGGGTCAGGCGACCGTCGCGACGTTCGACGACATCATTGCCAATGAGCCTGCGCAATCGGTGCAATGCCGTGGCGAAGGCCTGGTGGGCGGCATCGCCGTCGGCGTCCGGCCACAGCGCCTCGATCAGGCGTTCCTCGACCACCGCGCGACCACCCATGGCGATCAGCGCTTTCAGCAGATCCAGGGTGCGTTTCTGGCTCTTGCGGGCGAACGTAAGCGGCTCGTTGTCTTTAATAATGGAGAATTCGCCCAGCGTAAAAACCTGCAAAGCCCATGGCCAGTTGGGTATCTCGACGGGGGGCGTCTGCGGGACCAACTGGCGTGTTCGTATGAGGCTGCGGACGTAGTCCACTTCGATCTCGTGTTGCAACGCCATTACGCACAACTGGGTCATAGGTCCAGCAGACCAGTAAGGGTGATTGATGTAATTGTATTGCCTGCCCAGGGACAGATACCGGCGTAGGGCAGTGAGCGCCGCCTCAGTCCTGTTCTCAGCCAGCGCGAACAACACTTGATGATAGTAGATACCATATTTCTCCCCTTCACACTTGATCTCTTCGGCAATCGCCAGCGCCTCTTGCAGATAGGCCCACGCTGGCCCACGTTCTCCCTTGGCATGTAACACACGGGCCACGAACACCTTGTTACCGGCAATGACGAAGGGGACGCCGGTGGCCAATGCCGCCTCGTATGCGCTCTGGGCGTACTCGGTCGCCCGCGGCATATCACCTTCCTCCCAGGCCACGATATGGCACTGACATTGATAATGGCAGAAATCAAAATGGCGATCGGGGCTAACAAATGGTGCGATCTTCCCGAGAAACTCCCTGGCCAAATGAAGATCCCCGGAAGTCGTCGCCGCCCAGACACCCTGTGCGTTTAGCATATTATTCATCACACGAACACCTGTGGTGTCGGCCGTCTCCAGGCCACGCCTTACCGCATTCAATGATTCGCCGAAGGCCCCCGTCATCCACAGATAGATGGCCTCGATGGCATGCCAGCCGATCAGCGCGAGCGGCGCAATGCCGGGTGTATCGATTCTCGGACGCAGCATATCGACCAGCTTACCGGCCTTGGCTTGATCGGTAATGAACCAGGTGTAATAAAGCAGTAAGTTGTGACCGATCATCATTTGCTGCCGGATATCGGGACTGTGCAAGGCAGCGGCAATAACACGCGCTTCCCACAGCGGAAGCTGCGAATCACCCGGGCGTCGGTACATGAGCGCGCAGAACATGCCGATCGCCGCCCTGGCCTGGACCGCGGGCGCCGCCCCGTCAAAATGCACCTGCAAATCCCTGAAGGCCTCAATCCACCGATCCAGCGGATGATAGTCCTCACGGGCGTAAATGTAGGTATCGATGATCCCGGCCCAGGCGAGCAAACTGCCTACGCCGTCATCATCCACCTTGAAGAGCTCAAACGCCCTGGTAAAACACGTGCGCGCCTCCAGGGGAGACAGTGCGAGGCGACAGCTTCCTAACCAGAACGGCAGCCAAGGTGTGCTATCCACGATCTCGGCGGGCAGCGCCCGGATCCAACGCTCCAGGGGCTGGGTCCGGCCCTGATACAGCATGGTTTCGGCGTGCCGCAGGATCATCGCCAGCATGGGCTCCCAGGCCTTGGTGTCGCGCAGGAGGGCCACGGCGTGCTCGACCTGGCCCGCGGTCTCTAATAAATCGGCTGCGCGCTCGCGGATCTGGTCGAGCATGCCGGCCGGAATAGTCGCCTTGGCCTTGCCCAACAAAAATTCCCGGAACAACGGGTGATACTGATAAACCGGCTCTGGCTGCGCGTGGCGAACGGTGAAGTAGTTTTTCCTGGTCAGTCCGGAAAGAATCGCGCCTGCCGTGTGCTGGCCGGTTAGCGCCTCTGCCTGGGAAACGCTGATCTGCGGCAAGAACGCAGTCTTTAATAAGAAATCCTGGGTTTGAAGATTGGTCTTGATGAGAATCTCATCGGCAAAATAATCGAACAACAGCTCAGGAACAAAAATTTCACCATCCCGGATCTGCGATGGACCGCCGCGTGTCTGTTCCAGCAGCAATACCAGACCCGCGGTCCAGCCATGAGTGTCGGCGTGCAGACGCCGCAGGGTCTCGTCCGTCATTCGTTTATAACCGTGCGCATGAGCGATACCCATCGACTCCTCGACCGTGAGTCGCAACCCCTCCCAGCCGATGGTTTCTATCAGATTATTCATGCGCAAACGCGCCACGGCCGCGGGCGGCTCACCGCGACTGATCAATATGACGGTACCTCCGTCGGGAATCTGGAGCAGCCCCTCGCGGATCACCTCGTGGAGCAACGCGTCTGCCGGGGCTTCCTGATAGTTATCGAACACCACGATAAAGGGAGGCTTGAGGCGAGCGAAAGACTCTCGAAAGAAGTTGCGCGCGAATGTGGCCAGGCCCTGGGCGTATTCCGGGGTCAACAGCGGCAGCGGCTTGCGTTCCTGCGGCGCCGCGTGCTCGACGGCCAGTCCAAGATAGTAGAAAAAGGTCGCCGGGTCTCCATCACCCTCATCGACCTGATACCACAAACACGTAAGCCTGCGGTGCTCGATGTAGCTGCCAACGAGCGTGGTTTTGCCCGAACCCGGTGGACCCGTAATCCACACCGCGGGCCGGCTACGGGCCTGCTCAATCACACCAAAAAGCCGCTTGCGCGGAAAGTAGTCCGCAAGGTGAGGACGGGTGATCTTGGCGATTGACCCTCGCATGAGGCAGTTTTTCTGAGCTGCAGTGCAGCACGACAAAGTGTCGCAAAGGGCCAGGAGCGTGTCTAGCGAAATACTTATTCGGAATGTGGATTTATAAGCATATACCCATATACTGAGAGACAACACCACAGGGTAGGCCGCGGTTGGAGATAGCCCACCGGTGCGAACCCGCGTAGCGGGCTGCAATAGCCTAAAGCAACCTTCTCGGGTCCAGGTTACGTAGACGCAAGGCAATAAAAAAGCCCCGCCGAAGCGGGGCTTTTTCCTATTGGGCCGGTTGAGCTCGGCTTACATCATGCCGCCCATGTCGGGCGCCGCGGCGGCGGCCTTCTCTTCCTGCGGCGCCCCGGCATCCGCCCACCGGTCATAAAGCCCCCGCCGCGAACGGCGGGGGCAGAGACGCCACATATTGGGCCTTAGTCTTGCAGCTCACCCTCAATGACCGCCGGCGCCGCGGTAACGAGCGGCTTGTCGGCCGCCGCAAAGCCCGGGGTGCCGCTGACCGCGCTCGGCAACGCGACATCAGGGTCGGCGAACAGGCCGCTGATGGCTAGCGCACCGCATTGGCCCGGAGTTTCGCGCATCGCCTGTTCTTTGTCGATGGCCTTGACGACATAGGTGTTGGACCCGTCCGTCAGCTCCACCTTGTCCTTTAAGGTAACCTCGGAATACCAGCGGTTGCCTTCCTGGCGCCAGGGGAAACCCCACAGCTCCCCGGATCCACCGTAATGCAGCAAGAAGGTCTTGCCGGCCGCGATCGAGGCCGGGTTGCCGTTACGCTCATCGTTGTGATCGAACTCGTAGATCAGCTGCAGCGGGCGATCGAAACGAACGACATCGCCACTCACATCCGTCAGCGCCACCAATTGGTTCCACGGGTTGGCGCCGGTCTCCAGGCGATAGCTCACGGCCTGGTTATAGACCTCCCAGGGGTTGGTAATGCTGCCGGTATCGGTCACCATCTCGCCAGTGCTAATGCCCCAGTCATGGCCGAAGGCGCCCAAATTCAAACCAGCGGCGCTGACTACATTATTGAGATGGTCCTTGACCAGTAACTTGCCACTGCTGATCACAACACTGTAGGCATACGGTGCCCCGGCCGGATCGTGAAACAGCGCATCGACCGACAGGGTCGCGTCCACATCGCCCTGGGTCAGCCCGCCCTTCAGGCAGCGATCGTAGCAATAAAGCGTGGTGCTGGCACCCGCCCCCGGAAACAACGTGCTATCGCCCGGATAGACGAACTCCTCGGCGTAATATGTGACCTGTCTGGCGGCCACGGCAACCAAGGGATCGTGCACGTAGACCACATTGCCACCCAGGGAATCCGACCACAACCATAGGTTTTCGCCCTCGGCCGTGAAGGTGATAGTGTCGTCTGCAACATCGGTCAGCTGCGGCCCGGCATCACCCCACTTCACGCCATGCGTGATGACAAACTGACCACTTTGCACAGACACCACCCAGGCGTCATAGACTGGATGGGGATCACCCAGCGTCGAGTGCTGCACCCAGGCGTAGAACTGGGCGCCCGCATAATCCACCAGGTTCTCCTGGTTAGCCGTGCGGCGGATTAGCCTGCCAGGCGCGATACGGACGGTATAGGACTGCGCAACCGCCCCGTCGAACGACTCGCGCTCAATGCTGGCGCCGTCCATCGAGGCCAGCAGCGACTCGTCCTCCAGCCACAGACCCCAGTAGCTCGCATGACCATGGACATAACCGTCGCCGCTGTGGTAACGGAACGGAAAGCCCGAGTTCACGGCCACGCGCTGGCCGCTGGCCTTGTGATACAGATTGTAACGCCACACCTGGGTGTTGAATATGGTGCGCGACAGGCACGTTTGCGCATCGATCGACATGTTGCCGTCATTGTCGCGCCCACGATGCACATGATCGGCGTCAAAGGCCAACACATAGTCACCCTGCTCGCTGCCGCCGGGGTTGCTGTTGCTGAAATAACTGCGCGCCTTACCGCTGACCCCATCGGCGTCATCCATGATGACGTTGCTCGCCTCGATCATGGAGAAATTGGCCGGTGTCGAGGCCAGCGCCGGATTGGCCGCGGTACCGCCTTCGTTATAATACTGGAACTGCGGCTTGCCCTGGGCGTTGTCGACAGTATGCAGCGTGCCCTGCATCAGCAGCACCTCCACCCCGTTGGGCGCGCCGCCCCGCAGCACTCCGTCATCGCCCACACCCTTGAAATTCAGGACGAAGTCGCCGTAGGGCTTGGTGGCGCTCACGCCCTCATAGATCGTGGTCTCCACCACGATCGTCATGCCGTCCATGGGATCGGTCGGATTGGGTTCACCAGGCACCCAGATCTTGACGATCTGCGGTGAGTTGTTGGAGTCGCGTGTTGAGATCACGGTCCAGCGATTGTATTCGGTGAGATTGCCGGCGCTGGATTGGCCACTGGCACCGGCGCTGGACTGGTTCTCACCCTTCTCGCATTTGTCCTCATTGACAAGCGCGATGTACGGGCCCTTGTTCACCATTTCAGTCGCACTGATCTGACCCATATAGCACAGGATCTGATTGACCATCTCCAGCGATTGCATCGACTCATCCCACACATAGCTGTGGGTTGGATCCGCGGCATAATCAGTGTTTGCCGGGTAGTCGACAGTGGCGACGCTGGTGGACATCACCAGCACCAATGGTGGCGCCTGCGCAACACCGCCGCTGCTATCATCTTGCGCGGCCACAACACTCATATTGCTGGCAAGTTCAAGGCCGGCGACGTCCGTGGCGGACGTACTGCCGCCCCCACTATCCCCGCTGCTGCAGGCCGCAAGACCGACAGCTAGCAGGATCGCGCCCAACCAGGCAGGTAAGTCTAAAGTACGTTTCATAGATCATTCCTCCGATTCTGTGATAATTAAAAACGCACCCCGGATTCCTCAAGGCATAACGAGGTATCACTAAAGTCCGTGTCGATGTCGGAGAAAAGAAGGAAGGAGGCGGGCCGTCGCACCCCAGTCTGGGCGGGCCGGCTGACGCCACCCCGGCATCTCTCCTGCAGCCCCTCGACCATAGGCCCTTAGGCCTGAAGGCAGGTAGCTTTGCGTCCCACTCTTTCGAGATGGTTTGCCTTTGTAACGAAATACGAGGTAGTCGCCCTATTTCCTTGCAGGAATCGTGCCAAATCAATGCTTCGCGCAATCGCCCGCCTAGGGCCGACTGCAAAGCGAAACCCGGTCATACACACGGCTACGCCATCACCGCGCCCGGCGACGCCGGGCGTCATGGCCCAACCACATAGGTCCATACAATGCACCAGAGAGTCACGTGGCGCGCTGCCGCTAACCGTGTCTAAAATCGCCCTCACCGCCGCTGGAGTCTACCGACTCCCGGGTGGTGGTACCCGTCTGGGTATGGCGCACAAACACATCACCCCAACCGTTCGTATCACCGGCCACTAGCTGGGTCGCCAAGGAATCAAGGGCCACGTGACGACCGTCGCCACTGACGACCGGCCCGAAACTGGGATTGTCAGCCTCGGCGCCATTGGAATCCACCGACACCCGCACGATGGGCCCAGGGGGCTCGGGGGGGCGTGGCGCCGCCGCCACTACTACCGCCGCCGCCACAGGCGGTGAGTAACACCAAAAGCGGTATGGATCGTGCGCTCGTTAATATGCTGCGGTTGCCCGGTCGATCAGCTGGCGTGTTCATGACATCCCCCGTACTGCTTTTATGCATCGCTAGAAATTGAAATTGAATCGTGAGCGACCCAAGCTAGCACGGCGAAAATCACAGATAACACACGGATTCACGCCCAAAGCCGGAGAAATGGGACATGCCCTGACGGGAAACCGCTGCACCGACAAGCGGTCAATTGTGCCGGGTGTGAAACAAAAGCCCCGTGCGGCACGGCGGAGCTAAAAATGGGGAGACCGAAAACAAAAAAAGCCCCGCCAACAATTGGCGGGGCTTTTTCGTGAAAGGCCGGTTGGGCGCGGCTTACATCATGCCGCCCATGCCGCCCATGCCGCCCATGCCGCCCATGTCGGGGGCCGCGGCCGGGGCCTTCTCGTCCTGCGGCGCCTCGGCCACCATGGCCTCGGTGGTGATCATGAGCCCGGCGATGCTGCCCGCGTTCTGCAGCGCGGTGCGCGTCACCTTGGTGGGATCCAGGATACCCATTTGCACCATGTCGCCGTACTCACCGGTGGCGGCGTTGTAGCCGAAGTTGTCCGTGCCTTCCTCGACCTTGTGGTAGACCACCGAACCCTCGCCACCGGCGTTGGCCACGATCTGGCGCAGCGGCTCTTCCATGGCGCGACGGGCGATGGTGATGCCGACATCCTGATCGTGGTTATCACCCTTGAGGTCCAGGATGCCCTTCAGCGCGCGCACCAGCGCCACGCCGCCGCCCGGGACGATGCCTTCCTCCACCGCCGCACGGGTGGCGTGCAGGGCGTCTTCCACACGGGCCTTTTTCTCTTTCATCTCGACCTCGGTGGCGGCACCGACCTTGATGACGGCCACACCGCCGGCCAGCTTGGCGACGCGCTCCTGCATCTTCTCCTTGTCATAATCGGAGGTCGCCTCCTCGATCTGGGTGCGGATCTGCTTCACGCGCGCCTCGATCTCTTCCTTCTTGCCGGCACCGTCGATGACGGTGGTGTTCTCCTTGCTGATCTGGATGCGCTTGGCCTGACCCAACTGGTCCACCGTGGCGCTCTCCAGGCTCATGCCGACTTCCTCGGAGATCACCTGACCGCCGGTCAAGACCGCGATATCCTGCAGCATGGCCTTGCGGCGATCGCCGAAGCCCGGGGCCTTGACCCCGCAGACCTTGAGGATGCCGCGAATGTTGTTGACCACCAGTGTGGCCAGGGCCTCACCCTCGATGTCCTCGGCAATGATCAGCAGCGGGCGGCTGGTCTTGGCCACGCCCTCCAGCACCGGCAACAGGTCGCGGATGTTGGAGACCTTCTTGTCGTGGATCAGGATGTAGGGGTCTTCCAGGTCGGCGCTCATGGTCTCCTGGTTGGTCACGAAATACGGTGACAGGTAGCCGCGGTCGAACTGCATGCCTTCGACGATGTCGAGCTCGTTCTCAAGGCCCGAACCCTCTTCCACCGTGATCACCCCTTCCTTGCCGACCTTATCCATGGCCTCGGCGATGATCTCGCCGATGGAGACATCGGCATTGGCGGAGATGGTGCCGACCTGGGCGATCTCCTTGTGGTCGGAACAGGGCTTGGAGATCTTCTTCAGTTCTTCGACGGTGGCGCCGACCGCTTTATCGATACCACGCTTGAGATCCATGGGGTTCATGCCGGCGGCCACCGACTTCAGGCCCTCTCGCAGGATCGCCTGGGCCAGCACGGTCGCCGTGGTGGTGCCGTCACCGGCCACATCGGAGGTCTTGCTCGCGACCTCTTTGAGCATCTGCGCGCCCATGTTCTCGTACTTGTCCTTGAGCTCGATCTCCTTGGCCACGGAGACACCGTCTTTGGTCACGGTCGGGGCGCCGAAGGACTTATCCAGCACTACATTGCGGCCTTTGGGGCCGAGCGTGATCTTGACCGCGTCGGCCAGGACATTGACGCCCTTCAACATGCGGTTGCGGGCGCTGTCCGCAAACTTGACTTCTTTAGCTGCCATCTTGTTTCCTCTCTTAAATTCGCAAATAGTTCGTTTTCGAAATCGATGTTGCTGTACCTTATGCGGTATCCGCGGCTTATTCCTCGATCACGCCCATAATGTCTTCTTCGCGCATCACGAGCAGCTCTTCGGAACCGACCTTGACCTCGGTGCCGGCGTATTTGCCGTAAAGCACCTTGTCACCGGGTTTCACGTCCAACGGGCGGACCTCGCCGTTTTCCAGGATCTTGCCCTTGCCGACCGCGATCACTTCACCCTGGATCGGCTTTTCTTTGGCGGTGTCCGGAATCACGATCCCGCCGGGGCTCTTCTGTTCTTCTTCCAGGCGGCGCACGATCACGCGGTCGTGCAGGGGGCGGATCTTCATTTCGGTCTCTCCTTTACGAAGGGTTTGTACACTCATTGTCATCTCCTTAAATGGGATCGGTGTTGTCCCATAATTCCGTAGAAATTATGGTAGTAAACTGTGTTGTGGTTAGCACTCGTCTTAGAAGAGTGCTAATCATATTCACCGCTTGAGCAATGTCAAGCCACCTTGGCACAAATCCATCAGTCATCGTCCCGGCGCCACTCACCCTCGAGCGGCTGCCGGCGGCGCGGCCCGGGTCGCTCGTGCTTCCCGGTCTGCCGACCGGGAACGGGGTGCACCAAACCACGGCGCAGCAACCCCCGGATGATCCCACGCCGGAGTTCGGGGACCAGCAACACAAAACCCACGCCGTCAGTTAAAAACCCGGGCGTCAGCAATAGCGCTCCAGCGAGAAACAGGGCCAGCCCCTCAAGCATTTCCAGCGCCGGCATCTGCCCGCGCGCCAGCATGGCCTGGATGCGACCATAGGTGGACAGGCCCTGGGCCCGCACCAGCGTGGCGCCGAGCACCGCGGTCAAGACCACCAGGAAGATCGTCCAGCCGGCCCCGATCACGCCGCCGGCCTGGATCAGCAGCCAGATCTCGATCAGCGGGACGAGCAAAAAAACAACAAAAAGCAGTTGAAACGGACTCATATGGCGACGGTTCTCATTTATTGCGCGACCGCGAACATCCGCGAGCGGCCCACAAAGCGGTGCTTGCTATATGGGTTCCGGCGTGACATTTTCAACCCATCGGCACATGCCACGACAACAGGGCCAGGGTACCGCGCGGTGGAAACCCACGGCGGGGGACGAAAATGAAGTAAATCCTGGCATAATGCCGTCCCTGACGAGTACTTGATCCAACCGGCCATGAGCACGCACCCGTACCAGATCATTCTGACCACCTGCCCGGACAATGAGACCGCCAGAGGTATCGCCGAGAACCTCGTCACGGCGGGCCTCGCGGCCTGCGTGAATATCCTGCCCGCCGTGCAATCGGTTTACCGCTGGCGGGGCAATATCGAAACCGATGACGAATGGCTGCTGCTGATCAAATCGGGCACGGGAAACTTCGCCGCCATCAGCCAACGCATCGTGGAGCTGCACCCTTACGAACTTCCGGAGGTCATCGCAGTCCCAATCGTTGACGGTTTGAAGGACTATCTGAAGTGGTTAGACGAGCCAGACAAAACACAATGAAACAATCATTACTTGCCCTATTGGGATTCTTTCTGATCACCCCGCCGGCGGGATACGGGCTGTCGCTGTCATCGAGCCAGGACGAACTGCTCGAAGCGGATCAGGCCTTCGCGCTCTCCACCCGCGTGCTCGACGCCGACACGCTGGAGGCGCGCTGGAAGATCGCCGAGGGGTATTATCTCTATCGCGACAAATTCAAATTCGAAGTCATGGACGGGGACATCGGCCTGCCGGCCCCAGGCATTCCCGCGGGCAAGCGCAAGCAGGATCCGTTGTTCGGTGAGGTCGAGATCTTCACCAAATCGGTGGTCGTGCGCCTGCCGATCACCCGCCGGAATGCCGCCGCCCACGGCGCAACGCTGCGCATCACCTCTCAGGGCTGTAACGAACCGGTCGGGGTCTGCTATCCGCCCACTATCAAGCAAGTGCGCTTCGATCTGCCGGCCGCCGCCGCGTCGGAGCGCAGTGGCGGTGCTGGCGGCAGCATCGATTCTTTGTCGGCACTCAGTCAGTTGCTCGAGCCCTCGGCCGGGCAGGACGAATTCCTGCATCCGGACGAGGCCTTCCAATTGCAGGTCAGCGCGGTGGATGAAACAACGCTGCGCGCACATTTTGACATCGCCGACGGCTACTATCTCTACCGCGATAAAACCACGTTCAAGCTCCGTGGCGCGGACGGAAGCAGCGACCTGACAGGCACCGCGCTGGGGACATTCAGCCTCCCGGATGGCAAACACAAGGACGATGAGTACTTTGGCCCGATGCAGGTCTATTACAAGCAGTTTGAGGTCAGCCTGCCGCTCGAGGACACGGGCAGCGCGGTGACCCAGGCGACATTGAGCGTACGCTACCAGGGCTGCGCCGAGGACGGCATCTGCTATCCGCCGATTACCAAGGCATTCGCCATCAATGACATACTGGGCACGCCTGCGAGCGCTGGCGGTATCGGGACGAAGGGTTTCATCTTCGCCATTCTTGGCGCCTTCGGTGTCGGCCTGTTCCTCAGCTTCACGCCCTGCGTGCTGCCCATGATCCCGATCCTGTCCAGCATTATTGTTGGCCAGGGCGGGGTCACGCTGTCGAAAACTCGAGGGGGATTCTTGTCCTTGAGCTATGTGCTCGGCACCGCCGTCACCTACACCGCCGCGGGCGTGTTGGCCGGGGCCACCGGCGATCAGCTACAGGCCTATTTCCAGAATATCTGGGCCATCGGCCTGATCAGTCTGTTGCTGATATTGCTGGCGCTGTCGATGTTCGGTTTCTATGAACTGCAGATGCCGTCGTTCATCCAGTCGCGGCTGCAGTCCCGGACCCAGAACGTCAAGGGCGGCTCCTTCGTCGGCGTGTTTATTCTCGGCCTGGTCTCGGCGCTGATCGTCGGCGCCTGTGTCTCACCGTTATTGATCTCGGTCCTGGGCGCGGCCATCGCCAGCAAGGATCCGCTGCTGGGCGGGGCCCTGATGTTCGCCATGGCCATGGGCATGGGCGTAATTCTCATCGCCATCGGTGTGGGCGCCGGCTTCCTGCTGCCCAGGGCCGGCCCGTGGATGGAGCGGGTCAAGCACTTCTTTGGCGTGCTGCTGCTGGCGGTGGCGATCTACCTGCTCGGCGTCCTGCCGCAGGTGCCGGTGCTGTTCCTGTGGGCGGCGTTGCTGATCGTCACCTCGGTCTACTTCGGCGCCACCCAGCCGCTGTCCGAGGGCGCGAGTGGCTGGCGTTACTTCTACAAAGGCATTGGCACGGTCATGCTGATCTGGGGTGTGCTCGCGATGATCGGCGGATTCAGCGGCAACCGCGATATCCTGCGGCCACTGCCCTTATCTGCCGGCAATTTCATGAGCACGAGTCTCTCACCCTCGGTCACCGCGACCCCCACGACAACGAGCCACGCGTTCGAGCGTGTGGCAACGCTGGCGGAACTGGAACAGCGGCTCGCCGCGGCCAGGGCGGCCGGCAAACCGGTGTTACTGGACTACTTCGCCACCTGGTGCACCGATTGCGTGCGCATGGAGAAAGTAACCTTCAGCCATCCTCAGGTGCAACAATTGATGCGCAGCCGTTTCGTCGCCCTGCAGGTCGATGTCACCGACGCCAATGATCCCCAGAGCCGCGCCATCAAACAACGATTCGGTGTATTCGGCCCGCCGGCCATGCTGTTCTTCGCCGCCGACGGCAGCGAGCGCAAAGATCTGCACTTCTACGGGTTCAAGCGGGTCGATGAATTTCTGCAGATTCTCGGCCGGGTATAACGCGCAATCGATCCACTTCCCATGCAACCAAGAAAAAATCTCATCCCAAAAAAAGAGCTTATATTAGTCTCACTGGTCGCCGCGATGGCGCTTGCGGCCGGCATGTGGTTCGCGCTTTCCCCGAGCCCGCCCGCCGCGGAACCCGGCGATCGCCTGATCGCGTTCACCCTGCCTGACCTCAAGGACGAGCCGCACGCGATCAACGAATGGCTGGGTAAGCTGATGGTGCTTAATTTCTGGGCCACCTGGTGCCCGCCGTGCCGCGAAGAGATCCCGGTCTTCATCGAGCTGCAGGAACAGTATGCCGGGCGGGGGCTGCAGATTATCGGTGTCGCCATCGATCATAAGCAGGATGTCGCCGATTATGCCGATGGCATGTTCATTAACTACCCCGTGCTGCTCGGCGATGAAAAGACGCTGGCGATCATGGCCCGCTACGGCAATCGCATCGGCACCCTGCCCTACAGCGTGGTAATCGCCCCCGACGGCCGCATCGTGGGCCGCAAAATGGGGGCGTATACCCGCACGGAGCTGGAGGCGCAGCTCAAACCCTGGTGGCCCGCCAAATCCGCGAAAAGCGGCCCTTCCTGAGAGACCTGCACGTATCTTCCGTAAAACTGTGCGAATTTCGGCCAATTTGCGGTTTTCTGGACAAATCGCTCGCGTCATCGGATAATCTGAAATATGAAGATCGCTGCAAGATCGCGACAAATGAGAGCAATTTACTAAACGCTTAAAAAGTCTGGGGGCAAGCGGCCTTTGCCCAGGGAAACATGGCACAACTGCTGGTCTTAAACGGCCCCAACCTGAACCTGTTGGGCACTCGCGAGCCGGAGCACTACGGCACGACACGACTCGAGGATATCCAGGCGCGGCTCGAAAAACTCGCGCGGACCTCCAAACACGCCGTGACGTTCTTTCAGAGCAATGCCGAACATGAACTGGTCGAACGCGTGCACCAGGCCATGAAGGACGGGGTGGCGTTCATCATTGTGAACCCCGCGGCCTATACCCACACCAGCGTGGCCTTGCGCGACGCCCTGGCCGCGAGCCGTATCCCCTTTATCGAGGTGCACCTGTCGAACATCCACGCCCGCGAGCGTTTCCGCCGGCATTCATATTTTTCCGATATCGCCGTTGGCGTCATCAGCGGTCTGGGCGCCCAAGGCTATGCGCTGGCCTTGCAGGCGGCCATCGAACAATTAAACAACAAGGGCAATCCGTGATGGACATACGCAAAGTAAAAAAACTGATCGAGATGCTGGAAGAATCCAGCCTGGCCGAAATCGAGATACAGGAGGGTGAAGAATCCATCCGCATCAGCCGCACGAGCTCCGTCGCACCGGCGGTCGCTACCACCTATGCCGCGCCGGCCGCCTTCGCTCCGGCCCCCGGCGCCGCAGCGCCAGCGGCCGCCGCAGAAGCGGGTCAAGAGGCAGAGGGGGCCGAGCTGCCGGCCGGGCACCCCGTGCCCTCCCCCATGGTCGGCACCTTCTATCGCGCCCCGTCCCCCGGCGCCACACCGTTTGTGGAAATCGGCAACCAGGTCAAGGTCGGCGATACCTTGTGCATCATCGAGGCCATGAAGATGCTCAACGAGATCGAATCCGATAAGGCCGGCGTGATCCGCGCCATCCTCAAGGAAAACGGTCAGCCCGTGGAGTACGGCGAACCGCTGTTTGTCATCGAATAAACACACGCTAATAACCCTTCAAAATTCGAACACGCTAGCACCCTTCCATGATCGAAAAAGTCGTCATTGCCAACCGCGGTGAAATCGCGCTGCGTATCCAACGCGCCTGCCGGGCGCTTGGTATCAAAACCGTCGCCATCCATTCCGTCGCCGACAGCGACGCCAAATATGTCAAACTTGCCGACGAGTCGGTATGCATCGGCCCGCCGGCAGCGACCGCGAGCTATCTCAGTATCCCGGCCGTGATCAGCGCGGCCGAGGTCACGGACGCCACCGCCATCCACCCGGGCTACGGCTTTCTCGCCGAGAATGCCGATTTCGCCGAACGCGTGGAAGAAAGCGGGTTTGTTTTCATCGGCCCGCGCGCGCAGACCATTCGCCTGATGGGCGATAAGATCTCCGCGATCGAGGCCATGCGGCAGTCGGGCGTACCGTGCGTACCCGGCTCCAACGGCGCCCTCGGCGACAATGACGCGGAGAACATGAAACTGGCCGCCGAGATCGGCTACCCCGTGCTTATCAAGGCGGCCGGGGGGGGTGGGGGCAAAGGCATGCGCGTCGTGCACACCGAGGCGGCACTGCTCGGCGCCATCTCCCTGACCGAGGCCGAGGCGGCGGCGGCGTTCGGCAACGATACGGTGTACATGGAGAAGTTTCTCGGCAATCCACGCTCTCGGCAATCCACGCCACGTGGAATTCCAGGTGCTGGCCGATGAACACGGCAACGCGATTCATCTGGGCGAGCGCGACTGTTCGCTGCAGCGCCGCCACCAGAAGGTCGTGGAAGAGGCGCCGGCCCCGGGAATCGGCGAGAAGCTGCGCCACAAGATCGGCGAGCGCTGCGCCGAGGCCTGCCGCAAGATCGGTTACCGCGGCGCGGGAACCTTTGAGTTTCTTTACCAGGACGGCGAGTTCTACTTCATTGAGATGAACACCCGCGTTCAGGTCGAGCACCCGGTCACGGAAATGGTGACCGGGATAGACATCGTCAAGGAGCAGCTGCTGATCGCCTCGGGAGAGAGACTCAATTACCGGCAAAAAGACGTTGTCATGCGCGGCCATGCCTTTGAATGCCGTATCAATGCCGAAGATCCTGTAAACTTTATGCCCTCACCAGGCTGCATCACCCAATTTCACGCGCCGGGCGGTCCGGGTATCCGGGTCGACACTCATGTCTACAACAGCTACGTCGTGCCGCCGTATTACGATTCGATGATCGCCAAGCTGATCGCCCACGGTGATACGCGCGAGATTGCCATGGTGCGCATGAAGATCGCATTAAGTGAGATGGTGGTCGACGGCATCAAGACAAACCTGCCTTTGCAGCGGAAGATCTTCGATGACGCCGCGTTCCGGACCGGCGGCGTCAATATCCATTATCTTGAGAAGAAGTTGGGATTATAAAAACAGTAGCAAGTAGCAAGTAGCAAGTAGCAAGTAGCAAGTAGCAAGTAGCAAGTAGCAAGAAAATCTAGGCATCTGGCTGATTGGCGTGCAACCCTGTTATGTTTTTTCTTGCAACTTGTCACTTGTTACTTGAAACTGTTTTCCATGCCCTGGCTCCAGCTAAGAATCGACGCCACCGAAGACAATGCGCAGCAACTATCCGATGTGATGGAGGAGGCCGGAGCGATTTCCGTTACGCTGGAGGACGCCGCCGACCAGATCCTGATAGAGCCCGATGCGGAGGCGCTGCCGCTGTGGTCGCGCACCCGGGTCGTCGGATTGTTTGATGCCGCGTCCGACGTAGAACCGGTTAAGGCCCGGCTGCGTGCATTGCTTGGACGAGAGCGACTGCCGGGGCTGCAGCTCAAGGTCATCGAGGATCAGGATTGGGGACGGGCTTGGATGGACCGTTTCGAACCCATCTGCTTTCAAAACGATTTATGGGTCTGCCCCAGTTGGCGCACGCCACCGGACCCCAACGCCTGCAACATCTATCTCGACCCGGGCCTGGCCTTTGGCACCGGCACCCATGCCAGCACCGCGCTGTGCCTGGAGTGGCTGGGCGAACAGGGGCTCACGGACAAAGAGATCGTCGACTATGGATGTGGGTCGGGGATTCTTGCTGTCGCCGGATTGAAACGGGGGGCGCGGCGCGCCTGGGGCGTCGATGACGACCCCCGGGCACTCGCCGTCAGCGCCGGCAATGCGGAAAAAAACGAAGTGAGCGCTAACTACAGGCCGGTCCCACCGGAATCGCTGCCGCCAGGCCTTCAGGTCGATATCGTGCTGGCCAATATCCTGCTCGCGCCCTTGATCGCCCTCGCGCCGCGACTGACAGCGCTGGTGAAACCCGGCGGGAACCTGGTGCTGGCGGGCATCCTGAAAGACCAGGTCTCGTCGCTCAGGCCATACTACGAGGGAGGTTTTGACCTGGCAGTGCGCACGCGGGAGGAGTGGGCCATGCTGGCGGGCGCGAAACGCGCCCCCTGCGACTAGAATAGAACCATGTATACCCGCTGCCCACAGTGCCAGACGGTCTTCCACGTCACGCCGGAACAACTGTCCGAGCGCGGCGGGTTGGTACGCTGCGGGCAATGCACCGCTGTTTTTCGCGCCGATGAAAACCTGGTAACGGAGGCTACACAAGCGCTCGCCGAGGGCGTCCCTGCAGTGATACCCCCACCGCAACCACAATCCGTGGCCGGGCAACCTGCAGCGGTGGCGCCTGGATCGAAAAGGGAGAGCGCAAGAAGGCCCAAGGCAACGCCCGGACCGCCGACCGATTTGCCTACCGTGAAAGAGCTGCTGCTCGGCGGAAAACCGCGGCCGCGGACCCGGCCGTTTTTTTGGGCGCTTGGGAGCTTCCTGCTGCTGCTCGTCCTGGCCGGCCAATATGTTTTCTTTTATTGCAGCGAACTTG
The DNA here is from genome assembly GCA_947258385.1 of Acidiferrobacterales bacterium. Lineage (GTDB taxonomy): Bacteria > Pseudomonadota > Gammaproteobacteria > Acidiferrobacterales > SZUA-150 > CAMYII01. Next base: position 85,032 of record CAMYII010000096.1, read on the forward strand.
CACGCAAACAGGAATTAAGGCCGTATATCGTCAGGGCCTGTGACGTGCTCGGCTGCCAGATCAAACCCAGGCAGGACGTCAACTTGATTGAGCTCACCCACACCCGGGTCACGGCACACCATCGATACGAAAATGCCTTGCGTATCCGGGCCACCCTGGTCAATCGCGCCACCTTCTCTCAGCCTTTCCCATTGCTGGAAGTGAGCCTTCTTGACCGGCAAGGTCGGGTTATTGCCCGGCGCAGCTTCAGCGCGCAGCAGTATTTGCGGGATAATGTGGACACCAACCGGTCGATGCCGCCGAATATCGCGATCAAATCGCAACTGGAGATCACTAACGAGGGGCTCGCCGCCGAGGGCTACGAGATCAGGCTCTTACCCTCATAAAATTATATTAAAAACGTAGCCTTAGCGCCCGCTGGCGTCGCCTGCTCGCGAGAATTCCTAGGCCTGCGCGTCAAGCCACGCTATCCCCTTCCCTCGCCCGCGCATTTTTGGTTATGATCCGTCCCCTTCCCCTTTTCCTCGGTTGAGGATCTGCCGGTATGCAAGTTGGGCCATACAAACTGGATAATAATCTGTTCCTCGCACCGATGGCAGGCGTGACCGACCGTCCGTTTCGCCAGTTGTGCAAGCAACTGGGGGCCGGCATGGCGGTCTCCGAGATGGTGTCTTCGAATTCTCTTTTATGGGGAAGTAAAAAAACGCTGCGCCGCACCGACCATAACGGCGAAACCGAGCCGAGATCCGTACAGATCGCCGGCGCGGAACCTTCGCTCATGTCCGAAGCGGCGAAGATGAACGTCGAACGCGGCGCCCAGATCATCGACATCAACATGGGCTGCCCGGCAAAAAAAATCTGTAATGCCTATTGCGGCTCGGCGCTGCTGCAAGATGAGGGCTTGGTGGCGCGAATTCTCGAAGCGGTAGTCAAGGCCGTGGACGTGCCCGTGACGCTCAAGATCCGTACCGGTTGGAATAAAGAGAATCGTAACGGCGTAAGCGTCGCCCGGATCGCTGAAGCCGCCGGTATCCAGCTCTTGGCAGTACATGGCCGCACCCGCGCGTGCTTCTACCAGGGCGGGGCGGAGTACGACACCATCGCCGCTATCAAGGCTGCGATTAATATACCGGTCATCGCCAACGGCGACATCGCCACACCCGAGAAGGCAAAGCAGGTGCTGGATCATACCGGCGCCGACGGGATTATGATCGGGCGGGCGGCGCAGGGAAGGCCATGGATCTTCCGGGAGATTGCCCATTATCTCGACACCGGGACCCACATGCCCTCGCCGGCGGTGGAGGAAGTGCGCGACACCTTGCTCGCTCATCTTGCAAATCTCTACCAGTTCTACGGGGAATACACGGGCGTGCGTGTGGCGCGCAAACACATATCCTGGTACAGCAAAGGCCTGGTCGGCGGCGCGGCCTTCCGCAACCGGGTCAATCGCGCCGAAACACTAGAGGAGCAACTGCGCCTGACGCGGGATTTCTTCGGCAGACAGCTAGAGGCAGCAGCGGGGCGGGCGGCATGAAAGGGCGGGGGCCGGGTCCACTGGCAAATTGCGTAAAACGTGCGCTCGAACGCTATTTCCGAGACCTCGATGGTGAGAAGGCCACGGATCTTTACTCGATGGTTATCTCAGAAGTCGAACGTCCATTGCTTGAGGTTGTCATGCGCCATGCGGAAAGCAATCAGTGCCGGGCCGCTGAGATACTGGGCATCAACCGTAACACCTTGCGCAAAAAACTGAAACTGCACGGGCTGGAAAAGTAAGACTTCAAATCATTAGCCACCGTTAGTTGCACCCTGGTAATAAACGCTAAGAACGCAAAGACGCGGAGACGCAAAGTATTTTTGAGTGGATATCGACCACCGCGATGAGAGATAAGCCGGATTTGAAACGAACCAATTATTGCTTTTCTCTGCGCCTTGGCGTCTTTGCGTCCTCTGCGTTTTATGAATGATGTGTGCAAAATGAAACGATTAGCAATCGTTAGTTGTGCCCTGGGATTAAACGCCGGGCGCACGTAGTTTCCACCAACACTTAACCATCACATCTCATATGACAACCATCAAACGCGCGCTTATCAGCGTTTCTGATAAAACCGGGATTGTCGAATTCGCCGGGCAACTAGAACAACTTGGTGTCGAGATCCTGTCTACCGGCGGCACCGCCAGGCTCCTGGCCGAAAACGGTATCGACGTCGTGGAAGTCTCCAAGTATACCGGGTTCCCCGAAATGCTCGACGGGCGCCTCAAGACCCTGCATCCCAGGATACATGGCGGGCTGCTGGGGCGGCGGGACCTCGATAGCCATATCCAGGCGATGCGCGAGCACGACATCCCACCCATTGATCTGGTCGTGGTGAATCTTTATCCGTTCGAAGCGACGGTGGCACGCGAGGACTGTGATCTGTCGCTCGCGATCGAAAACATCGACATCGGCGGCCCAACGATGTTGCGCGCCGCGGCGAAAAGTCATGCGGCCGTGACCGTGGTGGTCGACAGCACGGATTATGCCCGTGTCCTCGATGACATGCGCACAAATGACGGCGGTGTCTCCGACGCCTTGCGCTTCGAGCTTGCGGTGAAGACCTTTGAACACACGGCGCGCTACGACGGTGCCATCGCCAATTATTTGAGCCGCTGGCAGCCGCAGGCCGTACAGACCTTCGGCGGCAGTTTCAGCATGCAGTTTCGCAAAGCGCAGGACATGCGCTATGGCGAGAATCCGCACCAGAAAGCGGCCTTCTACGTCGAACATACCCCGCCGGAGGCGTGCATCGCCACCGCCCGGCAGATACAGGGCAAGGAGCTCTCCTATAACAATATCGCCGACACCGACACCGCTCTGGAGTGCGTGAAATCATTCCATGAAGCCGCTTGCGTGATCGTCAAGCACGCCAATCCCTGTGGTGTGGCAATCGGCGACGACATTCTGACGGCCTATGATCGCGCCTTCGCCACCGATCCCACCTCGGCCTTCGGCGGTATCATCGCCTTCAACCGTCCCCTGGATGCGCACACCGCAAAGACCATCATCGACCGGCAGTTCGTTGAAGTGATTATCGCCCCGGTCGTCGACGATGAGGCGCGGCCGATCCTGGCGGATAAAAAAAACGTGCGCGTGCTGGAGTGCGGGCAGTGGGCAACGGCGCACCCCGCGGGCTACGATTACAAACGCGTGGTGGGCGGCCTGCTGGTCCAGGAGCGCGACAACGGCATGGTAGGCCCCGGGCATCTCAAAATCGTCACACGACGCGCACCCGAGGACAAGGAACTGCGCAATCTGTTGTTTGCCTGGAAGGTCGCCAAGTTCGTCAAATCCAACGCCATCGTGTACTGCCAGGACGGCCAGACCATCGGCATCGGCGCCGGTCAGATGAGCCGCGTGTACAGCGCCAAGATCGCCGGGGTCAAGGCGGCCGACGAAGGCCTTACGGTGGCCGGCTCGGTCATGGCCTCTGATGCCTTTTTTCCGTTTCGCGACGGCCTGGACCAGGCGGCGGAGGCCGGCGTTACCGCCGTGATTCAACCCGGTGGTTCCATGCGTGACGAGGAAGTCATCACCGCCGCCGACGAGCACCTCATCGCCATGGTCTTCACCGGCATGCGGCACTTTCGACATTAATAGATCGTTTAACGCAAAGACGCAGAGGCGCAAAGAAAACAACTTTCAAAGTAAATTCCTATATGATTCTCTGTTTAATGAGGGCCTAAATAGAATTCTTTGATGCTCTGCACCTTCGCGCCTTTGTGTTGAAAGATGTTTATAATCAGTCAACGCAACGAAAACCGTTTATCTCATTCGCGATTTATGAACACCTGTAGATTTTTTCTTCGATACTTTGCGCCTTCGCGCCTTTGCGTTGAAAGATAATATGAAAGTGTTAGTCATCGGCGGCGGGGGCCGCGAGCACGCCCTGGCGTGGAAGATCGCCCAATCGGCCAAGGTCGATCAGGTCTATGTCGCCCCGGGCAATGCCGGCACGGCCCGCGAGCCCAAGGTGCGAAATCTGACGATCGCCGCCGAGGACATTCCGGGGCTGGTGCGCTTCGCCGGGGAGTCCAGCATTGATCTCACCATTGTGGGGCCGGAGGCGCCGCTCGTCGCCGGCATCGTTGACGCCTTCGAGGCCGCGGGCCGGCGCTGCTTCGGTCCCAGCCAGGCGGCCGCACAGCTGGAGGGCTCCAAGGCCTTCGCCAAGGAGTTCCTGTCGCGGCACCGGATACCCACCGGCGCCTATGCCAGCTTCACCGATGTGAACGCCGCTAGCGATTATATCCAGCAGCAGGGCGCGCCGATCGTGGTCAAGGCCGACGGCCTGGCGGCCGGCAAGGGTGTCATCCTCGCACACAACGAGCACGAAGCCATCGCTGCGGCGCGAGATATGCTCGCCGGTAATGTCTTTGGCGAGGCCGGCCATCGGGTGGTGATCGAGGAGCTGTTGAGTGGTGAGGAGGCCAGCTTCATCGCCATGGCCGACGGGGAGCACATCCTGCCGCTGGCCACCTCACAGGACCATAAGGCGCGCGATGACGGCGATAAGGGTCCTAACACCGGCGGTATGGGCGCCTACTCCCCGGCACCGGTGGTGACATCGGAGATTCACGAGCGCGTCATGCGCGAGGTCATGTGGCCCACACTGCGAGGCATGGCGGCCGAGGGACACGCCTATCGCGGTTTTCTCTACGCTGGCTTGATGATTACCGCCGACGGCACCCCCAAGGTCCTGGAGTACAACTGCCGCTTCGGCGATCCGGAGACCCAGCCCATCATGATGCGCCTGCGCTCGGATCTTGTGGAGCTCATACAGGCGGCACTGGACGGCGGGCTCGACCAATGTGAGGCCAGTTGGGATCCACGCGCCGCCGTAGGCGTTGTATTGGCCGCCGGCGGTTATCCCGGGCGTTATCGCAAGGGTGATGTGATCGACGGCCTGCCGGACGCAGAAGCCGCCGACGCCAAGGTCTTTCACGCCGGCACCGCGGAGAAGCAGGGCCGTATCGTCACCAACGGCGGCCGGGTATTGTGCGCCACCGCGCTCGGGGAGTCGGTCAGCCAGGCCCAGACACGCGCCTATGAGCTTGCAAGGCAAATCCACTGGAATAACGTATACTATCGCACCGACATCGGGTATCGCGAGATTGCGCGCGAGCGCAAAGTTAGATGAACCCGAGAACGTGATTCACCAAGCACATCGTGCACTGTCCCGAGGTCCAACGCATGAATAAACCGTTTGTTGCCATATTAATGGGTTCCGATTCCGATCTGGGCACCATGCACAGCGCCATCGAAATACTTGACCAACTTGACGTACCGCGTGAAGTCAAGATCACCTCGGCCCATCGCACGCCTGAGCTCACCCATGCCTATGTCAAGGACGCCGATGCCCGCGGCTGCGCGGTCTTTATCGCCGCGGCCGGTCTCGCCGCCCACCTGGCCGGCACCGTCGCCGCGCTGACGCTGAAACCGGTGATCGGAGTTCCCATGGACGCTGGGCCGCTCGACGGCATGGATGCACTGTTGTCGACCGTGCAGATGCCTGGCGGCATACCCGTAGCGACGGTCGCCATCGGCAAGGCCGGCGCCAAGAACGCCGCTTATCTGGCCGCCGAGATCCTCGCCCTGTCCGATGAGGCACTGGCACGGCGGGTCCAAGCCGAGCGCCGGGCGATGGCCGAGCAGGTGGCGGCCAAAGATGCGGCCTTAAAGGGCAGACTTGGGAATTAAATGTGTCTGGCAGTGAGATCGGCCGCGCCGCCCGGGCGATCCGTGCCGGCGGCATCATCGCCTACCCGACCGAATCCTGTTACGGCCTGGGCTGTGACCCCTTAAACCGCGCGGCCGTGCTGCGCCTGCTCAAGCTGAAGCGACGCCCGGCGGCCAAGGGCCTGATCCTCATCGCCTGTGATCGCGCACAACTCAGGCACTTCGCCCGGGAGCTGCCCGACGCGGTGCGCAAAAGTTGGCCCGGCCCCAACACCTGGTTGGTCAGCCCCACACACCGTGTGCCCGCGTGGATTCGGGGCCGGCACCCGCGCGTGGCCGTGCGCGTGACCGCCCACCCACCGGCGTCCGCGCTGTGCCGCGCGGCCGGCATCGCCATTGTCTCCACCAGCGCCAATCGCGGCGGCGAGCGGCCGGCGCGCGATGAGCACGAGGTCAGGCGCCGCTTCGGTGATAGCATTGATTACGTCTTACCGGGGCGGATCGGCACACGCCGCCGACCTACCCCTATCGTGGACTCCGCCACACAGGCTTTGATCCGCCACGGCTGAGTCGGGATTGTGCGGCGCTATAGCGGGAGACAGGCTTGAACACACCTGACATCGAGGCCGTAAGAAACTACCTGCTCGGACTGCAGGACAGGATATGCCGCGCGCTGGAACAAGAGGAAGCTAAACAGCGTTTTACCGAGGACAAGTGGCAACGACCCGCGGGCGGGGGCGGGCGCACGCGCCTGCTCGCCGAGGGCGCCGTGTTCGAGCAGGCCGGCGTCAACTTTTCCGATGTCCATGGGGACAGCCTGCCGGCCTCGGCGACGGCGCAGCGTCCCGAGCTGGCCGGGCGCTCGTTCCGGGCCCTGGGCGTGTCACTCGTGATCCATCCGCGCAATCCCTACGTGCCCACTTCGCACGCCAATGTGCGTTTTTTTGCCGCCCAGCGCTCCGGCCAACCGCCGATCTGGTGGTTCGGCGGCGGTTTCGATCTCACCCCCTATTACCCCTTCGAGGAAGACGTCATTGCCTGGCACCGCAACGCAAAGGCCGCCTGTGACCCCTTTGGCGCCGATTACCACAGCCGTTTCAAGCGCTGGTGCGATGAGTATTTTTTTCTGAAACACCGCGACGAGCCGCGCGGGGTGGGTGGGCTGTTTTTCGACGATTTCAACGAACAGGGGTTCGAGCACAGCTTCGGCTTCATGAGTAGCGTGGGCGATCATTACCTCGACGCTTATCTGCCCATCGTGCGGCGGCGCAAGGCCACCGTCTACGGCGAACGCGAGCGCGATTTTCAGCTCTACCGGCGCGGCCGTTACGTGGAGTTCAATCTGGTCTACGACCGGGGGACGCTGTTCGGGCTGCAATCGGGCGGGCGCACCGAATCCATCCTGATGTCGCTGCCGCCGCTGGTCAAATGGCGCTACAACTGGCGGCCGGAACCAGGCTCACCGGAGGCGCGACTGTATGAGGAGTTTTTGAAACCCAAAGACTGGTTACGGACCGCCGCCCCCTGAGCCGGCCATCGATGGCTCAGGCCACCACCCGCCGCCAGTAGGTCTCGCGCCAATAATAGAGTACTGTGGTGTCCTGCGGGTAAGATATTGCGTAGTCGATCCCCCGTTGCGGCTCTTCCGGGTTATCGATTGCCCTGTCGAGGGGGCGCCAGTCGCGCTCGTGGCGATCCGCGTCATCCGGCGGTCTGACGCTGTCCAGCTTGTGCCGTTCCGATGCGCCGTATTCCGAATAATTTTTTTGCGCGCTCAGTAAGGATACCCGGTTGGCGCTGCCCGGCATCAATGGAAAACGCAACTGGCACAGGTCATCCTCCCAGTTGCAGATGGGACAGACCTGATGATAGCCCGGGGGCTGCGAGAACACGACATAGCCGCAACAGGGGCAAGGATATTCTGGTGCCTTGATCATTATCATTTAAGCGCTGACTGGTATAACCGACTAGCAGGTGATTGTGCGTTGAAAAACAGCTAGCCCCCCGGCGTTATCACGCGTTGTCAGCCGTCCACAACAGGGAACGTTGAAAAACCGAATCATGGGTACATTTCCCGCTTCTCGCTGAGATACAACCATCCCTTGGCGATGCGATAGATCACCCACACGACGCCCGCCAGCAGAATGAGCTGCCCAATGACGATTACCAAGGCAATCGAACCGATAACCGCCCAGAGCAGGCCGTACCAGAAGGTACGAATCTGCCAGCGAAAGTGGGAGGCGAGCCACGTGCCCGCGACGTCGTCCCTCCTGATATAGTTGAGCACAATACCAACGATAAAACCTACGGGCAGGAAACAACCAACTGCTTGAGCAATGTAGACAAGAAGGGTGAAATCCGCCAGCGGCTTGAGGTCTTTGTGCTGAATAACCGTCACTTCTTCATTCACTTGCCTGTACCTCACCGGTGGAGAACGTTACCACGATCATTCATTTGCGCCCTGCGCGCTCGAGCGATCTGGTCGCAACGCCCACTGGCTTGTCATTTTGCCCCCGCCTCGGCAGCGATTCAAGACGTGCTTGCCTTGGGCGGCGTGTAGTGTGAGTCGCAATGCGCTGGGCCGCCGACACAGGTTAAGAAAATCTGAACCGCATCGCGGCGGCCCGCACATCGAACCCGCCGGAAATCAACCACCACCAGAGCAGCGACGGCAAGCTGCGTTTTTAGAATCAAGAAACCCCTGGTTTGATCAGAGCCTCCTTAAATCTTGCCGTCCACGGTCTCGCTGAGCAACCGATCGATGATGGCCGTAATCGGAGGTCCATCCCACTCAAGGTCCCCCACCGCAACATAGCGAATTCTCTGCTGCGCATCGATGAGGTAAGTGGTTGGCACCGCAAACGCCCGCCACGCCGCTGCCGCTGTTCCTTCCTGGTCCAATAGTATCGTGAATTCCTGCCTCATTCTCTCGGGCATGAAAACATCTACCATCTCCTGACTTTCTCCCAGATTGACCGCGATGACGGCCAGGGGTTTACCGGTGAACTTTCTCTTCAGCCGCCACATCGAAGGCATTTCCGCCCGGCAAGTGGGGCACCAGGTGGCCCAGAAATGCAGCAAAACCACCTGGCCCCGGAAGTCGCTGAGATTACGCGGCTTACCGTCTAGGTCCGACAGCGCAAGCGGCCAAGGCTGCGCCTCGCCCTGATAAGGCTTTAGCTCGCCTGCGCTCACGCCGCTCAACAACACGATGAAACACAATACGCCGATCAGGCATTTCCCGATCGGACATTTCCCAATCGGATATTTCACGGTCACGCCCTGTTTTGAATTTCGATTCATGACACCCCTGTTGCCGCATTCCCTACGCTCTAGCTTAGCACTCATGCGGCTGGACAGCATGGACGTGACTCATTACCCTCCTTACCGAGCAACCGACCAAAGAGAGATGTGTGGTGTTAACGATCCCAAGACGGCTCGCCGCCCCGCTGCTGGCGCTCGCTTATTGCCTGATTATCGCGACCCCGGCGGCCATGGGCCTGGGGCAGGAACCGCCGAGCCTGATGATCATCGAATACCGGAATCTTAGGGACCGTCTGTCGGTCGAGGTACCGCTGTCCCCCGGCCTCGTGCCGTCGCCTCACCAGGGCAAGTCCCAGAGACGCATCGCCATACTACCCGGTGACGCCCTGCGCGCCTCCACCCGCCCGCCGGACAGGTCAGTCAATCTGTATCGTGGTGTGAATGAGCAGCGTATCCTGCTGTGCGTGATCCAGGTGCGCTATTACAGGACCGACTCCGAACGCTGGCTTCCGCGCTTCCAACTCTACCAGGAGCCAACACTGGTCCGCGACGGAGACGGGTGGAAACCGGCCGCGACTGCGCTTTCCGCTCCCGGACTGATCGTGCGCACCAGTTCCACTCTGCCCAATGCCCAGGGCTACTTCAGGTCATTGGAATTCGGTCTGACCAACGGCCCCATCTTTGTCGATGCGTGGCAGGTGCTCTAGCGGTTTACTCCATAGGAGAACGCGGGCGTGGTCGAGGCGACATACACCGGACCGTACCGACCGCCCGCGATACCGATCTATTTATTCTTGATCATATCCATAAAAGGCGACAGGACATCCAGCGGTAAGGGGAACACGATAGTGGAGTTCTTGTCACCGGCGATCTCCGTCAGAGTCTGCAGGTAACGCAACTGCAGGGCCGCGGTCTCGGCACTCATGAGATTCGCCGCCTGCACCAGCTTCTCGGCCGCCTGCAGCTCCCCTTCGGCATGGATCACCTTGGCGCGACGTTCACGCTCGGCCTCCGCCTGCCTGGCGATGGCCCGCACCATGGTGACATCGATATCCACGTGTTTGATCTCGACACTCGCGACCTTTATCCCCCAGACATCGGTGTGGGTATCGAGGATCTGCTGAATGTCCAAATTCAGCTTGTCGCGTTCGGCCAGCATTTCATCGAGCTCATGCTTGCCCAGGACCGAGCGCAGTGTGGTCTGCGCCAACTGGCTGGTGGCCGCGAAAAAGTCCTCCACCTGGATAATGGCCCGTTGCGGATCCACGACCCGGAAGTAGACCACGGCATTGACCTTCACGGACACATTGTCGCGGGAGATCACGTCCTGGGAGGGCACGTCCATGACGATGGTGCGCAGATCCACCCGCACCATCTGCTGGATCGCCGGGATGACAATGATCAGCCCGGGGCCTTTCACCTTCCAGAAACGGCCCAGCATGAACACCACGCCGCGCTCGTATTCGCGCAGGATGCGGATCGACGAAAACAATAAGGCCAGAACAAAGCCGGCAATAATGACAGGAAAAAAACCCATGACTAGCTGTCCTCCATCTCAAGGGGTTCAATAAGCAAGACCAGACCTTCCATCGCGGTGACTTTGACTTTTTGTCCGCGTTTGACGGGTACGCGGCTGCGCGCATTCCAGTCTTCACTGTGGATGCGTACCCGTCCATCGGTCTTGAAACTCTCCAGGGCCTCACCGGTATCGCCGATCATCTCCTCGCGGCCGCTGACCACGCTGCGTTGGCGCGCCTTCAGCACCAGCATCACGACGCCGATGAAAAACAACGCGGTCGTGGCCGTGACCGTCGCGATCAGCGGCCAGGCGATGGTGTAACCCTCCACATCGGTGTCCATCAACATGATCGAACCCACGCTAAAGGCGACCACCCCGCCGATGCCCAAGGCGCCGAAGCTGGGGGCAAAGGCCTCGGCGACCATAAACGCGATGCCTAGCAGTATCAACCCCAGGCCCGCGTAGTTGATCGGCAACACCTGAAACGCGAACAGCGCCAGCAACAGACAGATCCCGCCCAGCACACCGGGCAGAACAAAGCCGGGGTTCCATAACTCAAAGAACAGCCCGTAAATCCCCAGGAGCATGAGGATATAGGCAACATTAGGATCGGTGATTACCGCCAGCAACCGGCTGCGCCAGTCCGGGTCAATGCGTTCCACGACCAGCCCCTCGGTGCGCAATACCACCTCATTGCCCGCGACCGAGACCTTGCGCCCGTTTGCCTTGCGCAGCAACTCGCTGACATCCTGGGCCATGAAGTCGACAACGCGGAGCTTTACCGCCTCTTGCGCCGGCAGGCTCGCGGCCTCGCGTACCGCCTGCTCGGCCCACTCCTGATTACGCCCGCGCATCTGCGCCAACCCTTTTATATAGGCAATGGCGTCGTTCAGTATCTTTTTTTCCATGGCATCGGCCGGCTTGGCCGCGTGATCTTTTTTCTCTTCATCCTTATCGCCCTTGGGCTGCTTGTCCTCCATCGGATTCGGGACCCCGCCGATGCGCACCGGTGTGGCCGCCCCCAGATTGGTGGCCGGCGCCATGACGGCGATGTGGGACGCGTACAGGATATAGGTGCCGGCGCTGGCCGCGCGCGCGCCGCTTGGGGAGACATAAACCGCGACCGGTACCGTCGAGGAGAGGATATCCTGTATGATCGTGCGCATCGACAGGTCCAGGCCACCCGGGGTGTCCATGCGCACGACGACGATGGCCGCCTGCCGGCTCTGGGCCCGTTCCAGGCCGCGATGGAAGTAATCGGCGACAGCGGGGCCGATCGGGCCGTCGATTTCCAGCAGCACCGCCTTGCGGTCTGCCTCGCTAGCGGCCCCGAGGGCGAGCCAGGACCCGGCCAACAGAACGACGATGAACCATAAACGCTTCAAACCGATGATGCCCTTTCGTTCGCGATGCACCCGCCCCTGCGTATCTCGTGATGCCCGCGACAGGCAGCCAGTGACGGTTGACGTGGTCTTTTAACAAGTAGTATCTGTTACCTATCGGCACAAAGTAAAGAGGGCACCGGATGAAAGCACCCGTAGTGATGATCGGAATCGGAGAGATGGGCGGGGTTTTTGCCCGCGGGCTGTTGCGCAAGGGACATCCCGTGTATCCCGTGCTCAGGGATATGGACATGAGGGCCGAGGCGCGGGGGCTTCCTGATCCGGTGGCTGTGTTGGTCACGGTCGCCGAAAATGACCTCCATGGCGTACTAAACGCCATCCCCGAGGTGTGGCGCGACCGCCTGGTGCTGGTGCAAAACGAGCTGCTGCCGCGAGACTGGCAGGCTCACGGGATCAAGGAGCCTACCGTGATATCGGTCTGGTTCGAAAAAAAACCCGGTCAGGATTTCAAAGTGCTTATCCCTTCACCCGTCTACGGCCCCCACGCCGCTTTGATCGCCTCGGCATTGGAGGCACTGAACATCCCCAGTCGCGTGCTGGCGAGCGAAGACGAACTGCTGTTTGAACTGGTGCGCAAGAACCTCTACATCCTGACCACGAATATCGCGGGGCTGGAAACCTGCAACACCGCGGGCGAGCTCTGGCACAAACACAAGCGCCTCGCCGAAAAGGTGGCCAGCGAGGTCATGGACATCCAGGACTGGTTGACCGGGACCAGTCTTGATCGCGCGACACTGATCGCCGGCATGATGGGGGCCATCGAGGCGGACCCGGACCACAAATGCGCCGGCCGCTCGGCGCCGGCGCGATTGCAGCGCGCGCTGAATCACGCCGACGAGGCGGGACTGGCGGCACCCAAGCTGCGCGAGATCTGGACCCAGGCCTAGCCCGCAGCCTGATGACCGCCGCCTTCACCCTCGAGCAGGTTCAGTGGTCCACGGCGGAACCGGCGATCCGCCAGATACGCGAGCAGGTCTTTGTTCTCGAGCTCGGTGTGCCTGCGGAGCTTGAATGGGACGGACACGATACCGACAGCATTCATCTGCTCGCCTACGGCCCGGGCATGGAGCCCATTGCTACCGCGCGCATGCAGGCCGATGGCCGCATCGGCCGCATGGCCGTGCTCAAACCCTGGCGCGGCCAAGGAGTCGGCCGGCAATTACTGGAACGGTTAATCGAGATCGCGCGCGTGCAAGGCCTGCAGCGCTGCTGGCTCAGCGCCCAGACACAGGCCGTCGGCTTTTACCATGCGCGCGGTTTTCTGGTTGAAGGCGAGGAATTCATGGCCGCCGGTATCCCGCACCGCAACATGATCCGCAGGCTTGACAGCCACGGCTGAGCGCCGTTTTCGGGGATTTTGCTGCCCTGCTATCGTAGCGGATCAATGTCACGCCAGGGTCCGCGCTCTACCCGATCACCGGTCCGCCGGAGGCCTTGCGCGACTTGCCTGACGGCGCCTTGCCGGAGCGCTTGGCGGGCTTCTGGCGCTGCGGTTTTTCCTCTTTGACCGGCCTACGGCCATCGCGCGCCGCCGTCCGCCGGCCCTGCCCCCCGCCGCCGCGCCCCCCCGGTGCCCGGCGGGCCCCCGCGCGCGGGCGCGGCGGGCGCCTGACCGGCGGATCGAGTTGCGGCAACAGATCGCCGCTGACACGACTGACGGGGATCTTATGGCCGAGGAATTCCTCGATCTCCATCAGCGAGTAGGCGTAATGCTCGCAGGCGAAGCTGATGGCGTCACCGCTCGCGCCGGCGCGTGCGGTGCGCCCGATGCGGTGCACGTAGTCCTCCGAGTCCTGCGGCAAGTCGAAATTAATGACATGACTGACATCGGGAATGTGCAGGCCGCGTGCGGCCACGTCAGTGGCGACGAGGATGGGTAAGGAGCCTTCGCTGAACGCCTTGAGCAGACTCTGGCGTTTCGGTTGCGGCACATCGCCGGACAACACCCCCGCATGAAAACCGTTTCCTTCGAGCCAGGCCCACAGTCTCTCCGCCGCGCCCTTGGTATTGGTAAAGACCAACGAGCGGGTCGGATCCATGTGCCGCAGCAGGCCAACGAGCAACGAGACCTTCTCTTCGTTGGCCGTGTGATAGAGCCGCTGCGCAACCTTGTCGGCGGTTTTTTTGTCCGGCGTGATCGCCACCTGCGCGGGATTGTTCATGTGCTCATAGGCGAGCTCGCTGACCCTGAAGGACAGCGTCGCCGAAAACAGCATATTGAGCCGTGTTTCTGGCGGCGGCATACGCCGCAACAAATAGCGAATATCCTTGATGAAACCGAGATCGAACATGCGATCGGCCTCATCCAGTACCATCACCTGCACGGCCTTTAGGTCGAACACACCTTGCTTGAAGTAATCGATGACCCGCCCCGGGGTTCCGATCAGCAGATCCACGCCGGCCTCCAACCGCTTGCGTTGCGACTCATAACCGGTCCCGCCATAAATCAACGCGAGCTCATAACCCGTGTACTTCCCCAAGACCTCGGCATCCCTGTGGATCTGTATGGCCAGTTCCCGCGTGGGGGCCAGGATCACGGCCCGGGGTTGATTGGGTCTGCGCTTGGGATCGGCGGGGTGAATGAGCAGATGATTAAACGTGGCCAGCAGGAACGCGGCGGACTTGCCGGTGCCGGTCTGGGCCTGCCCGGCCACGTCCTTGCCGGACAGCACCAGGGGCAGGGTCTCGGCCTGGATAGGGGTGCAGTAGGTAAAACCGGCATCCCGGATTCCATCAATGAGCATCTGCGGCAAATGCAGCGCAGCAAGGGGGGTATTTGTTAAGTGATGCTCACTCATGACGGGCAGATTCAAAGCATAACAGGAAACCCGGCAAAAAAGGACTCGGGCAACAAGGAATTTGGCGCGGGAATTCAGCGTTTTTCGTGTGACGCTTGCATTGCCCGGGTTATTCCGCTCAAATATACTTGAGATTCGGATTGCTACTACTGATTTTGGCGTAAACTAGGGTTTATGGATATTTCTTGTGGAGGGGGTACTTAACATGAGCGAGGGGATCGTATACGTCACTGATGACGCCTTCGAGGAGGAGGTGCTCAAGGCCGACGGTCCGGTACTGGTTGATTATTGGGCAGAGTGGTGTGGCCCCTGCAAGATGATCGGCCCCGTTCTGGAGGAGATTGCCAAGGAATATTCGGGCAAGATCAAGATCGCCAAGCTCAATATCGATGAGAATCCCGCGACACCGCCGAAATACGGTATCCGCGGCATCCCGACATTGATGCTGTTCAAAAACGGCAACGTGGAGGCCACCAAGGTGGGCGCGGTCTCGAAATCACAGCTATCCGCGTTCATTGACGAAAATCTGTAAGCGGCAAAAGAGGGTCTTCCAGCCACTGGACGGCGCCTGAATCTGGTGCTAAGGTTAGAGGCGTAACTGATCAGTTTCCCGACTTCCAAGTCTCGACGTTAATCCCATATAAGTTTTACCCCAAGATAAGTTATACCCCCAGGCTGTTCGAGGATCATTCCGTCCTGCTGTCCGTCTGGTAACAACAAATACTAGAGAATTATTCGTTCAATGAACCTTTCTGAACTGAAGAAAAAACCGGCCACCGAGCTTGCCGAAATGGCAACATCCATGCACCTGGAGGGCGGCAGCCGGCTGCGGCGCCAGGACCTGATCTTCGCCATTCTCAAGTCATTGGCCAAAAAGGGCGAGGACATCACCGGTGAAGGCGTGGTGGAGATATTGCAGGACGGTTTCGGGTTCTTGCGCTCCTCGGACAGCTCCTATCTCGCCGGCCCGGACGATATTTACGTCAGCCCGAGCCAGATCCGGCGCTTTAACCTGCGCACCGGCGACACCGTAAAGGGCTACATCCGCCCGCCCAAGGAATCCGAACGCTATTTCGCCCTGCTGAAGGTCGAAGAGATCAACTACCAGACGCCCGAAGAGGCCAAACACAAGATCCTGTTCGAGAACCTGACGCCGCTGCACCCCACGGAACGGCTGCGGCTGGAGCAGGACAACGAATCCGCCGAGAACCTGACTGCCCGGGTGATCGACCTGATCTCCCCCATCGGCAGGGGACAGCGCGGTCTGCTGGTGTCCCCGCCGAAGAGCGGCAAGACCGTCATGCTGCAACAGATTGCGCATTCGATTACCGCCAATCATCCCGAGTGCGTGCTTATGGTGCTGCTTATCGACGAGCGCCCGGAAGAGGTCACGGAAATGCAGCGCTCGGTCCGCGGGGAGGTCATCTCCTCGACCTTCGACGAACCGGCGACGCGCCACGTGCAGGTGGCCGAGATGGTCATCGAGAAGGCGAAGCGGCTGGTGGAGCACAAACTGGATGTCGTTATCCTGCTGGACTCCATTACCCGCCTGGCACGCGCCTACAACACCGTGGTCCCGGCCTCCGGCAAGGTCCTGACCGGTGGTGTGGACGCCAACGCCCTGCAGCGACCGAAGCGCTTTTTCGGCGCCGCGCGCAATATCGAGGAGGGCGGCAGTCTCACCATTCTCGCCACGGCGCTCATCGATACCGGGTCGAAGATGGATGACGTGATCTACGAGGAATTCAAGGGCACCGGTAACATCGAGGTCCACCTTGACCGGCGGTTGTCGGAAAAACGGGTCTATCCCTCCATCAATATCAATCGCTCCGGTACACGCCGCGAGGAACTGCTGATCGAACCCGATGAGCTGCAAAAAGTCTGGATCCTGCGCAAGCTGCTGCACCAGATGGACGAAATGGAGGCATCGGAATTCCTGCTCGATAGGCTGAAATCGACCAAGAATAACGCCGAATTCTTTGATTCCATGAAACGCTAGCGCCGACGCCGCCTTGCCCCGAACCATGATTTTGCTTAGACTACGCCGCCCTAGGTGACCGAGCTCACCGACCGTTAGCGAGGAACAGACATGAACGCCGGGATACACCCCAAGTATGCGGAAATCAAGGTCACCTGCACCTGTGGAAACGCCTTTACCACGTGCTCCACGCTGGGACAGGACCTGAATGTCGAGGTGTGCTCTGCCTGCCATCCTTTCTACACCGGCAAGCAGAAGATCGTTGACAGTGCCGGCCGGGTAGAGAAATTCCGCAAGAAGTACGGCTTGAAGAGTTGATCCGTCCTACCCGCAGAGCCAAAAAGGGCGCCCTAGAGGGCGCCCTTTTGTTTTGGCTGGCCGTCTGGCTTGGTCCAGGCGATCCAGCAGCTGCCGCGCCGGCCGCAGACACCCCGACCGGCACGGCGGTGCGGGTAGCACGGGCGCTCGACGGCGATACCCTTGTCCTGGACGACGGGCGCCATGTGCGCCTGATCGGGATCAATGCCCCGGAACTGGGCAAAAAAGGCGCCCCGGATGAGCCACTGGCACAGGAAGCGCACGCCGCGCTCGTGGCGCTGATCCCGCGAGACAAACAGGTTTTCCTGGTCCCGGGAAAGGAACCCCACGATCACTACGGACGCGTGCTGGCGCATGTGTTTCTCGCCGATGGGGACGCGCTGCAGGAAGTGCTGCTACAGGGGGGGTACGGTTTCCTGGTGGTGATTCCCCCGAATCTGCAGTACCTCGCGCGCTACCGGCGGGCGGAGGCCTCGGCAAGAGGCCGGGCGCTGGGTGTCTGGCGCCATCCCTATTATGCCCCCGTTGCGTCGAACCGTCTCGGCAAGGCGCAAACCGGCTTTCGCCGGGTCCGTGGGCGCATTGCCAAGACCTGGTCGAGCCGCAATTACTTTTACTTCGCCCTCTCGCCAAAGATGGCGATAATGGTGCCACGCAAGAACTGGGGGCATTTTTCCGGCCGGCCCGAGCGGCTGCTCGATACCGAGGTCGTGGTCCGCGGCTGGTTGACTGTCTATCGCGATATGCTGCGCATGCGCGTGGGGCACCCCGCGATGCTGGAACAGGTCAAAACGGGTAACACATTTTGATGAAACCGAGCGAGAAAGTTTTTGTCCAAAAGACGAATCCGACCATGAAGCGAGACCACAAACAAGCCGCGCTTGATTATCACGCCCTGCCGCTGCCCGGCAAACTCAGCGTCACTCCCACCAAACCGTGCGCCACCCAGGATGAGCTGGCACTGGCCTACACGCCCGGTGTCGCCGAACCGGTGGTCGCCATCGCCGCCGATCCGTCCGCCGTTTACCGTTACACCAACAAAGGCAATTTGGTCGCTGTCATCACCAACGGCAGCGCCGTATTGGGTCTGGGCAAGGTCGGGTCTCTGGCCTGCAAACCGGTTCTGGAAGGCAAGGCTGTATTGTTCAAGCACTTCGCGGACATCGATGTCTTTGATATCGAAATCAACGCCGCCAGTACAGAGGACTTCATCAACACCGTAACGAACATCGCCCCGACCTTCGGGGGCATCAATCTTGAAGACATTGCGGCGCCGGAATGTTTTGCGATCGAGAAGACGCTGCAGAAGCGGCTCGACATCCCCGTCTTTCATGACGACCAACACGGCACCGCCGTGATCATCTGCGCCGGCCTGCGCAATGCGCTGGATCTGCAGGGCAAGGCGCTCGCGCAGGCGCGCATCGTGTGCCTCGGCGCGGGCGCCGCCGGTATCGCCTCCATGCAACTGCTGATTGAGCTTGGCGCCGATCCCGGGAATCTGCTTATGGTCGACAGCCGCGGCGTGCTGCACGACCAGCGTGAGGATCTCAATCCCTACAAACGCCAGTTCGCCCGCGCCACGGACAAACACACGCTGCGCGAGGCCATGGAGAATGCCGATGTCTTTATCGGCGTCGCCGCCGGCAAGCTGGTGGATGAGGCCATGATCGCCTCGATGGCCGCAAAACCCGTTGTATTCGCGCTGTCCAATCCGGAGCCTGAGATCCGTCCGGAGCTCGCCCACGCCGTGCGCGAGGACCTGATCATGGCGACCGGCCGTACGGACTATCCCAATCAGGTAAATAATGTCCTGGGTTTTCCGTTCATCTTCCGCGGCGCACTCGACGTCTGCGCCCACACCATCAATCGCGCGATGCTGGTCGCGGCCGTCGAGGCCCTGCGCACCCTGACCCACGTGCCCGTGCCCCAGGAGGTGCTCGATGCCTATCGAATCGCGCACCTGGCGTATGGCCCGGAGTACATTATTCCCAAACCGCTCGATCCGCGGTTGATCAAATATGTGCCACCCGCCGTGGCCCGGGCCGCGATTGACTCCGGGGTGGCGCGCTGTGAATTCACTGCGTGAGCCCGGGGCGAATTCCCCAAGCCGCAACGGCACGCCGATCAGAAACGGATGCCGTAGCGGTTGACTGAGACGGATCCGCGACAGTACAGTTTTGCACATAGCTTCGGGACGCACCCCAGGTAATCGCGGCCCAACCGAACTGGATGCCGGGTACACGGTCAAATATGAGATCTACTCATTCAAGGGAGCCGCAAATGAGAAAAATTACCATCGTCGGTGCCGGCCGCGTCGGCGAATCCACCGCCCATAACCTGGCCAAGTCCGAGCTGTGCCGGGAAGTCATGCTGATTGATGTCGTTGACGGCATGCCCCAGGGCACGGCACTGGACATCCAGGAGTCCGCCCCCCAGTTCGGCTTCGATACCAAATTACACGGCGATAATGACCCGGAGGCGATGGCGGACTCCGACATGGTCATCATCACCGCGGGCCTGCCGCGCAAGCCCGGCATGTCACGCTCGGATGTGCTGGAGACCAACCTCGGCATTATCAACGGGGTTGTCGATGTGCTGGTGACAGCCGCACCCGACGCCATGGTATTGATGGTGACGAATCCGGTCGATGTCCTAACCTACGCGGTGTGGAAGCGCACCGGCTGGGAGCGCAGCCGGGTGTTCGGCATGGCCGGTGTGCTTGATTCTTCCCGCATGGCGAGCTTTATCGCCATGGAAACCGGCTTCTCCGTCAAAGACATCACCGCCATGGTCATGGGCGGGCATGGCGACACCATGGTGCCGATGACGCGCTTTACCTGCATCAACGGCATCCATATCAAGCATTTCCTGCCCGATGAGAAGATCCAGGAGATCGTGGAGAGGACCCGACAGGGCGGCGCCGAAATCCTCGCCTTGAAAAAAAACAGCAGCGCTTACGATGCCCCTGCCGCCGCCGTGGCCGCCATGGTCGGTGCCATCAGCCACGACCGCAAGCGCATCCTCCCGTGCGTGGCCGGGTTAGAGGGCGAGTATGGTGAGACCGACATCTGCATGGGCGTGCCCGTGGTCCTGGGCAGCAACGGCGTGGAGAGAGTGATCGAGCTGCCGCTGTTCGAGGAAGAAGACAAGCAATTCAGAGACTCCATCGCCACGATTCGCGCCGATCTGCAAAAACTAAGACAGTTCGATATTGCCGCCTCGTGACCCCCGACTCCACCGCAACGCAGCGGGAGCGCCTTGCCACCCGGCCCGTCCGCTGAGCCGAGGGCGGCGGTGATGGTTACAGTCACCGGCCGCTGCAGGCGCGACTAACACAGCTCCTTACCGCCATACATGGCGTCGATCTTATCGGCGAAGCGCTGTTCTATCACATTGCGTTTCAGCTTCAGCGTCGGTGTCAGCAAACCATTTTCTACCGTCCAGGTCTCCTCCAGACGGGTGACATAACAGATCCTGGCGTAGCCGGGGAATCCATGGAGTTGCTTATTGGCGCGGTCACACAGTTCCTTCGTGTCCTCCAGCTGACTGACCGTCAGCAGGCCGAGTCGTGGCCTGGCCTCCCCTATGACCATGACCTGTTCGAACACGGGGTCGGACAGAATGGCCTGTTCCGTGTCAGTGGGTGACACGTTTTCGCCGTTGGTGAGCACGATAATGTCCTTGAGACGATCGGTGATGTAGATCCTTCCATCTGTTAGCTTTACTACATCACCGGTATGAAACCAGCCTTCGGCGTCGATGGCCTTGGCCGTGGCCTCGGGATTGTTCCAGTAGCCGCGCATAACGATAGCACCGCGCACCAGCAACTCGCCGTTGTCAGCGGTCTTGACCTCAATGCCCTCCAGCGGCCGGCCCACGGAAAACGGCTCATTGTCGGTAGCCCGGTTGAAACACAGCGCCGGCGAGGTCTCGGTCAGGCCATAGCCGTGCAAAAAGGTGATCCCCAGCCCGAAGAAGATCCTGAACAGGTGAGCCGGCATCGGCGCCCCGCCAAGCAGGATATAACGCAGGCGCCCGCCCAGACGGGCGCGCACCTTGCGTGCGACCAGCAGATTGAGGACCGGCCACAAGAGCTGGTCAGTGAGCGACGCCTCGCCCCGAAAACGCTTCCAGCCGACATCAACCGTCTTGTCGAACAGCGCACGCTTGGGCGACCCGAGCGGCAGACCCTCCTGGATCTTGTTATAGATCCGCTCGAAGATCCGCGGGACACAGACCAGGATGGTCGGCCGCTGAGTGACCATGTCCTCGGCGAGCTCCGTGATGCCGCGGGCAAACCTCGTTTGCGCCCCGACATATATCGGAATGTAATAGCCGACGGTGCGTTCCAAGGTATGGGACAGTGGCAGAAAGGACAAGAAGATATCTGTATCGATAATCTCCGGACACGCTTTCGACATGCGCGCGACGTCGATGATGAGATTTCCGTGCGTCAACATCACGCCCTTTGGACGCCCGGTGGTGCCGGAGGTATACACGATGGTGGCCAGATCCTCCTGCGTTGCCGGGCCCGAGACGGGCGCTTGTCCGGCGACCGGCAACCAGGCATCCAGGGCTCGCACCTTGTCATCGCCCGCGACCGGGTCGTTCAGGCAGACGACACGCGCGAGCGTCGTCGCGTGCTCGCGCAGCTCGGGCCATATGGTACCGTCGTCCAGCAACAGGAACTTGGCACCGGCATCGTTGAGACACCAGGCCATGTTTTCCGGACGGTCGTTGTAATAGAGCGGAACGGTAACGAGCCCCAGGCCGAGCGCCGCCTGGTCAAACAAGGCCCATTCCACACGGTTGCGCGCACAGATCGCCACGCGATCACCCGGTTCGACACCTTCCTGCTCCAGCGCGGCCTGCCAGCGACCGACTTCGCGGGCGAACTCGCGCCAGGTCATATCAACCCATTGTTGTCCGTTGAACTGGCGATAGGCCACCGCATCCGGGGTCAGTCGGACGCGTTCGTGCAGCATCTCCGCCAGGTTAGTCGTGTTTTCCGACAGCATGATGACACCCCTGTATGATTGCTATGTCATTGTCATTAATGTGCAAGTCGTTCCTGCCCAAGCAGTTCCAGTTGCGACCAGCCGGGATCAGGATTAAAGCGCTTGCCGTAGACCTCCGCCAGGCGGTACAGGCTGTGACTGATGCCGGTCTCACCCATGCTTTCGGCATAACGCATCGGCCCACCCAGATAAGGCGCAAACCCCGTCCCGTAGACCATGCCTGCGTCCACGGCATCCTTGTCGGCGACCACCCCTTCGCGTAAGCAGGCAATGGCCTCATTCAACAACCGCAAGACCAGCCGTTCGGTGATCGGTACATTGCCCGCTTTGGCACTGCCCGTCCGCTTTGGCTGACCTTTCTTATCGTAACGGTAGAATCCCTTGCCTGTTTTCTTGCCGAGCTCACCGCGCCCAACTATGTCCCGCAAGCGTTCCGGGACGGTGATCCCCAGCGGCCCGGACAACTCCTCGGCCACGGACAGGCAGATGTCCAGGCCGACGGTATCAGCCAGATGGATCGGACCCATGGGCATCCCGAAATCCATCGCCGCCCGGTCAACCGCGGCCAGCGGCACGCCCTCTTCGACCAGGTTCATGGCCTCGATCAGATAGGGCATGAGGATGCGGTTTACCAGGAAACCGGGGCTGCTTTTCACGTCGAGCGGGAGGCGGGCCAGCGCCACGGTGAAGGCGCGAGCGCGATTGAGCGCGACCTCGCTGCTCGCCTCACCGCGCACCACCTCCACCAGCTGCATCTTTGCCACCGGGTTGAAAAAGTGCAGCCCCACCAGACGCGATGGATCCGAGAGCGCCTTGGCGATGGTCTCCAGCGGAATGCTGGAGGTATTGGTCGCCAACAGCGCCTGCGGGCCGGCCTTCTTTTCGACTTCGGCAAACAGGGTCTGCTTGGCCTCCTCGTTTTCGATGATGGCCTCGATGACCAGGTCGGCACGCGGCAGACCGTTGCCCGCCAGGTCCGGCATCAACCGATCCATGGCCGCCTGGACCTCCCGCGGATCCTTGAGCTTGTTGCGGAAGAAGGCGTGGGCGCGCTTGACCGCGCGCGCCAGCAGTTCCGGCGCCCGGTCCTGCAGGCTTACATGAAACCCTTTTGATGCCGCCCAGGACGCGATATCGCCGCCCATCACCCCGGCCCCAATGATGTGAATGCGCTTGATATCGTGGGCCTGCGCCCGTCCCCGCCGTTTGAGGCCCTCACCGAGCAGGAACACATGCACCAGATTGCGGCTGGTGCGCCCGACCAGCAGCTCGCCCAATGAGGCCGCCTCCTGCTCCTGCCCGGCGCGCCGCTGCCAAAGCTCCAGGATCCGGTAGGGTGCAGGGTAGTGGTCCGGGCTGGCCTTCTGTCGCAAGCGCCCCAGGAGCGTGCGCGCGACCAGGGAACGCAGGGGCCACCAACCCGGCAAGCGTTTCCCCAACGACAGCCGTCTCCGCGGCCGCTTGCCCAGCATAGCGGTGGCCGCGTGCAACAGATGGCGTTCCGGCACCACATCGTTGACCAGGCCGATGCGCCGGGCCGCCCGGGCGCTGAGCGCCCGCCCGGTGAGCAGCATGTCCAGCGCCGCGAGCGGGCCGACGAGCCGTGGCAGGCGCACGGTCCCGCCGAAACCAGGGTTAATGCCGAGCCTCACCTCGGGCAGGCCCAAGCGGGTGCCGGGGTCATCGCGGGCCACGCGATAGTCGCACGCCAGTGCCAGCTCCAGGCCGCCACCCAGGCAGTTGCCGTGGATCAGCGCCACGGTGGGACAGGACAGCGCCGCGAGCCGGTTGACGATCCGCTGCCCGGTGCGCGCCAGCTCGGTCGCGGTATCGGCGTCGAGGATGTTTTCAAACTCGGTCACATCCGCACCGACAATAAAGCCGCTGGCCTTGCCGGAGCGGATAACGAGGCCCGGGGGAGGTTTGTCGGTCAGTGTGCCCAGAATCGCCTCCAGTTCCTCCAGCACCGCCCGTGACAGCACGTTCGCCGACTGCCCGGCGACGTCCAGTGTCAGCAGCGTGTAGTTATCCTGTTCTTCGAGCTGCCAATGAACCGGTTTCATACCCCGCCCCCCGGTACCTGTACCAGCATGGCCCCGCCCTGTCCGCCACCGATGCACAGCGTCGCCACGCCCTTGCCCCCGCCTTTGGGGCGCAGCGCCTGGATCAGATGCAGCACCAGGCGGGCGCCGCTGGCACCCACGGGATGCCCGCAGGCAATCGCCCCGCCTTCAGGGTTTAACCGTTCCGGGTCCATGGCGCCCAGGGGCTGATCCCGCCCGAGCTCCTCACGGGCGTACTCGGGACTGTCCCATGCCGCCTGACAGGCCAGCACCTGGGCGGCGAAGGCCTCGTTGAGCTCCATTTGGGTCACATCGCCCATGGACAGCTGATTTCGCTCGAGCAGCCCGGCGACCGCATGCACCGGGCCCAGCCCCATCTGGCTTGGATCCACGCCGGCCCAGTGATGGTCGAGGAGCTCGGCCAGGACCGGGAGATCGTGCTGCTGCACCGCCGATTCGCTGGCCAGCATCAACATCGCCGAGCCGTCCGTGATCTGCGAACTGTTGCCCGAAGTCACCAACCCGTACTTGCGGTCGAATGCAGGCCTTAACTTCGCCAGTTTCTCCACAGTGGTGTCGCGACGCAGGCCGGTGTCCTCCTCGTATACCGTGCCACGGGTATCGTACAAGGTTTCGATTTCGGCCTGCATGTGCCCGGCGTCGAACGCCGCGGCCAGCCGCTGATGGCTCTGCAGGGCAAAGGCGTCCTGTTCATCGCGGCCGATGCCGAAACGATGGGCGACGATCTCCGCCGTCTGGCCCATGCCGAGGTTCACCAGGGGGTCGGTCAGTCCCAGCAACAAGGTAAACACCGGTTTCAAATAGGCCGGACGGAAGCCGGCGGCGGCGCGCAGCCGGCCCCAGGCGGACCGCGAGCGCATCATGCGCGACAGCCAGTCGACCATGGCCGCGTTCCACTGGATCGGTGCGTGACTCATGGCCTCGGTGCCGCCGGCCAATACCAGATCCGCCCGGCCGAGTGCGATGCTCTCGCTCGCGCTCGCCAGCGCCTGCAGCCCCGATGCGCAGTTGCGCTGCACGGTAAAGGCCGGCACCCGTTTGCCGCAGCCCAGCCGCAGGGCAATGATGCGGGCGATATTGGCCTCATTGGCCAAGGGCATGCCGCAGCCGACGATTACCTCATCGATGGCCTCGGCGGTGAACGGCATGCGCGCCAACACCGGCCGTCCCGCCGCCACCGCAAGATCCGTGGCGCTGAAGCCGCCGGCCTGGCCGCGCGCCTTGAGAAACGGCGTCCGGGCGCCAGCCACGACCAATACCTTTCGTCCCGGCTTGCCGCGCGCCTTGGCGGCTTTGTTCTGCTGTTCTGTCATCGCGATCACCCGCTTTGGTTGCTATCTCAAGTCCGGTGGAAAATCATCCACCCTGATCACGGCCTTGCGCGCCGCGTCGGCGCTACGCACCCCATCGGCCTCCGCGCCGTCGATGACCCCTTGCTTGATCCCTTCCTGCAGCATGGTCTCCAGATCCGCCAGGGCAGTAATGCGATACGGCATGTCCGCCTTGCGCAGCTTTCGCGCCGCCTCCTCGGCCGCGATCACCTTGTCCAATCCGTATTCAATGCGCCCGATGGCATCGTCCGGATCCTTGGAGACAAAGATACCCGCGGTCAGCCGCTCTCTTGCCTCCGAGGGCTCCAGCAGCACACCGGCCAGCGCGTGCCCGAGCCGGTCGGAAGGCGGCCGGTAAGGCCGTCCCAACGGGAAAATCAGCGCGCGCATGATCATGGCCGCCGCGCGATTGGGAAAGTTGCTGAGGAAACCGTTCATGGCCTGTTGTATTTGATCCAGCGCGTTCTCGCAGGTCCATTGCAGCAGCGGCAGGTCCGCCTCGGGCCGGCCCTGGTCCTGGAAACGCTTCAGGCAGGCGGAGCCGAGATAGAGATAACTGAGCACATCCGCCAGCCGGCCCGAGAGCTTTTCCCTGCGCTTCAACGATCCGCCGAGCACCAGCATGGCGACGTCCGCCGCGAAGGCGAACGCGGCGCTCATGCGGGCGAATTGTTTGTAGTAGCGCCGCGAACGGTCTTTGACCGGGGCGCGCACCAGGCGCCCGCCCGTCAAGCCCAGAAACAGGGTGCGCGCCGCATTGCTGATGGTAAATCCGATATGACCGAATATTGCCTTGTCGAAATCCTTCGACGCGCGCGCCGCGTCCGGCTCGCGCACCGCCTGCATCTCCTTGAAGACAAAGGGATGGCAGCGGATCGCACCTTGACCGAAGATGATCAGGGTTCTGGTGAGGATATTGGCGCCCTCGACGGTGATGCTGATCGGCAGCGCCTGATACACGCGGCCGATCAGATTGTGCGGGCCCATGCAGATGCCGGAGCCGCCGCGCACATCCATGGCATCGGTGACCACACGGCGCATGTGCTCGGTCAGCTGATATTTGACGATGGCCGAGATCACCGAGGGCTTTTGCCCCAGGTCCACCGCGCCCGCCGTCATGACCCGTGCAGCATCCATCATGTAGGTGAAGCCGGCGATGCGGGCGAGCGCCTCTTCCACGCCCTCGAAGCGCCCGATCGGCATGTTGAACTGACGCCGGATGCGGGCGTAGGCGCCGGTGCTGCGGCTGGCGAGCTTGCCCGAACCGGTGCTCAAGGCGGGCAGGGAAATGGACCGTCCCGCGGCCAGGCTGTCCATGAGCATGCGCCAACCCTGTCCCACGCGCTCGGCGCCGCCGATCACCTGATCCAGCGGGATAAACACGTCCTTGCCGCTGTTCGGCCCAACTTGGAAGGGGATATTCAGGGCGTTGTGCCGGCGGCCGATGCCGATCCCCGGGGTGTCCACTGGGATCAGCGCCACCGTGATGCCGAGTTCCTCCTGCTCACCCAGCAGGTGATCGGGATCGTAGAGCTTGAAGGCGAGGCCCAACACCGTCGCCACCGGCCCCAGGGTGATGTAGCGCTTCTCCCAGTTCAGGCGGATCCCGACCACATCCTCCTGACCTTCGGCCTCTTGCGTGCACACGACCCCGGTGTCCGGCATGGCGGCGGCGTCGCTGCCCGCTTCCGGGCTGGTCAACGCGAAGCAGGGGACCTCTTTTCCCCGCGCCAGGCGCGGCAGGTAATGATCTTTTTGCTGCTCGGTACCGTAGTGCAACAGCAGTTCGGCGGGGCCCAGTGAATTGGGCACCATCATGGTCACGGCGGTGGTCACGCTGCGGCTGGCGATCTTCATGACCACGGCCGAATGACCCAGGGCGGAGAACTCCAGCCCGCCGTACTTCTTCGGGATGATCATGCCGAAGAAACCCTCGTCCTTTAAGTATTGCCAGACCTGCTGCGGCAGGTCTTGCAGCTCCTGGGTGACCTCCCAGTCGTCCAGCATGCGGCAGAGCTCATCCACCGGCCCGTCGAGAAAGGCCTGCTCCTCCTCGCTTAAGGCGGGCGCCGGAATGCTCAGCAGGTTTTTCCAGTTCGGACGGCCGCTGAACAGGTCCGCATCCCACCACACCGTGCCCGCCTCCAGCGCCTCGCGCTCGGTCTGCGACATCGGCGGCAGGATCTTGCGGAATAACTTCAGCAGGCTGTCACTGACGAGCTTGCGTCGGATGAACGTGAGATTGAGCGGAACAGCAAAGACGGCAAACGCCGCCCAGAGCACGCGCGAGGTGAGCGGCGAGACGCCGCCCGTTACCGTCAACGCGGCCAGCGCGGCGGCAATGACGGCGGTCCAGCCGATCAATGGAACCCTGAAGTAGGCCAGTGCCCAGACACCGGCTATGACAACAACGAATCCGACGACCACCAGCCAGTCAAGCATCTCCACCTCTCCCTCAGTCAGTTAGGATTAATTGGCTTAGTCCTTTTGCCTACGCCCTTTTTATCCTCTTTTGTTGTTCTTTGCCAGCGATAACGCGCCATCGCCAGCCATGTCGTCCTGACGGAATCGATGACATCGAGCGCGGACCACCGGAAAATCCATCCGTACTCAATCTAGACCGCCACCCGCTGCGACGGTTCACGCCGGCAATTCAGCTTGGCCATGATACGCGATACCCAGGTGATTTGCCGCATGGCGAGGGTAACATCGCCGCCAAGGGGCTGAAAGATGCCGCGGCAACTCAAGCATCAGACTGATTCCCACGATCACAGGCAGACCCACCGCGTCATTGACCTGTTAGACACGGTCCAGGGCCTGCACAAAAAACCCCGGCCGACAGGCCAGGGTTTTTTGAATCCACGTGAACGAACCGCGCGATCAGAACGCCCAGACCACCTGCGCGCTCAGGATATCGACGCTGTTTTCGAATTCACCGACCAGCGTGTGCCCGGTGCCGTCCGTATTGTTGATCTTCGATTCGTCGATAAACAGATGCGCGTAGCCGACATCGACGGTGATGCCGCGGGCCGGTTTGAATCCGGCGCCGAAGGACAGCCACAAACGGTCATTATCGGGAATACGCACACCGCGTTTTTCCTTGCTCGGGACCGGCGCTTCGTCATAGGCGATGCCGCCGCGCCACAGCAAGGTATCGGACTGCCGGTAGTTCACGCCGACGCCATAACGGAAGGTATCGTCCCAGTCGAAATCCTCGACCGTATCCCCCTGCGCGCCGACATCATACTCGATAACCAGCTCATCCAGGGTGCTCCACTCGGTCCAGGTGATGTCCGCCATGACCGCCCACTTGGAATTGAGCTCGTGATAACCGCCGACCGAAACTGTCGCGGGCAGCTCGACATCGGCCTCGACACCGGTGTTGACTAGAGTACCTGGAGGAAGGCCTGCGAGAATGGCTGCCGCGGTAGCGTTGGTGGGCTTGAACTTCGCGTCACCCTCTAGCGTGTTGTCGATCTTTGAACGATAGGTCACACCGATACGGTTCGATTCGCTGAACTCATACAGCAACCCAAGATTAAACCCGAACCCCCAATCGTCGCCGGTGACCTCACCAAGGGTATCGGCCGTCTGCGCCAGCAGGGGGTTCGCGATAAGCCCGGTATCGACGGCATTTTCCAGCGTAGCGTCGATATACTGGATATCGATGCCACCGCCCAGCGAGAGCTTGTCATCGACCTTGTAGGCCAGCGAGGGATTGATGTTAAGGGTAATCAATTCCGAGTTGGTACCATGATAACGCCCCTGCCAATCGTCGCCCCAATCGGTCGACAGGCCAAAGGGGGTGTTGATACCCAGACCGAAGGTCCAGTCTTCATTCAAACCCTGGACGTAATAGAAATTGGCCACGATGGCGGAAACCCCCCCGTCGCCACCATCACCACCGGATAAAGGTGAGCCAAGTATATCCCGGCTGGCACCACTATCGCTGAATTCGCTGGACGGTACGATGTAATGCAAGGCACCGGCCATTTGCGAATCCTGCAGTCGCGTCATGCCGGCCGGATTGAAAAACACCGTGGTCGCGTCCTCGGCCGTGGCCGCCACCCCGGCATAGGCATTGCCCAGACCGCTGACGCTTTGTTCGACGAGTTGAAAACCGGAGGCCGCGGCCGGATTGGAAAGACCCAGAATAGAGCCGGCAATACCGACGACCAATGCGAGTTTAATAAAATTATTGTTCATGTTCGCCTCTCCCGTGGTGAGTAGTACCGGCCATTGAAGCATATCTGGTGAGTAAAATTAAGCACCAAGATAGTATCGAAAAAACCCCTTGGGAGGGGCGGGCGGCACACCAGAGCCTGAAACCGAGGCGCGCTTGCAGACCCGCCTGGATAACAAAGATACCGTAGCGAACTAGATCGTGACCATCTCAAAGTCCTCTTTCATGGCGCCGCACTCCGGGCACTTCCAGTTCTCCGGTATATCCTCCCAGCGCGTGCCGGGCGGGATGCCGTGCTCCGGATCGCCTTTTTCCTCTTCATAGATATAACCGCAGATGACGCACATGTAGGCTTTCATGAGTTCCCCGAATTGATTTTCATGGACAAATCAACGGCGAATTCTCGCATTTTTCGCCGGTGTGGTGAAATGGCGCCGGGCCGCGCGTACAATCGCCCGCATGGAAACTGACAGCGACCACCGCGATGCCGAATAAAACCGCCGTCGTGCTGTTTAACCTGGGCGGCCCGGACTCGTTAGAGTCCGTGCGACCGTTCCTGTATAACCTGTTTTCCGACCCGGATATCTTTCGCCTGCCCCTGCAGCGGCTCACGCAACGGTTTTTCGCCGCCGCGATCTCGCGCCGCCGCGCCCCGGAGGCGAGCCAGAACTACGCCGCGATCGGCGGTAAATCCCCGATACTCGAAAACACCCGGGCACAGGCCAACGCCCTGCAGCAGGCCCTGGCTGATGCGGGGCAGTTCGAGGTCCACATCTGCATGCGTTACTGGCATCCCATGACCGAAGAGGTTGTGGCCGCGCTCAAGCAACAACAGTTCGAGCGCGTGATCCTGCTGCCGCTCTACCCCCAGTACTCGACCACCACCACCGGCAGCTCCTATAACGAGTTCCAGCGCCAGGGCGAGCGCCAGGGCTACCGGCCCGAGACACTGCTGATTGAGCGCTGGTACGAGCAGCCGCAGTACCAACAGGCGATCGTGGAGACCCTGCGCCATGAAGCGCAGCAATTCTCCGACCCCGAGCCCGCGGCCATCGAGCTGCTGTTCTCGGCCCACGGGCTACCGCAGAAAATCGTCGACGCCGGTGACCCTTATGAACAACAGATCCGCGCGACCTACGACGCGCTGTGCCGTCAGCTCGACTGGCCCCACGTCACCCTGTGTTATCAGAGCCGGGTCGGGCCGCTCAAATGGCTGCAGCCCTATATCCAGGATGTGCTGCGAGCGAAGGCCGCGGCCGGGGCCCGGCAGGTGCTGGTCTATCCCATCGCCTTCGTCTCCGATCATGTCGAGACCCTGTCCGAGCTCGGCATCGAATACGCGCAACTGGCGCGGGAGCTGGGCATCGGTGAGTACCGCGTGGCCCCGGCCTTGAACGCCCACCCGCTGCTGATCGCCGCGTTGAAGCAACTGGTGTTGGCCCGGCTGCACGACGCATGACCATCGACGCGCCCCCCGTTGTACTCGTATTCGCCGGCAGCGATCCCACCGGCGGCGCCGGGATCGCGGCGGATATTCTTACCCTGGCGAGCCTCGGCTGCCATCCCGCGCCGGTGGTCACGGCGGTGACCGCGCAGGATACCGCGGATGTCAAGCAGTTCACCCCGGTGGACACCGGGCTAGTGATCGCGCAGGCGCGCGCGATCCTGGAGGACATGCCGGTGGCGGCGATCAAGACCGGCATGCTGGGCAATCCCGAAATCCTGGCGGCGGTGGCCACGATCGCCGGGCAATACGCGCAACTGCCGCTGGTCGTCGATCCCGTGCTCGCCTCCGCCGCCGGCAATCCCCTGGCCGAAGGCCCGATGGAGGACGCCCTGCGCTCGCTGCTGGTCCCGCGCGCCACGCTCATTACGCCCAATACCCTGGAGGCGCGCGCCCTGGCACCGGGCGCGGACACCGTGGACGCCTGCGCGCAGGAGTTGCTGGACCTGGGAAGCGGCTATGTCCTGGTGACCGGCACCCACGAAAACACCCCCGAGGTGAGCCACCGCCTCTACACCGATCGGAGGCTGGTGGAAACGTTTTCCGTGGAACGGCTGCCGGCGCAGTATCATGGATCAGGCTGCACCCTGGCAGCGGCCTGCGCCGCCGCCCTCGCGCACGGCATCGGGCTGCCGGAAGGCATCAACCGCGCCCTGAATTACACCTGGCAAAGCCTGAGACACGGTTACCGCCTGGGTATGGGCCAGCACCTGCCCAACCGCTTATACTGGACGGATGCCAGCACGATTGCACCCCCAAAAAAACGCCGATAGCACAGCGATTCGCGGGCTCT
Organism: Acidiferrobacterales bacterium; assembly: GCA_947258385.1. Lineage (GTDB taxonomy): Bacteria > Pseudomonadota > Gammaproteobacteria > Acidiferrobacterales > SZUA-150 > CAMYII01. Next base: position 116,941 of record CAMYII010000096.1, read on the forward strand.
ACGCGATCGCCGATACCACCGTGATCACCCTCGCCGCCGTGGAACAGGCGATCCTGGGCGGCGCGCACGTGGTCCAGTACCGCGACAAGCGCGGCCAGGGCGAAGAGCGCGAACGCCAGGCCCGAGCCCTGGCGGCGTTGTGCACCTCCTATGGAGTCACCTTTATTGTGAACGACGACGTGGCCCTGGCGGCGCGGGTGCTGGCCCACGGGGTGCACCTGGGGCGCGATGATGCGGCGATCGGCGAGGCCAGGAGACGGCTCGGCGCGGGCGCCGTGATCGGGGTCTCGTGCTATAACGAGCTCGATCGCGCACTGGCCGCCGAGGCCCAGGGGGCGGATTACGTCGCGTTCGGCAGTGTCTACCCCTCGCCCACGAAACCGGCAGCGGTGCGCGCCAACACCGAGCTGCTGCGGCAGGCCAAGGCGCGCCTGCGGGTGCCGGTGGTTGCCATCGGCGGCATCACGACCGAAAATGCCGCCTCGTTGATCGCGGCCGGCGCCGATGCCGTGGCGGTCATCAGCGACCTGTTCGCGCGCCCGGACGTCCAGGCGGCGGCGCGGCGCTTTTCCAGGCTTTTCCGCTGACCGAAATCTCCGACCGGTTCCACCACCGGCTTTTACAAAAGGCATACGACACATGACGGATACCTCTGCCACACTGTTTGACCAGGCCTGCCGGCACATCCCCGGCGGCGTCAATTCCCCGGTACGCGCCTTCAAGGGCGTCGGCGGACACCCGGTATTCTTTAAGCGCGCGAGCGGCGCCCACCTGTGGGACGAGGACGACAGGCGCTACATCGATTATGTCGGCTCCTGGGGACCGATGATCCTGGGTCACGCCTATCCGGCGGTCATCGATGCCGTGAAGCGGGCGGCCGAGCACGGTTTGAGCTTCGGCGCCCCGACCCGTGTGGAGGTCGAGATGGCGGACCGGGTGTGCGCCCTGGTGCCGTCCATCGAAAAGGTGCGCATGGTGAACTCCGGCACCGAGGCGACCATGAGCGCCATTCGGCTGGCGCGGGGCGCCACCGGCCGGGACAAGATCGCTAAGTTCGAAGGCTGCTACCACGGGCATGCCGACTCGCTGCTGGTCAAGGCCGGCTCGGGGGCGCTGACGCTGGGCGTGCCCACCTCGCCCGGGGTGCCCGCGGATCTCGCGGCCCACACCCTGACCCTGGAGTACAACAATCTTGATCAGGTGCGGGAGGTGTTTGCGCAGCTCGGCAATGAAATCGCCTGCATCATCGTCGAGCCCGTGGCCGGAAACATGAACTGCGTGCCGCCGCAGCCCGGTTTCCTCGAGGGCCTGCGTGAAGTGTGCGACGCCTGCGGCGCGCTGCTGATCTTCGATGAGGTCATGACCGGATTCCGCGTGGCGCTCGGCGGCGCCCAGGCCCGCTACGGAGTCACGCCCGATCTCACCACCCTGGGCAAGGTCATCGGCGGGGGCATGCCGGTGGGCGCCTTCGGCGGACGTGCGGCCATCATGGACCATATCGCCCCCGACGGCCCGGTCTACCAGGCAGGCACGCTCTCCGGCAATCCCATCGCCATGGCCGCCGGCCTGGCGACCCTGGGGGAACTCTCAAAAGCCGGGTTTTATGAGGCGCTCGACGCCAAAACCGCGGCGCTGACGCAGGGCCTGCGGGAGCGGGCACAGCGAGCCGGGGTCGCCGTCGTCACCCAGCACGTGGGGGGGATGTTCGGCCTGTTCTTTACGGAGCAGCCGGCCGTCACCCGCTTCTCCCAGGTGATGACCTGCGATGTCGAGCGTTTCAAGCGGTTCTATCACGCCATGCTGGAGGCCGGGGTGTATCTAGCGCCATCCGCCTTCGAGGCCGGTTTTGTCTCCGCCGCGCACGGCGACGCTGACATCGCCATGACGTTGGACGCGGCCGAGAAGGCGTTTCGCGCCCTGTGACCGGTCGTCGCGTCCGCGAGCGGTGTCGCGGCGCCTGCCCGCTCCCGTCCGGGGGGGGTTCTCATTTACCTCAGTGAAATCCAGGGATCGAGCGAGGTCGGTGCAAAACAGCGTAAAAAAAAGGCCGGGGATACCCCCGGCCAGTGTGCACAACCCCACACAAAACAAAGGCCGGGGGTGCCCCCGGCCAATGTGCGCACCCCACACACAAATTCGGTTCTAGCTAATCAGAATATTCTCCGAGCAGTAGCTGACAGTGGCCACATGCGGGCGGATCGCCTCATCGCTAAGCGCAATGTCGATCCCGAGCATGGAGACGACATCATTGTGGTCCCAGACCCCGGGCATCTCCTCGCGCAGATAGCTGTAGTGCGTTTCGTTCATGTAGACCAGATTCGGCCGCTCACCGTGGTGGCGCTCATAATCGCTGACGAGGTTGACAATGTGGCTTAACATTTTCCTGCTCCTTGGTCGTTCACAGCAGCTTCAATTGTCTCTGCGATAGAGAAAGCAACACTCGTGCCAGATCCGATGGCCTGCCATAAGGGTTTGTTTTGGCGTGGGTAAATACAGCGCAGCCGGCCATCGGGCCGAGAGACCAAGGCGTTGCCGCTGATGCGGCGGGACAAGGTAGGGCAGGTGACGCCGTTCTACGTCAAGCAGCTGCCGAGGAACGACAACGCCCGCGGCGGCCTCTGCCCGGGCCGGAAGATTTCCAGGAACCCCTGTTTAAGTCAGCACTTTCTGCGGTCCAGGCAAAAAACCGCTATTTGTCAGACACAATAAGTATTTACTAACGGGCGCAAGGCGCGGACAGAGCGCATTGGTACGTGGGCCCCGGTGCCGGCCCGCGGGAGGCGACGCGCACATGCGCGGCAGCAAGCCGAGAAAATCCATGAATGGACTTTCTCGGACATTCCTTGGATGACTACCGCAAACCGGCCATATATTCGGACACCGCCTTGATCTCGGATTCCGACATGCGGAAGGCGATACGCGTCATCACTTCATCATCATTGGTGCGCTTTTCAGACTTGAAGGTCAGCAGCTGCTTGCGGGTATATTCAGGTTGTTGCCCCGAGACACGCGGAAAACGGGGTGGAATCCCGTGCCCGGCCGGCCCGTGGCAGCTCATGCAGGCCGAAACGCCGGTTTTGGCGTTGCCGCCACGATACAGCCGTTCCCCACGCTTGGCCAGGGCCTCATCGCGCCCCGGCGCCGGCTTGATCGGCTGCGCGGCAAAATAGGCACCCAGGTCCTGCATGTCGGTCTCCGACAGCGGCGCGACGACGCCTATCATCTGCGGCTCTTTCCGCGCGCCGGACTTAAAATCGGCCAGTTGCTTGGCGATATAACCCGCGCTCTGTCCCGCCAGGATTGGATTCGACGGGATGGTACTGTTACCGCCGACACCGTGGCAGCCGACGCATATCTGGGCCTTGGCCTTTCCCGCCGCCGCGTTACCGGCGGCCTGGGCCCCTGCCGCGGCCATTAGTAACAGTGAGCCCAAGGCAAGAACCGATGCTTTTCTGATCATTACAACCCCTTCCTTAACGTGCATGTTTGACGCTCGCCGTCCTCTGGGACGACGGCATTCGATAAAAGATTCATCCGAGAGACGACATGGCAACTTAACTACGCGGCATTTTAGGCGGTATTCCCGATCGGCCGCGTTTTGACTACGAACCGCCCCCGGTATCTGGTAGCCTTGATATTAAAGAGTCGCCTTATATACCAAGAGCCCGGTGCCGGGTCAATTTCCCGCCGATGCAGCAACCATTCGACAATATCAGCTACAGCCTCAGCGCCCATACGCCGTCCCAGCTGCCACCCGATACCGGCGCTGAGGTCGCCTTTGCCGGCCGCTCGAATGCCGGCAAATCCAGCGCCATCAACGCCATCACCGGCCGCAAGGGCCTGGCGCGCACCAGCAAGACCCCGGGACGCACGCAGGCCATCAATTTCTTTGCCGTCGACCCCGACCGGCGGCTGGTGGACCTGCCCGGCTACGGCTATGCCAAGGTCTCTCACGCGGTCAAGCGCAGATGGGAACAGACCCTGAGCCACTACCTGCAGACCCGCCAGTCATTGCGCGGCCTGGTATTGATCATGGACATCAGGCACCCTTTGACGGCGATGGACCGCGATTTACTGCAGTGGTGCCGCGACGCCGGTCTGCCGGTGCATATCCTGCTCACGAAAGCGGACAAGCTCAGCCGTGGCGGGGCCAACGCGACTCTGCTCAAAGTCCGCCACTCACTGGCCGGGTTGCATCCGGCGGCGTCCGTACAACATTTTTCTTCGCCAAAACACCACGGAATCGAAGAGGCAAGACGGGTCGTGGGCGAATGGCTGGGGGACGCACGGGCATAAAAATGCCCCGGCAACAAGGGGAGAGTGACCGGGGCGAAAAGAATCCCGGAAGTTGATTCCAGGATCTCCCCGCTCAGGGAGGGAGAGCGGGGAAGAACGGTCTTCCAACCGTCCACGTGAAGTATGACAGGTATTCCCGGAAAAGTTCCACAGCACGCTCATGACATTTTACTTTTTTTTACAAAGGCAATGTTTATCACAAAGGCAATGGTCTTTGGCTTCTCGGGCGCCACCGACCCGACACCGTGTTCGGCCGATCCCCGCTGCCGGCGCCGCCCGGCCTCGTGTATAGAGAAGAATTTTCCTGCAAAAGATAAGGAATTCTGACAAAATATGACAGCCTGCATGGCGGAGGGAATCGGAGGCGTTGCAAGACAACACCCCGAGGGCACGGATGCCGGATCCACATGCTAAACCATGTAGTTGCTGCACTGAAACGAGGTCGGCTGAATGCCAACAAACAATTTGCGGAAAATACTGCTCGTCGAGGACGAACCCGATATCCAGGCGGTCGCTAAAGTGGCACTGGAATCGGTCGGTGGTTTCTGCGTGGAAATCTGCAACTCCGGAGAGGAAGCGGTGCGTCAGGCGCCCGGGATCGCGCCCGACCTTATCCTGCTTGACGTGATGATGCCGGGGCTGGACGGATTCTCAACGCTTAAGGCCTTACGTGACATCCCGGCGGTGGCGGAGGTGCCCGTTATTTTCATGACTGCAAAAGTACAGGCCTCCGAGGTCGCTCAATACAAGGCGATGGGTGCGCTGGACGTCATTGCCAAGCCATTTGACCCCATGACGCTCGCCAGTTCCCTCAAGGAAATATGGGAGCGAACCAGGCGCTAAACCGGGTGGCCGGCCCGGGCGGGTGCAACTGGACAGCCTGCCCTATGCACTACAATTACAATAATAACGAAGGGGCAGCAGAACCCATCGCTGTCGAGACCCGAGACCGTCCGCCGACCGTTTTATGCCTGAAAAAGACACTGACATACAGCAACAAATGGCGATGCTTCGCGCTGACTATACCGCCCGCCTGCCGGCTAAGGCACAGGAGCTGGAACGGCTATGGAAACAGCTGTGCAGCAGCTGGGACGCGGGCGCGCTGGCGACCCTGCATCGGCTGACACACACGCTCGCCGGCACGGGCGGTGCCTTCGGCGCACCCGCAATCAGCGAGGCCGCATCGGGTCTGGAACGAACGCTCACCGGCCTGACGGAGACCGCCAGGCCGGCCAATGAGACTCAAAAGGCCCTTATCACCGGACAACTCAACGAGTTACGCATTGTTGCCGCTGATGCCGCGGACGGCAGCGATGAGTGCGAAGCCATAGACGCGACCGGGCCCTGCGAGCAATCGGCGAGCACCACACAACGCGTCTATGCCTTCGGTGACGATACGCGGTTTATCGACAGCCTCGCGCAACAGATCGGCCATTTCGGCTATGAGGTCGAGACTTTCACACGATTGAATGACCTCGAGCGGGCTGTCAACCGGGCTGTACCCGCGGTGATCATTGTGGATGCCCTGCCCCCGCACAAAGACACGGGCGGACTGCAGGCCATACAACGGATCCAGTGCGAGCGGGAAAGCCCGCTTCCGGTGATTTTTGTCGCCGAACCCATCAGCATGGCCCACAGGCTCGAAGCGGTGCGTGCCGGGGGCGTCGCTCATCTCAACAAACCGGTCGATATCGGCGCTGTTATCAATAAACTCGACCTGCTCACTGGAAAAAGACAATACGAACCTTTCCGCATCCTGATTATCGATGACTACGCCCCCCAGGCGAAATACCATGCGTTAATTCTGGAACAGGCCGGGATGATCACGGCAATCGTGAATGACCCGATGCAGGTGATGAGGCCACTGGTGGAGTTTTCCCCGGACATCATCCTGATGGATATGTACATGCCCGAGTGCGACGGCGTCGAGCTGGCGAGACTTATACGCCAGCAGGAGGCCTATGTCAGCGTCCCCATCGTGTTTTTATCCACTGAGCAGGATACCGACAAACAACTCTCTGCCATGAAGGAAGGTGCAGACGACTTCCTGACCAAACCGATCCAAGCCGGGCACCTTGTTTCCTCGGTCACCGCGCGGGCCGAACGTTCCCGTATACTGCGTTCATTCATGGAACGTGACGGCCTGACCGGTCTTTTCAATCACACTAAGGTCAAGGAACAACTGGCAGTCGAGCTCGCGCGCGCCAAAAGACAAAACACCGCCTTGGCCTACGCCATGCTGGATATTGATGACTTCAAATCCATCAATGACAACTATGGCCATGCGGCCGGCGACCGCGTCATTAAAAGCCTTGCGCGCCTGTTGCGACAGCGCCTGCGCACCGGTGACATCATCGGCCGCTATGGCGGCGAGGAGTTCGCCGTCATACTACCCGGTACGAACGTGCAAGACGCCTTTACGGTGCTGGATCAGCTCAGGGAGAACTTCCTGGGACTGCAGCACAGCTGCGGCGACACCGTGTTTTCAGTCAGCTGCAGCTGCGGCATCGCCACGTATCCCGAATTCAGCGATATCAGCCTGCTCAGCGACGCCGCCGACCAGGCGCTGTATCGGGCCAAGCGAGAAGGAAAAGACCGCGTTGTGCTGAACGATCGCTGAGCCGCATTGCCCGCCCCTGCAGGCGGCTAGTGCGCCTCGTCCCAGTTATCACCGGTGCCGATATCGACCACCAATGGCACGGAAAGCTCGGCGACGCCAATCATGCAACTGCGGATTCGCTCGCAGGCCTGCTCAAGCAGATCCTCCGCCACTTCGAACACGAGCTCATCATGCACCTGCATGATCATTTTGACATCAACGCCTGTCTGCCCTATCCACTCATCAACGGCTATCATCGCCAGCTTGATGAGATCGGCGGCGGTACCCTGCATCGGCGCGTTGATGGCGGTGCGCTCCGCGTACTGCCGGCGTGCCTGGTTGCTGGCATTGATCTCCGGAAGGTATAGCCGGCGCCCGAAGACGGTCTCCACGTAGCCTTGCTCGCGGCCCTGCGCGCGCGTGTTTTCCATATAGACCTTCACTCCGGGATAGCGCTCAAAATAAAGCTCGATATATTGCTGGGCGGCACCGCGATCGATCTTCAGCTGCCGCGCCAGCCCGAAGGCGGACATGCCGTAGATGAGCCCGAAATTGATCGCCTTTGCGTGTCGCCGCTGTTCCGCGCTCACCTCATGCCTCGCAACGCCGAACACCTCTGCGGCGGTGGCACGGTGCACGTCCTCACCGGCCGCGAAGGCACCGAGCAGACCGGCATCACCCGACAGGTGCGCCATGATGCGCAATTCGACCTGCGAATAATCGGCTGACACGATCTTACTGCCTGGGGCCGCGATAAACGCCTGGCGAATGCGCCGCCCTTCGGCGGTGCGCACCGGGATGTTCTGCAGATTGGGGTCGCTCGAGGACAGGCGGCCGGTGGCGGCCACCGCCTGATGATAAGAGGTGTGCACGCGCCCGGTCCTCGGATTGACCATCTCCGGCAACTTGTCGGTATAGGTGGATTTCAATTTGCTGAGGCCGCGGTGTTGAAGAATGAGATTGGGCAACGGGTAGTCCAGCGCCAGTTCCTGCAACACCTCCTCGGCCGTCGACGGCTGGCCCTTGGGGGTCTTCTTAATCACAGGCAACTGCAGCTTATCGAACAATATTTCCTGGATCTGTTTGGGTGAGGCCAGGTTGAAGGCCTGGCCGGCGATCTCATAGGTCTCCCGTTCAACCTCCAGCATGCGCTGCGCGAGCTCGGCACTCTGCTTGCGCAACATGGCGGCATCGATTTTGACCCCGTTTCGTTCGACCCTTGACAACACCGGCACCAACGGCATTTCGATCGTACGAAACAATTCCGTCAGCCTTGGGATCTGCTCCAGCCTCGGCCAAAGCTCCGCGTGCAGGCGCAGGGTGACGTCGGCGTCCTCAGCCGCATAGGGGCCGGCCTGCTCGATCGGGACCTCGCTAAAGTTGATCTGACTCTTGCCCTTACCGGCCACCTCTTCATACTTTACTGTCTTGTAGCCTAGATATTTCAAGGCAAGACTGTCCATGTCATGACGCGAAGCCGTGCTGTCAATGACATAGGATTCCAGCATGGTGTCGAATCGGATACCGTCCAGTTCGATTCCATAACTCGCCAACACGCTCATGTCGTATTTCAGGTTATGGCCGACCTTGCCGTGTTCGGCGTCTTCCAAAAGCGGCTTGAGCTTCATCAGCACCGCCTGGCGATCCAATTGATTCGGGGCGCCGGGATAGTCATGCGCCAGCGGCACATAGGCGCCTTCGCCGGCCACGTCGGTGAACGATACCCCGACGATCTCGGCACGGGTCGCGTCCAGGCTGGTGGTCTCGGTATCGACGGCGAAATAGTCGGCGCTGCGCAGCCGTTGCAGCCATGCCTCGAGCACCGTGTCGTCGAATACGACCGCATAGCGCTCGGCAGGTGCGCTAGTGTCGCCGGCCTGCGGGATACCGCCGAGCTCCGCCAGCCAGGTCTTGAACTCCAGCCGCGAGTAAAGTTCCCGCAAGCTGTCTTCGTCGGGAGGCACGCGTTTGAGCTCCTGAGGGCCCTGCGAGAGCTCGACATCGCATTTTATTGTCGCCAGCCGCCGCGCCAGCGGCAGCTGCTCCAGGCAGGCACGCAGGTTCTCACCGCGCTTACCGGGTATATCAGCGGCATGCGCGATAATCTCATCGAGGCTTCGGTATTTTTGCAGCCATTTTACCGCCCATGTCGGCCCGACCAGCGGCACGCCCGGGATATTGTCACTGGCGTCGCCGACCAGCGCCAGATAATCAACGATGTGCTCCGGCGGCACACCGAATCTTTCCACGACCCCTTTGACATCAAAGGTACTGTCTTTCATGGTATCGACCAGGGTGACGTGTTCATCAACCAGTTGGGCCATGTCCTTGTCGCCGGTGGAGATCAGCGTCGGCATGCCGGCGGCGGCGGCCTGCCCGGCCAGGGTGCCGATGACATCGTCCGCCTCCACGCCCCCAACCACGAGGACGGGCAGACCCATGGCCTTGATTAACGCATGGATATCATCGAGCTGGGCGCGCAGCTCTTCGGGCATGGGCGGACGCTGGGCCTTGTATTCGGGATAAATGTCGTCACGGAAGGTCTTGCCTTTGGCGTCAAAGACGACCGCGATATAATCCGGTGAGTAGTCCGCCAGCAGCTTGCGCAACATATTGGCGATACCGTATACCGCACCGGTATACGCGCCGCGCGAGGTGCGCAAATTTGGCATGGCATGGAAGGCCCGGTAGAGATAGGATGATCCATCGACCAGGATGAGAGATTTCACGTTGCGGTCGGTTTGATTCATGCTGCTAGCGACCCTTGATTTATGTTAAAACTTGCCCATGGACACAAACGACAAAACATTGGAAAAGGCCGTTAAGCCCACCCTCCCCTCCCGCGTGATGTCGCGGGAATCCTGGAAAATATTCCAGATCATGGCAGAATTCGTCGAGGGCTTCGAGCGGCTGTCGCAGATCCAGCCCTCGGTCAGCATCTTCGGCTCCTCGCGTATCGAACCGGATCACCCGTATTATGCCTTGACCGCGGAGATCGCACGCAGACTATCCGACGCGGGCTTCAGCGTCATCAGCGGTGGCGGACCCGGAGTGATGGAAGCCGCCAACAAAGGCGCATTCGGCGGCAAGTCGCCCAGCGTCGGGCTCAACATCGAGTTGCCCCACGAGCAGGCGGCCAACGAATTCCAGGATGTCAGTCTGAGCTTCCAGCATTTCTTCGCCCGCAAAGTCATGTTCATCAAATACGCCAAGGCCTACGTGGTGATGCCCGGCGGCTTCGGCACGCTGGACGAGCTCATCGAGGCGCTCACGCTCATCCAGACTGGGAAAAGCGTACGCATGCCCATTATCCTGGTGCACCGTCCCTTTTGGACCGGGCTCGTGGACTGGTTCAAATCGACCCTCGTCCGCGAGGGCGTGATCAGCAAGGAGGACCTGGATCTTTTCACCATCGCCGACAGCCCCGGTGAGGTCGTGGACCAGATCTTTCATTACTACGAGCACGTGGGTTTCGAGCCCTCCGAGGAGGAGGAAGAAATCAAGCTCAATCTCTGAACAGGTATTCCGGCATGCGTTTCTGGCTGATCTTATTATTATTAATTACCATTACCGGCATGGCACGGGCACCGGTGCGGGCGGAAGAAAGCAAGAAGGACAGGCCGGCGGCCGTCCCGGAGCCCCCCGCCATGCCGCGAAACTATTACCCGGAGACGACCGAAGGCCGACCGGAGGAGCTCACACCGGAAATCACCATTGCCCCGAAGGGCGCCGCGGTCCACGAGGAGTACCGGCTCAACGGCGAGCTTTACATGGTCAAGGTCATCCCCGCCAAAGGCCGGCCGTACTACCTCGTTGATCGTGAAGGACAGGGTGAGTTCGTGCGCAGTGAGTTCGAACCCAGGATTTCCATCCCGATGTGGGTGATCAAGCGCTTTTAATACCTATTACTTTTCCGTTGATCATTGCGCCGTCAACGCAGGCCGCGCGATGGCCTGCCGCCGACGTACGACCTCGCGAGAAGTTGTGGCGCAACGCGATAATTGCGGTAAAGTGTAAACAGTGAATCTCGCACACACTGCCATTGGGAGGAACAATGAAACGGCTGCGTGAACAAGCGAAAATCGGCGTGCGCTGGCTCGGTTGCGGCTGGAGGCTGCTGCGTCGCAATCCCTGGTTGCTGCTTGGCATGGGGTTAACGTCCATCGCTCTGATTATCGTGCTTTCGTTCATTCCATTCGCCGGGAGCATACTCCTGGCCCTGCTGGTACCGATACTCATGGCGAGCGCCATGATGACGGTGGACAACGTGAGCCAGCAACAACGGTCGCTGCCTTCGGACCTGAGGCTGGCGGCGCTCGCCAAATCGCCGAAAGAATTGTTTCGCGTTTTTAGCGATGATAAGCGGACGATGACCGTCATGGGATTGGGTGTTTACGCCCTGACACTGACACTGCTGATCAATATCGCGGCCCATCTTATCAGTGAAGGATCATGGGTCGCCGACTTCACGACCCTCGGCATCGGCACCTTGTTCAAGGCGCTGGCGGCGTGGCTGGTGGCGGGTCTCCTTTATTTGGGCCTCGCCATGACCTTGGTTTTCACCCTGCCGCTCATCACGCTGCGCGGGGAATCGGTGTTCCGGGCCATCGACCACAGCATCAAGGCGAGTCGCCGGCATATCGTCGGGCTGCTCGTGCTCATTGGGACAGTGATCGCCCCGTTCCTCTTGGGCTCCGTCGTCTCGTATTTTTCGGTCCCGGGCAAGTACGCGATCTGGCTGGTTGGCGGTCTTGTCGTGCTGCCGCTTTTTGTTACCAGCTGTTATTGCAGTTACCGCACACTGTTCCCCTCGAAATAAGAGCCGGTAACACCATGACGGCATGCGTCTATTACGGCGAGGCCCTCGGGCTTTACGGTTTCGGCGCAGGACACCCCTTCGGGCCCGACCGCATTCAGGCCTTCTGGCAAGAGACCGTCAAACAGGGGCTCGACAAGCGCGTGCAAATCGGCACGCCGGTACTCGCCAGCGAAGAGGAGCTACTGAAATTCCACACGCACGACTATGTCGAGCGGGTCAAGCGCCAGTCACAATCCGGCGAGGGTTTCCTGGATTTCGGGGACACGCCTGCCTTCAAGGGCGTGTTCGAGGCCGGCTCCTATGTGGTCGGCTCCGTCCTGGACGGCGCCACCGCGCTGCTTGCCGGTCGCTGTCAGCGCTGCTTCATCCCCATCGCCGGCCTGCACCATGCCCGCCGCGACGCCGCCGCCGGCTTCTGCGTGTTCAACGACATCGGCGTAGCGATTGAGGTCCTGCGCGAACGGTTCGGCATCAAGCGCATCGCCTATGTCGATATCGATGCCCATCACGGTGACGGCGTGTTCTACAGCTTTGAGGACGACCCTGACCTTCTGTTCGCCGATATCCATGAAGACGGACACTATCTTTATCCGGGCACCGGCATGGCCAGCGAGACCGGAAGGGGTGTCGCGGCCGGCACCAAGCTCAATATCCCGATGCCGCCGGCGGCCGACGACGCCGCATTTCTCGAGGTCTGGCCCAAGGTCGAGGAATTTGTCCGTGTGGGCGAGCCCGAGATCATCCTGCTCCAGGCCGGCGCCGACAGTCTCGCCGGTGATCCGATCACACACCTGCAATACACGCCCAAGGCGCACGCCCACGCCGCGGAGCGGCTGTGCGTGTTGGCCGATGAGCTCTGCCAGGGACGGCTGCTGGCGACCGGGGGCGGCGGGTACAACCGCAGCAATCTGGCACTGGCATGGAATGCCGTGATCTCGGCGATGCTCGGCCGCTGAGAAAAGACCGCCGGCGCGGCCGTGTCCGGTGGGACACGGCGCGCCAATCCAGTACACTGTTACCCATACAATACGCGGTTAAACCCCGTGCAATTCTTGCACGACTCGGGCCGCAGATACGATGCATTAAGGAGCGATGAGGCACCATGCGACGACGCAAGTTCATGAAAAACCTCGCCGGCGCCGGGGCGATCGCCGGCGCCGGTTCCCTGGCAGCGGCCGCCACTACCAAGGAAACAGACCGCTTCAGCTGGAAACTGGTGACCACCTGGCCGCCCAATTTTCCCGTGTTTCAGGAGGGCGTGAACCGATTTGCCAGGGAGGTCAAGACCATGAGCGGGGGGCGCTTGAGCATACAGGTCTTTGCCGGCGGCGAGCTGGTGCCGCCGATGCAGACCTTCGATGCGGTCTCACAGGGCACCACGGTGCAGCTGGGCCACGGTGCCGCCTATTACTGGTCGGGGAAGATCCCGGCCGCGCCTTTCTTTACCGCGGTACCGTTTGGCATGAACGCCCAGGGCATGAACGCCTGGTTTTATGGCGGTGACGGACTCAAACTCTGGCGCGAGGTCTACGCGCCCTACCAACTGATGCCCTTCCCCATGGGAAACACCGGCGTGCAGATGGGCGGCTGGTTCAACAGGAAAATCAACTCGCTCATGAACCTCAAGGGCCTGAAGATGCGCATACCGGGCCTGGGCGGCAAGGTCATGGCCAAGGCCGGGGTGAACCCGGTGCTGCTCGCAGGCGGCGAGATCTACACCGCCCTGGAGCGCAAGACCATTGATGCCACCGAGTGGGTGGGGCCCTATCACGACCTGCGTCTGGGACTGTACCGCGCGGCCAAGTATTACTACTACCCCGGCTGGCACGAACCTGGGCCGACGCTGGAATTAATCGTGAACCTGAAGGCCTGGCAGTCCCTGCCCCAGGACCTGCAGCTCATCATCGAGACCGCCGCCGCGTCGAGCAACATCTGGATGCTCTCGGAATTCGAGGCCAAGAACCTGCAGGCGCTCAGGATTCTGCGGAACAAATATCAGGTCAAACTGCACGAGTTCCCGGCCGATGTCATCCGGCATTTACACAAGCTCAGCAACAAAGTCCTGGATGAGGAGGCGGCCAAGGACAAGACCTTCATGAAGGTCTACACGGCCTATGAAACGTTTCGCGCCGACAACGATGCCTGGAACGCACTCTCCGAGGCGGCCTATGCCAAGGCCTTGAAGCTTTGAGCGCGACAAGGCCGTATTACGGCCTGCCTCAAAATCAAGCGCCCAGCAACTCTTCACGCCCTGTAAGCAACGCAAAGAATACTTTAAAATATAAGGCATTTTTGCTTTCTCCGCGTACTTTGCGTCTGCACGACCCAGCACCAGGGGTGGGCGGTATTTTGAGATAGGTTCTAATTAGAAACCCTGCAGCCGGTCCATGAGCTCCGGCAACCACAGCGTCAGTTTTGGGAACACGACCAGCAGGATAAGCACGCCCGCCTGGACGGCGATGAAGGGAATGACGCCGCGATAGATCTGTCCGATGGAAATGGACTCGGGGGCCGCGGCCTTCAAATAGAACAGCGAGAACCCGAAGGGGGGCGTCAGGAACGAGGTCTGCAGATTGGCGGCGATCAGCACCGCGAACCACAACAGGTCCAGCCCCAGACTGGCGGCAATGGGCGCCAGGATCGGCACGACGATAAAGCAGATCTCCAGGAAATCCAGAAAAAACCCGAGCACAAAAATTACCGCCATGCTCACGGCGAGAAATCCCCATTGCTCGCCGGGCAGCCCCGTCATGATCTCGTGCACCAGGCCATCACCGCCCATGCCGCGAAACACCAGACCGAAGGCGGTGGCCCCCACCAGAATCATGAACACCATGCTCGTCATCCGTAAGGTCGATCGGACGGCCTCGCGCAGGTTTTGCCAGTCGAGACGCCTGTGCAGGGCCGCCAGCACCATGGCCCCCACGGCACCGAACCCGGCGGACTCCGTCGGCGAGGCGACGCCGAAAAAGATCGAACCCAGCACGGCGAAGACCAGTGCCAGGGGCGGCAGCAGGCTTTTCACCACCCTCAGGCCCAGCCGGCTGGTATCCCCGCGCATCAAAGCGGCATCAGGCAGGGGTGCAGTCTCGGGTTTGAACGCGGCATAAATGATGATGAACAGGACAAAACCGCCGATGATAAGCAGGCCGGGGACGACCGCACCGGCAAACAGCTGACCCACCGGCACGCCGACGACATCACCCAGCAGCACCAGAATGATACTGGGCGGAATGAGCTGCCCGAGCGTACCGGCGGCAGAGATGGTACCGGTGGACAGCTCCGGCTGATAGCCGTGCTTGAGCATCGCCGGCAGGGAGATAACGCCCATGGTCACGACCGTGGCGCCGACAACACCGGTGGTCGCCGCCAGCAGACCGCCGACCACAACGACCGAAAGCGCCAGCCCGCCTCGAAGACGGCCAAAAAACAGACCCATTGTCTCCAGCAGGTCTTCGGCCAGGCCTGACTTCTCTAGGATCACACCCATGAATACGAACAAGGGTACCGCGAGCAGGGTGAAGTTGGTCATCACCCCCCAGATGCGCAGCGGCAGCAGGTCAAAAAACTCCAGCCCCATGGCGGGGATACCAAAGAGCAGCGCCACGGCACCCAGGGTGAAGGCCACGGGATACCCGAGCAGCAATAACACCACCAGCACGGCAAACATGAACAGGGCCAGGAGTTCCATCAGCGCCTCCCTAACAGCATGGCCATATTCTTCAGGACATTGGCAATACCCTGCAGCATTAATAGAAAGAATCCGGCGGGGATGGCGGCCTTGACAAGATAGCGGAACGGCAGGCCACCGGGGTCGGGCGAACGCTCGCCATAGAGATAGGCGTCAGACACGAACGGCCAAGAGCTCTGGATAATAACCAGGCACAGGGGCAACAGAAACAACAGATCACCGAGGGTATCCACCCATAGCCGGCCTCGCCCGTCCAGCCTCTGGTAGAAGATGTCCACCCGCACATGGCCGTCGTGCTTGAAGGTATAGGCCGCGCCCAACAGAAAAATGAGGGCAAACAGATGCCATTCCAGCTCTTGTAGCGCGACGGAACCCTCGCGGAACAGGTAGCGCATGCTGACGTCATAGACCACAATCAGGGTCAAAACGAGCACCAGCCAACCGAGCCAACGCCCGCTGTATTCGCTTAAGGCCTCCAGGGCATGAGAGAGTTTACGAAGTTTTGACAAGATCGGCCTTTCTTCTTATGCCCGATATTGCTTGCAACCGGGGCGCGTTCGCAGGTTTGTTTAGCGCAAGACCTTGGTTGATATTAGCGGCGTGACGGAACGGCTGTGACTAAGCGCCTTTGCTGATGGCCAGATTGCTGCCTTGTTGTTTTGCCTCGACGATCGCCTGCTCCACGCGAGACAGCAGGTGCTCGATGTCTTCACCCTTGTGAAACTGGGTGATCCCCATGCTGATGGTGGCGTTGAAGGTATGGTCATTGCTTTGGATACTGGTCTTGCTGACCGAATCGCGAATACGGTCCGCCAGCGTCGAGGCGTCCTCAAGGGTAGTCTGCGGCAAGACCAGCAAGAAATCCTTGCCGGCATAACGGCCCACACGGTCCGGCATACGCAGCGCATCGACCAATGTCTCGGCAACCGATTGCAACACCCTGTCCCCGGCCTGCCTGCCATATTCATCGTTGATCCGCTGCAACTGGTCGACATCGGCCATGGCCACCGACAGGCGCGTGTCATAGCGGTTGGCCTCGGCAACGGCCTCCAATAGATCCACGGTAATGGCTTGCCGGTTCAATACCCGGGTCATCGGGTCCTTGTCCAGATCGAGCGCACTGGCCGTTGGCGGGGGCACGGCCCGCTGCTTGACCTCGTAGGCGCGCTTAATCGGGTACAGCACCAGCAGATACAACGGTGGTGCGATCACCGCGCACAGCAGCGCGGCATTGGCGAGGAAGGCGACCACCGATCTCGGGTTGTAGCCGAACATCCCCAGCATCGCCATGACCAGGAATTCAGCGACAAAGGTAATGGCGAGAATGGCAAAAAATGTCTTGCCAACGGAAAACGTCACGTCGCCCTTTCTCAACTCGCTCAATGTGTCACCTCTTCGGGGGCATTGGTTATTGGCAACCCCGGCAGGGGTGTGTCGCGGGTACCACTAATAAAGCCATCGGCGGAGTTTTGCAAGTGGGGGCATTTAGCCGGCCCGCGCCGCGGGCCCCATGGCCGACCCTACGACTGTGACATTATATAATGAATCCCTTAGTTTCAATCGGTTAGGAGACCTGCTGCAGATTGGCATAGGCCGTCACCAGCCATTTGCTGCCGATGCCCTCGAAGTTGACCTGAACCCGGGCATGCTGCCCCTGGCCCTCCACGTTCAACACCACGCCTTCGCCGAAGGTCTCGTGCCGCACGCGTTGCCCCAGCTGCATGCCGCCCGCCGCGGGCGTCTCCCGCGAGCCCTGCGTTGCCGGCGGCCGATACGACGGCCCGCCGGCCGTATAGACCGAACCGGCGCCGCGCACAACATTGACGAGCTCCTCGGGCATCTCGCCGAGGAACCGCGACGGACTGGTATGGTGTTCGCTGCCGTGCAAGCGCCGGATCTCGGCATGGGTCACATACAACTGGCGCATGGCGCGGGTCATGCCGACATAGCAAAGCCGCCGCTCTTCCTCGAGCCGCCCCGGTTCGTTCATCGAGCGCTGATGGGGAAACAACCCTTCCTCCATACCGGTCAGGAACACCAGCGCAAACTCCAGACCCTTGGCCGAATGCAGGCTCATTAACTGCACGCAGTCCTCCCACGCCTCGGCCTGACCCTCGCCGGCCTCGAGCGCCGCGTGGGCGAGGAATGCCGCCAGCGGGTCCATGTCATCGTCCCCGTCAAATGCGAAATTGCGGCAGGCATTGGCCAGCTCTTCCAGGTTTTCGATGCGGGTCTCGGCACGCTCGCCTTGCTCCTTTTGGTAATGCTCGAACAGGCCGCTGCGCGCCAAAACATGTTCGACCCGCTCTGCCAGCGCCAGCTCCGCGGTTTCCTTGTCCATGGTGTTGATCAGATCCAGGAACGCGGCCAGCGCGTTGGCCGCGCGCGCCGGAACGCCGCCGCTGTCCACCAGCCGCTTGGCGGCCAGCCACAGAGAAAGGTTCTCCGCCCTCGCCAGGGCTCTGACCGCCTCCAGGGTCTTATTGCCCAGGCCGCGGGTCGGTACGTTGACGATGCGCTCGAAAGACGGATCGTCGTGACGGCTCGCGAGCAGGCGCAGATAGCCGAGCGCATCCTTGATCTCCTGGCGTTCGAAAAAACGCAGGCCGCCGTAGACGCGATAGGGAATCCCGGCCTGCAGCAAGGCCTCCTCGAGCACCCGCGACTGCGCGTTGGAGCGGTAGAGAATCGCCACGTCCTGGCGCGCCTGGCCCTGGGCGATCCAATCCTGGACCCGGTCCACGACAAAATTGGTCTCGTCGATGTCGTTATAGGCGGTATAGAGCAGGATGGGTCCGCCCGCTTTGCCCTCGGTCCACAGATCCTTGCCCAGGCGGCCGTCATTGTGGCTGATGACGGCATTGGCCGCCTTGAGGATGGTGGCGGTGGAGCGATAATTCTGCTCCAGCCGGATCATCTTGGTGCCGGGAAAATCCTTTTCGAACTGGAGCATGTTCTCCACCCTGGCCCCGCGCCAGCCGTAGATGGACTGGTCGTCGTCGCCGACGACAAACAGATTGCCGCTGTCGGCCGCGAACAGCTTCAGCCAGGCATACTGGATGGCATTGGTGTCCTGGAACTCGTCGACCAGCACATGCCGGAAACGTTGCTGGTAGTGCCGACGCATGGCACTGTCATCGCGCAGCAGCTCATAGGCCCGCAACAACAGCTCGGCGAAATCCACCAGCCCCATGCGCCGGCAGGCCTCTTCATAGGCCTGATAGACGCGCAACAGCTGCTGCTGCTGCGGATCCCGGCTCTCTCCCACATGCTGCGGCCGGCGCCCGGCCTCTTTGTGGCTGTTGATGAACCACTGCGCCTGCTTCGGCGGCCAGTAGGCCTCGTCGAGCTCGAGATTTTTCAGGGTCCTGCGGACCAGACGAAGCTGGTCTTGGCTGTCCAGGATCTGGAAGGACTGCGGCAACCCGGCCTCGCGCCAGTGTGCGCGCAACAGACGGTGCGAGAGCCCATGAAAGGTCCCGAACCACATCCCGCCGACGGGAAAACCCAGCATGGCCTCGATGCGGCCGCGCATTTCCTGCGCCGCCTTGTTGGTGAAGGTCACCGCCATGATCGACAGTGGCGAAATGTGCTCCACGCCCACGAGCCAGGCCACACGGTGGGTCAGCACCCGGGTCTTGCCGCTGCCGGCCCCGGCCAGCACCAGCAGCGGACCCGGCGGTGCGGCCACCGCCTCGCGCTGCGCGGCGTTGAGGTCATTGAGCAGGAGGGAGACGTCCATTTAGCAATGATACCATGACAGCTGGGACACCAGTTCGATCGCGACTGCGTTGCCAGCGGACTCACCCCATCCGGACACTACGGCATCGACCGGCGCAAATAGACGTTAACGGGCGATCATTTTTTATCCGCGAAGCAATTCCGCGATCGCGGACCACTGCGAAACGCCGCTATTTCTTGTGCGCCTCCTGGACTTCCTTTTCCATTTGCTCCAGGCTGGTATGGCGCACATCCTTTCCGCGCACCAGATAAATCAGGTATTCACAGATATTCTTGGCGTGATCGCCAATACGCTCCAAGGCGCGCGCCGCCCATATGATATCCAGCATAGGTGTGATGGAGCGCGGGTCTTCCATCATGAACGTGATGACCTGGCGCATAATTCCATTATATTCGTTGTCGATTCTCAGGTCTTCGCGCGCCGCCGCGACCGCCGCCTCCGGGTCCATGCGTGCAAAGGCATCGAGCGCATCATGCAATATCTCGCGCACATGGTTGCCCAGATTACCCAGTTCTATGTACTGGTTCTTGGGCTGCTCCGCTTCGGCCAGCCGTATCGCCATGCGGGCGATTCTTTCAGCCTGATCTCCGATACGTTCGAGATCGGTGATCGTTTTGATCACGGCGACGATCAATCGCAGATCGGTGGCCGCCGGCTGTCGGCGCGCCAGGATGTGGCTACACTGCTCGTCGATCGCGACCTCCAGTGCGTTGACCTTGTAATCACCGCTCACGACGGTCTCGGCCAGCTCGCTGTCTCTTTCCACCAGGGCGGTAACGGCGTTGGCAATCTGGTTCTCCACAAGACCGCCCATGCCGAGCACCCGGTTGCGTACCTCCTCGAGCTCCGCATTGAACTGCTGCGAGATATGTTGACCGATATCCACTTTATCCATCGCGCACTCCTCGTTGTGACCACGGGGCCATGGCTGACCCGAAACT
Organism: Acidiferrobacterales bacterium; assembly: GCA_947258385.1. GTDB lineage: Bacteria > Pseudomonadota > Gammaproteobacteria > Acidiferrobacterales > SZUA-150 > CAMYII01. The sequence continues at coordinate 137,029 of CAMYII010000096.1, forward strand.
CTGCCTCGACCGCAGGCCTGACATTTTACTCGACAGTGTCCGGCTAGCCATAGCGCCCGGTAATATAGTCTTCCGTCCGTTTCTTGCCGGGATTGGTGAACACCGTATCGGTATCGCCGAACTCGATCAGCTCGCCCATATACATAAACGCCGTATAGTCTGACACCCGCGCCGCCTGCTGCATATTGTGTGTCACGATAACGATCGTGTAATTGTTCTTCAGTTCGTAGATCAGCTCCTCGATCTTAAGCGTCGAGATCGGATCCAGCGCCGATGCCGGTTCGTCCAGCAACAACACCGCCGGCTCGATGGCGATACACCGGGCAATCACCAGGCGCTGCTGCTGGCCGCCGGAAAGCCCCAGGGCACTGTCGTGAAGCCGGTCCTTGACCTCGTCCCAGAGCGCCGCCCCCTGCAGGGCACGCTCAACGACCTCATCGAGCAGGCGGCGGTTCTTGACCCCCTGCAGGCGCAGGCCGTAGGCGACGTTCTCGTAGATCGATTTCGGGAAGGGGTTGGGCTTCTGGAACACCATTCCCACCCGCCGGCGCAGGTCAGCCACATCCACGCCCTTGTCATAGATATCCTCACCGTGGAGTTGGATGCTGCCTTCAATACGGCAATCGTCCACGAGATCGTTCATCCGGTTGAAACAGCGAAGCAGGGTGGATTTGCCACAACCGCTCGGGCCGATGAAGGCGGTGACACACTTGCTGGGTATGACCATACCAATGCCCTTAAGGGCCTGTTTCTCGCCGTAATACAGGTTCAGGCCCTCGACCTCGAATGACGGCTCCTCCTCTTCGATTCGGCGATGCCCGCGCCCGACGCGATCCAGCGTATTAATATCGATACCGTGCGTGAAATTAGTACTTTCTGCCATCATGTTATCACCCGTAACCTTATCATTCAGACCGCCTTACGCAACTGTGCCCGCAGCGATACACGCGAACCCCTGTAGCGCGTCTCACGATTCCAATGTGCGGTATTTCTCCCGCAGGCGATTGCGTATCGCGATAGCCGTCAAGTTCAGCGCCACAATCACCGCCACCAGCAGCAGCGCTGTAGCATAGACCAGGGGCCGCGCGGCCTCCACATTGGGGCTTTGGAAACCGACATCATAAATATGGAAGCCAAGATGCATGAACTTCCGCTCCAGATGCAGAAACGGAAAGTTGCCGTCGAGCGGCAGTGACGGCGCCAGCTTGACCACGCCGACCAGCATCAGGGGCGCGACCTCGCCGGCGGCGCGCGCCACGGCGAGGATCAGTCCCGTCATGATGGCAGGGCTGGCCATCGGTACCACGATGTGCCGCAGCGTCTCAAACTTTGTCGCCCCCAGCGCCAGACTGCCCTGGCGAATCGCGCTGGGAATGCGCGCCAGACCCTCCTCGGTCGCGACGATGACAACAGGCAGCGTCAAGATGGCCAGGGTCAGAGACGACCACAGGATTCCCGGTGAGCCGAAAGTCGGCGCCGGCAACGCCTCGGGAAAAAACAGTTCGTCAATGGAGCCACCGAGGAAATAGACAAAAAAGCCCAGACCAAATACGCCATAGACGATCGACGGCACGCCCGCCAGATTATTGACGGCAATGCGGATCGTGCGCGTGAGCGGTCCCTGGCGCGCGTACTCGCGCAGATAGACCGCCGCGATCACGCCGAACGGCGTCACCAACACCGCCATGATGAGCACCATCATCACGGTGCCGAAAATGGCGGGGAACACGCCGCCTTCGGTATTCGCCTCGCGCGGCTCGTCGCTGACGAACTCCCATAGCTTTTCGATATAGAAAAGCGATTTACCAAAGACCGACATCCGATTGGGCTGGTAGACGCGCACCACGTTGGCGAGCGCGATGTCGACCACGCCGCCGGTCGCGACCTCGGCACTGAAACCGTCGCGCCGAATCGCCGCGTTGAGGTCACCCAGCCTGGCCTGCAACCCCTGATACTGCTCTTGTAAGAGACGGCGTTGCTGCCCGATCTCGGCCTGACTTTGAGCATCCAGCTTGCCGTCGAGCTCTAAACGGCGCTCGCGCAGCCGCAGCCGCTCCAGGCCATAATTGATGTCACCGATCTCGTGTTTCTCGATGTCGCGGATCTGATCATGCAACCGAAGGGCGCGTTCCAGCCGCCGCTCGAGCTCCGCCAAGGCCCCATCGCCTGCTGCGACGACACGCCCGGCTTCCTTCACCGAGCGCAGGTAACCGTAGAGATTCCCCCACTCCCGCCGTTCCACGGCAATCACGTTCTCCGGCTTGCGCCGATCAAGGACCGAGGTCTGCAGCACAAGCCGGAAGTCCGCGCCGAGGATTTCGCGGTTGCCCTGCTTTAATAGATAACGTTGGATGGACTCCCGGCCCTCCGGCACCGGGTAACCGCCGTCTTTCAGCCTCGCGGCAGCGACCTTCTCCGCATCCCAGATCTCACCGATCAGGCGCGTCTCGCTGCCGTCGTTTTCCCTGTAGTCAATCTCCAGAATGTCGGCCGGCCAGAAATAACTCATGCCGCGAACGGCGATGAGCGACAGCAGCCCGAAGACCATGATCAGGCTGACGCTGACCGCGCTGGCATTGAGCCAGATCCAGGGGGTGCCGCTTTTGAACCAGGAACGTAGGGAGCTCACTTTAATCAATGCTTTCGTATGTCGTCGTCACTCTAGTTCTAGAATTTGCGCCCCGCGGCTGGAGTGCTTTAAAGGCTGCTGTACCGGCGGCGCAGCCGCTGGCGCACGATCTCGGCCGCGGTGTTAACAAGAAACGTGAAGGCAAACAGCACCAGGCCCGCCAGGAACAGCACGCGGTAATGGGTACTGTTGACCTCCGATTCCGGCATCTCCACGGCGATGTTGGCCGCCAGCGTGCGCATGCCCTGGAAGATGCTCATGTCCATGATCGGGGTGTTACCCGTGGCCATCAGCACGATCATGGTCTCGCCCACCGCACGCCCAAAGCCGATCATGACGGCAGAGAAAATACCCGGGCTCGCGGTCAACAGCACGACGCGTACCAGCGTCTGCCAGGGCGTCGCCCCCATGGCGAGCGAACCGTTGACCAGGTGTTTGGGCACGGCAAAAATGGCATCCTCGGCAATGGAGAATATCGTCGGGATCACGGCGAAACCCATGGCGATACCGACAACGATGGAGTTGCGCTGATCGAAATCCACGCCGAGCGTGCTGGTCAACCACACGCGCATATCACCGCCAAAGAACCACACCTCCAGCACAGGGCTCATGGCGATGGCCAATCCACCGATCAGGAGCACAACCGGGATGAGCAACGCGCCCTCCCAACCAGCGGGCACGAGGTGCCGCACCGTGCCGGGCAGCCGCTGCCAGGCATAGGCGGCCAGCAGGATGGCCAGGGGCAATATAATTAGAAGACTGAAGAAACCGGGAAGGTGCTTCTCCACAATGGGCGCCAACCACAGGCCGGCCAGGAAACCGAGGATAACGGTGGGTAAGGCCTCCATGATTTCGATGCTCGGCTTGACCACACGCCGCATTCGCGGCGACATGAAGTGCGCGGTGAAAATCGCGCCCATGATCGCCAGCGGAATGGCAAACATCATGGCGTAAAACGCCGCCTTCAAGGTGCCGAAGGAAATCGGCACCAGGCTGAACTTGGGCTCGAAATCGTTGCTCGCCGACGAGGATTGCCAGATGTACTCCGGCTGCTCATAGCTCTCGTACCACACCTTGCCCCATAAGGCCGACCAGGAGATCTCCGGGTGCTCGTTATGGATGCGCCAGAAAATGGTGTTGCCCTGCGTATCCTCGGCCAGTAGCGCGTTCGCGCGCGGCGACACGGCCACGTGGCTCACGGCGTGCCCGGACAAGGGCTCAACGAGCAGTGTACGACGCGCGGTCGTATGGTAGATGCCGAGCCGGCCGGAAACATCGGCGGCGAGAAAGCCCTTGCGGTTGTGCTCGCCGGCGATGGCGCTGATTGCGGCCGCGTGGGCGTCAAAATCCCGGATATGGGTCAGTGAGTACTTACCTTTATCATCGCGTACAGGGAACCACTGCGACAGCTTGCCGGCGGAGGTCCCGATCAGAAGCGAGATCCCGCCCGCGAGGAATTCAAGGGCCGCAATCCGGTCATCGCCCTGCAGTACCGAGAGCTCTTGCACCAGCGTTGGCGTGGCGGGATCAGTGATATCAAAGTAGCTGATCCTGCCAATGCCGGCGACGTAGAACTCACGCAGATCCTTGTCGATTAACACGCGCGTCGGTTCCTCGCTCGGATACGGCAGCGTCACGCTCGTGCGCTCGTAACTGACGGAGTCATCGAGGAAGGAGGTTTGTTGCTGAAAGGAGGTCAGGACCAGCCGCCGGTCGGCGGTTGTGGCCGCCAGACTCACCCCTTCCTCACCGCGCTGCACCGCCAGACGCAACAGCGCTTTGCCTTCAGGATCGACCAGCACCGGCGCCTCCCCCAGGGGGTACTCCAGTGCCGGTGTGATCACGCGTTCATCCCCTGGGAAGGTCACGTCATAGCGATGACGGACCACCAGGGCACGGCCGTCGGACAGGCCCAGGGCCACGGTGGCCAGGGCCGGGTCGGCGTCGGCAAAACTGGTCACCTCAACGCCGGCGGGCAGGGGAAGCTGGTGTGTGTCCCGGACGCTGCCGTCCTCGGTGCGGAAAAACACGACCCGGGCCGAACGGGTAAACCGCACCCCGAGCTCATTTTGTTCTTCAAGGGCAAGGTGCAGGGTTTCTTCACCCGGCCTGGGAGCGGTATAGCTCGCCACGGGCTCCACCGCCGGTCCCGCGAACATTGGCAACACAACATAAAGTAGGTAAACGAAGATCAGCAGGATGGCGATGATCACGCTGATCCCCCCAAAAGCCATGCCGTAACGGGCGGCGCTGTCGATAAAACGGCGGCGCCGGCCTGTGCGCGCGAGGACCTCGGCGGGGGGCAGAAGGCTCGGGGATTTCTCAGGAACGGCGGCCATTGGCGAATGATAGGGAGGAAATATGACAGAAATATTACAAAGGGTACGAAGGCCGAAAAACCGCCGTCACAGCTAAGCGATGACTGTCACAGAAATGTCATCCAGGGTTCTAAAAGCAGAAGCGCTGACCCCCAGGGAGGGTTGGCCGCAACCCGGCCCGGGACGTCTGGTGCAACTGCCGGCAGAGTGATTCCGCAGCGCTCGCGCCACCCCCGCCTTCTTACACATCGTGCGCCTTGAAAGAATAACGCCCGTGGCACATCCCCGCCACGGGCCTGGTCGTGGAATCCGATCCGGCGCAAACGCCGGATTCGGGTAAAATTCACTTCAGCTTCGCCAGGTCCGCCTTCACGACGCTGGCGGGCAGCGGGATGTAGCCGTCCTTGATCACCACTTGCTGACCTGTCTTGGACAGCACCATGGTGAGGAACTCCCGCTCAAGCGGCGGCAGCGGCTTGTTGGGGTGCTTGTTGACGTAGACATAGAGGAAGCGCGACAGCGGATAAGTGCCCTTCACCGCATTCTCCGGGGTCGCGTCCACCACGGTCTGGCCCGGCTTTTTCGCCAGCGGCAGGGCGCGCACGCCGGAGGTCTTGTAACCGATGCCCGAATAACCGACGGCATTCAGCGAGGCGGTCACGGACTGCACCACCGAGGCCGAGCCGGGCTGCTCGTTGACCGTGTTCTTGTAGTCGCCCTTGCAAAGCGCCTTCTTCTTGAAATACCCGTAGGTGCCGGAGACGGAGTTACGGCCGAAGAGCTGGATGTCGCGGTTTTTCCAGGCACCGCTCAGGCCCAGGTCGCCCCATTTGCTGATGTCCTTGCCGTGGCCGCACTTGCGGGTGGAGGAGAACACGGCGTCCACCTCGGCAATGGTCATGCCCTTAACGGGATTGTCCTTGTTGACGTAGACCGCCAGGGCGTCGATGGCCACCCGGATCGGGGTGGGCTTGTAGCCATGCTTTTTCTCGAACGCCTCGATTTCCTTGTCTTTCATCTTGCGGCTCATGGGCCCAAGATTGGACGTCACCTCGGCCAAGGCCGGCGGTGCGGTTGAGGAGCCGGCGGCCTGGATCTGGATATTGACATTGGGGTAAATACGCTTGAATTGCTCCGCCCAAAGGGTCATCAAATTGGCGAGCGTATCCGAGCCGACGCTGGACAGATTGCCGGACACGCCGCTGGCGCGGCCGTAATCGGGTACGTCCTTATCGATCGCGGACGCCGCCACGGCAACCGTGGATGCCAGCGCGGTGGCCACACCCAGGATGTTCATCACTTGTCTGAGTTTCATTTACTTCGCTCCTCATTAAGGTATCAATAATCGTTGCGCCGCTGAACTTTTTTTTAGAAAAAACATCGTGCATACCGGCGATATTGATCCGGACCTGTGACCGGTATGTGACAAAAACATGACGGTTTTATGAAAAAGGGGTTCCGATCGGCCTTGTTGGATACCTGAGTTGCATGCGGTCACGATGATTATGAACAACCTAATCCGCATGACCTCTTAGCGTGAGGCCGCGGTTCAGGACTGCTCGCCCGCCTTTGGCAGTGACTCACCCACTGTGGTCATCACGACCCGTTCGGGGGGGAATTTGCAGGTGAAGGTACTGCCCTTGCCCACCAAGCTTTCTATATTGAGCCGCGCATCATGCCGCTTCAGCACATGCTTGACGATGGCGAGGCCGAGACCGGTGCCGCCGCTCTCACGTGAACGGTCGACGTCGACGCGGTAAAAGCGCTCTGTCAAATGCGGAATATGCTGCCAGGGGATACCCACACCGTCGTCCTTCACGGAAAAAATCGCCCAGTTATTGGCGTTGCGCCAGCCAATCTCGATCGCGCCGCCGGGCGGCGTGTAACGCACCGCGTTATCGATCAGGTTGGAAAACACGCTGCGCAACTGCTCTTCATTGCCGCGCAACCTCAGCATGGGCGCCGCGCTCAGGGTGATCTGGTGCCGGTCCTCGCCGCTCAGCATCTCGGCCGATTCCTTGAGCGAGGCCAGCATCGCCGGTACGTCAACGATCGACTCAGGCGTGGCCTGTGGCGCCGCGGTCTCGAGCCTCGACAGGGCCAGCAGATCACTGACCAGACGCTCCATGCGCCGGGCCTGATTGTACATCGTGGCAAGCGCCCGTTTGATCTCGGCGGTCCTGTTCAGGTCCATGTCCTGCAAGGTCTCCAGGTAGCCGGACAATACCGTAATCGGGGATCTCAATTCGTGCGAGGCGTTGGCGACGAAGTTCTGTCGCATCTCCTCCAGGCGGACCACGTGCGTGATGTCACGACAGACCAACAGCCGCTGGTTTCCTCCATAGGGAACAATCTGCACGGATAAGGTATTGTCCGGCTTCAAGGGCGCGGACAACTCAACCGATTCGGTGAATTCGGCGTCCTCCAGATAGTCGTTGAATTCCGGGTGACGGATGAGATTGTTAATGCGCTGGCCGCTGTCGCGCGGGTGGGAGATGCCCAGGAGACTGCGCGCCGACGGATTGGCCCACACGATCTCGCCCTGCTGGGTCAGGATCACCATGCCGTCGGGCAGCGCCGAGGCCGCCTCCTGAAAACGGGTCAACATGTCGCGCAGCCTGTCGCGGTGCTGCGCGGTTTCTTTTTCGAGCAAATGGATTTCATTGAAGACATCGCCCCAGAGCCCCCGGGCCTCCGGAAGCGGCTGCTGCTTCTTGCTAAGCAGCCAGCGATGCAAGCTGATAAGGTTCCTCACGGCGACGGCCAGATAGACGCCCAGCCCGAAGGCGAGGAACCACAGCGGATAGCCGAACACGGCACCGGCAATCAGCGTGCCGGCAACCAGCGTACCGATAACCCAAAGCTCGCGACGTAGGCCTGGCTGCATCTAACTGGCGTGAGAGAAGCGGTAGCCGGTACCGCGGACGGTCTGGATGAGACGATCATGGCCGGTGGGTTCCAGGGCCTTGCGCAGGCGGCGGATATGCACGTCGACCGTGCGCTCCTCGACGTAGACGTTTTCCCCCCAGACACTGTTCAGCAGCTGGGCTCGGCTGAACACGCGCTCGGGGCGCTCCATGAAAAAGCGCAGCAATCGGAATTCCATCGGACCCATGTCCAAAATTTTACCACGGGCCGACACCCGGTGGGCGACCGCATCCAGCCGCAGGCCATCGGCTTCCAGAACGGCCGATCCTTCCGCCGGCGGGGCGGCGCGGCGCAGCAACACCTTGATGCGCGCGATTAATTCGCGGGTGGAAAACGGCTTCTTAATATAGTCGTCGGCGCCGCTCTCCAGTCCCTTGATCATGTCCGGCTCATCGGTGCGCGCCGTCAGCATGATAATCGGCAGCTGCTGGGTTTCCTTGTCGCGCCGCAGCCGGCGCGCATAATCCACGCCGCTGACCCCGGGCAGCATCCAGTCGAGCAGCACCAGATCCGGCTTCTCCGCACGGATCTTCTCCTGGGCCTCGTGGGCATTGCTCGCCTCCATGCACTCATAGCCCGCCTGCTTGAGGGCCAACCCGACCATCTCGCGTATGGCCCGCTCGTCCTCAACAATCAGAATGCGCCCGTTTTCCATGCCATGTCGCCTGCTTCAATGCAAAAACGTTATTAAATGAAACTATTGTTACAACCATGTTACATCCGCGACAGGTGCGGGCGCTATGGTCCCGACCAACTCTATCAGGCGTTCACCGACCCTGCCCGGGCCAAATCGCCGCAGCGTCGGATACTGCTTAGCGGTGGTCACTCCAGCACACGCGGCCCGGTCTCCGGTCGAATGTCGACCCTTGGGTCGCTGACTCAGGCGCTAACGCCACGCCCGCAAGACCCTCAGCACTTCGCCTTGCAGAACCCTTTGGGAAATCGGTCTCAACACGAATCGGCACTGAGTGGCTAGGCATGCTGGGTCCAGGGTTCACGCGTGTCTGGTGGCTCGTACACGCAAGGATGAAAAGCAATCTGTTTGGCGGCAACGCTGTCACTCTATATGGCAAAGCCTTCTACCGTCGCTCGCACGCTCTGAATGATTTTTCACCAAACCACCGCAGCTCATTGATAATTCGAAAAAATTTGCTTTAATTTAAATAGTAACCGTAACGAAGGAGTGTTATGCATCGATAACTGCAACATAGGGATTGTGTGTTACCTGGCCGACGAGCTGCTGCCTATAACCTCACACTCAAGAGGGATTGATGGACAGAGACACGCGTATACCCGAAAACCTCGGTAATGATGATGATGCCGAGAATCCGAGAATTGAGTGCGAGGGTGGGGACCTAATCACAAGATATCTCAAACAGCTCGACGTCGAATATGTCTTTGGCATACCCGGCGGTGCGATCGAGCCGCTCTACAATGCACTGGCGAGAAGCGGCCGCGGCGGCGGCCCCCGAGCGATCGTGGCGCGCCACGAGACCGGGGCGGCCTTTATGGCCGGAGGCTACGCCAGCGAGGCCGGGAAGCTGGGCGTGGTCTGCACCACCACCGGCCCCGGGGCGACCAACGCCATCACCGGGGTTGCCTCCGCGTACCAGAACGAGACCCCGATGCTGGTCATCACCGCCCAGACATTGCTGAAAAACTTCGGTAAAGGCGCGTTTCAGGAATCCTCCTGCACGGGCATCAATACCCTGGGCATGTACCAGCACTGCACCCGCTATAACTCTTTCGTCTCACATATCGATCAGCTCGAACACAAGCTCGTCACCGCCATCATGACGGCCAACCAATCGCCCTCGGGTCCGGTGCATCTCAGCATACCGCTCGATATTCTACGCAGCCCGGTTCCGGCAGAGTGCGCTTCGTTCGACTTGCCGTCGCTGCTGCGCCAGTCGGTACTGCTCGACCACAGCACCGTCGATGAGCTTTTTCACTGGATCTCCAAGGCGCGTCAGGTCGTGCTGCTGGTGGGTGCCGGCTGCGGCGAGGCCATCGGCACAATCCTCGAATTCGCGCTGCTGCTGAACCTACCCGTGATCGCCACACCCCGCGGCAAGGGACTGATCAGCCCCTACCATCCCCAGTTCCGCGGGGTCTTCGGCTTCGCCGGACACCAAAGCGCCTACGACACGGTGGCCGACCCCGCGGTCGATCTCATCCTGGGCGTCGGCACGGCACTGCACGAATGGGACAGTAGCGGCTGGGATAAGGCGATCCTGAACCACAAGCTCATCCATATCGATGCCACTGAAGAGCACTTCACCAGGTCGCCCATGGCAAGCCTACACGTTCGAGGCACGATTCTCGCTGTCTTCCAGCACTTGCTGACCCTCCTATACGAACGAAAATTTCCCAGCCTGGTGAGATTATGGCGTCAGAAAGAAAAAAGTGCTGGCAAAGACAAAGCAAAAACCGCATCCAAGCAGCCAGGGCACGAACACCACCTGCCACACCTGCCGGACCCGCCGGACCATCCGGCACGTCATTTCAGATTGGACGAGGAAAGCAAATACCTCGATGACTCGACGCCGATCAAACCCCAACGCCTGATGCGGGAGCTGGCCCGACTGTTTCCGCTCAACACGCGCTTTTTGTCCGACACCGGCAACAGCTCCGCCTGGGCCATCCACTACCTGCATACCTTTGACCGGAGCATATCCGGGCAACGATCGCGAAGTGCGGGCGCTTACAACTCCAGCCTGGAGTTTTCTTCGATGGGCTGGGCCATCGGCACCGCCGTGGGCGTGGCCATGGGCCGGCGTGATGGCCCGGTCGTCGGCATCGTTGGTGACGGCGCCGTTTTGATGAGCGGTCAGGAAATCACCGTGGCCGTCGCAGAGGAGCTGACGGTCATTTTCGTTGTGCTGAACGATGCGGCATTGGGCATGGTCAAGCACGGGCAGCAGCTGGCGGGGGCGGAGCAAATCGCCTTTGCGCTGCCGGCGGTGGACTTCTGCGCCATGGCCAAGGCCATGGGGGCCGATGCCCATACGATAGCTTCCCCGGAAGACCTGCTCGCCCTTGATATCGAGGCGATCTGTAAGCGCCGTGGGCCTACATTGCTCGACGTCCATATCGATCCCGAAGAGCTGCCACCCATCGGGGTGCGAATGAAAGCGCTGGCCAAAAACGGGTAGCCCGGGGAAGGATTGGTGCATGGCAAAGAACAAGGAAACGATCCGCAGCAAGATTTGGGGAGAAGTCGCCGAAGAGAATAATCCATTCGCCGCCGCCGCCTGTTATTGCAGCGGCTATGATGTCTATGGTGATCTGCTGGGCAAGGCCAGCTGGATCGAGTACCTGTATTTACTTTTCAGCGGGGAACGTCCCACAGCGCAACAGGCAAGATTGCTGGAAGACCTGGCGATCGCTCTCGCCAATCCCGGCCCCCGCGACCACAGCGTGCGCGCCGCGATGAATGCGGGCGTCGGCGGATCGACCTACGCCTCCTGCCTCATGGCTGGCCTCGCCGTGGGCGCCGGCCAGTTAGGCGGCGCCCACGAAGTGGCCATCGCCATGGGGTATTGGGTGGAGTGTGGCGAGAGTTCGCCCAAATGGCATGATAGGCTGCGCCACCCTCCCGAAGAAGAGCGCGCCGATATCTGGTCACCGATAGAGCACCCGCCCGGCTTCGACCCCCATGGGGCAAGCTGTCCGACCCCGGTACGCCAGACATTGGCGTATCTGGCCGAAGTGAGCCCTGGCAATGCGCTCGCGTGGCTGCAGCAACACCGCGTCACGCTTGAGGCCGCCGCCGACTGTCCCTTGGCGATGTCCGGTGTCGCCGCCGCGGCAATGATCGACCTTGGTTTTAGCCCGCGTCAAGGCGAGATGCTATACCTTTTGTTACGGTTACCGGGTGCCGCGGTCCACGCGCTCGAACAAGAGGACTTCGGCTGGCGGCGCTATCCCTTCTTCGGCGATGCCTTGGAACTGCAGGACGACCCGGGGGGGAAGACAACGAACGACTAAAGATATCGGGGGCAGCAGATGAGGAGGCCAAAACAGCTGTTGGAGAACGAAGACCGGCTGGTAACCCGCATGGGCGCATGGTTTCCAGGCGAGCGTGTGGTGTTTCGCGGCAAAGACTTATTTAACGAACTGAGTCATCAGCGCTGGATGGGTCTACTGCTTTATGGAATCACCGGGAGACTTTTTACCGATAAGCAGATCCAGCTTTTCGAAGGCATTTGGACGCTGTCGACGAGCTATCCCGACCCCAGATTGTGGAACAATCGGGTGGCGGCGCTGGCGGGAACCGCGCGCAGCACAGGCGCCTTGGGGATCGGGGCCGCTGTTGCGGTATCAGAAGCGACCATCTACGGAGGTCGACCGGTCCTCGGCGCGATTGATTTTTTGCTACGCGCACAAAAACACTTAGACAAAGGTTTCGAGCTGGCCGACTTTGTCAACCAGCAATTGCAACAAAATCGCTTAATTGCTGGTTACGGCAGACCGATCATTGGCATCGATGAACGTATCGAACCGCTAACGGAGTTCGCAGCCCAACTGGGGTTTCGCGACGGACCTTATGTCGAACTCGCATTCCAGGTTGAAGAAATATTACTTAAAAATCGATTCCGGTTGCACATGAATGTCGCTGCGCTGGCAGCTGCGCTGGCGGCAGATCAAGGGCTTTCGGAGCAGGAATACTATCAATACTCTGTTTTATGTTTCACTGCTGGCATGTTCCCTTGTTTTATCAATGAAAGGAACGAACCTGAAGGCACATTCTTGCCGCTTTCGTGCCGGAGAGTATCTTATAACGGACCGCCGAGGCGATCCTGGGACGAATCGGCTGACGTGAACGATCGCCATAAAGAATAAGCGGAAGTTTTTCATGCCAATACAGAAGATGTACATGCCTTACAAAAAAAATTAAAGGGAGTTAAAGGGAGTTTATCCAGCTCACAGAAAAAGGATCACCAATGTCGACGATATCACGTTACTTATACACAGTAATGTTATTTTGGATGGTATCTGGTGTACATGCCCAGCCCACGGACGAAGAGGACTTGTCCCTTGTCTACGGCGATGAAGATTTCGTCACCATCGCGACTGGCAAGCGTCAGCCCCTTGGACGTGCTCCGGCTGTAGCCTCCGTCGTTACGGCTGAAGATATCAAGGCTATCGGTGCAACTGACCTGGATCAAGCCTTAGAGTCCGTTCCGGGACTGCATGTTTCTAATTCACATATTGGCTTCAATCCAATTTATACAATTCGTGGCATATATTCGCAGTATAACCCTCAAGTGCTCGTACTGATAAACGGCATACCGATCACCAACCTGTTTCAGGGAGACCGAAACCTTATTTGGGGTGGCATGCCGGTGAATAATATCGCGCGCATCGAGGTCATCCGCGGTCCGGGATCGGCGATCTACGGGGCCGATGCCTTTGCCGGCGTAATCAATATCATAACGAAGACCAAGGAAGACATAAACGGTACAGAACTTGGCGCGCGTGGAGGAAGCTTTGATACCGCGGAAGGATGGGCGCTGCACGGCGGGGACTGGGGCGGCTTAGATACAGCGGTCTCTATACAGCTTCGCACAACAGATGGTCATAAAGAAATCATTGACGCGGACGCGCAGACGGCCCTCGATCCCCTTTTCCCTTCCCCCGATGTCTCATTGGCACCCGGCCCTGTGAACACCCAACGCGACTCACTGGATACACGGGTGGATCTTTCACGCGATAACTGGCGCTTGCGCTTCGGTTATCAGGGTCGGCGCGATGTCGGGTCCGGTGCTGGCGTGGCCGAGGCGTTGGACCCTGACTCACGTTATGGTAGCGACCGTTTCAATGCTGATCTCACGTATGCCAATCCAAACTTCCGCAAAGATTGGGATGTTACGACGCAATTGAGTTTTCTCTATGCCGATCAGGAGAACATCGAGAACCTCGTGCTCTTTCCTCCTGGCGCGTTCGGTGGCGCATTTCCCGATGGCATGATCGGGAATCCTGAGGTTTTTGAACGCCACTGGCGCCTTGAGGCATCTGCGTTCTATACGGGTTTTCATAAACACCGCTTCCGGCTCGGCACAGGAGTAAAATATGGGGATTTGTTTAACGTCAAAGAAACGAAAAATTACGTCCTGGATCCTTCGGGCATACCCATACCTCTCGGATCTTTGGTGGACGTGAGTAACTTTCTGCCCGAAGAGGACCGTACAAATTATTATGCCTTCGTTCAGGATGAATGGTCATTCGCTCCCGATTGGGACCTAACCGCCGGGTTGCGCTACGACCATTATTCAGACTTCGGCAGCACCACCAATCCGCGACTCGCGCTCGTGTGGCAGACCCGCTACAACCTGACGACAAAGCTCCTATATGGCCGCGCCTTCCGGGCACCGTCGTTTGCCGAGGAATTCAATATCAACAATCCTGTCGTTCTGGGCAACCCTGACCTGGACCCTGAGACCATCGATACCGTCGAGCTGGCTTTCAGTTATCTGCCGACTAAGGATGTGTCCACGGGGCTAAACCTGTTCTATTACGAAATGGAGGATATCATCCGCTTCGTACAAGACGCCGCGGCGCCAAGCTCGACCGCGCAGAATACCGGCCGTCAGACCGGTCACGGCCTGGAATGGGAGGCGGGGTGGGACGTCACGAAAACATTGCGTCTGAGCGGCAACTATGCCTTTCAACGCTCAACGGACGAAGAAACGGACACCGATGCCGGCAACGCGCCGGAAAACCAGCTCTACGCCCGCGCCGACTGGAAATTCTTCCCCGGCTGGCTGTTCAATACGCAAGCCAATTGGGTCGCCGACCGCCAACGCGTGCATGGCGATACCCGTGATGAAATTGATGATTACACGCTGGTCGATGTCACCCTGCGCTACAAGCGTAAAGGTGGCCGTTGGGAGTTTGCGGCATCGGCGCGTAACGTATTCGATGAAGAGGTGCGCGAACCCAGCCTGCCGCCGGGGCTCCGTATTCCTAATGATCTGCCGCTCGCCGGACGCAACTATTTTGCGGAGGTTCGTTATCAATTCTAGGGCACCCGCATGACGATTCGGGCCCTAAACAACCGGCTTACGTCCCGTCACCCAGATGCTCAACATATGCCCCGGACCCGGTGTGGACTACTGATAGCGGGATGGGCGCCTGTGAAGGGACATCAGTCATGCGAACACAACGATTAGGCCTAAATCACACTGAACCGGTTGTTGTCCTCGGAGTCCGCCAGCCGAGCGCGTCTGAATGGCGAACCGGACCCCAGACGGCAGGCTGGACCGTCCGCGTCAGTGATGCGGGGGGACCAATCGTTGATAAATTACAGATTCTGAAAGGTTTTTGGGCCATCAATACAAAAAACGTAAGTAAATCATGATGTTGCGTGGTCAACAATACAGGAGCCGATCCCTTACCAGCGTTCTGCTGTTGGTATGTTACTTGCTTCTATTTACGGGTACGCCGGCCACAAGCGCGGCCGAGACGGCATCGATCGCCGTTCTCTATCCGGAAATCCGGGAACCGTACCGGAGCGTATTTTCGCGGATCACGGACGGCATCAGGAAGCAATCGAGAATCAGGGTGGAAACCTACCAACTAAGGGAAGAGCTGGATGTGAACAACCTGCAAGCCTGGCTCCAAAGCGAGCACAGCAAGGTCATTATTGCGTTGGGCCATCGCGGGCTCAAGGCCGCCCAGCGCCTGGAGAACAAGCCCCCTGTGGTCGTCGGCGCGGTGCTGCTGCCGCCCGGCGCCCGTAAGAACGGCGTCTCCGGCATAAGCCTTACCCCGGACCCAGGCATGCTGTTCGCGCGCCTGAAATCACTGCAACCGCAGGTGAGGCGCGTCACCGTCATCTACGATCCCGGGCGTAACGAGGGGCTCATTCGGCTGGCGAGAACCGCGGCCAAGGCACAGGGCCTGGAATTGGTCACCATCAAGGCAGCGAACCTGAGCGAAGCCGCCCCGATCTACCGCGAGATCCTGAGCAACCGGAAGAGCGGTACCGACGCCATTTGGCTTCCGCAAGA
Organism: Acidiferrobacterales bacterium; assembly: GCA_947258385.1. Lineage (GTDB taxonomy): Bacteria > Pseudomonadota > Gammaproteobacteria > Acidiferrobacterales > SZUA-150 > CAMYII01. The sequence goes on from CAMYII010000096.1 coordinate 152,919, forward strand.
CCCCAACACCGTTGACGACAGAATCATCCTGCCCCTGATCCTGAAGGAGGCGTGGAACAACAAACTGGTGGTGTTCTCCAGCAACCCCGCCCATGTCAAAAGGGGCGTGTTGTTCGCGCTTTACCCGGATAATTTCGCGCTCGGTCGCAGCCTGGCCAGGCTGGCGCTCTCGCAGCTGAATCACAACGCTCACCCGGGCCCCGGGATCGCCACGCTTAAGGACCTTCTGGTTGCCGTCAACCTGCGCACCGCCGACCACCTCGAGCTCAAGATCACGAGTCAGCAGCGACGCGAGTTTGATCTGACGTTTCCCGCGCCATAATGAACAGGGCCATCGCCATGAGGCTGTTAGATCGACTATTGCCGTCGGACGCGAGCTTCAAGCACCAGATTTCCCTGACATTCACCGTCGGCATTATCTGCCTCGCATTGGTATCCTCGCTGCTCGTCTCCTGGATCACCAGTCATAATGTCCGCATGCAGCTTATCGCGGAGGGACAGAAGATTACCGAGAACTTCTCCCGGCAAAGTACGCTGGCGCTGCTTTACCGGGCCGAGGAGAACGCCGAAGGGCCGGCGGCCGCAACGCTGGCGTTTCCGGATGTACACCACGTCGCGATATACGACCGCTCCGGCAGCCCCGTATTGAAAAGGGGAGAGGAGTTCAACTGGCGTCCGACAGTCTATGCGAGCAAAAACAGCGCTCAAGGCAAACTGGCGGAGGAAACCCATGACTCCTGGCACTTCGTGGCCCCGGTATTTCTCCACGATGCGGCCCAGGGGGAGGAGTCTCCGTTCGAAATCAGCCGCCCGGCGCAGGAGTTACTGGGTTATGTCCATGTCGTATTGAGCAAGGGACACCTGTTTCGGATTCAACGTCATATCTTTGTCGATAATGTCGCGGCTTCGCTCTCCCTGGCAGTCATCCTGCTGCTGCTTTTACAGTATGTGACGAAGCGGTTGACCACCCCCCTGAAAGAGCTTTCCGAGACTATGAAGAAAGCCGAGGCCGGAGAGGCGCAGGTCCGGGCGGGGGTGCACGGGTCAAGTGATATCGTCCATATGGCCCAGGCCTTCAATAAGATGATGACCGTTCTGGAGGAACGAAAGCTGAGCCTGCAACACCAAAGGGATATGCTCGAGCAAAGGGTGGAGGAGCGCGAGCGGGCCGAGAAGGCCTTACGTTACCACGTAGCGATACAGGAACTGGTCAGCTTCATTTCGGCAAAGTTTATTAACGTCGGCTCAGCGGATATTGACACGGAGATCAACCGCTCGCTGCAGACAATCGGTAAGTTCTGTGAGGCCGACCGAAGCTATATCCTGTTGTTTTCCGATGATCGAAAGAAAATTATAGACGCCAACCAATGGTGCGCGCCGGATCTGGAGTCAAGCACTGCGGAACTGTCCAATATGAGTATGGACGCCCTCACATGGGCGATGAACAAGTTCAATGACCACCAGATTCTGAATGTCCCCGATGTATCGGCACCGCCGCCCGAATTGGCCGCAGATAGAGAAGATATTCAGTCCGCCGGCGCCCAATCATTCGTGTATGTACCGATCGTTTATGGCGGCGAGCTTGTGGGTATTCTCGGTATCGACTCCATAAGAACGAAACAAACGTGGACGGATGAGGAAGTCAGCCTGCTGAAAGTCACGGGTGAGATATTCGTCAACGCCCTGGAACGCGTGCGCGCGGAAAAAGAGCTGGAGACGGCCAAAGAGGCGGCGGAATCCGCCAACCGGGCCAAGAGCGCGTTTCTGGCGAACATGAGCCATGAGATTCGCACGCCGATGAATGGCGTTTTGGGCATGCTGAGCCTGCTGTTGAGTACCGAGCTCACCCAGGAACAAAAGGAATATTCGGAAATCGCCCATAACTCTGGCGACACACTGTTGGTCCTGCTCAATGATATCCTGGATTTTTCCAAAATAGAGGCGGGCAGGCTCGAGCTGGAAAGCATTGATTTTGACCTGCGCAAGGAAATAGAGGACGTCGTCGAGTTATTCGCCCAGCGTGCCGATGCCAAGGGTCTGGAGTTGGTCTGTCTAGTCACCCCAGACGTGCCGCGGATGGTGCAGGGCGACCCCACCCGAATCCGGCAGATCCTTATCAATCTTGTCGGCAATGCGGCTAAGTTCACCCACCAGGGCGATATAACGATACGCGCCACGCTGGCTGAAGACAGCGGGGAGCGCGTGGGCCTGCGCTTCGAGGTGAGCGATACCGGCATCGGTATCGCCCCGGAGGCCCAGACGCGGATCTTCGAATCGTTTTCGCAGGCCGACGGATCCACTACCCGCAACTATGGCGGTACCGGTCTTGGGCTGACGATCTGTAACCATCTCATTTGGCGCATGGACGGTGAGATCGGGATCGACTCCGAGCTGGGGCGGGGCAGCACCTTCTGGTTCACCGTGCGCCTGAAAAAGGCCGTGACACAGCCAGGCGCGACACTGCTCCGCGCTGCGCTGAAGGGCTCGCGTCTGCTCATCGTTGACGGCAATGCCGCCAGCCGCAAAGTTTTTCGCCATCTGGCCGCCGGTTGGGGAATGGAGCACGACAGCGTGATGGACATAAAGCGGGGGCTGGCTAAACTGCGTGCCGCTTCCGAAGCCGGGCAACCCTATGGATTCGCCATCATAGACTCAAGACTGCCCGATCTGAATTACCGGAAACTGGCACAAACCGTCAAAAACGACTCCCGCACCGCCGGCATTCCTCTGATATTGTTAACACCGTTCGGCCAGCATAGTGATGGCGAGACTGCGCTCGCGGCGGGTTTTCAAGGGTATTTGACCAAGCCGGTACGTGAGTCACAGCTGCATGAGTGCCTCTTGACGGCGGGTAACTTTAAACACCGCAAAGCCGATAAGGCGGATGTCGCTAACAAAGCACTCAACGCACGCGCGCATAATCGGCATATCCTGGTGGTGGAAGACAATGCGGTTAACCAGGAGCTGATGGTAAAGATACTGAAGAAGCTGGGTTATCCCGCGAGCGTGGCCAACAACGGTCAAGAGGCTGTCGAGGCCTTGGGCCGTGAACGCTATGACCTTGTATTCATGGATTGCCAGATGCCTGTGCTGGACGGCTACGAGGCCACCGGTAAGATCCGGGACCAGGAGGGCGACGGTCAACACACTATTATCATGGCCATGACCGCCAACACCATGCCGGGCGACAGGGAGAAATGTATCGCGTCCGGCATGGATGACTATATACCGAAACCGGTCGACATCAGTTTGCTGAAGGCAAGGCTGGAGCACTGGCTGCCGGCAACCGAGGACCTCGAGCCTGAAACGGCTGACAATCTCCGACAGGGCGGCGATACGCAAAGCGACGCGCCGCCTTCGGACGCTGGTCCCCTGGATACCAAGGTCGTCGACGAACTGCATGAGCTGATCGGCGATGAATTCAGGGATGTCATACAGGCCTTCATCGCCAAGGTGCCCTCCACACTCGAGACGTTGCGTGAAACCGTAAAGGTCGAAAATCATGATAAGCTGCTGAAGGAAGCGCACAGCCTGAAAGGCAGCTGTAGCAATCTCGGCGTGCATCGGCTGACCGCCCTGTGCAAAGAGCTCGAAGAAATGGCGCGGGCGAAAAACACGTCCGGCGCGACAGAGCTGATGGCCAGGATGGAGTGGGAATACGCGTCCTTTAGAAAAGCCATCGAACCGATCGCCTTCGGCGAGGAGAACACCCGGATCACGCCCGTGTCCTCGGGTGCGCCGATCGTTCTGGTGGTGGAGGACGACAAAATATCGCGCTTAATGCTGCGCCAGGTCCTCGAACGCGAAGGCTATCACGTCGAGGAGGCCACAGACGGCACGCAGGCGGTGTCGACTTACGAACGCCTGCTGCCCGATATCATATTGATGGACGCCGTCATGCCGGTGATGGACGGGTTTGAGGCCTGCGCCGTCATCAAGAAACTGCCCACCGGAAATACCACACCGGTTCTCATCATCACCGCCTTGGATGACGAGGAATCGGTCGAGCGCGCCTTTAACGCCGGTGCCAGCGATTACATTCACAAACCGATCCACTGGGCGGTGCTGCGCCAGCGGGTGCGCCGCATTATCAATGAAAGCCACGCCGAGAAACATATCAACCGGCTTGCCTTCCAAGATACGTTGACCGGGCTGCCGAATCGCCGGCTCTTCATTGAGGATCTCAAGCGCAAGATCACCAACGCCCATCAGAACAACACCCGAATGTCTCTGCTCTTTCTCGATCTGGACGGTTTCAAGATTATCAACGACACGCTCGGCCACGATGCCGGCGACCTGTTGCTCCAAACGGTGGCCCAACGCCTGGGCGATCTGGTCCGTACCGATGACATGGTCGCACGATTAGGCGGCGACGAATTCACGATTTTGCTCGAAGGTGTGTCTCGCTCCGAAGATGCCGCGGGTATCGCAGGGAAAATCCTGGAAGATCTGTCGAGACCGTTCACGTTGGACGACAAGGAGGTCTTTGTGACCGGCAGCATCGGCATTTCACTTTATCCTTCAGACGGTAATGATATCGGCAGCCTGATCAAGAATGCCGATACGGCCATGTATCGCGCCAAAGAACATGGCCGCAACAACTATCAGTTTTATACCGCGGACATGGGCGCGAAGGCCCTGGAGCGCCTGGTGCTTGAAAGCCACCTGCGGAAGGCGCTGGAGCGCAATGAATTTACGATTCACTATCAGCCGCAGATCGAATTGCAGACAGGGCATATCACCGGATTTGAGGCCTTGCTGCGCTGGGATCACCCGGAACTGGGGCTGGTATCGCCCGGGGAATTCATACCCTTGCTTGAGGAAACCGGACTGATCGTCAGGGTCGGGGAGTGGGTGCTGCGGACCGCCTGCGAGCAAAACATGCGCTGGCAGAACGCCGGCCTGGGGCCATTTCGGATGTCGGTGAATCTCTCCGGGCGCCAGCTCAGCGACTCATATCTGGCGGGCAGCGTGGCCGGCATATTGGAACGGATCGGCCTCGATCCAAGGCTGCTGGAACTGGAGATCACCGAGAGCGCCATCATGAGCAATACGCAGATCGCCGGTGAGACCCTGGAGGCGCTGCACGCACAGGGAGTCAGCCTGGCCGTGGACGACTTCGGTACCGGATATTCCTCGCTGAGTTATCTCAAGCGCTTCCCCATTAACACCCTGAAGATCGATCGCTCGTTCGTGCGGGACATTCCCGGCGACGCGGATGATGCGGAGCTCGTGAAAACGATAATCGCCATGGCACACAGCCTGAAGCTGGAAGTGATCGCCGAGGGCGTGGAACACACTGATCAGCTGGTGTTCCTGCGGGACCAGGGCTGTATGGTCATGCAGGGCTTTCTGTTCAGCCGTCCCTTGCCGGTCGACGATATCGAGGAGTTCCTCAAGAACAAACATCGGCTGCTCAAATCCGCGCCCTAGCTGATGCACAATGCCGGCAAGATAACGTTCCGAGGCACAACGCAATAAAGCTGCTTAGCCGGAAATGAGCAGAACCGCCACCGGCTCACTGCTTTCCGGCTTCCGATCGCTTAAATTCGCAGCTTAACCCCGTTCGATCCACCTTGTGCCGCACCTCATCGAGCGAAAGCCGGAAGTACACCGGCCGGTCGTGGGCGCAGGCATGCGGGTTGGTGGTCCTGACCCAGGAGGCGAGCAGATGCTGCTGGGCCTCGGGCGCCAGCGGCTCCCCCGCCTTGATGGCTGCGAGGCAGGACAAGGCATGGGCAAAATGCTTCCGCCCGCCGCGCACGCGCTTGAGCAGGCGCGAGACCACCGCGCCCGAGACCGTAGGCGAAAGAAAGCTCGGAGCATGACCGCCAAATAACCCTGTTCTGCGCAGGGGACCGCCATAATGTGTGGGTGGGCGAACGGGTCTAAGGTTCCCGGCACGCGGTATAATCTATTGCAATACCGATCGGGCGTTGCCGGCAACGAGCGCGACAGCTTAAGCAGGGTTGGCCCTGGAAACTCTAAACATCACGATACTCGTGCTTTATGAATAGCGACCTGGTAAAGACCGCTCAACGGCATTTAGGTAGAGCCGATCCGGTGATGGCACGACTGGTCAAACGCTACCGACCGTACATATTTTCCGCGGCCAAGGCGCAACCCCACTACCATTCCCTGGTCAGAGCCATCATCAACCAGCAGTTGTCTGTAAAGGCGGGTCGCACCATCGAGAAACGTTTACAGGAAAAACACGGCGGCCGTTATTTCAAGGCGGGGCAACTACTCAAACTGAAAGACACCGTGCTGCGCGAGTGCGGGATTTCACACAACAAGATCCGGTATATCCACGCCCTGTCACGGGCCGTTGTCAGCGGCGAGCTGAATTTCAGGAAACTGGCGCAACAAGATGACGACGGCGTCCGCGATACCTTGACGCAATACCCCGGCATCGGTCACTGGAGCGCCGATATGTTCCTGATTACATCGCTGCGCAGGCTGGATGTGTTGCCGCTCGGCGACCTGGTATTGCGCAGATCCATGCAGCGGCACTATCGGCTGTCCGACGAAGTCGGCCGGGACGAGTATGTGACCATTGCCCAGGCCTGGCGGCCCTACCGGACGGTCGCGAGCTACTATCTGTGGGCCGCCAGCGGATAATTCTTCTGAGTATTTCGAAGAATCATGTCCGGGGCAGTTCACAGTCACGCCCCTTGGCGATGAAGCCGCAGTGACGCCAGCGCACCGTTGCCCGGTCCGTGCTATGTTGATCGACCGGCATCTCGATTTCCCTGGGGTCCACCCTACGCCGGAACGACGCGCATAGCCCTGCCGATACAGCGCTTGACAAAAACTGAGATCTGTTGTATTTAACCATTAAGTTAATTAAACGAGTGGTTAAATAATGTCGCCCGATTCTCTTAGTGCAACCTTTGCGGCGCTGTCCGACCCGACGCGTCGGGCCATCTTGGAACGCCTGGCGCGGGGGGAGGCCTCGGTGGGCGAGCTGGCCGAGCCTTTTGGCATTTCCATGCCCGCGATCAGTAAACACCTGAAAGTGCTGGAGAAGGCCAGGCTGATCACACGCCAGAAGGACGCCCAATGGCGCCGCTGCCAGCTCAGCCCGCAACCCCTTCGGACCGCATCCGATTGGATCGCCCAGTATCAGCGCTTTTGGGAGGGCCAGTTCGATGCGCTCGCCAGATACCTCAATGACAACGGACCAGAATAAGGAGACCCAGTGATGCCCAGTGCAAAGCCGAAACCGGAAACCAAGGCTGTTTATATTAAACGCACCTTCAACGCGCCCCGGGAGAACGTCTTTCGGGCATGGACGGAGCCGGAGGAGCTAATGAAATGGTTCGCCCCGGAAGGGTTCACGACACACTCCGCTGATGTCGACCTTCGCATCGGCGGAAATTATCGAATCGGATTAAGACCGCCCGAAGGAGAGGTGTTTTACCACCAAGGGACCTACCGGGAAATAGATCCTCCTGAAAAGCTGACATTCACGTGGGTCCTGGAAGACCAGGGTTGCGCGGGAAGTCAAAACGAATCGGCGGAAACGCTGGTCACCGTCGAATTCCACGATCTTGGTGCCGCTACGGAAGTCACCCTCACGCACGAGTTCTTACCCAGCGAAAAGGCACGCGAGGGGCATGAATACGGTTGGAACGGTTGTTTCGACAGCCTCGCACGAAAGTTTTAACGCTACTGTAAAGGACAAACCCATGGGAAGATTTCATGACAGGCAATTTCCAGGAGAGAGCGCCGCATATCGAAAGGCGCGCGAAGAATTACTCGACGCGGAAATCGCGCTCAGAAAACGCATCGAAGACGTAGCCGCCTTGAGGCGCGGACTGCCGCCCGGCGGTGAGTTGAAAGAGGATTACGTCTTTGAGGAGGGCGCTGCCGATTCATCGGATCAGCAAACGGTCAAGTCGGTCCGGTTTTCCGAACTGTTTGAGAAAGGCAAGGACAGCCTGATTATCTATAGCTTTATGTACGGAACTGACTGGAACAATCCGTGTCCGATGTGCGTCTCGCTCCTGGACAGTCTCAATGGAAACGCCCCCCACGTGCAGCAGCGGGTGAATCTTGCTGTCGTTGCCAGGGCGCCGATACAAAAAATTCGAAGCTGGGCGTCACAGCGTGGCTGGAAGAATCTCCGGCTCTTGTCATCCAGGAATAATACGTACAATACGGATTACTTCGCCGAGAACGCCGAGGATGATCAGATGCCCCCCATCAACGTTTTCAGAAAAACGAACGGCGGCATTTACCATTTTTACAATAGCGAACTGCTCTATGTGCCGACGGAAAAAGGCCAGCACATGCGGCACGTCGACCTCATCTGGCCGTTATGGAGCCTGTTTGACTTGACCCCGGACGGGCGCGGGACGGATTGGCTTCCCGGACTGTCCTATGATTAATCGGCCCACGCGCCGGCCTGCAAATCTCACAACACATTCTGGCACATAAAGATTTCTAAAGGAGAGAAAACAATGAAACAGATAAATAAACTCATCATCGCTGCGATATTTTTGGCCTTCATCGGTGTGCCCCCGACCGGCGCGGCGGAAAACAAGACAATGTCCTACACCGGCTCTGCGCAGTTCGAGCAGATGAAAACGCTGGTAGGGACATGGCAAGGAACATCAAGTCGAAACAAAGACGATAGAGTCACCGTGAAATATCACCTGACCTCGGGAGGCAGTGCGGTCGTTGAAACGCTTTTCCCGGGTGCGCCCCATGAAATGATAACTGTTTATCATGATGAGAAAGGGAGACTCGCCATGAGCCACTATTGTTCGCTCAAAAACCAGCCGCGCATGAAATTAAAGGGTACCGATAATGGTGAACTGAATTTCGGATATACGGGTAGCGCCAACATCGACCCCAAAAAAGACGCCCATATGCACGGGCTCAAACTCGCTTTCGTAAACGAAAATAAGATAGTCCAGAAATGGACCGTCTACAAGGACGGCAAGGCCGCGGAGGTCAACACCTTGACGCTCTCACGTGTGCAGTGACAATACGTCAAGGATGGGTGGAGAGTGAGCCACAGGGAAGTGTTCATACTGCAGAGGGCGTCGATACCATGGACGACCAAGGGCGAGGTTTGGCAAAATAATTCTGGCATTACCGTTTCCGGATGACAGATGCGCGACTACGTATTAAAGGATAGGAACTCACTGCTGTCCCACTTATTTTTCCATCGTAGGTTGGGTTAGCGCAGCGCGACGGACTGGAAGTCCTAGTCCAGGCGATAACCCAACATTGCCAAAATCCCAACATTGCCAAAATTGGCCGGGTTTGTTGGGTCCGTCGCGCTCGCTTCTTGACCCAAGCTACATTTACCCGATTTCATGTCGGCATTGACCCTCAGGCGTCTCTGCATCTATTGACTAAGCTATCCTAAACGAAAATACGCTGTAAGTAGGACAGCAGTGATAGGGACTCCAATGACGTTTTTCTTGAAGCCCGCCCGAATATCCAGTTGAATGGATTGCCTGTTCGCGATTCAAAAGCATTCCGAGGCCATGACTTTGGCCGGCCGACCTGAAGGCGCTGAGACGCTTGTGGTAATACCCCATCGCGCGCGTTACCCAGTACACCGGAACAAGAAGGTGAAGGAAGGATAAACAAGCCACGACAGTCCGATTCCCTGTGGTCGCCAGGGAGCCCATATGACGTAACCCCGGAAAGACGGGGAACGAACGGGTACCCACACTGGTCTTAATGATTGGTCATCCGTATGTCCGGTGTTTGACCTGCTTGGTCGCCCGCCGGACCTCCGTGCGACTGGTTTCAGAGTCACCGTTTCGATTAGGATATGGAGACCCTAAACGGAGCGATTAAAAAAGGAAAAGGAGTGTGCCGTGGCCCAACAAGACCCGCAACAGAAAAACATCCCCTGGCTGATACCCGGCCTGACGGTACGAGATGTCGCCGGGAGTCTCGCCTTCTACGAGAAGGCTTTCGGCTTTAAACCCGGAGCGAGCTTTACCGACGACATCGGCGATCTGGCCTATGCCGATATGGAGTATCAGAACCAAACGATCATCATGATGATGCGCGAAGGCACCTTCGGCGGCACGGCGATGACGCCGGCGAACAGCTCGACCGAGTCCGCCGTCAGCTTATACGTTTATTGTGATGACGTCGACGCCCTGTTCACGCGGGCCAAACAGGCTGGCGCCGAGGTCATGAGCCCCCCCGAAGACATGTTCTGGCACGATCGCGTCACCCGGCTGAAAGATCCGGATGGACACAGCTGGAGCTTCGCCACGAGAATAGAAGGCAAGGAGCCGGCCTGAGCCGGCACCCGGGCATCGCCTGTCAACAAAAACCGGAACTGTTGCCATGGCCTACGATGAAAAACTGGCCGGCCGGGTGCGCGCACTGCTCGCCGGCACACGCTCGCTGACGGAGAAAGAGATTTTCGGCGGGCTCGCTTTCATGGTACGCGGCCATATGTGCTGCGGGGTTGAGAAAGACCGGCTGATGGTGCGCGTCGGGCCCGAGCAGTATGAGACGACGCTCAAGCGCACGCACGCCCGGGAAATGGATTTCACCGGCCGGCCGCTCAGGGGTTTCGTCTATGTCCTGCCGACCGGAATCAAACGGCAGGAATCCCTCAGGCAATGGATCGATATGGGTCTGTCCTACGTCAGCGCCCTGCCGAGGAAGTAGCATTGTCTTGCCAACGCTGCGATAAAAAAATTAAATTCGCCGCTTCGCGTATCGCTAACACGGGACGACTACCGCACCGCCGTCTCCCACGGCGGGCCTTCGGGAAACTTACGCTTTAGGAAATCGACGAACACCCGCACCTTGAGCGGCAGGTAGCGGCGCGAGGGATACAATAACCAGGCCGCGATGTCGTAGCTCGTGGCCGTGACCTCATAGTCCGGGAACACGTCCACCAGGCTGCCGTCCCGCAACTGCCGTTCGACATTCCAGCGCGGGAGCATGGTCAGTCCCATGCCGGCGACGGCGCATTGCCGCAGCGCCACCCCGTTGGAGATCACACAGCGTCCCCGTACCGGCACCTCGATGACCTTGCCTTTCGGTTTCCGGAACCGCCAGCGCGAATCGTAACCCGGCAAGGGAAACAGCAGGCAGTTGTGGTGCTGCACGTCGCGCGGTGCCCGCGGCCGGCCGTGTTCCTCGAGGTAGCGCGGACTCGCGCACACCACGTAGATCATCGGACACAGGCGGCTGACCACCAGCGTGGAGTCCGGCAGCGGGCCGAGCCGCACGGCCACGTCGATGCGCTCGGCCAGCAAATCGACGATCGCGCTTGTCAACAACAGCTCAAAGGAAAGCTCCGGATAGGTCGCAGCCAGCTCCGGCAGCAGCGGAACGATATGAAGCTGCCCGAAGGTCTGCGGCGCGGTGATGCGCAAGCTGCCTTTCGGCGATGCACTCATGTCAGCGGCCATGTGCCCGGCGTGCTCGAGCTCGTCCACGATTGTCTCGATGCGCTCGAAATAGACCCTGCCGGCTTCGGTCGGCTCCAGCCGGCGCGTGCTGCGCTGAAACAGCCTGACACCGAGCTCCTCTTCGAGCGCCGCGATCGCGCGCGAGATCGAGGACGGGGCAACATCCTGATCACGGGCAACCGCGGCAAAGCTCCCCCGCTGCATGACTTCGACAAAGGCGCGTAAGGCCGAGTGTTCCATTCGTGCATATTACGCATGAATGTTTTGCCAGAAAAGGTATTTCGAACATTTCATGCATCATTTAACCTGCGCGGGCATTCGCACAGAAACAGGACAACGAACGAGGAGAGAAGTGATGAAAACGTTATTAAGGGTCGGCACCAGCTCCCGCACCCGGGGCTCGCACTCACGCGAGCTGGCGGATTTTTTCCAGCAGAAATGGCTGGGGGCGAACCCCGGTAATGAGATCGTGTTACGGGACCTGATCAAAGACCCGATCCCCCACATTGGGGAAGCGACCATTGCCGGTTATTACACACCCAAGGACGAACATGATGAGACGCTGAAATCGGCGACCGCCTTATCCGACCAACTCATCGACGAGCTCAGGTCGGCGGACGCGCTGCTCATCAGCACCCCTATGTACAACTTTTCCGTACCGTCAGCCCTGAAGGCCTATATCGATCAGATCGTGCGCATCGGGCACACCTTCGGTTTCGATCAGGAAAAAGGCTTTTACGGTCTGGTCGAAGGAAAAAGGGCGTTCGTGGTAACGGCCATCGGCGCCGTCTACGCGGGCACGCTGGCGGAGCTGAATTTCCTTGAGCCCTATCTCAAGACGCTCCTGGGCTTCCTGGGCATCACGGAGATCGAAGTGGTCTCGTTGGAAGGCACAACCACGGATACGTCGGCGCTGGTGCGCAGCAAGCAGGCGGCCATGGAAAAGATAGAAACCCTGCTCGCCAATGGCGCATAAAGAGGAGACCGGGATGAGCACAGTCGCCGTTCTGGGTCTGGGTGCCATGGGCCGCCGCATGGCGAAGAAACTGCTTGAAGCCGGACACGATGTGGTGGCCTATAACCGCACGGGGGAGCGCGCCCGGGCGCTGGAGGCCGAGGGCGCAACGCGCGCCGAGTCGCCCCGGGAGGCGGCCGCGCGATCGGATATCGTAATTGGCATGGTCACCGACGACGACGCCTCGCGCGCCGTCTGGCTCGACGCGAACACCGGGGCAATCGGCGGTCTGCGCGAGGGCGCAGTCGCAATCGAGTCGAGCACGCTCACATCGGCCTGGGTGCGGGAGCTTGCCGATGCCGTCACCGCCCGCGGCGCCGGCTTCCTCGACGCGCCCGTGGTGGGTTCCAGGCCACAGGCCGAGGCGGGCCAGCTCATCTATTGTGTCGGCGGCGCGGCGGAGACCTTGAACAAGGCCCGCGGGGGCCTGTCGGCGATGGGGGCGGCGATCCATCATGTCGGCCCCGTCGCTGCCGGCATCGCAACGAAGCTCGCGGTCAACGCCCTCTTCGGTATCCAGGTAGCGGCCTTGGGCGAGATGCTGGGAATGGTCCGCAAACCGCCCGGACGACCTGCGCAGCGAGGCCGCACCTCCTGAGCGCCCGATGCCGGGCGGCTGGAGCGGGGGCGCGACCGACGCGCTGAAAGCGATCGCCGGCCAGATGGCGGCCCGCTCGTACGCCCCGCTCTTTCCAATCCAACTGGTGGAAAAGGATTTCCGTTACATCGTCGAATCGGCAACGCAGGTCAACGCGCCGGTGCCGATCTCCGAGGCGGTCCGCGACGTGTATGCGCGCGCCTTGTGCGAGGGATACGGGGACGACAATATCTCGGGCATTGCCCAGTTGTTCGACGAGACGGAGAAGGGCACCGGACTCCGCCGTGGCTAACTGCCACCAAGCGCCTCGCCCACGGCGACCCGGTCCAGGGGGGCGAGTGCACCGGACCGCGCGTTAGCGGATTCTTACCTATCGCGGCTTCGATGCCCTTGGATTATGATGACAGAAGCGGCAAGTTGAGGCGGTCAAGGCGGCCATCAACGCAAGCGAAGGAGCGTCCGTCATCTTTTTTAAAATAGGCCCGGCAAGCACGCGTCCTTTATTCCTGGCCTGGTCGCTGGCGGCGTGCGCGTGCGCCGCCCCGGCCGCGGCAAATGATGACGCATCGTCTTTACTCACGGAACAGGAGCGGGCCTGGCTCAGGGCCCATCCGGTGATCCGCGTCGCCCCGGCGCCGAACTACCCGCCGATCGAGTTTTTCGACGAGACCGGTGCATACAAAGGTGTGACTGCCGATTTCCTCGCGATCATTGAGAAAAAACTGGGTGTCAGATTCCAGGTCGTGCGCCTGAAAGACTGGGCCCAGGTACTGGAAGAGACGAAGCGGGGGGAAGCCGATATCTGGGGGGAAGCGGCAAAAACTCCCGAGCGCGCCGAGTATATGTTGTTTACCACCCCCTATATAAGATTCCCTTCGGTGATCCTTACGAGAAAGGAGGGCAGGGAAAATCTCACGCTGGACAGCCTTTCCGGGCTGAAGGTGGTCGCCATCGCCGGTTACGCGACCCATGACTACCTGGTGGAAAATCACCCGGATGTCGAGCTCATCACCGTACCCGATATCGAAACCGGCCTGAAAATGGTTTCCTTCGGGGTGGCCGACGTCATTGTGGCGGGTGCCGCCCCGGCCAGTTTTTACATCGAAAAGAACGTACTGGCCAATCTCGTGATGGCGGGCGAATCGGGCTACACCTGGGAGTTGGCCATTGCTTCACGCAAGGACTGGCCGGAGTTGAATATGATCCTCCAGAAAGCCCTCGACGCTATCAAGCCGGAGGAAAGACAGGCGATCTTCAGAAAGTGGCTCGATCTGGGGCATGGGGCATCCATCGCGGGAAAATCACTCTGGTTCAGCATTCTGGCCGGCGCCGGAGTCGGGGGGCTCGTCATTCTCGCGATTCTGGTGTGGAATCTGTCGTTACGAAAGCTCGCGACACAGCGAACCAGGGAACTGAATGCGGAACTGGACGAACGCAAGCGGGCGGAGGAGGCGCTGGCCAAAAGCGAAGAAAGGCTGGCGCGCTTTTTCGAGGCGTCGTACGAGGGACTGTTTTTTCACGACCAGGGCAGGATACTGGACGTCAACGCCGCGACCACGGAGATCTTCGGTTACCCAGCCCAGGAACTCATCGGCAGAAATCTGCTGGAATTCGTCACCCCGGAATCCCAGGACGACGTGCGGCGCAGAATGCAGGCCCGCGAGGAAGGACCGTATGAAATCGGGGTGGTCAAAAAAGACGGTTCCACCATCCCCGTGGAGGTACACGCCAAGACCCTCGAACACAAGGGCCAGGCCATGCGGGTCGTGGCCTTGCAGGACATCAGCGAGCGCAGGCGCGCCGAGCAGGCGCTGCAGGAAAGCGAGGAACGCTATCGGCTGCTGGTCGAGCTCTCGCCGGATGCGATCACCGTGCTGGGCGCAGATTACAAGGTCTTGTTCGCCAATCCCGCCACCGCGAAACTGCTCGGTGCACCTGACCCCGGAGCGCTGATCGGAAAACCATTTTTCGAGTGGGTGCATCCCGACGACCGCGCAGGCGCGGCGCAGCGGATCGAGCAGATGACCCGGGAAAAGACCCAGCTCCCGCCCCGCGAATACCGCTTTTTGCGTTTCGACGGCACGGAGATCTTCGGCGCCGTGACATCGACACCTTTTACCTATGACGGCAAGGCCGCGATCCAGGCCATCGCCCGGGACATCACCGAACACAAGCGCGCCGAGGCCGCCTTGCAGAAGGCCCATCACGAACTCGAATCCAAGGTGGCTGAGCGCACGCGCGAGCTGCGGGAGGCCAACGAGAAACTCCTGGAGCTCGACCGGCTGAAGTCCCTGTTCATCGCCTCCATGTCCCACGAGCTGCGGACCCCGTTGAACGCCATTATCGGCTTTACCGGGGTCATCCTCCAGGGCATGTCCGGTGAGCTCAACGCCCGGCAGCAGGACCAGTTAGGCCGGGTCTACGCCTCGGCCAGGCATCTGCTGGCCCTGATCACCGAGGTCATTGATATCTCCAAGATTGAGGCGGGCCGGGTCGATGTGTTTCCCGAGACCTTCATGCTCGAGGACGTCCTCGCCGAGGCCGTCAGCAATGTCCAGGATGCGCTCGGGCGCAAGGGGCTGTCGCTTGAGGTGCACGTCCCCTCCGGCCTGCGCTTGTATACGGACCGCAAACGGCTGCTGCAATGTATCCTCAATTACCTGAGTAATGCGGTAAAATACAGCGAGCATGGGACCATCATCGTCGCCGTGCGGGACACCGGCGATGAGGTGGAGGTGGTGGTACGCGACACCGGCATCGGCATCGCCGAGGATGCCCTGCCGCGGCTGTTCCAGCCCTTCGAGCGCATCGAATCGCCGCTGCGCATCACGAACCCGGGGGCCGGGTTGGGCCTGTATCTGTGCAAAAAGATCGCCACAGAAATGCTCGAGGGCGCTGTATCGGTGGAGAGCCGGCCCGAGGTGGGCAGCACCTTTCGGCTCCGCCTGCGGAAAAACCTGCCACCTAAAGAGGCCGGCGCTGCCCGACAGCGTCCCTGACGCCTCAGTGGACTGCGACGTCCTGAAGGGTGCAGGCTGCCCAAACGTGTGAACGCGACCGGGCGGGATCTAATCCGGCCGTTTCGTTGAAGGCGACGGCAATCGTGACCAGAGAAAGTCAGGGATAAAGGGATGAAAACGGCACTCGTCATAGAAGATAACGAGGACAATATGGAGCTGATCACCTTTATTCTGGAGGAAAACGGCTTCCGGACCCTGAGAGCGGAAACCGGCCGTAAGGGCATCGATCTCGCGCTCCACGCCCGTCCCGATTTCATCCTGCTCGACATCCAGCTGCCCGATATTGCCGGTCCCGAGGTGCTGCGGCGGATACGCGCCTCGGCAACGGCCGCGCGGATTCCGGTCATCGCGGTGACCTCCCATGCCATGGCCGGCGACCGGGAAAAACTGCTCGCCGCCGGCTGCGACGGTTATATCGAGAAACCGATCGATCCGACATCGATCATTGCTCAGATCAGACGGTTTATAGGGGAGGACCCATGAAGATACTGGTGGTCGACGACGACGAAGACTCCCGCATCGTGCTTAAAGCCGCCCTGAGTGGCGCCGGCTACACGGTGTGCAGCGCGGCCAACGGCGCCCAGGCCCTGGAGCAGGCGCGGCGCGCGGCGCCGGATATGATCGTCTCCGACATCCTGATGCCGGAGATGGACGGCTACGCACTGTGCCGCGCGGTAAAGGGAGACAGGCAACTCAGGGGCATTCCGTTCATTTTCTATACCGCAACGTATGTCGAACCCCAGGACGAGCAACTGGCGATGGACATGGGGGCCTCGCGGTTCATCGTCAAGCCGATGGAGCCAGCAAAATTTCTCGAGCTCGTCCACGAGGTGCTCGAACAATACAACAAACAGGGCCTGCCGGTACCCGAGCGGCCCAGGAAAGATACGCGGGCCCTCGATACCGAGCACGCGGCACGCCTTGCGAGGAAGCTCGACCGCAAGGTCGGGCAACTGGAGGTCGAGCGCCAGGCGCTGCGCGAAAGCGAGTCCCGGGTAAGGCTGCTGCTCGACTCCACCGCCGAGGCCATTTACGGCATTGATCTGCAAGGCAGGTGCACCTTCGCCAACCCCGCCTGCCTGCACATGCTGGGCCACCAAAGCCCTGAAGACCTGCTGGGCCGCAACATCCACACCCTCATTCACCATACCCGCGCCGATGGCACACCCTATCCGGAGAAGGAGTGCCATATTTGCCAGGCCTTCCAGCTGGACAAGGGCATCCACAGGGACAACGAAGTCTTATGGCGCGCCGACGGCAGCAGCTTTCCTGTTGAATACTGGTCTTATCCGATACACGAGGACGGTCGGGTCATCGGCACGGTCGTCACCTTTTTTGACATCACGGAGCGTAAACGGACGCAGGAAGCGCTTTATCGAAACGAGAAGCGGCTGGCGCGTTTCTTCGAGGCTTCATACGAGGGACTGTTCTTCCATGACAATGGCACGATCCTGGACGTCAACCCGGCGACGACGGACATCTTCGGCTACGCCCGCGAGGAAACCATCGGCAGAAACCTGCTGGAGTTCGTCGCCCCGGAATCCGTAGAAGAGGTGCGGAAGAACATGCAGACCGGCGGCGAGGGCCCCTATGAGGTCATCGTGCTCAAGAAGGACGGTTCGCGCATCCCGGTCGAGGTGCACGCCAAAACCATCCAACGCAAAGGCCGGAGCACCCGGATCGTGGCCCTGCAGGACATTACCGAGCGCAAGGCCCATCTCCAGGAGTTGGAGCACCTGGCGCTGTACGACAGCCTGACCGATCTACCCAATCGCAACCTGTTTCACAAACGCCTGCAGCAGGCCATGGCGACGGCAGGCGACGGTCGCGATCCCGTGGCCGTACTTGTTCTCGATCTGGCCAGATTCAAGGAAATTAACGACACCCTGGGCCACGAGCATGGCGACAAGGTGTTGCAGGAAGTCACCGAACGCCTTAAGGGCGTGGTCAGTGACGCCGACACCCTTGCCCGCCTGGGCGGCGACGAATTCGCAATCCTGTTACCCAAGGCGGGAATTGCACACGCCTCGGCAGTGGTTCAGCAGCTGCAGCAGATCATGGAGGCGCCGTTTGCCGTTCAGGACATGCCGATTACCGTGGACATGCGCGCCGGACTCGCGTGTTATCCCGAGCACGGCGCGGACGCCGCCTTGCTGGCCCAGCGTGCGGATGTGGCGCTGCGCATCGCCAAAGAGACCAAAACGCACTTCGCTGTCTATGATCCGCACCGGGATCCCTTCAGCCTGCGGCGGCTCACCCTGTTCGGGGAATTGCGCGCCGCCATTAACGGCAATGGACTGGAGGTCCACTACCAACCCAAGGTGGACATGAGTACGGGTCAGGGACATGCCGTTGAGGCACTGGTACGCTGGCCGCACTCGCAACAGGGGATGGTCCCCCTGGACGAATTCATCCCGCTGGCCGAGCAGACCGGTCTCATCGCCCCGCTGACGCTGTGGGTGTTACAGGAGGCGGCGCGCCAGTGCCGGGCATGGAGCCGGTCAGGCCTGGATCTCAAGGTGGCGATCAACCTGTCGGCGCGCAATTTACAGGACCCGGAGCTGCCTGCCCGCTTATCGGAGCAGTTGCATAGCCTAGGGATTCAACCGGACCGCATCACGCTGGAGATCACCGAAAGCGCCATCATGGCCGATCCGGAACGCACGTTCGAGGTGTTGACGCATTTGCACGACATGGGGCTGGCGTTATCCGTCGACGATTTTGGCACCGGATACTCCTCGCTCGCCTATCTGCGCAAGCTGCCGGTGGCCGAGCTGAAAATCGACCGGAGCTTTGTCTCGAACATGGCGAAAAACGAAAACGACAAGATCATCGTCCGTTCCATCATCGACCTCGCGCACAACCTGGGGCTTCGGGTCGTGGCCGAAGGCGTGGAAGACCGCGATACATGGGAACAGTTGAGCGGTCTGGGCTGTGACATCGCCCAGGGTTATTATATCAGTCGCCCGCTCGCCCCCGCCGAGATCACACACTGGCTGCAATCCAGATCCGCCTGAGGCCTCCGCCTCAAGCGTTTATCACGGGATTTGGCTGAGTCAGCGCCTGCGCTTCCGGAGCAGCCCGGCGTCATCCCGCAATTTAACTAATGAATAACCAACCGGTATCAGGCGGGTCCTGACAGGTATGGACAGCGGGTTGGATGTTGGCGGCGGTCCGGGGATCACGCATCCACGGGGTTGGTGGTGAACTCTGTCCCGAATGCGGCGTTCCTATTTTTCAGCAACCTGCTAGGGCCCTTTAAGCCACTCGGCGAACCTGTCCTTCTGCTCGCGGCTGAGCGAGGCATAAAATTCCGCCAGGCGCCCGATTACCTGCGGCGCCATGTCGTCTGTCAGGACCTGCCCGGCCGCCCGCAGGCGCGTAAGCAAGGATTCATCCCATCGGGCGGACTCGATCGAGACAAACAGGTCTTCGAGTAAAGGCGCGCCTTCGGATTCGACTTTCTCGCGCCCGGCGCGCCATGCATCGGCAAGCAGCTCCAGCTTTTCCTCTTGCGAGGCATCGAGCTTGAGCTGATGCGCCAGGTCCCTGACGGCCTCGTGGAGCCGCTCTTCCGGCGTGGGCGGACGATGCGCGCAACCGGTGCCCGCCAGGGCCAGTGTCGCGGTCAAAATAACGGTAAGCACGAAACGCCGGGGGATAGTCATCATCGGATTGTTCTATATTTCGGGTGCTTGTGAAAGGGGGCGACTGGGCTATGCTTTTGCATACACTTTGGGGGTTTTGTTGAGCCAGACACACCATCTCAAGGACAGCCGGCGCGACAGTGTGCTCCAGAAACCGTCCCACCTGCTCGTCATCGACGATGAATACGGCATCTGCGACGTGCTCACGATCGGGCTCGAGCGTGAGGGCTATGCCGTCACGGTTGCGCACGACGGTAAGGAAGCGCTGGCGCAAATTAGCGGCAAACGGTTCGATCTGATCCTGCTCGATCTCAAGCTTCCCGGCATCAGCGGGCTTGAGCTGCTGGATCAGCTGCGAAAGTCGCACTCGGCGCTCGACGTGCCCATCATCATTATCTCCGGCACCGGCGAGTCGCGCGATGTCGTCACCGCGCTCCAACACGGCGCCAACGACTATCTCACCAAACCCTTCGACATGGCAGTGGTGCGCGCCCGGATCAGCGCCCAACTCTCGCTCAAGCAGCTCAAGGCGACCAACGACCGATATCTGCGGATCGTGAGCCATGACCTCAAGAAGCCGGTCATGGTCATGCTCGATATCGCGCGCCGGCTCCGCGCCGAGCATACGCCGGGCGCGCCGTTGACCGGGGACGACCTGTCGGCGCTCGCGCTCCTCATCCAGTCCGGGGAGTTCATGCAGCAGATCATCTGGGACCTGCTCGACCAGGATGCCCTCCGCGACGGCAGGCTGCGAATCACCAAACAGCCGACCGATCTCGGTGCTATCGTGCGCCAGGCAGTGACGCGCAACACCGCCTATGCACAAGGCAAGGGGATTCAGCTCGACATGCAGTTTGACACGGAGCTGCCCACCATTCAGGCCGACGACCTGCGCCTGATGCAGGTGCTGGAAAACCTCATCGGCAACGCCATCAAGTTCAGCCCGGCGGGTACTCGGGTAACGGTGCACACCGGCTGCGAAGACGCCCATGCCCGGTGTGAAGTCTCCGACAACGGGCCCGGCATCGCCGAGGAGGATAGGGAGGCGCTGTTCGTCGAATACGCGCAGCTTAAGAACGTCCCGACCGGCAAAGAGAAGAGTACCGGGCTGGGGCTCGCGATCAGCAAGCAACTGGTAACGCTGCACGGCGGCGAGATCGGCGCGCACAACCGGCCCGATGGCGGCGCCACGTTCTGGTTCCGGCTGCCGGTCGAGTAAGCGTGTTCAGATAACGCCCGGTGACGGCTGCGGGGCCCCCAACCAGGCCCACATCGGCCTGGGCAGGCGGTCACTCAGCCGCTCGTGGCCTTCCGACGTTTATTCCTCGCAGAGCTCGTCCCGCAGAACGACTAAATCGGGGTGGGCGGCGATGCCGAGCCTGACCTGGTTGCCTTGAATCCGGTTCACCTTCACCTCGATCGGCCCGGAGGCAAATAAGGTGCCGACAGGGGTTTCCAGAGATAATTTTTCATCCGGCCTAATCTTGATGGACTGGCCCTCTTTTCGGGTCAAAATGAGCATGATATTCATATCCTTTGGCCGGTAAAACCGGCTTCTTTTGTTTCAGAGACATGATTCTAATGTGACTAAATATTCACAAGTGAATAAATTTCATGCTTTAAGGGTAAGTAGATTATGGGCGCTCAGACCGGCTAGCTCGAAACGTTCGGGCCCTACGGGGAGATCGAACCCAGGAAACCTTCGCGCGGAAACTTGGCATCAGCCAGGCCACCTTGGCACGCCTGGAAAGCGGCGGCCAGAATACCACCATCAAAACCCTTCAACAGATCACCAAGGCTCTGCGCTGTGATGTCTGTGATCTTTTTAAGAAATAATTTCAATGGAATCTTGTATCTTCCTCCATTGATTATGTGCTTCTGATGTTAGCCTGAAATACGATCATGCAGGCCTGACCCGGCCGCTGCTATGCCATATCGCGCAAGTATTAGATAACTGAAGTTGCGCAATATTTCGCGAGAGAATGATGCAGTATGATCTCGAAAATACGCACTTCCCAGGCCTCACCACTGCGTTCGTTCATGCCGGCGCACCGTGCGCCGGGCCGGCTAGGGTGGACCCCATCCAAATAAATTTCATGCTTATATCTTTGTAGGTTATGCAAACGAGTCACCGGCCGCTATCGGCCAATTTCTGTCATTCACACAAAATCGCTGAACTACCGCAAATGCGGCGATAGCGGACATTATCGCCAAAAGTATCAGATTTCGACGATTGGCCAAACAACTCTCGCAGTCACATGCCACTGACTAACCTGCACAACAGGACAATTGCTTCACATCTTTACTAAAAGTTTGCGCGGTTAGTTTTAATCCTTCCACCATTGTGAGGTATGGGAACAATTGATCTGCCAGTTCCTGAATGGTCATGCGATTGCAAATCGCGAGTGCCGCCGCTTGAATAATTTCACCACCCTCCTTTGCCAATATCTGGCAACCGAGAATGCGGCCACTCTCTTTTTCTGCCACTAGCTTAATAAAACCTCGCGTATCCATGTTCGCGAGTGCACGCGGTACGTTTTCCAGATCCAGGGTGCGGCTATCGACATCCAGCCCCTGGTCCTGGGCCTGCTGTTCTGTCAACCCAACCGTACCGACTTGAGGATTGGTAAATACAACTGCCGGCATCACAGATAAATCGATTGCTTTATCACCACCCGTCATATTGATTGCTGCCCGGGTTCCGGCAGCAGCAGCAACATAGACAAACTGCGGCTGGTTTGTACAGTCACCGGCAGCGTAAATATTTTCAACATTGGTACGCATATGATCATCAGTCACAATGCCACCCCGTTTATCCGTATTTATACCAACCTTATCCAAACCCAATGCGGCGGTATTCGGGGCACGACCGGCGGCGACCAGCAATCGATCTCCGCTTACTTCACCGTTATTGGTTTTAAGCGTAAAACGTTGACCATCATGGCTAACCAAATCTGGCGAAGTGTTTAACATGACATTAATTCCCTCACCCTCAAAGGCTTGCTGCAAGCCTTGACCGATTTCCGGATCTTCTTTTGATAATAAAGTACTGCGTGCCAGCAGGGTAACCTCTGCACCCAGGTGGCGAAACGCCTGGGCCAGTTCTAGTGCAACGACCGATGCGCCCAAAACAATCAAATGCGCCGGTACGTGTTCTGCTACGAGCGCTTCGGTAGAGGTCCAGTAAGGGGTGTCTTTCAACCCAGTAATATCGGGTACTGCCGGGCTGGCGCCGACGGCTAACAAAATCCGATCGGCCTTGATTTCTTTTTCACTACCATCGGTTTTGGTCACGATGAGGGTGCTGGCATCCTTAAACCGCGCCATGCCGCGTACCAGATTAATACCCGGGTTGCCTTCTAATATGCTTTCGTATTTCGCGTATCTGCGTTTTTCTACCCACTCTTGTTGTTGTGCCACCATGACTTTGCGATCAATGTTGGGCGTGCTAAGTGCTAATCCTTCAAATGCGTGATGGCCTTGTAAATGCGCAATGTGCGCGCCACGGATAAAAATCTTCGAGGGCACACAGCCGACGTTGACACAGGTACCGCCGATGACCTCACCACCTTCAATGATAGTAACCGTTGCACCTTTCTCGACCGCTTTAATCGCCGCGGCAAACGCACCCGAACCGGTACCGACAATCGCGATGTGCAAACCACTGCTACCACCGCTGGTTGTTACGTTGTCATTTTCGTTCAGTAATACTGCACTATATCCTTTCGATTCAATGGCTTTTAGTAGTCGACTTGTATCAATATTGCCCTGTGTCTTTGTCCTGGCCTTTCCCTCATTAAAAGAGACCGAGGCCGTGACTCCTTCCAGGGCATTCAATGCATCTTGTGCGCTTTTTGCACAATGATCACAGGTCATGCCGGTGATTTGTATGTTAATTGTATTCATGAAGATCGTCCTTTTGACCCAGTATCAAATCATAACGTGCTGCATTGACTTGCTTGCCAAGCGTGAATGCTTCATCCAGTGATAGTAAAAAGGTGTCCGGATGCTCGGCGCACCATTGTTCACCTGCTTCGCGGTTGGAAAAGAAGTACACAAAGTGACAAAAACGGGTGGTCATATTGTCCTTGAGTTCATTTATATTTGGTTTAAGAAAAGATACGACCACATCATGACTATTGACTGCCTCAACCTGCGTGGGTGAAATTGTCAACTCAATGTTTTTCTTCGTAGCAGGACAGGTGGAATACACTTTGGCTTCAGTATTAAGCAGTTCAGCAATGAACAACGTATCCCAGGCGCACCAGGCATAAACCGAATGGTCGTCTAGCTCCAGACGATGCGGCATTTCCTGGATGGCCAAACCCCAAAAGCCAATAACATGATGATCATCATCGAAAAACACTCCCGGCCAGGAGCGAAGCAATTGATCGACCCTATCACTGGGCTGATGGATGAACTCCGCAAATAGCGTTATAGAAACGGGTTTGCCAAGGGCGAGAAAACGATACAACGCCAGTGCTAATTGTTGTTCCTGCTTGTCCATCGCTGGAAATGCCTGAATGAAGGGGGCGGCAAGTTTATCCAAATCAGCAGAAGCGTCGGATGACTGATAGCCACGCCTTGTAGGTGTCATGTCATGCTACCCTTGCGTGGTAGCTTGTTGCTCTGGCACTTCGCAATTACTGCATACCTTACGTGGCGGTGAAACAATGTCCCAAATCGAGACGATCAGCATCAAGGCAATGCCGGCATACAATAAATAGGTACTCCAGTTATAGGCCCACAGCGGGTACGTGGTCAGTAACACCATAGTCGGCCCCGCAATGCCGGCAAGCGTGCGATACCATATTTTGTGCGAGAAAAAAGAAATCACATTTGCACCCAGCGCGATAGTGGCAAAGATGGGGAGCAGGATATTAATAAAGATACCCTCATACTGGGCCAGAAAACCTAGACCTAATGCCGCCCCCAATGAACCCAGTGCAGGAAAACAGGAGGCACACCCCATGGCGGCAGTATGCGCACCCAGGGCTCCTGGTATTATCAAACAAACTTGCAATCCAACGCATCGTGTTTCTCCTGATTATTTCTGCTTCAGGGTGGAGTGATAGCCTACATTTTCGGTTGCTTTGGTTAATGCCTCGACATTCGTCGTGGCAGGGTCAAACGTCACCGTGGCCGTTTTTGTTTCGTAGTCCGACCTGGCATCGATAACTCCGGGTACTTTCTTCAAGGCTTTACGAATAGTGATGGGGCAAAACTTGCACGTCATGCCGGGCACATAGAGGGTGACCGTTTGAGGCTCAGCCGCAATGGCAGCGGTGGTAAAAGGTGCCACCAGCACGGCGGAAACCAAAACGAATGAGAAAAAGATGGAACGTAACATGGTCGGACTCCTGGTAATTTGTTACTCAAAAAAGACCGTGCCGTAATAGGGAAACGTCAGCAGAGCGACCAGCAATATCGTCACGATCCAAAAGATGATTCGCTGGTTGCGCAAGGTGCTGGGTACCGCACAGGCATCACCCGGGGTGCATTGCCTCGGTAGCAGATACAGTTTGCGAAAGGCCAGAAACAGAAACACCAGGGTAATGCCTACGAAAATGGGGCGATAGGGTTCCAGGGCAGTCAGGTAACTAATCCAGGCACCGCCGATACCTAGTGCGAGCAGAACCAAGGGGCCGACACAACAGATTGAGGCACCAACCGCCGCCAGCACGGCGGCGATGATGGAGCGATTATTGGTTCTGGGTGCCGTAGTCGATGTCACCTCTGACACGTCCTGTCCTCTGGATATTTCAAACTAGGGCAAGTTTAGACTCCGTACCCGAGTACAGAGTCAAGCACCCAACTTGGAAATTTTGTTTGAAATAAGGTGAAGCGGGTTTTAGGGCGTTGGCGCGTGTCAGCTCAGGCTTGCTTTCCCGCTAAGGATTCCACGATGGGACAATACGCAGTGTCATTTTCTGACTGACAGGCCGTGATCAGCCCATCCAGTGTCGTCTTCAAAGCAGTGAGATCCGTGATTTGCTGCTGGATCTGAGCGCGCTTCTCTTCGGCACGAACCCGCACATCCGCGCAGTGACCGTCCCCCAGCTCCAATAAGTCGGCGATTTCCTGCAGGCTAAATCCCAATGGTTGGGCACGCTTGATGAATTTGATTCGATCCACCATCTCTGGTGGATAGACCCGGTAACCAGACGGCGGCTTTCGGGGTTCCCTGATCAACCCGACACGCTGGTAGTAGCGTACCGTCTCGACATTTACCCCGGCAGTGCGGGCCAAACAACCAATTGTCAGCGCTTTTCTCATGGCTGGTTCCTCGTTGAGAACTCCGTATATAGGTACAGAGTCTCATTTGAACAAAAGGTTCATATCAGCCTTGACCTGGAGTTGACTCCAAGTGTTATTTTGGGGGCAGGTTGTACTAGCGCTGACTGCGCAGGAATAATGTTGAATATGGTCATTAAAGTTGAAGTCTTTTCCTCCCCAGGCTGTGGTAAATGTGGGCATGCCAAGGAAGTGTTGCGCAGGCTCGTTGATGAGATGGGTAGCGATAAAATCCAGTGGCGGGAAGTGAATATTCTTGAAGAAATGGATTACGCCGTTGACCTGGGTGTGCTGTCCACACCTTCAATTGCTATCGATAATGAACTCGTATTTTCCAGTCTACCGAGCGCAAAAAAACTCCGCAATGAGTTGCAAAGCCGTTTGGGACAGGTTGGTCTGGAGGCGCAGTCATGATAACGATGTTACTCCTTACTGCGACCGTATTGGGATTATTGGCCTTTTTCGAGCCCTGCACGATCGCGACGCACACCTTGTTTTCTGTGCGCACACACCAGTCAGCCGATAGCAAAATCTGTTGTCAAAGCCTGCTGACCGTTTGGCTCAGTCGTACCGCGTTGATGGTGAGTGTGTTTGTCGTGCCTACCTTGCTCACCGAGGCACCCCAGTGGGGTCCATACTTGCCTAGTATTATCCTGACAGCCATGGCGGTGTTGTATGTAGTGTCACGTTTTATCTACATCCCGGTTCCTCATTTGGAATTTTTTAAATTACTGCCCAGTGTGCGTAAGCCAAACTTCGCCTGGCAATTGGGACTGACTTTACCCGCTTGCACCCTACCCCTGATCGTGGTGGTCGCCGGTATGGCCATAACGGTCGATTCCCTGGCATTTGCCGCGCTGGCGGGTGTGTTATTTGCGACGCTCTTTACGTTGCCGATGGTATTTGCCACCGTTAAAGGCGTGCATGGTGATGGTCGTGACTTGCTCCAACATGCCGCCAAAGGCAGTCCCTATCTCACTGCCGTCCTCCTGTTGGGGACCGCCCTGTATTTGTTGGTCCCTTCATTGGATATCAATGTACCGATGCTCAAGAGTGCCTTGCAGCAGGCGAGCTTGGCGGGCATTGGTATCGCGTTTCTGGCGGGTTTCGTGTTCAGTTTTAATCCCGTCTCGTTTGCCTCGATTCCGGTCATGGCGGCCTATGTCACCAAGGCGCATGAAGAGCGACGTGCGTTGATATTAGGAAGTGCGTTTGTTTTGGGGATGATGGTGACACATGTTGTACTTGGTGTTGCCGCCGCGTTGGGTGGTGAATGGGTGCAAAATATCTTGGGCCGGCAGTGGGGCCTATTCCTTGGACCCTTGTTGATCCTGCTGGGGTTGATGTGGCCGGGCTGGTTAAAAATCCGCCTACCCTGGTTTGGCATAAAAGGGCGTAAGGTCACGGGTATCTGGGGCGCTTTTCTACTCGGTATCCCTTTTTCGGTGGCCGTTTGTCCTTTTTGCACCCCGGCCTTACTAGTGACTTTAACGGCAAGTGCTGCCATCGGTTCAATGAGTTTTGGCTTTGCCCTGTTATTGGCTTTTGCACTCGGCCGCAGCATACCCATTATTTTAGGTGCGTGGAGTATGGGTTGGCTGGAGTCCTTGCGAATCCTTTCACGCTATCAGAAAGGATTTGAAATTATTGCCGCCTTAGTCTTGATGGCAACAGGGCTCTATTTACTCAATGAGTATTTCTTCTTTATTTAATATTGACGATGACCATGTATAAAATTAGTGAGGTCACAAAACGTACTGGTCTATCCGCCGATACCTTGCGCTACTACGAAAAGATTCGCTTGTTACCCAGGGTTCCGCGCAATACTTCAGGTATACGTCAGTACAATGAAAAGGACCTGTCACGATTGAAGTTTATCAAGCGAGCCCAGCGCATGAACTTTACGCTTGATGAAATTCGAAATTTGCTTGCGATGCGCGAAGACCCGCAACACGCCAAAGATGAAATACGCCAACTAACCGCCAAGAAACTTTCAGATATTGAATCCCATCTTATTGATTTATCGACTCTGAAAAATGAACTGACACTATTACTTAATCTGTGCAGGGCCAGCGAGGATGGTTGTCCTATCATCGAAGATCTGGATAAAGATTAACAGCCGACCAGGTAGTTCGAAATGAAATTTGTAACGTGATTATTTCGGTAAATCTACGCAAATCATCGGTGGCTACCGATCACTATCATACCCTAAACGTCCGCTTTCCATAATCAACCGGTCGTTTGCAAAAATTTAGTGGACGACTCTTACGGGTCGGAAGCGGACATTCCGGGCGCACGCTAATCTCAGCCTCCCCTTGTTAATCCTTAACAGTCAAACGCCTTGCTGTCCTGTACTTTTCTCGGCTCGCCTAACGTTAGGTATTTTGAATCGACATCGACGCCAATGGTGTTCACTTGTCAGCCTCCTCGTTGCGAATTAAACTGTTACCGGGTGTCCTGACCTTGCATACTGGCAATCAAACCTTGTGACGCGAGTGCAGCGGCTCAGAATGCTCCAGGAGTAAGGGACACCGATTCCTTAATAACTTATCTTAACTATTAGCCACATCCTCCCATTCTATACCAAGCTGCTGACAATATTTATCGCCTCGCTTGCCGGCCTTTGATATGGAAGGTTGGCTAATACGCAAATAGTACGCGATTTCGGTGGATGAAAAACCAAGCACTTGTGTACCCCAGTAACAGATTAAATTTTTTGCTTTTGATATCTCGTTTTGTCGGCCTTTTTTAACTATATCATTAGGGGAAATTTCACAATTCAGACCACCACCTGACAGATCTTGATTTTTTTTTCTGGATCCCTTCACTGACAAACTGACGATAACGGGAGCGAGCAGTTTTTATTTGATTGCCAAATAATGCCAACACTTCCGCACCAGCGTGCCAGGTTTGGACATGGCGCCCCATCATTCCAGAATGCCCACTCCAGGGATAGCGGTCGAGCGCTTACAGATTATCGACTAATTTCGCCTTAAGGGGATTGAGATGAATATACCGGATCAACTCCAGTAAATAGTTGTCGGCATCGCAAGGCATAGACTTGTAGCGATTTTGAAAAACATATCCACTGCGTTTTTTTCGATGGTTATACTGTGTGGCGTAACCATTTAGCAAAGGGCTCATTAATTTACTCAACGGTTTGGATGATACACGAACGAGCAGATGGTAATGATTCGACATGACCGCCCATGCGAGGCACTGACATTGGGCGGACTCCAATCCTTCACCCAAACGGACAAGAAAATCTTTTTTATCAACAACACTTTCAAATATCCGCCGCCGCTCTAATCCACGGCCCATGACGTGATAGTACCCCCCTGGTATATGTAAACGTCCTTGTCTCGGCATTCGAAAAGTATAACTCTATCTTGTCTGTTCTCTATTAAGTTATTAAGGAATCGGTGTCCCCTAATCTATTACTAATCCTATTTTTGGTTATGGTTACGGTTTCCCATTGGCCCCTTATTTCTTTTTCTTTTTTTTCTTTTTTTTCTTTTCCGTCTTCGGCTTTTTCTTTTCTCCGCCCTCCGCTTTTTCTGTACCTTCCAAGTGGTGGACCTGCCCGTCTCTTAATCCTACTTCTGGTACTCGCATTCCTCCTGTGTGGTCGGTCGATCTCCTGCCGTCGTCTTTTATTATGACATCAGTATCTATAGACTCTACAAGCGTTTTCACCTTTACATTGTGACCTTGTTTCGTTGAAAGGGGGTGTCCTCTCTCTACCTGTGAGTCCTCTAGTTTCAAGTTTCTCAATGCCTCCACTCGCAGCTCTTTTTGTTTGTCTGGACTCATAATCAACAACGTGCTTTTTTTCCGTCCCGGCGTATTGCCTGTCCCATAATTTCTATTCTGTGCGACACTTTCGGCTTTCTTGGTTGCGTCGGTCGGGGTCTCTTTCACGTGGTCTTTACGGAATTTTTCTGTGGTAGGTTTTGAGTTTGTTGATTCATTCCTATTGGCGCTTTCTTGTTGTTTTCGTGTCAGCGATGGTTTTTCTTTACTGTCCTTCTTCTCTTTTTTTAGTGCCTCTTGTATAGCTTTGTTGAAAACAATAGCATTGCTTTTCCTCTCATCTATGTCCTTCTTTGGGACTGGGCAGTTCGTGGTTCTATGCTTCGGACTATTACATTTTCCGCATACTAGTTGCATCACTTCATTGCCCCCTCTTTGTACCACTTGGGACACTGGACCGCTTTCCATTTGTGCTTGTGTACATGTAGGGCAAATACAGTGGTTTTCGTGGCTGGGTTCTTCCGCTTTCTCCTGCAGTGGCGAATTATAGGGGTCAGTGCCCTTTACCAACCCCACACCCGCACCAACCTTTCCCTGCAAAGCTTTCTCACTCATCTGCGTCGCCTCGTATTCTAATCCGAGATTATCGTTAATCGCGACTCCCTTCATCTGCATCGTCGGCCTAACCCTACCCTGCTTCTGCTGCACAACATGCCAGGCCTCATGCGGCAAATGCTTCTCCTGCCCTGGAGCCAAATGAATCTCACTCGCCTGCGCATAGGCCAACGCATTCAACTGCGCCGGTTTACTGGAGTTATAATGCACCCGAACATCATCCATAGAATAACCGGAAAGATTTTCTATACCGCTTTTCAATCGATCCGGCAGGCCGGTGCGGTTGGGCACCCGCTCGGCTTTCGCCTGCACGACCGCGCCCGCGTCGAACATTCCCTGCAGCATCTTCTCCTCTTCCTCCGGCTCGCCCACACGCTGAACCGGCGCAGCCGCCTCCATCCCACGATCAACAAACCCAATCCCATAATCCGGCGGCGTCATCGCCACCCCCTTCTCACCCCCTGACGAAGAAGGTCGCGACGCATCCCCACTGCTCTTGCGCGCAATCTTGCTAACCGAACGATCACTTTTCATCTTCACACCCCTTTCCCTTCCTTAACATGCTCACGCCGAATCCCACGCTGTAATGTTTCCAGCATGACCAGATTACTGCCGCAACGGGCTCTGACCACTTTGATGTTAAAAGAGATATTTGTGGGGAGTCGTCAGGCTCTGACCCCTCTAATTTTTGACTGTAAATTCCCTCTTTCGCGCCGTCTTTCCTGTGCTTGTTTTATGTTGGCCCATGCTGTACCCCGATAGTTTCAGACCAAGTTTCTCCTTGAGTATCTGCGTGATCCACTTCGCCCACGCCTTGGGCATATCGCGAGCCTCTCTCCCTTTCACATTGTGTTTTTCTTTCTTCACGAATTTGTCCAGATTACGGCCCGATACAAATCGAATCGTTCCGCTGCCTTTCGCCTTGTTACCACGGACAGACCAGCCTATTACCTCGTCTTCGGGCGTGGACTCACGTGCGCAAACTTCCTTATGAAAGTATCCATCGATTCCGCCAGGAAGTTGTGCGGGCTTAAATATGTAATTTTCCGCTCCGTACTGTTTCTGTACCTCGTCCTGAGTGCTCAGCCCTCCGAGGTTGGTCGCCAAGGGACGGTCAGGAACGTATAGTTTGCTTCGATTTTTCCCGTCGTCGACTTCATTGAAGCAGGGGTACATCATGAAGTGGCCATACTTCGATGCGTTTGTTGGGTCTACGCATGTAATCCCTACAAAGGTGTCCTTAGCGCGTTCCGCGTTTCCGCTGGCATCCCATGCCGTTTTTGACTTATCGGAAATTTCGGCTTTTTTTTCGAGTTCCTTGGGAATGGACCTCCGCGCCAATCCCGTCACCGCTTCGCGTTGCAGCACCTCTGCTCCGCTGTGCTTGACTTGTCTCATCACCGGCCGATGCGATGAATTCATCGCCACACCCTCGCATTGTAGACTTGGCTTCACTCGTCCCTGTTTATGCTGCATTACATGCCAGGCCGGCCCGCTTAGTCGTTCACCCCGTGTCGCCTTGGCTCCCATCACATCCGCCTCCCTCTCCAACCCCGCATCATCATTAACACCCACCCCACCCTTCATCTGCAACGTCGGCCTAACCCGCCCCTGCTTCTGCTGCACCACATGCCAGGCCTCATGCGGCAAATGCCTCTCCTGCCCAGCCCCCAGATGAATCTGATTCCCCTGCGCATAAGCATGCGCATTCAACTGCGCCGGTTTACTAGAGTTATAATGCACCTTCACATCATCCATAGAATAACCAGAAAGAGTTTCAATACCGCTTTTCAACTGATCCGGCAAACCGGTACGGTTTGGTGTGGGTGCGGAGGCAGGAGCAGAAGCAGTCCCCGTCGTACCCACAAGCTGCACCGGCACAGCCGCCTCCATCCTACGATCAACAAATCCAATCCCATAATCCGGCGGGACGATCGCCACCCCATTCTCCCCCCCGGACGAAGGTCGCGACGAATCGCTATTGGTTTTCAGCGCGCTCTTGCCCACGGAGGTATGGTTCTTCATGGTCAGGCTCCTTTCCCTTCCTTGATGTGCTCACGCCGAATCCCGCGCTGCAGTGTTTCGAGCGTGACCAAGCTGTCGCCGCTCTCCAGCGCTTGCAACGAGACATAACGCACGACGTTCATAGCTGGTAAAGGGCTCGAACCCCTTCTCTCGCTTTTACAAACACTTAGAGCCCACTCCATTCACGATTCCTAATCTTAAGCCACGCCTGCTCCCGATATTGATAGGTCGATTGGACTCTCTCCCAAGTCCATGACTCTTCACGCTCCCACCAACGTGCCGGTGGCTGTCCGTTAAATTCCTTGAGATTGCCGAGACTGCGAAAGCCAACCCCGTTTAATCTGTAACTACTGTTGGATTCAAGAGTGAGTACTCGATCTGTATCATGGTGGTAATCGACAATCAGAAATGTGTGGCCACCGCGCCACTGCCGGCGCCACCCTTGTATAAGTGTCCATGGATGCGGCGGGGTATCCGGGTCGGCGACTTTGATGCCCATTCCCGATTCCACTACCGCGGTCACGGGCGAGAAGAAATCATCGTTTGAGAAAATCATCATTTGTCCATGGCGTTCCGTATTCCATGCAACAGTATCGTGTTCCTCGGCCCAAGCCTTAACCAGCAAAGCTTCAACAAAAGTACAGCAGTTATTCAAGTTAGGCGGCGCCTGGGGTACGCGCACTCCGGGTAAGGGGTAGGGATAACGCGCTTCGTCGAGGTCGTAAGTAAAATCCTCGAACTGCCCGAGTAGATTCACCAAAGTGTTTTCTTCAATCGCCATCGGGTCTTCGTCAAACCCTACGCGTTCCAAGATGACAGCGGGTTGCTCTGAAATCTCAGCGTAGCGCTGAGATTTCCAGCGGCTACAAATCCAAGTGTCACCCGCGCCCAGCGCCGGGGCTAATACCAACGCGTAATCCGTGTCTTGATTAGGATAGTTTGCGCGATACTCTTTAACGATATACTTGCCTGGCTCAAGATGACCTTCAATCTGAGACCGTACATCCGGCTCAGCAAAACCTCTGAGCCGGATATAGACTTGAGCCATCCTTTTCTCTGCGCTCATTTGCTTTGCCTCTTAATCCCTTCTAATTAATTTACTCAACGGTTTGGATGAGACACGAACGAGCAGATGGTAATGATTCGACATGACCGCCCATGCGAGGAACTGACATTGGGCAGATTCCAATCCTTCACCCAAACGCACAAGAAAATATTTTTTATCAACAACACTTTCAAATATCCGCCGCCGCTCTAATCCACGGCCCATGACGTGATAGTACCCCCCGGGTATATGTAAACGTCCTTGTCTCGGCATTCGAGAAATATATCTATGTCTTGTCTGGTTGTCTATTAAGTTATTAAAGAATCGGTGTCCCCTAATCTGTGTAATCTGTAATCTGATGTCCCCTAATCTTACTTTAATTGTCCCCTTGAATAGCTTTTAGAATTATCTCTTTAGCTCGAATAAGACTATTATCAGGATATTTCTCAAATCTTGGCCCCTTATCTACTTCCAAATCCATTACATAGATATGTCCACCGTTATTATCCACCATAAATTGTAAATCACCTGAATGGTATCCTGTTTTAATTAAAACATTTAAATCCACCACTGCTTTTTTCCAAACATCAGGATACCATTTATCGATTTTTTTAAGTTGCTTAATTTTAGACTCAACTGCCTTATCAATACTGTTCAATTGTGCTGTCACCGTCGTTTGATTTGGCAAAAACTGAACAATTGCTCCTTTAGAATTCCAACCGTAAACAAAAGGAACCCTTACTCCCATATTTCTAACTTTTTCATAATTCTTAGCTTCGCCTTCTGACATTCCCGTATCAATCATGAAAGCACCATCGGCTCGATTTTTTACGTTTATTGGATCACCATTCACATCAAAAAGTTGAGCGGGTCTATCACGTGATCCTTTTAATATTAGCGGCTCATATTTTTCAAAATCATTAAATTCTTTAATTTTTTCTACTGCACTACGGGTATCTTGAGCTGGAGTGGAGAGTTCAATTTCTATATTATTCCATTCTTCCTCTGAGTAGCTATGCACTTGCCCTGACCAAAACTCATATCGTTTATCTTTATTTTTATCCACAAACCATAATCTCTTTGTAGAGTCCCTGTACCACTGCACTCCATCAATCATTTGATCCCATTTTTCGTTATGTTCTTTATCAGAATTCCAGACAGCCTGAAGTGTTTTACCACTCTGACTTACGACTTCGCTCTGTAGCATCTCGAAACCAAATCCATTGCCATTATACCTACTCGCTTTTTCGCCAATAACATCCGCCTCCCTCTCCAACCCCACATCATCATTAACCCCAACCCCACCCTTCATCTGCAAAGTAGGCCTAACCCGCCCCTGCTTCTGCTGTACAACATGCCAAGCCTCATGCGGCAAATGCCTCTCCTGCCCCGCCCCCAGATGAATCTCCGTCCCCTGCGCATAAGCCAAGGCATTTAAAGCGGCCGGTTTACTGGAGTTATAATGCACCCGCACATCATCCATGGAATAACCCGAAAGATTTTCAATCCCACTTTTCAACTGATCCGGCAAACCGGTACGGTTTGGTGTAGGTGCAGGTGCAGGTGTAGAAGACCTCCCCGTCCGACCCACAAGCTGCACCGGCGCAACCGCCTCCATACCACCATCAACAAACCCAATTCCATAATCCGGCGGCGTGATCGCTACCGCATCTGCACCGGCGGATGAATGTTGCGATGAGTCATCGTTTGTTTTTCGAGAGGTCTTGCTCATGGTAGTCTGGTTGTTCATGTGCCTTTCCCTTCCTTGGTGTGTTATAAAAATGTAAAACGGTCAGAGTTCTTTATTGCTGCTACACATGAATCGCGCGAGCATGGGTACGGTTGAACTGTTGCGTATAAACGCCATTATGTTGCCACAGATCCTTGGATAAATTGCCTCACGTCGACCGCACCGGAAAATCACATGCTATAACGCACCAACTAATTCTATATCTTAAAGGTCTCCCCATAAGGGAAAACCTGGTTTGGGAATGTAGCATTGCAAGAACTTACACCAATCTCTTTTTGTATAGTAGTCTATTAAGTTATTAAAGAATCGGTGTCCCCTAATCCTAATCTCCCCTAATCCTAATCCTCCGACGTTCATGTTCGAGTTAATGGGCTTTGAGCCTGGGGTTTAGTAATCAGACAAACAACTTCGTCCTTGCCCGCCACATTAACGCGTAGCTTTCCGTCGGAGACCTCCTTCCAACGGTCAAAACGATCTTGAGCGAGCTTGTCCCTAGCCATCTGTTCGGCGCGACTGACTTTGTCACCAAGCGCTTTTAACAGAACCTCTCTCTTGGTCAACAAGTGTTTTTCTTTAGCGGCTTCGTAAACCTGCTTAACACCCTGACCTTTACTTTCGGCTTGCAGTACCAAGTCCACGAGCCGCGAACACACGTCGATATAAAGCTGACTTGTTGGAATCCAAGGGCTCTCTCCCACTTCCCGCGATTTCCCCTCTTGGAATCCCTCATGCCATTTCGGTCCGGTCACATCTTTCAGTTCCACATCGATGGTCATCATCTCTCTTGGCGGCTCCTGGCTTGGTGCGAAGCTCCATTGTGAGTGGACAATACTTTCTCCCTCGCCCCGTGACCTCCCGTGATCCGCGGTACCGAACTCACTTATGTATTTCGGTACCTTTTCGAACGCCTGTTTCGCCGAATTCCATTCGTCCTTATCGAATGGCACGCGGTAGTAGTCAAGGTCGATGTCGTCAGCAATGAACCGGTTTGGATCCACTTTCATCACCCCGGCAGACCCGGCGATTCTTACCGGTGCAGGCTCAATTCCGGTGACTTGGTTGACGTTGTTCGTCACATGCTCAGCTAGACCCTGGATCATTTCGCTAGCTGTCGCCGGATCTACGCCCCATTCGCGCCCCCCCTCTTTGCCGACGTTGACGCCCACGGACTGTGCGTAAACGGGCTCCTTCAAATCCATAAAGATGTCTCTGGCGTAATTCTTTTCCCTAACTCCAGCGACTTTAGAAACCGGATACTCCCATCGAATAAGCTTTTTCCAGTTATTCTTGACGAACTCTTCTGACAGCGACCCCAACCGACGGAGGAATTCAGGGACCGGCTCGGTCGCTATTTTGTTGTTTACTATCTCTGTAACCTTTGCGTAGTCGGGGGCGGGCTCGGGTTCGCCCACACGCTGAACCGCCACGGTTGCCGCCATGCCCTTATCAACAAACTCAACCCCAGAAGGCGGCGGCTCTTTCGCCACCGCACTCTCACCGCCGGACGAAGGTCGCGACGAATCGCCGCTGCTCTTCCGCGTGGCCTTGCTAACGGATGCATGGCTCTTCATGGTCATACACCTTTCCCTTCCTTGGTGCGTTCACGCCGGATGCCACGCTGCAATGTCTCCAGCGTCACCAGACTGTCGCCGTTCTCCAATGCCTGCAATGAAGCATAGCGCACGACGTTCATGATCGAGGCGCCGCACAATTCATACTGCGCGGCAATCTGGTCCAAATCCACCGATTCCTCCAGTTGCGCCTTCGGCGAGAAGCCCTGTTGCCACAGGCGCAACCGCTCTTCGGGACGCGGTATGGGGAAGTAGATAATCGACTCGAAGCGCCGGGCGAAGGCGGCGTCGATGTTGTCCTTCTGGTTGGAGGCAAGGATGGCGATGCCGTCGAAGGTCTCGATGCGCTGGAGCAGGAACGAGACTTCCTGGTTGGCGTAGCGGTCGTGCGCGTCCCGGGTCTCGGTGCGCTTGCCGAAGAGCGCGTCGGCCTCGTCGAAGAACAGGATCCAGCCCTTGTGCTGCGCCTGGTCGAACACGCGGGCGAGGTTTTTCTCGGTCTCACCGATGTATTTCGACACCACCAGCGAGAGGTCCACTTTGTAGACCTCGCGGCCCGTGGACCTGCCAAGCAGGCACGCGGTCATGGTCTTGCCAGTGCCGGGCGGCCCGTAGAACAGCGCGCGGTAGCCGGGCCGCAGCTTGTGGCCCATGGCCCACTCGCCCATGAGCGTGTCGCCGTGGCGCAGCCAGATCTCGATCTCCCGCACCTGGGTCAGGGTGCCGGGATGCAGGACGAGGTCGCTCCAGTCGAGCTGGGTCTCGATGTGGCGGGCGGGGAACTCGGCGCTCAGGTCGGGCCGGCGGGCGTGCCCGGTGGTGACCAGGCCCAGGCACTCTTCCGAGAGCCGCAGCGGGGCCTTCATGAAGGGCTCGTCCCGGCCTTGGGGAATAAGGCGCAGGATGTCGTGTTTGGCGAAGAAATGATCGCGATCGAACATCGCCTGGAGCGCAAGGCGGGCTTGCAGATCGCCGCCCGCGAGGATGAACGCGAGCGTCTCCGCGGTCGGCACGAAGTCGCCGTTGGCATCGTGGATGCCGCCGAATTCGGTGAACTTTCGGTCGAAGGTCTTGTTCCTGGTGTGGAAAATGTCGAGCAGCTGCGGGCGGAGATGCGGCGCCAAGCCGAGCACGACGGCGACGCGCTCGGCGAAGGATAGCTCGTAGTGCCGGACGAAGCCGGCATAAGCAGATTCGGATGTGCCGAGATCGGGCGGCGCGATCTCGAACACGCTCTGGCAGTCGGCGTCCTGGCCGAAATAGAGCTTGAACCGGGCGTCGAACACTCGCGCGAACCAGGCCAGTTCCTGCTCGAGGTCGCGGGCGTTGAGTTCGATTACTGAGGTCATGGCTACCACTCCACCTGCATCATCGCCTCCATCCACAGCAGCTTCACGATATGGACGCCCCAAGGGAAGCGGTCGAGCACGATGTCATGAGTCTCGCGTTCGACGCGCAGCAGCCAGTTGCCGTCGCGGGCGCCGAGCTGGCCTTTGCGCAGCAGGAAGCTGCCGCGAAATCCGGCCAGGGACATCTCATGCAGGATCGGTGCTTGCTGGATCACCGCAACGAGCAGATCGTTGCATTCTTCCATTTCCTGCGTCGTGATGTCCGGGCCGAAATCGAAAACCGCTTCGGGCGCCATCCCGCACAGCACCTTGTTCAGGGGCAGCAGGGTTTCCGGCGGCGACTCGTCCGCGCCGGCGATGTATTGCAGCAGCCCGACCGCGCGCTGAACCGCCGCCTCGTCCTTGAATCGCTGGTCCTCGATCAGGCCGAGACGATTGAAGAAGTTTTCGAGAAACGGCCACAGCAGCACCAGGCCGGCATTGCCAACGTAGAGCTCATCGGCGTCGCTGAAGGTCAGGTCGAGCGGACCCTGCTCGTCGGGCCGCGACGGCCGCGCCTCGCCGGGGGCTTCCCGGGGCGGCTCCGCGATATCCTTATATAAACGCTCCGCGACGACCCCAAGCGGGCCGCCGGCGAGCGCGCCCCTGGCCTGGACGGATTCGTAAAGACCGGAGGCGAGCGCGGCATAGGACACGCCGGTATCGACCGCCACTTGAAGCAGCGTTTCACGCCAGAAACGTACCGGCGCGGCGCGCGGCGTTCGCGCCCGGCAGGCGATGCGCAGGATGGCCGTCCAGACGTTCGTTCGCGGCCTCCCCGCGGAACCCTTAGCGCTCAGGAGGAGGTCCAGAAGCTCGGTGAAAAAATCTGGCAGCGTCCCGCTCAGGCTCGGCACCAGAACCAGAACCAGCCGTGTGAGCACCGCATCCGGGTAGTGGAGGACGAGTCTCTTGAGGCTCCCGTCTGCATCGCTCAGCGCCCACATCGAGCGGGCGAGCGGGCCGGGCGCCGTCTGCAGCAAGCGCTCCATGACCCTGTCCAGGATTTGCGGCTGTGATGTGTCCGCCCACCAGGGCAGGGATCCGGTGCGAGCGAAGAACTCGAACAATTCCAGCAAAGATTGCGTCGCGAGGTCTTCCCCATCGCCGCCGGCACTCCGCTCCGCCTGGCCGAGCTGCGCCGCCAGCGCGCTACACAGCGGGGCGGCCAACTGGGCAGCGAAATCCTGTTCCAGATTCCCGGCATCGACGGTACCCAGGTCCACCTCCAGCCTGTCGATGCGGTAAATACGGTCGGGATCGCCGAGCTCGGTGCAGTAGCGATCGATCAGGGGCAGGAGCCGGCGCTCGTGGATGCGGCGCATCTCCGCATGCAGCGGCGGCGCCTCGGCTTCATCGGCGACCGTCAGCTCGATCACCTGGCGTTTGATTCTATGTTTCGGTCCGCTCATGGTTCGATCAATGCTCTCGACTGGCCAGATTGATCATCGGTCGGCGTTTTGCTCATGAACAACTTCAAATTCGCGACTAAGCGG
Source organism: Acidiferrobacterales bacterium (assembly GCA_947258385.1). Taxonomy (GTDB): domain Bacteria; phylum Pseudomonadota; class Gammaproteobacteria; order Acidiferrobacterales; family SZUA-150; genus CAMYII01. Next base: position 192,544 of record CAMYII010000096.1, read on the forward strand.
TCGCGAACGATGGTCGTGGTTTCGGTTTCGGCGGCGCCATCGCTGACGGGTATCCCAAGATCCCGGCACCGCGCATCGTGCCATTGTTGATAGTCGGTCTCGAACTTCGGGTAGTTTTGTTCCTCAAGCCTATTTATCCCAAGCCAATGTATCCTGATCATCAGATGGGCCGGGGTCTCCTCCATGACCGTGCGCTCGACGAGAGTCTGGAATTTCGGGTCGGCGAATCGCCCAGTCTTACCCGGCAATACGAAGCTGATCTGCAACGAATAGGGAATCGGACCGTCGGCGCCCGCTTGCCGCGGCACATCCTGCTGCACGTCTTCTGTAACCGGGCGCAACAGGATGTGCTCGACGACGCAAAAACGCTCGTCATCGGTCAAACCCAGCTTGCGCCGAATGCGCTGTTCCAGCCCGGAGCGATTGTCTTCGCCGAACGGCGTGAGACAGTCGGCCCCGCTGCCCCGGGCTGCACTGATACGCGGGTAATCCCCTAGGAACGCCTGCTTGTCGCCGATCACTTTGTCGTCGTCAAGACCGCCCTGGACCAGCGCGTAATCGGTAAGCTGTTCGCCGACCCGGGCCAACAGGTGATCGAGAAAACGGTTACGGCGCCGATCGTCGGAAGCATCCTGCCCGGAATCCCGGAATGAGGTTTCGGTGATCGATTGGAGTTCCGTCGCGTGCTCCTGCGCGTCACTGACTCGGATTTCGTCCAGCCCCAGGCGCTCTTCCTCGCCGCCTGGCGCTCCGACCAATTGCGAAAAGCAGGTCCGCCCCTCTGGCGGGTCGAGGGAGAACAGCGCGCCTGCGTTTGCCAGCTGCGCAAACTCGTTCGCCAGCAGCTGGTCGAAGAACATCAGGTAGGCCTTGAGCTGCTTGGCCGCGGCCCGGCGCTGTGGCGGGGCCGAAAGGGGCAGTCCCGCCTCGCCGACGCCGTAACAGGCGGGAAACTGATGCAGGATCGAGCGGTAACGACCGACATTCCGATTCCGCCCGCGCGGCGGCATGATGGCCGAAGGAAGCGGCACGGCGGCGGCTTTGGTTTGCTCAAGTCTGGGAACGCTCGGGCCCGCCACCGTCATATCGTCCCGTGTCAGCTCGATACTGGAATTGTTCAGATCCAGGGTCGGCGCCGTGTCTGTTTCCAGTTTCAGCACCCACGCTTTGCCGTTGACCGTGATGCTCTGCACCGTACGCACGGCCTCCACGCTCATGATCTCTCGGATCAGGTCGGAGGTGTGGATCTCCTCCCGGCGCGGGGCCGCCTCCAACGCGTCGGCGGTGAGGAAGCCGCGCTCCAGCAGCGGCCCGTCGAAGATCTCGTCGAGGGGCAGGTCTTGTTTGATCAGCTCCTCCAGGGTGGCAAAGCGGACGGGCGGCGCAATACTGTCGGCGATGATCTTACAGATCTGCGTCAGCACGGCATCGGGCTGCTCGACCGGCCGGATCTCGATGCGGGCCCTCACCGTGACAGGCTGCGGCTCGACAATCTCGATGCTCTCGAAATCCTCGCAGAGATTGCGGTGCGCATGCAACTGGCGGGCGACGGCTTGCACGATCTCCTTGCGCTTGCTGTCGTACGGATCGGCCAACGCGATCAGTACCCGGTACAGACCCTTGATCTGTTCGGGTTCAAATGTCACGTCCTGTTCGCCCTCACCTGGCGCGACTTCGAAGTCGAGCCCGATCGCCATGTAGCCTATTCCATCGATGATCTCTTTTTCACTTGGCACGACCGGCTCGACCCAGACGTTGCGGACCCCCTCGACGTCGAGGGCCAGCCGGCGCATGTCGGCGAGCGTCACCGCGTCAGTGGTCAAGATCTCGTCCGGGCAGTATAGGAAGCGATATGGATCGTCCTCCCATGAGGCCAACAGGTCCTTAATATCGTAGTCGATGCGGTAGCCGAGATCGGTGAGTGCATAACAAAACTGTTCCAGCATGGTGATGCCGGGGTCGTGGGCGTTGAAGTCAGACCACTGTTGACCGGCCATGCGCTCGAGATGGCGGATGCCTTCCTTGCGCAGCGAGGTATAGTCCATAGGACCCTGCTCAGGCGGAGTGGCGGACCGTGCTATTGATGCTTCCTTGGCACCCATGGGGGTCTTCCTTCTATTGTGTCTCTCATCGAGAGTGCTCCGAGAAAACTTTTCTGTTCATGCCGACAAATAGGGAGAGTTCCCTCAAACTTGAGTCGTTTCTAATCTCTCATTCAGCTTTGCAACAGTCCGCTGCAGCGTCTCATGCTGCCTGCTCAGCTCCTGTATGGCCGCCAAGCCAGTGGTAAAGATCCTGTTGTAGTCTACCGAGAGAAAATCCTTGAGCACGGTGCCGTCTTCCAGCTCCATTTCCGGGAATGTGGATACGGCGTCGGGCAGCAGGTTCTGTATTTCCTGGGCATACACGCCGCGGCCGTCTTTATGTCCAACCTTATAAGTGGGAATATACTCATAATCGACCAGATTCAGGTCGTTGATGACTCGCAGTGCTTCCTGGGCATCCAGCTTTCGAGGATTTTTTTTAACCCGGGCATCGCTCCAATTCGCATAGCCATAAGCACCTACCCATTCGTGGGTTGCAATTGCATAATATTCGTTCCAACCACTTTGATTTGGATCTCTATAGGTTTTCTTTCCATCTACTTTGTTCGTTGTTCGAATAGTGACATGCAAGGGCGCTTTGGGGTTGTTGGTGCCGATACCGACATAGCCGTTGCTAGCAACCCGAAAATGCTGACCGATGGCGGCGGAACTTGTCCTCAGAGAACCATTGACGTGCAACTTTGAATTTGGGGCATTAGTACCGATACCGACATTGCCACCAATCAAATTTAATACGTCCCCATGTCCCTTTATCCACAAGTGCAGTTTGCCTGGATCAGCCTGATCTGAAGCTGTGGTGATGGCGGTGATGGCCACGAAATCGCTACCATTCTTTTTAAAGCACAACTGTGGGTTCCCTGTTCCCATATTTTCTATCGTTATGCCATCATTGCTACTACTATCGCCATGAACGTCCAGCCTAAAAATGGGGCTGGTCGAGCCGATACCGACATTGCCGTTTGGCTCGATGCGCAAAGCTTCCAGAGGTCCTCCATTTTGAGTGCGCAGCTGAAGTGCGATTTTGCTTGTATTGGTACTATCTCTGGCTTGCACATAAGCGACGCCACTGTTTCCATCCCCCTCATAAGCATGAAGCCAGATATGGCCTTTGCCGTAATAGTCACCACTCACATGTAGCGCCTGCTTGGGCGCTTGCGTGGCGATACCGACGTTGCCGTTCGCACTGTCGATGAAAAGTCGGCTTTGGCTGCCAGCGTCGTTGATGCTGAACCCCGCTCGCGACGTCTGCGGGTCCTGCAGGCTCAGCGCCCAGTCCGGATTTTCCAGGCCGGAATCATTTCGGTAGAAGTTGAGCATGCGTTCTTTATTGGCGACCGCCCGTATGCTGAGTTGACCGTCGGGGGCCTTGAAAATATTGTCCTCTTCCTGGTTGAGCATACCGTCAACCAGGGCGGCAAAGTTTTCCTGGGTCGGTTTATCGCCTGTTCTAAAATATCCCTTAAGTTGCGTTCGTGTCTTTGTCACGGTAATTCCCTCTGTTGATTAATCACTTGTTGCATCTATTCTAGGCGACCACGAAATCGAGTACCGGTGTATCGGCCGCCGCGGAGGGGACGGTGGCGGGGGTTAGCCATCGGGCTGCCGCTTCAGTTGGCCGTTAGCGCCTACGCTGCTTTTAGCGTCCAACGCATTCCCGGACGTCCTCGCGTAACTGCGAGATCAGCGCTTGTTGATCCTTCACGGCCTCGATATGCACCGGAATCAGCTCTTGGTAGTTGATAAATTTCCTCTCATTCATCGGCATCACCAGTTTCAGGGAAATCCGTTCCACTTTCTGCGCCACAATTCCTATTTGCTCTCCTTCGACGGTGCCGATTAGCCACAGACGGAGAACGGCGGCCGCCATCGCGATGATGGTCTGGCATAAGGTTTCCGGTTGAGACTCATAAACTGTGCTTGGCCTTGATGATCCAGTTGACGTAGATATTCTTCGGGCGGTTTTCCGCGGCCGTCTTCACACCAGCGGACTTTGACGCATCAAATTTAGCGACGTTCCCGACGCCGCTGGTGGGCTTGTAAGTACCTGCATACTTATTGTATGAGTCCAGATTTTTTTCCACAGTGAATGCTCCGTTTGTCTCCGGGTGGAAGCCCCAATTCCACGCTTGGCTCGACGCGCCCTTTACGCCAGTTATCGACCCGGTTATATTGCGAATGGCATCTTCCTGCATCGAACCAACCTTGTCCTTCTCATTTCCACCTGGAGCTGAGGGGCTACGAGAACCGGCATCCGGATCATTCCCTCGCCCATGGTCGACACCTCGGACAAAGCGTCCGCAGAGATCAGGTAAGTTGAAAGAATTTACATCCGGTGCTCCGAACGCGCCGCCGAGAGTTTCATATAGCTCTTTATACTCCACACGATTCAACGAGCCCCCATCACAGAACAGCCATCCTTGGCTTTTCAATTGTTCCATCGTCTGCTTGTCCGTCACGTCACCACCATATGCCATGATCGTTCCGATGGGCACCATCTCTGCCAAAGTCTTTTTGATCATCGCAAGAGTGGCGCCATCAACCGTGAGGGCAGAGCCATCGCCCTCAAACCTCTCGGCCTTTGCGGTGCCCTTTACATCCAAATCTGCGGACTGCTGGCTTGTTCCAATCCCAACCTTACCGCTCTCGCTGAAGATATTGTCCTCTTCCTGATTGAGCACGCTATCGATCAAGTCCGCAAAGTTGGATTCGGTCGGGTTATTACCTCTTTCGAAATAGCCCTTTAGCTCTGATCGATTCCTTTTCACGACGAGTTCCTCTTTTGAGTAGTTACTTGTTGCATCGATCCTAGGCGACCACGAAATCGAGCTCGATCCGCATGTAACCGATCCCGGCGAAGATCTCGTCCTCATAGTCGGCGGTATTACCTATCTCATGCCGTCGGGCGGCAACTAACACCTCGTCGCGTCGATCCGTAGTAACGAAGTAACCGCCGTTACCTTCTTTAACCTCAAAAACCTCCGACCACCGCTCGTCTTTCCATTTGAAGAGCTTTATCTGCGCGACGTAGTCGACATACTCGCGGCCGTCGATGAAGTTCACGATATCGTTGGCGTAGATGCGCTGACCGAACACGATATCGGCCTGCTCGTCATACGCCCACGGCGACAGGAACCGGTTGATCTCGTCATTGAGCCGCCGCTGGTAATAGCCCTCATCGCTCACCGCCGATGGCTTGAAGCGCACGGAGAACCGCAATTTGACCGGCACGAAATCGGCGTTCCGAACATTTAGAACGGCCACTGCCGGCATCCGCTCGCGAAGAAAGGCGGTGATATCGGCGAGCAGGGAAGCGGGCGCCTTCGGTGCGAACGGATCGGAAAGGGTGTTGTTGCGGATATCCGGGATGACGACGATCCGCACTCCGCCGGCTGCGCCCGGGGCTTCGGCTGCAACGGCAGGAATGCATTTCGCCTTGTATACCTGCGGGAAGCACTCCAGGATCAGCCGCTCGTAGTCCCACACCGTCAGCGCCCTGTTTTTATGGCGCAGGCGCTCGCTGACACGGGTATGAAAGTCGGACGGACGCTCCGGCTCCCTTCCGCCGAAGGCGGGGAATGGTTGCCGAACGGTTTCTATTCCGGGATGGGGAACAGCCAGTCCCGTGATGGCATCGCCCGCCAGTCCCCGCCCCGCATATTGCCGTGCCGCGTCCTCTCGGGTGGCACTGACCGCCTGTGCCGCGATAGCCACGGTGTCGGCAACGCCCCCGGCGTTGCGTTCGACGGCCGCGCGGATCCAATATTGGGAGGCCGGAAGCAGGGTGTTGGGCTCGGCGGCCGGTAGGTTGAATTTGATAATGCCGGAGTTGATCAATCCGCGGGTGCCATCGAAGTTCAGATCACCCTGCTCCAGGCTCTTCCAGCTATTGCCGCTGAGGTAGCTCCAGCGTACCCTTGCCGGCTCGAGTTCCGGGTCCGGGTTGGCACTGCCGTCCGCCAGTTGGAACAGCAGGGACAGTGATTGTGGCGGGCGCACATCGGCGAGGCCGATGTAAAGCTCACCCTGGTTGTCGTAGCGTGGCAGCAGCCGGGCGGCGGTCTCCCTGTTTGCGGGCGTGAGTTCGGCATGACCAAAGGGGTGCACATGAAACAGGCGCAGTGTGCCTGATTCGTTGCCGGGTGTACTCAGCTCTCGTTCGGCGGAGGCGCTGTAGGCCAGGCTCAGGCTTTTTATCCTGGGTGTGTAGGGTGCATTGACCTTATACTCATTGGCCGCCGCGACGGAAGAATAGGCGCCGTGCTGAAAATCCGGGGCATTGAGCTCCCACAGCAGGTAGCGGTTCCAGCTCAGCAGATCGCCTTCACCATCCGGCCCCTCCGATGCTGGGAACACCGGTTTGCCGGTAATGCTGATCTCGTGTGATTGTGTAGCGTCCTGGACTTCCTTGTTGTCGGTCGTTTTACGCTTTTTGAACAGACCGGCACGCTCATGCAGGGTCTCACCGACGCCTCTGTCGAACTGCATCACTCTGGCGGTAAAATCGGGTGCGGGTGCGGGTTGGAGCTTGGTATACTGCGCGTAGTGTTCTTTGAGGTCCTCCGGTCCACCCATCCACTCGATGTGAAATCCCAGACTGTCCAGCGCCTTTGGACCCATCTCCGGATGGCCGATATACAGGCGGGATCCCACCATGGGTGTCATGCCAAAGGGTTCGAAGGACCTTTTGGGATCCAATACGCCGTCGTCGTTCTGCAGAGTGAGTCCGGTGATCCCCGTCACCTCTACCTTCAGGTGGACCTTTTCCAGCACCAGCGAGCGAAAGACGTCGTACTGTTTTGTCAGGGGTCGGCCATCTTCGGACACACTATCGGCCAGCAGCACTTGCAGCACCGGCCAAGGTCCACCGATGTCGTCCGGTGTTATTGGCGGCGAGATTGGAGGCATCTGCTTGTTCAGCACCAGTTCGAAGCGCAGTTTCAACGGAACCCAACGTATCGCGGGATACTGGCTTACGATCGTGCTTTTGCCTTCGAACTCTAGGGTTTTCTCTCCGCTGCTGAGAACAAAGCGGAAGGGGCTGGCGTTTGCACTCAGCGCCTTGAGGATCGGATCCCTGTCGTCGCCCTCTTCGAAACCCAGGGTCAGGGTAATGTGACGTTCACCTTCGCCCAGCACCAATAGCGGCGATGAGACCGCAAAGCCGATGGCCGTCGCTTCAGTGCGATCCCCCCCTGCCCGGGGATTGACGCCGCCGAAGGTCCGCCAGTGGGCGTTGGCGGCATCGGCGGCCCTCTTGTCGGCAAGTAGCCGCGTAAGATCCCGCGCCGCATAGAGGTTTTGCCATGCCCTGCTTCTGGAGATGGAGCTGCGCCAGCCGCGTTTGCGACGCATCGCCTGAGACAGAATGCGGCACACCGCATTCAGTTGCGCCTCCACTGACTGTGCCTCTTCAGGAAGATACTCACGGAAGCGCCCCTCATTGTGAAGTACATAACTTACCTGCTTGAAATTGTCCTCTTCTAAGAACAGCTTTTCACGGATGTAGGTTTCGTCCTTCTCCAGTGTAAGCTCGTAGAAGTTCCGCTGTTCCGGCAGGGGGTCGTTCGGCTCCGGATCGCCGAGGGCAAAGCTGATCGCCCTCGCCAAACCTCCGTAGTCCTGTATTTGCCAGATCTCCTTTACCAGCGCATCGCCATCCGATTCGGTTTCAGAACGGTAGTCGACAAACAGAGTCCGGATGTCTTGCACCCGCGCCCGGTTAACAAGCAGTTCGCGATCGGTGCGGTAGTACCGTTCGACGCCCTGGCTGTCTTTACCGGCGGCCAGCCGGGTACCGACGGGCAGGGCGACGTTTTCCTCACCGTCCGCCGGTGTCAGCAAGACATGGATCTGGTCGGGCTCGCCCGGTTTGAGTGTCTGCCGCAGGACCTGCCGGTAGTAAAACTCGAGATGGCGGCGGCTGAAGGCGTTCATGCGCTCCTGTGCCTGTGCGAACAGTTTCAGGAAGGTCAGGAACAGGACCCGGTGGGGCCGCGTAAGCTGCTGCAGGGTGGTCTCGTCCGTGATACTCTCCGGCGCCGCGATGAAGCGCTCCACCTCTCCAAGACTCAAGTCATCGGGAAGAAATTTATCCCAGTCGCCGTGCTCGTGATCATCGGCGTCGAAATACTTCAGCTGCCTGGCATAGTCGCGCGTGAATTCCAGCAGCTGGCCGATCGATCGGCCGTCCACCGGGAAGTCCTCGGGGTCGAGCGCTGGCAGATGGCGGGCGGCCTGGCTGGTGCCCTCGCGTGGCGGCCACTGGTTCTTTTTATCCGTGTCCATCATGACCCAGTGAGTTTCATATTGGTGGTGACGAACATTCCGGTGCCGCTGTACTGGGCGGTCTTGTCGGAGTCGGGTGGCAACGGAGGCAGCGTCTGCGCCGGGCGATCCACCTCGAACTTGGCGGTGAAGCTGCCGCCTTTGAGCAGCACGGCCTTGCCGCCGGTTTTCGTCTTCTTCGCTTTCTGGTTGCCGGCAAGCGCCGCGATCTTGAGCTTGCCCGAGCCCGGGAACAAATATGGCGGCATCGTGTAGGCG
>CAMYII010000096.1:201252-220357 GCA_947258385.1 Acidiferrobacterales bacterium
GTCGCGGGGCCGCTGCCCTGGAGCTTTCCCGGCTGCACGAACACGACGGCCGGAGTGAAGGCGGGCAGAAAAATCACTGCGTCTCCCTCCATCAGAATGAAATCGGCCATGTCGTATTCAGCCCGGCGAGGCCGCCTCGTTTATGTAGAACGGGTAGACCATGTTGTAGCGCGAGTTGGTGGCGCGGATGGTGTAATCGATGCTGATCAGCAGCAGCCCGGCCTCGGCCCCGCTCTCGGAGATCTCGACATCGTTCAATGCGATCCGGGGCTCGTGATGCAGGATCGCGTCCTCGATGAGGCTGCGCACCCGGCCGATCAGGCCCTGGCTGATCTCCCCGAACAGGAATTCGCTCAAGTCGCAGCCGAAGTCGTCCTGCATCACCCGCTCGCCGCGTTGCGTTGCCAGCAGGATCGCCAGGCTTTGCTCGATGTCTTCCACCCCCGAGACGACGTGCACATCGCCGCCCGACGCGGCAAAACTCGGCGGAAAGCTCCAGCCGGTGCCGAGAAACGAGTTGCCGTCGGCCACGGATCATCCCCCTGCGGAAGAAACGCGGTCCGTTACCGGGACCGCCTCGACTCGGGAAACGTCGGCGGATTTGATCTGCTCGGCGGCCTGCTCCTGGACCTTTCCCACTAATGCGTACACTTTGGCGAACGGCAGGTTTCCCAACCCTTCGAGAATCAGGTTCACGTCTTCGATCGCCAGACTAAGCTTGATTTCTTGCATTGCTTTTCTCCCACTTGGAATGTAACCGTATCGGGCGCAGCCGCGCTCGTGCATCGCTTCCACTCATTTCACGTCCACCTTGGCACCCTTGATTTCCACGTTTCCGGTGGCTTCCAATTTCAAGTCCTTGACGGTCTTCAGCGTGATACCGTTCTTGTCCATCTTGAGCTCGTTACCGTTCTGATCGGACAGCTCCATCGACTTCGCGCTGTCGTCGAGCAGAACTCTCGCGCCGTCCGCCGTCTCGATGAAGACCGATCCTTTCTGCTCGTCGAAAAAGCTGATTACACTGCCGGTCTTGCTGACAATTGCTTTGCTCTGATTCTGCCGGGTGATCTGCGAAAAGTTCTCTGGCGGGGTGTTCTTCGGGCTGAACATGCCGCCCAGGATGACTGGCTGGCGTGGGTCGTTGTTGAAGAATCCGACCACTACTTCGTCGCCGGTCTCCGGACGGAAGAACCATCCGCGGTTCTTGCCGGCGTCGGGAGCGGCCAGCCGCGCCCACACCGACCCGGCCATCTCGTCGATGCCCGGCAGGATGACCTTGACGCGGAACTGCTTATCCGGGTCCTCCTCGAACTTGTCGACAATGCCGATGTGCAAACCACTGATTGCCGGCAGCAGACCGGCGGCGGGCGCGTCCTGGATCGTGTCTTCCAGGGCAAACGCTCGGGCCGACAGACCAAACTGAATGTCGGTAGTCCAGCCGTGAACGTCCACGCGATGGCAGATGCCGGTGACCAGAGCCTTGCCGTTGAAACGCTCGCCCATGCCGCCGAGCTTGACGATGTCAAGCAGCTTGATGTCAGGCCGACCGCCGGTCCCCAGTCGACCCCGGATCATGGACATGCGGCTGCGCATCATGCGGGCATCGGCCCAGGACTGCAGCTCCTCCTGCGGGAGTGGTGCCGGATGCGAGAGTTGACAGGGCTCGAAACCCAGGGCGCTGGCGAGCCTGGCGCCGTCCAGGTCCCCTTGCTTGAGCGCGAAGGACTTCGCCTGGATCTCAGGCGTCAACTTGCGCTGCTTAACGTCCCAGCCGCGACTCTGGACTTTTGGATACTGGCTGCCCGCGTCCAGATCGAATTCGAAATCGTAGATCTCGCTGAAGCCGTACTTAAACGTATGCTTGGCCTCACCGCTCAGCTCAGCTTTACGCACGGAAATCTCGCCGTCCTCGGCGATGACGAGCAGCCCATGGATCTCGGCACGCGAAACGATGAAGTCCCAGTCGGTGCAATTGTACTGGACGATCTGCCTATGCTTGGGCTGAGACGCTTCGATGGTCCCAGACTTCAGACCGCCGACCTCGATCAGCTTGCCGATCACCTCGGCGTCGTCATGATCGACGAACACCGCGCTCTTTCTTGCCTGCGTCAGCTTGACGGCGGCGTCCTTCAATTCGACCCGGAGCAACGAGCCCTGGGTATTCGCTTCGACGCCGTGGCGCACAATCGGCCCCTTGAAGACCGGCGCGTCTTGGGTCTCCGTCTCGTAGCGTAACCTGATCTCGATCTCCTTTCCGGGCCCGAAATAGGGCTTGTCACTGACAGCGAATTCACCCTTGGCGGCATCGCCGTCCAGCAAAACCAGGCTCGCGTGCGGGATCCGGTTCACGTCCCTGCGGATGTCGATCGAGATCAACTCGTAGGCCGCTGTGATTTCCTTCTTTTCCTTTTCGCTCACGCTCAGGAGAGTGGCGGTGACGACGGCCATGCTCAACCGCTCCCTTCACGACTTTCCAGCGGCGGGAATTTGAGCTTCTGGCCCGGGATCAGATTGCGAAAATCGTCCAGGTCGTTGTCGCGGGCGACACGCAGGTAGTGCGCCGACGAACCGTAGATTTCCTTGCACAGCAACGGCAGGGTGTCGCCGCTCTTGACGGTGCGAACATGCGTCAAGTCCGGGGAGTTCTTGCCGGCCTCGAGTAGGATCGTTTTGGCGCTCTTGTCCTTTACAAACTTCACGGCAAGTTCCGCCCGTATCGGATCGCCTGCCTCGTCGAATAACTTGTAGGTGATGTCCAGGCTCATCAGCCTGCACGAAAACTTGAAATCCCCCCAACTGATCTTGAGGAAGTTGGGCTGATGGATATCGCCGTTCATTTCCAGGCAAAGCTTCTTGAACTTGGCGATCTGTTTCTTCACGCTCTCGCCACTCAACACGCGGGCCAACTTCTCGGCCCCAGAGAAGTTCACCCCGGTCCCGTCCAGAATGAATTGGAAGGAAAGATCCCCCGGTGGCGTATAGCCGTAAAGCGCCGGCCTGCCGGGAGAATTGATGGCTTGGCGGTGCGGCGCCTGGTATGCATTCGCATGTCTTTCCTGAAAGCTGGTCGGATTGAACATGACCGTCATGTGAGGCGGATCGGCGGGCTTACTCCGCTCCACGTCCGTGTAGGCCTCGATCCGTAGCTTCTCCAGCTTGAACAGATTCAACAGCGACATGTTTATCTCTCTTTGTTCCTTGCCAGGATGCGCATCACCTGGCGCACGCACTCTTGTACGATCGCCTCCGTGCCGCCGGGGTCGCGCTGCGATGCGGCGGCCGAACCGCCTGTCTCCTCGTCGTGGGTCTGCTCGGCGCCTTTGCCAATCACAGTTCGAATCACGAGTTCTTTGATTTCGACCGGCATCGTCAGGTCCTCATGACCTGCATTCGGGTATAGGCCAGCTCCATGGTATCGATCACCAACGCGGCGTCGGAGGCGTTCAGATCCGAGGTGGACCATTTCACCGGGTACGCCTTCATGAACAGCCACGCAGCAACCGGCGCCTTGCTCTCACCAAGCAGCGTCACCAGCACGTTGGACGCGGCGAACTTGAACAAGGACATGGTCGCGTTGAATTCCAGGTTGAGCGGAGAGCTGATCACCATACCGCGCTCGAGTACCAGGTTGTTGTACTTGACGCCCTGTGGCAGCTTCTGTGTATAGAGGTTCTGCCCGCCTTCACTCACCGATTCCGTTTCCACCTCGGCCGACAGCCCCGATACCTTCTGGAAGCGGATGTCGAGCGGATTCGGGATGACGCCGCCGGCGAAAAAAAACACGCCGAAGCGCATGCCAATGATGGGATCGCTCATCGCGCGCAACCTTTATCGGAGTTCACCATTCCCGACCGCCTCAATGATGCTCGACCGATATGCCCGAGGCCATCAGCGTCAGGGTCTCGATCGCCGCCTCGTTGCCGCTCGCCTGCAGCGAAGGCGCTTCGAGCTTGACGACGATCGCCTTCTTGATCTGCCAGGTCACCACGGCCGCCCCTTTCTCGTCGCACAGGCTCACGCTGATGATCTTCTTGTCGACGGCGTCCAGCCATTCGTACAGCTGCGTGGCGCCGGCAATGACGCCCTTCTTCATGGTGACTTCCACGTACTTGTCGTATCGAAACTTGGTGATCGACTCGCCTTCCCAGTAGCTCAGGCCATGCTTGTAGGTGAGCGTCTGGTACTCGCGGACCAGCCCCGACACCTCGGTGAAGCTCATCGCCGCGTCGCCGACGGTGACGCGGAAATTGTAGGCCACGAGCGGATACTTCGCCCTCTGGCTCGCAGCGGATTCAGACATAAGCAGCCCGGCGTCAGGCCTGCTCGACGACGACGCCGTCGGCCATCAGCTCCATGCTCTCGACCGCGACGTCGTTTGAGTCGGCGGTGAAGCTGGGCGCGTCGAGCTTGGTCGGGAAGGCGTTGATCACTTTCCAGCTGACCACGGCGGCACCGTTCTCATCGCAAAGACGAACATAGACGTCCTTCTTGTCGACGCGGTTGAGCTGGATCGAGTCGATCCAGGCGAACAGGGTCGCGACGCTGACACCGGTGACCACGCCCTTTTTCAGCGTGACGGCCGCGGATTTTTTCTGGCTCGGCATGTACATCCGGCGCGGGCCGATCCCCGAGATCGAGCTCTCCACGTAGGTGCTGGTTTCATAATCAACGCTCAAGCCCGACACTTCCGAGAAGCCGACGGTTTCGCCATCGATCTCCACCTTGTAGTTGTAAACGGGCAGGGGATAGGTGATCTTAATCTGGTCTTTGGTCAGTGCCATGATGGTTTGCGCCTCTATAGGTCGACGTGGGGAACGGATGCGCTACGGCGGCCGTTCATGCCGTTTGCAATTTGTGCGAGAACTTCAGGACGATGAACTCGGCGGGGCGGACCGCGGCGACGCCAATCTCGACGATCATCCGCCCTTCCAGCACGTCTTGCGGCGTCATGGTAGTTCCAAGGCCGACGTTCACGTAGTAGGCATCTTCCGGCTTGGAGCCCGCGAGCGCGCCCTGCTCCCACAGTCCGTACAGATAGCTCTCGATCATCGCCTTCACCTTGAGCCAGGTCGACTGATCATTGGCCTCGAATACGGCGAAGGCGCTCGCCTTCTTCGTGGACTCCTCGATGGTGATGAACAGCCGCCGGACCGAGATGTAGCGCCATTCATTGTCGTTGCCGGCGAGCGTGCGCGCGCCCCAGACCAACGTCCCCTTGCCGGTAAACGCGCGTATCGCGTTGATGGATTTTCCGGCGGTCGGATCGACGTTGAGCTGGTCCTGGTCGTCGTCGGTAATTTTCGTCACCGGCCCGAGCACCGCAAGCACCCCCGTATTCGCAGGAGCTTTCCATACGCCCTGCTCGCGATCGACACGGGCATAGATTCCCGCCATCGCAGCGCTTGGCGGCAACACCACGCGCTGCTCGGCCAGCGCAGTCTTGATCTTGTTATACAATTCGGTGTTGGGCTTCTCGCCTTTTTCATCCCTGACCAGCGAGGCCATGGCGCCGCCGGCGTCACCACCGCCCTGCTTTTCCAGGGCCACGAACGAGGTGTCGGTGTGCTCCACGGCGCCGCTGCCGTCGCCGTTGACTTTCAGATCGAACCCGTCGACCTTGTCCGCTACGGCCAATTTGTTCCAGGCGTCGGCGATATCCGTTGCGGTCTTGTCTTTTGCGCCCCTGATCGTCAGATCTGCGGGGGAATCGGGATCGCCTTCAAAAGTGATGGGGTCCACGGCAGCCCCCGCAATGATCTTCACCCGCGGTCCCGTCTCGGAACCGCTGTAGGTCACCAACAAGCCGTTTTCACTTAAGCCGCTTTCACCGAAGGCCTTGGCCCACGTTGCCTGCGCCGTCAAGGCGCCTACGGCCCCATTGAGTACGACGTCGTCCTCCGAATACGCATAGTTCAGGGTGGTCTTGAGGTACGGTGTGTAGGCGGCGCCGTACATCAGGTTGATCGACAGGCTGGTGTCACCTCTGAAGCCCTCCCAATCCTTCTTTCTGTCCTGTGGTTCCTTCTTTCCGTCCTGTGGTGCGACGTCGAGAATCGTGAAGCGGTCACCGAGCTTGTTGCACTGCGCCAGCGCTTCACCGCACAGCGCGTAGTAGTCCACCGCCGACAGCAGGCAGGCGGCGTCGGTCAGCACGATGAGGGTCGGCTCGTCCTCTTTTTCCAGCGCCTTCAGGCCTTTCGAAAACCGATCTTTCTCGGGTGTCGAGCCGTAGTTGCCGACAGACACGACGTAGCAGGGACCGCCGCCGTTCTTGAAATAAAGGCTCAACGCGTAGTACAGCGAGAACTGATGCTCATTGTTCGGCCCTATCACCATAGGAACGCCTGCCGGATCGGCCGCATCGATGACCGTAAACGCAGCCGGTGGCGCGCCGCCGAACGCGGTTTTGAATTCGAGCATCGTGGCGACGCGCACGACCGCCGGGTCGTCAGTGTCCGCCGGACCGGTTTCCGTGTAGCCGATAAATGCCGGCACCGCGGTGGCAACCTCGGCGACGGACGGCGGCAGCGTTGAGATCTCTTCGACGTATACCCCGGGCGATCTGTAAGTGGCCATGGTGTGAGTTTCCTTGGTTGAGCTTTATGGGGCTTTCAAATGCTTGACGACTTGGTACAACGTATCCTGGTCTTGCAGTTTTGCTTGGACCTTTTGCTTGATTCGGGACAGATGCCGGACGGAGGGATTGGCCATCGCCTCGAGAATCTTCTCGCCGCCCAAACCGCGACCCCGGCGGGCAACTCCTGGGGCCTGAGGCGATAGCCCTTCTAACTGGTGCCGGGTCTCTGCGGTCGGCTCAAAACCCAGATCGCGGCATACGGCGTTGGGATAGTAGTCGTGTTTCAGCCGCGCGCCGAATAACGGAACGAATCTCATGACGGTGGCGCCTGTACGACAGTCTGGACCAACTCCTTGACGTCGGTCAGCGATCGGCCCTCTTCATCGCGGAACACGATCATATTCACTTTGTACAGCGCGCTGGGCTGGTAGGCCGAGCGCAGCGCTCCCCAGATCTCGTTCTGCTCCGTGAACGACGGCGTGACAAGCTCAAGCATCAGCTGGGACACTTCTTCCTTCAGGTCCGGCGAATTCTCCTGGTTGAACACGCGATGATTCTGGAAGTAGCGAATGACATCCGAAAGATGCTGCAGGGCCTGAGTGTAATCGTCGGGAAACCGGGCCACGAACAACACCCACAGGTTCAATCGAATTTCCGGGGCCACCTTCTGATGCACGCCCTTGGCGAAGATCCGAGCGTAGGGGTCGGGCTGCCGCAGCGTGGTGTCTTCCTCGATCCTGACGAGCAAAATAGATACCGCATCGGATTTGAAACTCGCCGAGTCGTCCCTGTTGGTGCCGACGTAGACGAACAGATCCTCGGCCGCGCCTTCGGACGAATCCCGAGGCAGCGTCTTGTTCAGACGATCCCGCAAGAATTTGATGACGTCAGCGATCATGCTAAAAATCCACAGCCTGTCTCAAAAACAAGACTTAATTATCATTTCTGCGCGTCGAAACGGCTCGGAACATGAGCCGAGCCGACGGACACGGCGTGCCGCGCGTACCATCGCGCTCATCGCGAGAGTCTTAATGGTCAGTGCTTGCAGTGCGACACCGTAGGGCCTTGTAGTGGCTTTCTATAACGGGCGGTGCAATGCACTATCAGTGCTTGTGCCACACGCGTCGCGCTGCAAGAGGTCCCCCCTGCGATTGCCGGATTCCTCGTTTCTAAATCATAAGGTTGAGATCGAACCCTGACACCGGCGCATGCTAGCGCCACTGGCTGGGAGCCGACAATCAGGCCATGGCTGATTTTTCGGGTCAAAAAATCTGAGAGGGTCGCTGAGGAGTATGAAGAGTATCAGATCAGCCTGGCTCACTAGCACTAGGGATAGCTACCTGGAAACAAGGAGGGCGACACGGTGCTTGGGGTGAGAAGGCCGCAGCTGCGGCGCTGCCTCGGCGGAACTTAGGACTCGTCCCCGGGATCGGCCGGCAGTCCAGTGCCAGTGAGGCCCAGCCCGGGGCTGAAATAGCTTCCGCCCGCGGCCACGGTGCGAATGGCGCGGGTGAGTTCGGTGAAGGGGTTATCTTTCAGCACATAACCCGATGCCCCCGCCGCGCGCATGGCGTCGACGATCTGCCTGTCGTTGTGCAGCGAGAGCGCGAGCACCTTAACGCCGGGGAAGGCGGTGACGATCTCCCGTGCCGCCTCGATCCCGTTGATTCCAGGCATCATCACGTCCATGACGACGACATCGGGGGCGAGCCTGCGCACCAGGTCGATCGCTTCGCGGCCGTCGGCCGCCTCGCCGACCACACTCATGTCGGGCTCCCGCTCCAGCGCGGCCCGCAGGTTTTGGCGATACGCCTCGTGGTCGTCGGCGAGGACTATTTTCATCGCTGGCTCTCGTTCCTTTGGCCGCGTTCGTTGGTGGGTGCACCCGGCGGCAGGCCGGATGCGGTAGGGAGGAAATTCCGGCCCGGCGGCATCGGATGTGGCGCGATCAGTCACCCGCTTTCGCGCAGTGGGGCATTAGGCACGGCGCGGCGGTGACAAACAATCGGGAAAACTCCGGGATTCGGCCTCACGATTGCTGAGCCGCCTGGTCAGCACGGCTGAGTATCGCGGCGAAGCAATGCCGGACACCTATCACATAGATACAGCGAAGGTGAGCTTGCCGGTGAAGGGAAGGCCCAACGATCGACGGGCAGAAAAAAATCGATTCGTCCCCGCCTAGGCCGGCGGGTCCTCGTCGAGGGCGGTTACGCCCGTCCTGATCGCATATTTGGTGAGGCCGGCGATACTGTGGATATTCAGCTTGTCCATCAGGTGTTCGCGGTGGGTGCCGATGGTCTTCACGCTGACGCACAGCCGGTTGGCGATATCCTTCGTGCCGTGGCCTTCCGCGATGAGCTGGAGAATCTCCCGCTCGCGGGGCGTCAAGGGGTCGGAGTCCGGGGTTTCATCACCGGCTTGCCGGGCGGTGTAGCCTTGAATGACCAGCTCGGTGATGGCGGGGGACAGGTAGGCCTGGTTTGCGCGCACGGCGTGGATCGCCCGCACCAGCTCGGTCAGCGCACACTCCTTGAGCACATAGCCCGACGCCCCCGCCTCGAGGGCGGCGGTGACGAAAGGCGCCTCCGCGTGCATCGATAAACAGATCACCTTGGTACCGGGTACCGCCGTTTTGATTTGCCGTGTCGCCTCGACGCCGTTCATACCGGGCATGGAGATGTCCATGACCGCCACGTCGGGCCTGCTTTTACCGCAGGCCTTGACGGCGGCGAAACCGTCGTGCACTTCCGCCACCACCTCGATGTTGTGCTGTTTTTCCAGCAGCGCCCGCAGCCCCTCGCGAAAGATGCCGTGATCGTCGGCAAGCAGCGCCCGAATGCTCATGACCGCCCTCCTTACGTCGTCTCGGACTCGGGGGCAACCACCGCATCGCGCCGGCTGTCGGCCTGCCCCGTCCCGGGTTCAACGGGCACGACCACGACGGCCCGCGTTCCGCCGCCGGGGGCGGAGTCGATCTCCAGCCGGCCGCCGATCAGCCTCAGCTGCTCTGCGATGCTGTGCAGGCCGAAGCGGCCGCTGGGGCTGAAGCTGCGTTCGAGACCCGACGGGTCGAAGCCGACGCCGTCATCCTCGACGGCAACGGCGAGTTGGCCACGGGGCGCGGTTATCCGCATCGTGGCATGCCGTGCCTGTGCGTGGTCCGCGATATTGCGCAGCAGCTCGCGCACGCAGCGATAGACGATGACCTTGGTCGCTTCGGGGCTTGGTTTCCGTGGCTTGCCGGGCTCGAGGCGAAAGTGGACGCCATGCCGGCGCTGCAGCCGCTCGCCGAGGCCCCGTAACGCGGCCTCGAGCCCCAGCTGATGGAGCAACGGTGAAGCCAGATCGAAGGTGAGCGTACGGGTGGCCTCGATGGTCTGCGCGACCAGCGCGCGCATCTCCGCGATCGACCTCGTGTTTTGCGGCGAGTCCTCGGATATCTGCAGCGCTTCGAGTTTTCCTTTGAGCAGGGCCAGGTTCTGGCCGACCTGATCGTGCAGGCCGATGGCGATGCGCAGGCGCTCGTGCTCTTGGGTCAAGGACAGGTGCAGGGCAAAGTCCCTCAGGCGCTCTGGAGACGCGACCCCGTCTCTCGGCTTGTCGTCGTGTCCGGCCGCGTCACAGCTGTCTTCCCGCGACGGGGTCGGAGTGGGCCGCCTATGTGGCATGGATCGATGGGGCGCCGACGGACCGGCGCGATGCAAGGCTTCGTTGAACGCCGCCGCGCGGCAGTCGCTCGACATGACTTGCTCCCTTTTTCCGCCAGCTATCGGCGCCGGCGACGCTCGGCAGCAAACGGAACAAATACGAGCGTGTCATCCCTGTCTCCCTTCCTTTTGTTAGTTATTTGTGAAGCCCCGTTATGGGGACAAGCGATCTAGTCCTTCCTAGCAGACTAAAGGTTGCCCCAAGCCGGGCCACTGGTCAAGCGCGAGTGCAATAAGGCGGAAAGGTAAGCCGCGGATGTAAAAAGGGCCCGCCGGGCTGTAAACGGTGGCATATGACGTGGGGTTGGTTGGTGGTGTTGTAGCGGGGCAGTCATCCATGGCTCGCAAATAGATCCGCTTTGTTCTCGTTATAATGAAAATTTTGGACAGATTTATTTCTTAACTTGGAGCCGATCCCCGGACAGTCAGAGCAGACTAGGCGGTCCTTGCCCACCGACACCAATCATCCCATTCTTCCAGGGGGGGGATGACCGGCCTTTCAAACGAATCATTGGCCGCTATCGGCCATTAGCGGACACTGAGATTCAATTCAGTCTGATCTTCCCCTGAATGATGTTTAACGGTTGTGAATTGATAGAACTTACTCCGGCAACTTTAGACGCATCCAGATTGGCATATGATCACTTATGTCATACTCGGATTTTTTATAGATCGCCTTCCTTTGCTCTGTTGTTACTTGATCTATGTCTTTGTTATGCAACGCATTGGCTACCAAATTGGCAATATTAAATACGCTGTAATTATATCCGCCGGCTACGCTACCAGCAGTTTGGTTGTCAAATGGCGACGGCAGCCTTGGGTCATTTGAAAAAATACCAATCTGATCATAGGTTTGTTTCTGCCGTAGTGCTGTTTTCAGTATTCCCTGTGTAGGGTGTTCGCTAAGCATTGGGAAGTTAGCCTTGGCGGCTTTCTTGCTTTTAAGTACAGACTTATTCAAACCCTTTAGAAAATTATCTATATCATCTCTCATGCCAGGGACTGTATCAAAATCAAGATTACAGTCACCGAGTAACAGGATATTTGGATGGTATAGCCTATGAATATATTTTGCGCGAATGGTCAACCATTCAAGCAAAGCTTTAAATTCCCACTCCCGCTCCTGTTTGTTGGTCCCATAGAGTAGATGGGCGTTAACGACTAAAAACTCAAAAGGTTTCGCATTGACATCGCCCTTGATAAGAAATGAAACACAATGGGGTTGACGAATAAAACTGACAAATTTTGGTAATTCGATGGGAGGTTTAGCGGGAGCCCTCTTACCTTGTGATTTTTTTTCTTCGGCCTTTTCTTTCCATGCTTCTAGTTTTTTAGTGTGCGCTCTCCAGGCTTTATTGAATGCGGAGCTATTGTTATAGAGGTTATTCACAATCTCAGAGCGATCAAACGTAACATCACTAGCTAAAGCGGTTCGCTGTACCCTCCTCCAGTTAAATAAATACCCAAGTCGTTCGGCATTACCAGAGCTACCAGGCTTTGCACCCGTCACATCCGAGACCACCATACCGTAATCATCGCCCAGTAAAGACTGAAGATGCTCGAATCCGGATAGGTTGTCCATGATTTCCTGAATGGCAATAAGGTCAAATCGCTTCAGTGTGTTTTTGAGAAATTCCCAGCTCTGATCTGTTCTTTTTGCGACTGTGCCAAGCTTGCGGATATTAAAGCTGCCGATCACAATGGAGTCGTTACGGCGTTCTGGAAGACCATAACCATCAGCGGACTCATGATAGAGATGATTGATCTTTTGCCACTGAGGATCAGTGAAATGCGATGCCATAGTGCCTTCCCTGCCTGTTGTAGTAACACATCGAATTATTTGTAAATACTAGTTAACCAGTATGTTACAAGACTAACTGCAGGTAATAATAGGTCAGAGCCCTTTTTAGGCCACCTGTTCGCAAAATTACGCAGACCAGCAGCTTAGCGCCCAAACCCTCCAACAATCAACGAATCTGACCCCTTGATTTCTTAGCCGTGACGTAAGCGTTTCGTGGCCAGCCCTCTGGCAGCGTGCCCTAGGATCGAGCGCATGGACGGCGGTGACGTTGTCGCTCAGGTGCGTGACGATTCCCGCCAGGCGGCGACCAAGGCACGGGCCGCCTGTTCGATATCCGCTTCGGCGGTCGGTACACCGACGGACAACCGCACGGCCCCAATTGCCCGCTCGGTGACAACGCCCATGGCGCCCAACACACCGCTGACCACTGCATCACCCTCGTGACAGGCCGATCCGACCGAGGCGGCCACCTCCTCTTTACATTGCTCCAGCAGATCGCGCCCGCTGATCCCGGGGAACGAGACGCTGAGGGTGTTGGGCAGCCGCTGTTCCGGATGCCCGTTCAAAACCAGGCCCGGGATTTCCTTTTTCAGTTGTTGATGTAGCCGGTCGCGCAGTTGGCGCAGGCGGGGTTCCGCTGTCGCCAGACGTTGCGCGGCAAGCCGCGCCGCCTCACCGAGCCCGGCGATGGCGGGCACGTTCTCGGTGCCGGGGCGCAAACCGCGCTCGTGTCCAGCACCGACCAGCAGCGGTTCGATGGGTGTCCCCTCGCGCACATAGAGCGCGCCGACGCCTTTGGTGGTATAAAACTTGTGGCCCGCGACGCTCAGCACATCAACGCCCAGCTCGTCCACATGCACCGGGATCTTGCCGGTGGATTGGGCTGCATCCGTGTGCAGAATGATGCCACGTGGGCGAGTCAAGGCGGCGATCTCGTCGATGGGCTGGATAGTGCCCACCTCGTTGTTGGCGTGCATGACGGAGACGAGGACCGTGTCTTCGCGCAGCGCCGCGGCTAGTTCCGCCGGATTGATCCGGCCGTGCGTGTCCACCGGCAAGACGGTGACATCCCATCCGTCTTGCTTGAGCCGCTGGAAGGGCCAGGCCACCGAAGGATGCTCCACGGCACTGGTGATCACATGGCGTCCACGGTCCCGCAGGGCGCGGGCAACGCCGCGGATGGCCAGATTATTGGCCTCCGTTGCACAGCCGGTGAAGATGACCTCCGTCGCCTGGCAACCCAGCAGTGCCGCAACATGCTGTCGCGCTTTGTCTACCGCTTCGTGGGCACGCTGTCCATAGATATGGCTCGAAGACGGGTTGCCGAAGTGCTCGTGCAGGTAAGGTTGTATGGCATCGGCGACCTGCGGGTCCACCGGGGTGGTGGCGTTGTAGTCGAGATAAACGGGCAGGCTCATGCAAGCGCTTGCTCCAGGTCTCGGTTCAGATCCTCAGGGTCTTCCAGCCCGACCGATAGGCGGATCATGCCATCGGTAATGCCGCGGCGGTTCCGTTCCTCCGGGGTCAGACCGTGGTGGGTGGTCGTGACCGGCTGGGTGGCCAGGCTTTCGACCCCGCCAAGGCTGGGCGCGATGGCAAAGAGCTGCAGCCGGTCGACCACCCGGCTGGCATCCTGCCCGCTCCCCTTGATCTCAATGGTGAGCATCCCGCCGAAACCGGACATCTGCTCAGCGGCGAGTCGATGGCCGGGGAATTCAGCCAGTCCCGGATGGAGAACCCGTGCGACCCGTGGATGGTGCTGCATGGCTTCGGCGATCTTCTGAGCGCTTTCATTCTGCCGTTGCACACGAACCACCAGGGTGCGCACACTGCGCGCCAGCAGCGCGGCCGTTTCAGGGGAAGGCATCTGTCCCAGGTTCTTGCGCCAACCTTGGATCGGGGCAAGCAGCGAAGCGGGACCCATGATCGCCCCCGCGGTGATGTCACTGTGTCCACCCAGGTATTTTGTCGCGCTGTGCACCACCAGATCGGCCCCGAGCGCCAGAGCTTGCTGATTGACTGGCGTGGCAAAGGTATTGTCCACGACAACCAGGGCGCCATGGGCATGGGCGGCCTCCACGATCCGGCGGATGTCCAATATTTCCAGGGCCGGGTTGGTGGGGGTTTCGAAAAACACCAGTCCGACGTTTTGTCGCAGCACAGATTCCAATTGATCCAGTTCACTGCCGAGCAGGAAGTGGGTCGGAATCCCCAACAGCGGAAGCTGCTCGGCCAGTAGCTCAAGCGTTCCGCCATAGGCGTCCCCGATGCATAGAATACCCTCTCGTCCGTGGGTGACAAACAGCGCGGACTCGGCAGCCATTCCCGAGGCGAAGGCCAACGCCGCCTCCGCCCCCTCCAGGCTGGCGAGCTTGGCCTCCAGGCTGCGAATGGTCGGATTAAGGCCATAGCGGGTATAGAGGTTGCCTGCACGCCGGCCTTCCACCACGTCCAGCAGATCGGCGGTTGAGGCGAAGGCGAAGGTGGTGGTGGCATAAATCGGGGTGTGCGGTGAGCCCTGCGGGTCCTCAATCTCCCCCGTGTGTACACAACGCGTGGAAAGTCCTTGGGGTTTGTTTTGCATTTCGTGGCTCCAAGATCGGGTTTTCGTGAAATATGTTCCAGCTATAGGCTGGAACATCAAGGGCTCAGTCTTTACCGCACACTCTTTATGAGAACGTAGGTGGCGACGAACAACAGGTAGACGGCAAAACTCGCAAACGATATGCGGTGTCGGCTCACGCTCGCGATACTGCATATTCCTGCGAGTAAAGGAATACAGGAGGTCGCTAAGCGATAGTATTGAGTACATTATCATCCCAATAAGCGGGATTTACCACGCTTAGAATGTCCTGTTCCGGGCCGACACGACCTGGGTAAGACACGTCCACCACTTGCACAATCCGCGCCTTGCTCGCATCTGCGACGATGACTTTTTTGAAACAGGACGGCAAACCAAATTAAAAGGGTCCGCACCGATCGATTTCAGCCGGTTCGGCCCACCCGGGGACCGCTCTCAAATAGGCCTGGCGGGGGGGAATGAGGCACATGACTTCGGGTTGGGTGGGGTTGTGGCGGGGCACCGATCCATGACCCGCAAATAGATCCGCTTTGAAATTGATGTTAACAATGTTACCGGGTGTAAAAACGTTGAGGGGCATTGGAGCGTTGTCGCACCTCACACTGGAATCCGGTACCCCTTAAGCGGATAAACCCTTGATTCCACATTCCACTTGACCGTGTACAGAAGCGCGATCCCATCCGGAAGTTTCCATATATCCTCCCTAATCGGCCTGTTGTCCGATTGCTGGTTGATTCAGATCCCAATCGACTTATGCTCCATTAGAGACGCTAAGGTAATCGACACCTAGGAAGACAGGTGCATAAAACGGGAAAGCCGCTGTTATGCTTCTACGTGCTATAGGTCGAAGAGGCGTGATTTTGATGCTCTTGCTGGGGGCCGCTGCCTGCGGCGACAGCGGCGGGGACAGAACGCCCAATCCACCCCCTCCTGTGAGCCTTGCTCTTACCCCGTTTGCCTCGGGTTTGAGTCGTCCCGTCGGGGTCGTCAACGCAGGTACCGGCGATGATCGTCTCTTCGTAATTGAACAGGCGGGGGCAATTAAGATTGTACAATCAAATGGCACGGTATTGGCCACGCCCTTCCTGGACATTACGGCGCGCGTGGACTCGAGCTCCAATGAAGAGGGCCTGCTAGGTCTTGCCTTTCACCCTGACTATGCGGTGAACGGATTCTTTTACGTCAATTACACCAACACCACCGGCGGCATCAGACAGACACGTATCTCACGCTTTAACGCCACGGGCGATCCCACTATCGCCGACCCGAACAGCGAGAACATCCTGCTGACGGTGACTCAGCCCAATTCAAATCACAATGCCGGTGATATCCACTTTGGGCCCGATGGCTTTCTGTATATACCCTTAGGGGATGGTGGCGGAGCTGGCGATACCAACAACAACGCCCAGAACCGGGGCCTTTTGCTTGGCAAAATCGTTCGCATCGATGTCGATGCTGGCGCCGGCAGCCCTCCCGACTGTCAGGGGGCTGGCAGCGGGCAGTACACCATTCCTTCGACCAACCCGTTTATTGACGGTGCCGGGAATACCTGTGATGAGATCTGGGCACTTGGCTTGCGTAACCCGTGGCGCTCCAGCTTCGATCGGCTGACGGGCGATTTGTACATTGCGGATGTGGGCCAAAACGCCTGGGAGGAAATCAACTTTCAACCGGCAGGGTCTCAGGGCGGCCAAAACTACGGCTGGCGATGTTATGAGGGCAAGCACGACTTTAATCCCAGCGGCTGCGGACCCAGCAGCGCGTTCACCTTTCCCATCTTTGAATATTCCCACACTGATGGCTGCTCAGTGACCGGGGGGTATGTGTATCGTGGCACGCAATTCCCAGCTCTATTTGGCCATTATGTATTGACAGATTTCTGTAGCGGGAACTTTTGGGACCTCACTCTTGACGGCACTGGAACATGGCAGGTAGTCCAACACACCAATCTGACCGCCTTCGGCTACGTATCTTTCGGCGAAGATGCCAGTGGTGAACTGTACGTGGTCCATAGCGATAACGGAACCGTCTCCCGTCTTGAAGGAAGGTAATGTGCAGCATATTAAGGGGTCCATATTAAGGAGCCAATTAAGACATTAAGGGATCAGAGCCCAATGGCACTACCTCAAGCCAAAGGCCTGGCTTGTCCTACCTTACACTCCAGTTTTGCCTCAAGCGGGTGAACTCTAGTTGGGGTGTAATACGCTTTTCGTTGTAGCCCAATGCATTGAATCGATAACTCGACCAGGGGTATTCGGAGGGATGGGCCGCCAGCTTGTGGGCTCGAACCGGATTGAGTTCGATATAGCGCATACAGGTCAATAGATACCAACACCTAAAGGAGTCAGTGCCCTTTAATTCAATGCCTGGATTCCGAAAATAGCAGGGCTCGACTAATAGCAGCTTGGAAAAGGGTACTGACTCCATTACTTTAAAAAAAATGAAGACCAACAGATCTCGCTGTTGTAGTCTGGATTGATACAACGGTCGGAGGGCGGGACCGGAGCAGTCTCTCAGCATGCGACGCGTTTCGGCATCTTGCGTGTATTGATGTGCAACCGCCCGTTGCTGCAAGACCTGGTTTATGCTTACGGTGCTTTGCGTTTACACTGTTTCATTCAGGTATCGAATGTCCTTCTGCGTTCACCTATCCTGATACTCTTGCCACTGTCCATCAATATGGATGAACTATGGCTCTTCGCTCATGTCTTCCAATTCCATGTTGCTGTAGTGTAGCCGTTGGATACGAGAATGCAGCTCTTCGAGCGTGGTCTCGAGTTTTTTGTGAGCGACGGCCAGATCCTGAGTAACGTCGGTAAGCCTAAGACTTACGCCAAGTATCATGTTCTTTTCCAACAGCGGCACAATGCCTATATCCAGATACTGCAGATTGCCGTCTGACAGCGCGCGCTTGACACCTTTGAGTCTAACAGGCCTTCGCTCACTATAGCTTTGCTCGATGTACGATCCCAACGCTAGCTGGCGCAGAGCGGATTTGACGTCACTGAAAGATCGTCCCAGGTCGCTTTCGGCCAGGGGCAATAGCTCCCGGGCCTTGGCGTTGGCAAGCACTAACTTACCCCCGGTATCCAGGACGACCTCGGCTACCTGCCCGGCGTTGAAGGCGGCCTCTCGCAGGCGCTGTCGGTGTCGTGCGAGACGGTGCTCGGCCTCACGGTTGACGGGCTCACGACTCCAAAGAACAGGCTGCTGCGGAAACAAGGCAGCCAGGGCAGCTGGGATCTGCTCCACAGGCAACACTGCATCGATCCAGGCACTATCAACAGCAGCCGTCGCCATGTCGATGAATTCGAAGAGGGCCTCATCCTGAACTATCAACCTGCCGCCCATCTTCTTGATGGTCTTGATGCCTGTGGCACCGTTGCTGACACTACCGGTCAGCACGATAGCGATTACACGATCCTTAAGGATGGCTGCCGCCGATTCAAGCAGTAGATCGGCGGACGGACGCACAAAACGCACAAGCTCCGACGGCGATAAGGACAAACAGCCGTCAGCCTTGACCAACAGCTGGTAATTGGGTGGCGCTATGAAGATGGTACCTGGAGATATGATATCACCGTCGATGACCAATTT
The DNA here is from genome assembly GCA_947258385.1 of Acidiferrobacterales bacterium. Classification (GTDB taxonomy): domain Bacteria; phylum Pseudomonadota; class Gammaproteobacteria; order Acidiferrobacterales; family SZUA-150; genus CAMYII01. The sequence goes on from CAMYII010000096.1 coordinate 219,516, forward strand.
CGTCGTCAGCGCAGGCGGACGGTCAAGGATGCGCGTAGCCAAACTGCCATGCCGCGGATCCAGGTGCTGGACAACAACCACGGCAGCCGGAAAATCTCCCGGCAGGTCAGACAGCAGCTGCCCCACTGTCGCCAGGCCGTCGGCGGATACAGCGATGACCACAACACCAAAGTGGGCCTTATCGCCAAGTGATGTACCGTTATCTTCTCTACCTTCAGCGCGAGTCACATTATGTTGGCAATCAACGCCATAAAGCTTGCGACCAGCGTTCCGATCATGCCTGATGTATTGGCATACAAGCTGGACGCTAGAGTATAAGAAAATGTCACCGATTTAAACTATAACACTGACAAATACAAAAGGCTCGTTTCAATAGCTTGATGCTATTTCCACAGCGCAAATCTAATTTGGCGGCGGCCAACGGCGCCGGCGATACCAACACCCCGACGTGGATCAAGCTGGTGTACTCTTGGCTGCTGCAGATACCCGCTCCCTATTCCTTGGCGCAATGGTATGGCCTGGGGCCACAGGGGGCGTTCATTACGGTTATGGTCGCAGAGTCCTCGCTCGCGCTCATCGGCATGTGGCTATTCCGCCAGGGGAAATGGAAGCTGGAAGCGGTCTAACCGATCGCATAATGGAAAACGCGGGCCCGGGGTTACCGGGCCCGCGTTTTTTGCATTTGGGTGATCAATGCGATCAAACACAAAAAGGAGCCGGAGTCATTGATTGCTTTGTCTACTGGTGAATTCACGTCTGAAGCGCAACAGTCCGTATATTAAAAAAGACCTCGTGAGGTGTTCGGTAGCCTAGGCATTTCCTGGGACGATTATTGAGTTTTT
>CAMYII010000097.1 GCA_947258385.1 Acidiferrobacterales bacterium
CGCCTGTTCGTCGGCCTCGGTGGCCGGGGTGAAGGACAGGGTGACTTTGTGGTTGTTGAGCGCGGCCCAGGGCAGGGTCACGGGGTTGTCCGGTTGACCAAAGATGTCCTTGCCCAATGCCAGGGTCATTTTGTTTTGCAAGCCCGGCGGCAGGGTCCCGTAACGCGCGCCTTGGATGAGGGTGCGATAGGGCAGCCCGGTCGACAGGACTGAGGCGGTCTCGGGAATAATCTTTCTGCCGCCGATGACCTCACCCACCGTGGGGTCGGTGAGGTTGTCGTTGATATAGGCTTCCAGGGCCTGCTGGGCCTGGGTCTGTGCATTCTGTAAGACCGCGGGATCGAGCCCGCTGACCCAGCCTTCTGGTTCGTTAACGGTGCCGGACTCCACAAACGATTGCGCCAGCGCCTCGGGGTCGAGACCGGAGATACTGATGACATCGAGACCCTCAAGGTCTTCGTATTGCTTGAAACTGGCATCGAGGGCCACCCAGCTGTCGGCACTCTTGTTGACCGCCCCGCGCGAGGGATAGAAATCCAGCGCCGCCTCGACCCACACGTGCTCCAGCTGCACGGCGCTGACCTTCCCCCCACTGATAACCCGAGTGATGGGCACGCTGCCAAACGCCGCGTATTCCATGGCGGCCTCGACCTCGCTAAAGCCCCCGGCCCAGTTCTGGAAGCGTTCGGGCGAGAGCTCGATGGTGCCGTGGACATAGCGCGCCGGGATGCCGGAGGCGCGTAACAGGGCGATCAGCAGGCTGGCGATATCCAGGCTGTTGCCGCGACGACTGCCCAGCGTGACATCGGCATCCTGGGTCGCCCCCCAGGTGGGCAGCCATTCCACGTTGTTGCGCACCCAGTGATAGAGCTTGACTGGATCGTGATCCAGCTCCGCGGCCTTGGCCTTAATGGCCTCGGACAACACGACCTCGACCGAGCCGGCCAGATAGGCCGGGTCCTCGGCACCACGGAGCTTATCAAAGGTGAAGTCCCCCAACGCCGCGAGCTGTATCGCAGGCTGATCGATAAACCCCGCGCGGATGAAGTCGTCTTTCTTACGCTTGGGCTTATGCTTGGGATTGCGCTTGGGGCCCTTGAAGGGAAGATTGTTGGGATCGAATTGGGTCTTCGGTTGTTTCTTTTTTTGCTTTTGTTTCAAAAAGTCTTTGGCTTTCTTCGCTTTGACTTTGCGCTCATTATCATCCCCTGCCCCTTCCACGGCCACCAGGCTGTCACGCAAGGCCTGCATGTTCGCTTTGTATTTGGCGACGGCTTCCTGATGCCGCTCCAGGATTACCTTGGGCAGTTTCTTGGCCTGGAGCTGGCGCTCGATGGCCTCGAAATCGGCCACGGCCTTCCGGTCGAGGTCATGGAGTTGCTGTTTGAGGGTGCGCAGTCTGCTCTGGGCCGCCTCGGTGCGCCGGGCCTTTACGGCGGTCAGGGCTTTGCCGGCACGCTTTGCTTTAAGGTCCTGGTCGAGCTCTTCTTCAAACGCTTCCAGGGCCTGTTCAAGGTCTTCGAGGGTCCCGGCCAGCCTGGCTTCGTCGGATTCGCTCTTCGGGGCTACCGGCACTGCCTTGGCCTTGGGCAGGTTGATCGCGACCGCCAGGGGCTGGAGGTAAAGGCTTAAGAACGCCACCGCCACCACCGCGGCAAGGGTCTTGAACACGAAGCGATGCCGGCGCAGCCCTTCGGTGGGGGTCACGGCCAACGGCGTTCTCTGTCCTTTACGGTTGTGTGTTGTCATGGCGGTTCTGTGTGGTATCAATCATCATCATAGCTGCATCGCGATCCACCGCACCCACCGGGCCAGCATCAGGCGCACGGCGTGGCTCTCGGGGGTCGGGTCGGCCTTGACCAGCTCATCGGCGGCCTTCAGGGCCTCTTTCAAGGCCTTGTCCGGATCATCGGGTAAGGCCTTGTTGGCGTGATCGATGTGTTTCGCCACTTTCTTTTTGAGCTTGTCAGGCAGACCGTCGAGCGCCGCGGTGAGGTCAGCGGCATCCGGGACCGGCTGTACCTCGACGGTGAGGCTGAGCTCGGCCTGCAGCGCGCCGGGGTCGTCATCGATCACCGGGGCGGTGACCGTGCCGGTCAGGGTGATCGAGCCGTCGGTGTCCGGCAGCCGGAGATACAGCGGCAAGGTCAGCACCTGCTCTTCAATGAGGCTCACCGTCCACTGGACCTGGGTGTCGTCATATCCGGTCCCGGGGGCGTCGATCACGCTCGTGCCCGCGGGCAGGTTCAGGGTGACCCGCGCGGTGGTGGCGATGCCTTGGTTGGTCAGGGTCAGCTCGAGCGGCAGCACGGCGCCGGCCAGAGTACTGGGACCGGCGGGGCTCACCTGGGCGAGCGCTTTCAGCAGCGCCTGGGCGGCGAGGCTGTCGAGGCCTTCGCCGGTGGCGGTGGCGAGCCAGTCGAAGCCGGCAAACAGGCCCTTGCCTTCGCCGTAGGCGTTCACGGTGATGGCATCGGGCTGCACGTGGCATGCTTCGTCGTCGTCTTCGTCATGCTCCTCATCCTCGTCATCGTGATCATCGTGGCGATAAGGGGTGACGTTGTGCCGGGCCTGAAGCTCACTCTTGCGGTCGTCTTCGTCCTCATCGGTGCAGTCCTCATCGTCCTTCCCCGCGCGACCGGGAGCCAGGACGTAGGCGGCCAGGGACTCGGCGGTGAGTAATTCAAGCTTTAACGCCTTGTCCTTGGGGATGAGCTCGATGGTGCCGGCGGCGTCGCTGAGCACCCCTTCGGGGAGGGCCACGGCGGTGGCCTTGCGGTGATGCCCATGGACTTTCACACCTAAAGCGCCGCCCAATCTGTGCTTGTGGGTGTTGCGCTTGTCGTGCGGCCCGGCCACGAGCAGCCCTTCGCCGCGGTAGACCGCCTCGCGCAGTTCTTTCTGGAGCTGTTTGCTGAGTTTTTCATGCTCGTTGAACAGGGCATAGAGCTCATACCCGCCGCTGTTGAGCTCGCGGGTAAAGGCCTCGGCGGTCTCGGTTAAGGTGTAGGACCAGCCGGCGTCGGTCAGCAGCGTCTCGATAAATTCGCGCTGTTCGTCTAAGCCCGGCGCCTGTTTGGGCCCGTGCGGGTCCCTGCCGTGCTTGTCGCCGTCATCATGGTCGCCATCCCCTTCCGAATCATCATCCTCGTCATCGTTGGCCGCTTCGCGCGTCGTGAGGCCCGTAATCGTGAAGGCCCCATGCACATTGCCCACGGCAATGGGCCGGCTGCAGCTCGTGTGGATCGAGCCGCTGCTCAGCGTAGTCGCCATACCACCGTCATATAAGGTGGCCATCACGCCGAGCTCGGTACCCAGTTTCTCGGCAGTCGCCGCGAGCTGAACCGTCAAGGCGTTGCCGGCAAAGCCAACGACGCTCAAGTCAGCCCCAGTACCCGTATTGGCGTCAACCGGGATGGTGGCATTGGCCAGGGCCACGACTTCGCGATCCAGTTCACTGCCTTTGTGGTAGGCGATGACTTCCACGGTGGCCTGTGGGCTCAGCGGTGGAGTAATCGGGGCGATGAGATCTAATTGGGTCACGCCCCGGCACTTATCGCCGGCGCCATGATCCTTGGTCCCATCGAGCAGGACCAAGAGCCGGCCGCGGCTGCCGGGGTTGAGCTCGCCCTCGAGGCGGATGGGCCGTTCGAGCACCTGGAAGCCGACAAAGGCCAGGGTCTTTGTGTCGCCGTTCAGCTCGGCCTGGGTGACACAGGTGTAGCCGCCGATATCAAAGCCGCTGGTGTCGATCTGTCGTGTAAAGCCATGGGTGCCGTTGCCGGCAAGGTCGACGGTTTCCGCGACTTCAGCCAGCACGACACCCTGCTCGGCGGCGATAATTTGATGCGTCAGTGTGACGCCGGTGACGGCGGTGGTGGAGATATTCTTGACCGTGACCGTGCACGCATTCGGATCGCCCACGAACACCTGCACGGCCGCAACGCTGGCCGAGCCGGTGAGTCCCTGCAACGCTCGGCGCTCGACCTGGAAGCTGTTCGCGCTCGCGCTCAACACCGCACGGGTGAAATCGTCTTTCAAGACCAATTCAATGGCGTAGTCGCCGGATCGGGCGTCCACCAACGGCAGGCTGAACGGCACATCGGCCTGCGCGCCCGGTGTGAGCTCGCGCAGGGTGTGGGTGTCGAAGAACAACACCGCCCCGCCCGGGGTGCGCACGGTAAGCTCCAGCCGCGTCGCCGGCAGGAAGGCGTTGACGGCGGTGTTGCGCACGCGCGCGGTGACGGCCACGGTATCCCAGGCGTCGTAGACCGGTTTATCGGTCACCACCGACGTCGACGCCAGTACCGCGGGCGAACCGATACCGAAGGGCGTAACCGTTTTCGCGAGCAACCGGCCCTGAGTATCGAGCAGACGGCCGTAGACCTCGAAATCGCCGATCAAGACTGAGCCGGTATTCCACAGCGCCGATAAGGTAAGCTGTTCACCGGCGGCGAGATCGGTGACCGGAATCGGCGGCAGCTCGGCTAACGGCACGCCGCCGCCCGCCGGACGGATGCCAAGGTACACATCGGCCGAGGCCGGCAGCGGTCCGCCGTTGCTGACCACCGGGGTGACCAGCACGTCCTCGTTGGCCTGGTAAGCAGACTGGTCGACGCTGACGGCGAGGCTCAGCTCGCTGCGGGCCTCGAGGGTCGGGATATCGAGATCCACGCGCAATTGCTCGCCGGTAAAGGAGTTCTCGAACTCCAGATAGGCCTCGGAGGCCACCGGGCGGACTTCATTGAGCTGCAGGTCGAGCACATCAAGACCAAAGGCGATGTCCAGCCCCTCGGCGCTGATGCCCTTGAGATCCCAGAAATACGCCGTGCTGTTATCGAAATTTGGGGCGACCGACGTCGGCACCGGGAAGGGCGCCTGCAACTGCACACTTTCAGGGATGGTAAGGTGTAATCCGACATCGATGCCGCCCAGCCGCGCCAGCGCCTTCGGCATGTAGGCCATGACCAAACTGGTCGATCCCAGCTTGGTGCCGAAGACACGTTCCACGCTTTCCCATGAGCCGTCGGGCAGTTGCTGCTTAAGCAGGAACTCAATCGCATTGCGCACCATGGGATCATTGGGCGACGGGTCGGTGTATTCCAGCGCCAGGCCCACCAAAGCGGTTTTCAGGGCGTCGCTGGTCAATGTTCCCCAGCCGCCGTCTGCGTGTTGCCGTGAACGCAGTTGATCCGCGATGAATGCGATGGCGGTGTCAAGTTCGGCCAACAGATCAGGATCGGTAACGACCGTCCGCAACTCCCCTAAACCCGTCAGCCGCATGGCGTTGACAATCAGATTCGGATTTCCGTCTTGATAGTTGTTCAGGAAATAACGGGCGATCAGGGGCAGCTCGTTGCGGAAGCCGTCCAGCAAGGCGGGATCGAAAGTCTCTGTCGCAACCCTATGCAAAGAACCAGAGGACAGCACAAAAACTTGATCGTTTTTGACTTCCATCTGCCCTAGATAATAATTATCTTCCAGCATGCGTTCGACGACGCCGTCCGGGGTGACGCGATACAGGCTCACTGGAATGGGATTGGATCCGTCCCTGAGGACGGTGCCCCGCGTGTAATAATAGAGATTGCCTTCGGAATCGTGCGCAACATCCTGCGCCGTCGCCATCATACTCTTGATACCATCTTCCATCCGCCCATCGGGATAGATTTTCGTGATCCCGAGCCGATAGTAGTTTGCGACAAAAAGATCCCCGTTCAGGTCAAAGGACAATCCCAGCGGACCGCTAACCAGAGGTCCGCTGGCAAACAGTTCGACCTCGCCGGTCTTAGAGACGCGCCAGATCCTGCCGAACGTGAATTCGCTGGCATAAAGCCAACCATCAGGACCAATTTCAACATCGTGTAAGTCCCTTTCCGGTTGAAACAGCGTTTGTCTGGAGCCATTCGGGTTGATTTTCACCAACGTAGGACCGGCCACATAGACCGTGCCGTCTGTGTCCACCGCCAAACTTCTATAATACCCGGACAGCCCCGTTCCGATCGTTGTCGCTTCCCTTGTACTCAGATCAAAACGCCTGACTTCCGTTGTAAGTCCTAACCCAACCAACAGATAGACTTGATTGCTGCCAACAAATTTAAAATAGCGCTCACTGCCTGTTTGATTGAACCTGACGCTCGTTCTGAGTTTATACTCGTTGACCGGCGGCCCGCTCGGATCATCTACGGTACGTAAAAGATCGGCAATAGCCATCGCGGTTAACGCGGTCTCGGTCTCCGGGGTGCGCCACCATCCCTCATGTCGTTCGGTATCCCAGTAAGTCAGCGTTTGGTCGTCGTCCTGAAGTTTCCAACGGAACAAGTAGCGGGCTGCCTTGAATTTGGACATGAAGTTGGCAAGCTTGTCCGGCCAGGAGGTGAGCGACCACAGACTCAACGTGGTACTGATTTTGGCAACCGCAAACGCGTCTAGGCTCCGAACTTCCAATTCACCCTGACTTCGTTGGCCGGTGATTATGCGGTTATAAAGAAACTCAGTCGCCTCTGGATCGATGTCAGCCTTGTCGAGCGAGGACGCCAACCCGGTCAGGCTCTGGGTCTGGATATGGCAACCAAAACACCGATTGCGCTGATCCCAGGCCACAGCTTCAGGGCCCACAAAGGCGCCGCCGCGCTCTACCGCCTCTTTCACTAGTGCAAACAGCGGGTCGCTGACGCCGCCTTGACTAACGTCCACGCCTTCGAGCCGTATCGATCCCTGCACCGTCTGCGTGCCTTCCGGAACGATGTTGCGATCCACGGTGAACGTGCCCTTGGCGACCTGGCCGACGTACAGCCGATCCACAATCGCCCCGGCGATACCGGCACTTTGGGCGCTCACACGGACTTCAAGATCACCGGCCGCGCTCGGCAGCCATTGGCCGAAATCCAACGGCGTAAATTGAACCGGCGCTAACGGGCCGGCTTCCACCTGGGCGAAGTGCAGTGGGGTTCCGGAGCCGGGATCGGTGATCGTCAGCGTGTAGCCGCCCGCCGCCAAGGGGACGTTGCCCGCGTTGCGCAGCAGCGCCGAGAGCTGCACCGGCACGGTGGCGCCCGCTTGGGCCACTGGCGGATTGATGGACAGCGCGCCGGCGATGGCCGCGGTCTCCTGTATGTATCCATAGCCACTGCCTTCCGTCACTACCACGCCCCAAGGAATCTCGCGTGTCACAGAACCGGGCTGGCTGACGCGTACGATCAATCGGTAGGTGCCCGGCATATGTTGAGCGGTCAGCCAGGGGAAGGTGAGGGTCTTGGTTTCCCCTGCGGTAAAATCAAAACCCGCCTGCGGCAGCTGTGTCCCGGGCGCATAAGGCGAGACCGATGCCACGTGTGTGCCGGCGGCATCGACGATCTCACCGGTGATCAGCGCCGAGGCGTCCACCGTCTGCAGATTGCTGATCTCGGCGCTGAAGCTCGCTTGGGTATTGGCCTCCCACACCGATTGATCGGGAGTGATGCTACCGATTCGAAATTGCTCGGTGAGGATCGGTTGCGGGGTGAGCGCAAGGTCCAGGTTAAATGTTCCATGCTCGGCCAGTTGTATGGGGTGAATGAGATCGCGGTAACCCGGCGCCGTCACGGTCAGCGTAAAACTCAGGCGCTCGATGCCAATCAGCGTATATTGGCCGTTGGCGTCACTCGCGCTCGCCGCACTACCATTGTCCACGCGCAACTGCGCGGCGCTGACGGCGGCGCCGGTTTCGCTGTCCGTCACGCTACCCCTTAACGTGGTCACGGCTGAGCCGTCGCCGAGCGGGGAGAGCGCAATGCTGATTGACGCCGCCCCAAAACTCAAGGATTGCAGCGTGACGATGTTTGATTGGTAGCCGAAGGCACTGACCGCAAGGCTGAAGCTCTGCAAGACGATACCATCCATTACCGCTCGCCCCGTCACATCGGTGGCCGCCGCGGCTCCGCTCTCGATCAGACTGATGTTTGCGCCGGGGACCGGCGCGCCTGTCACGCCGTCTGTTACCAACACCTGTAGTGTCAGGGATGTGGGCGCCGTCAGGGCGCTCGCTTCGTGCAGCGCGAGCACACCCAAATCACCGGGATGACCCGGCGGAAAACCGAAGAAATAGTTGCGGGTGACATAGCCGTCGGCGGATAACGTCGCGTAATAGCTGCCTCGCGCTGCCGACGCAATGACAAACTGACCGTTCGCGTCGCTGCCGGCGGTTTGGCCGTTACCGAGATCAAAGATCGCCCCCGCGACAGGCGAACCGGTTTTCGCATCGACCGCGATCCCGCGAATCTCGCCTGGGCTGTCGTCCTGGAAACCGCCGGCCTTAATCAGACCCTGATTTAAAAACAGGGTCTGTCCCGCGGTAACGTGCACGGTGCCGCTGAACGATTCGTAACCGCTCTGCGCAATGGTTACGTTGTATGCACCCGGGAGCAGCGCGCCAAGGTCGAACTGCCCGGCGGCGCCGGTGAGCGTTGAGTGTATGGTTGAGCCCGCCAGGGTGACCGAAGCGCCCGGCAACACAGCGAGGCCTTGTGCATCATAGATCTTTCCGATGACCAGGCCGGTCTCCTTGGCCATAGTCAACACCAGGGTGCCGGCGGACGTCACCGTCCCGCCCTCGGCCGCGGCGACAACACTGGCCGAAGAAAACCCCGCTTTGTCGGCGGTAATCGTATAGGTGCCTGCCGGCAGGCCTGGAATGAGGAAATAGCCGTCACCGTTGCTGCTTACCGTAATGCCGGGGATTTCACGGATGGAAACAGTGGCACCGTCGACCGGCTGCGCGCTGCCCTCGCGGATAACAACACCGCTGATGGAACCGTTCGGGGCGGGTGAGGCGCTGCCTTTGCGGTTGTCGTAGACCTCTTGCGCCCTCAGTACAAGCGCGGTGGTAAAGACGTCATCATTCCAGCTGCCATTGGTCCACTGCGCGCTTCGAAGCGCACCGGCGCTGTGATCAACAAGCGAAAGGTCCGTGAGATTTGGCACGATAGCAAGCATCGCCAGGGCCGATTCAAATTGTTCGTCCCAAAGCCCTCCCGATCCGCGTTGCGATAACAGGAAGTTCTGCGCATCATTAGCCGCGACTGAAACCCCCTGGAACGCGGCACGGTAAAACCATAACGCCCGCGTCGCCAGCGCGGTCAAGTAAACGGAGGACTCGTTGGCGCCCTCCAGCCATCCCCCATTGGCCTGCTGGCGGTGTAAAAGGAAATTTACCGCCGAGCCGGTTGCCTCGCTGTCGATCACATTGGCCGCCGCCAGCGCCTCCATTGCCATGGCCGTATCCAACACGGAGCTGGCATAAGCGGGCCGGTCCCCAAAGCCACCGTCGGAATTCTGCAGGGCGAGCAAGGTATCGATCAGCGAGGAAACATCGTTACCCGCATTGATATTTACGATGATCTTGCGCGCCAGGTATTCGGTGTTGGCCTCAGGATCTAAGGTAATCGAGGGCCGGCCCATACAGCGCCTGACCCGTCTCGTCCAAAACTTGATAGGTGCGCAGGACCTCGGCGGTGGTCTGCACCGGCGTGGCGAGCGTGCTCGGCGTGGCGATGAAGCTGCCGTCGGCTTGCTGTTGGGTGGCAAGCCAGTCGAGGGCGGTGGCGGCGCAGGTCAGCGGCGATAAGACAAACAGCATCACGGCGGCGGGCACCTGCCGCCACCATCGGTGTGCGAACGCTTGCTTAGCCTCCCATTTCATGAATCGATTTCTATGGTTATGTTCAATCGTTGTTGTCTTTTTTTATCAGCCTGGCCCTCGGGTGGACCCCGGCATTAACGGCCTAAGAAAAACGGCAACCGATCCAGGCAATGCGCCGCACACCGACGATGCGCGGTCGGCGGCATGGCCATTATTGCAGTGAATCCCCCCTTCATGCCTTGTCCCAGACGGCGCATCGCACAGGCGATCTCTCAGGCAAGCATCCCCCTCCCTGGCTGGTACAAACTCATGGCCACGCCGAGGTAGGAAACTGTGGCCATGAATCTACAAGATAGTCCAAGAAACAGTCGCTCACAAGTAATTGAGATTATGCAAATTGAGATGCTTACAGTGCGTTAACTTAATAATGTTCTTGAGCTATGACGCCTAAGGCATGCCGCAGGCAATATTTTTTCAGATGATCCCCAACATGGCGTCACCCGAAAAAATATTGGCGTTGATTTTAATCTGGCTTATCCAGGTGATACCCCAGCCTCTGACTCTGATTTAGTAGAAAATGCTTTAACTTTGTATTTACGATCCAAAAAAAACGCGGCCAAGTCGGCCGCGTTTATTATTTGCTGAATGCTGTTGGTCAACAGCGGTTACATCGCCTTCAAGTCATTCCAGCTGTAGTTCTGCGTGACCTCCGGCGTTCCATCGCCATCGGCATCATAGGCCACGGTCACGGCATTGGGATCATCGGGGACGCTGCTGTTGATCGTCATGGTGGCGATCGCCGTGCCGTCGCTGATTTCGATCGCACCGCCTGAAGGATAGGTCTCGGCGATATTGCCACTGATCGGCGTGGTGGTCTTCGCCGACACCGTGCCTCCGGCGGCGTCGCTCGACACGGTACCGGCAAATTCTATGCTGTAAGCGCCGGTATCGGAATTGAACATTTTCTCAATGCCAAACCCGGAAAGCACAAAGCTCTCGCCGTCGACCATGACATTCAGGCTCGTGCCGGCCAGGGTGTGACGCTGGGTCTCGCATCCGGGATTGGCGTTGTTATCGGAGACGCTCAGCGCATGGTCATAACCGCCGTTGACGACAATCGTGCGTGCGGCGTCGCTTATCGTGAAATTATCGAAGGCAACGCTGAACGAGGCCGTGCCCGGGCAGGCGCTGGGGTCGCCTGTGATATCCGAAATCGTGAAACGGCCGTTGAGGGTCACGCCCGCGACGATGCAGTCGGTGAAATCGACCACGAGGGAGGTGCCGATCAGCGCATAGCTCAGGCTGCCGTCGGCGAGGTTGGGGCCACAGTCGACGGTACCCGTCGGGAGTGTCAATGCCGGCGACGCCGTGGTACTGAAGGGCAGGCCGGAGAATAAGGGAAAGTCCGGATTGGCATAAATGGCCAACATGTCAACGGGAACGGATGTCGTGGTCCAAGTCTGATTCGCCACCGCGGGCGCGTTGGCGCTGGTCACGGAACCCGTGAGTGCGGCAGCAGGATCGTCGTCGCTGCTGTCGCCGCAGCCCGCCACCAACAGCGCCAAAAAACACCAGGGCGATGCGGGGCAGGCCCGCCATGGGGCGGTGCCCGGTTGTTTTTTTCATCCATCGACTCCTTGTATGTGGGTACTTAGCACGCCCCGGCCGCTGCCTCGACCGCGACCGGGGGCGTGCGCTTATCTCCAGAGCATAACGGTTTGGGGTCGATTTTCCGGGGCTGGCAGGACTTACCGGCTGGATTTCACCGACAGGCGGGTCGTGCGCCCGCGCGCTCAGGGGGCGAATCGGAAAGACTCAGCGGGGCGACCGCAGACACGGATCACTCGCGGCAGCGCGCTGCCGCGATGGTACCGGAGACAGCAACTGTGATTATCGTTGCTGCTGCCGTATCAGGTTCAGCGCCGAGCCGGCGTTGAACCAGGCGATCTGGTCCTCGATCAGGGTATGCCGGGTTTCGATGGTGTCTACGCTGCCATCGGCGTGCCTGATCTCCACGGTGACCGGTTTACCCGGTGCCAACTTCGCAAGGTCCCGGAAGCTCAGGCGGTCGTCGCGCCGGATCTTGTCGTAGTCCGAGGCTAGCGCGAAGGTCAGCGGCAGCACGCCCTGCTTCTTGAGATTGGTCTGGTGGATGCGCGCGAAGCTGCGTACCAGCACCACGCGGCAACCGAGGTAACGCGGCGACATGGCGGCGTGCTCGCGTGAGCTGCCCTCGCCGTAGTTCTCATCGCCGACGGCCACCCAGCCCTGGCCGCGCGCCTTGTAGTCGCGCGCGAGCGCATTGAGCGGCTGGTCCTCGGCTGAGGTAAAGACATTGAAGCCCGTGCCGGGCTTGCCGGCGTAGGCATTGTTGGCCCCGGAGAACATATTGTCGCTGATGCGGTCCAGATGCCCACGGTACCGCAGCCACGGCCCGGCCGCGGAGATGTGGTCGGTGGTGCATTTGCCGCTCGCCTTCAGCAGCACCGGCAAGTCCTGGTAACCCGCGACCTTGTCCACGGGTTCAAACGGATCCAGCAGCGCCAGGCGCTCGCTGTTCGGGTCCACCTGAACAGTGATCGCGGCGGCATCGTCCACCGGTGGGATGTAGCCGGCGTCCCCGCGATCAAAGCCCTTGGCGGGCAGCTCCTCGGCCGCCGGCGCCTGCAGCATCAGGGTGTTGCCATCGAGGCTGATGCCCTCATGCAGGGGATCGGTCTCGAAGCTGCCGGTCAGCGCATAAGCCGTCACCACCTCGGGGCTGGCGATGAAGGCATGGGTCTGGGGGTTACCGTCATTGCGGCGCGGAAAGTTGCGGTTATACGAGGTCAGAATGGAGTTGGGTTTGTCCCTGGCGCTGTCCGTGCGTTCCCACTGGCCGATGCAGGGCCCACAGGCATTGGCTAGCACGGTGGCGCCGATCGCCTCCAGGTCACCGAGCAGGCCGTCGCGTTCGATGGTGGCGCGGATCTGCTCCGAGCCCGGCGTCACCAGAAACGGGATGCGCGCCTTGAGGCCCTTGGCCTTCGCCTGGCGCGCCACGTGGGCGGCTCGGCCGATGTCTTCATAGGACGAATTGGTGCAGCTGCCGATCAGCGCCGCCTTGAGCTCGATGGGATAACCGTTGGCCCTGGCGTCCGCGGCCATCTTTGAGACCGGGCGCGCCAGGTCAGGGGTGTGCGGACCGACCACGTGCGGCTCCAATGTGGACAGATCGATTTCGACGATCTCGTCGTAGTACGCCTCGGGCCGGGCCGCGACCTCCGGGTCGGCCACGAGGTGCTCGGCCACGGATTCCGCCAGGCTCGCGACCTCGGCACGCTCGGTCGCGCGCAGATAATCGGCCATGCGCGCGTCAAAGGGAAACACCGAGGTGGTGGCGCCGAGCTCCGCCCCCATATTGGTGACCGTGGCCTTGGCGGTGCAGCTCAGCGAGGCCACACCCGGGCCGAAGTATTCGATGATCTTGCCGGTGCCGCCGGCGGCGGTGAGGATCCCGGCAAGTTTCAGGATCACGTCCTTGCCGCTGGTCCAGCCCGAGAAACTGCCGCTCAGCTTCACACCGACCAGCTTGGGCCACAGCACTTCCCAGGGCATGCCGACCATGACATCGACGGCGTCGGCGCCGCCCACGCCGATCGCGACCATGCCCAGGCCGCCGGCATTGGGCGTGTGCGAGTCGGTGCCGATGATGAGTCCGCCGGGAAAGGCATAATTCTCCAGGATCACCTGATGGATGATGCCGGAGCCGGGCTTCCAGAAACCCATGCCGTACTTGGCCGCGGCCGCGGCCAGGAATTCATAGACCTCGTGATTGGTGCTCTCCGCCACCGAGAGGTCCTTGATGGCACCGACCTTGGCGCGGATCAGGTGGTCGCAGTGCACCGTCGTCGGCACCGCCACCGCGGCCCGACCGGCGGTCATGAACTGAAGGATGGCCATCTGCGCGGTGGCGTCCTGCATGGCCACCCGGTCCGGCCACAAGGCGGCGGTGGTCGTGCCGCGCTCGGGCAGGCCCTGGCCGCGGTCTTCCCAGTGGGCGAACAGGATCTTCTCCGCCAGCGTCAACGGGCGCCCGGCCTTGTTCCTGGCGGCGGCCAGACGTTGGGGCAGGGCCTCGTAGTAGGCGCGGATCAGGGACAGCGCGTCGGCGGGGTATTTTTCCATCGGTTCTGCTCTTGCTTAGCTAAGGTCAGCCTGTTCCTGGCGACAGCCGTGGCCGGCGTCGGTTCATCAATCAAAATGGAGCCCGCAGTCGGAATCGAACCAACGACCGTCTGATTACAAATCAGATGCTCTACCAGCTGAGCTATGCGGGCAGGTTGTGAGCGGGCCTGAATGGCCTCACCCACAAAGCGGAGCGGCATTGTAAGGAAAACCCGCGGATAGCCGCAACCGGAGGCCATTGTAGCAGCAATCGGCGGTGCACGCCCCGTTGCGGCTTAGCGCGGCGTGCCCGCCCGCGCCGCCGGGGTTTCGCACTCCGCCTCGCGGACCGCTACGTCCGCCGACCCCCAGTCCTGCCGCTTGAGTATCGCCGCCAGGTCCTGTTCGGATTTGACGATCAGGGCGTGACGCGTGATCGGCCGCGACAGCGTCTGGCTTCTGGCGGTGATACCTTTTTTGCCCAGCTTGCCGAGCTGCGCGTCGGCATTGGCCTTGACCGAGAACACGCCCAGGGAAACGGCGTTTTCCAGCCCCGGCTCCTTGATCACGGCGTGATCATCAAAACCGAGGCGACTGAGTTTCCGGCGCATGGCCTCGGCGTCGCGGACCGAGCTGAGTGGCGGGATAAAAACCCGGTACACGGTCGTTGGCTCAAACTGTTCCTGGATGACAGCACCCAGTCCTTGCGACGCCAGGGTGCTGCGCGCCTGCCGGGCGCCGTCCTGAGTCGCAAACGGCCCTATCACAAAACAACGTTTCGGTGGGGCCACGTCGGTCAGCGCCCGTGCCGGCTGCCTGTCGGCTGGGCGCGGCTTGAGGACCACCCCCTCCTCCTTCACCAGGCGTATTTTCTGGGCGTTGACTTCCGGGCGCGGCCGGGGGGCGTAGCGTGACCCGGCCGGTTCGGCATACCAACTCGCCCACATCCAGAAACCGAGATTGATCAATATTAAACCGGCGAAAATCCACTTCATGGCGACTGTTCCGCGATGCGCGCCAGACCCCGAAGCACGAGGTCCGGGACGTGGGTGACGGTCAGGGACAGCTGCGGCAGCAGTCGTGCCGCGTCACCGCCGGTGATCATGACCTCCATGGCATCACCCAGCATTCTCCGGTAGTCCCCAGCGATCCGTTCGATGGCCCCGCAAAGCCCAACCGCGGTCCCCGCGGCGACGCCGTCCACCGTGGTGCGCCCGGGGTAACTCTCGGGGTCGCCGCCCGCAGCCAGGATACCCGCCGTCTCGGTGATAAGACTGCGGCGCAGCAGCCGCAAGCCGGGGAAGATCACGCCGCCGAGAAATTCACCGTCGGCCGACAGCGCATCCACGGTCACGGCCGTCCCGCAGTCGATCAGGCACACCGGCTTGCGCGTCAGGTGCCGCGCGGCGATCAGGGCCGCCCAGCGGTCGCTGCCCAGGCTCGCCACGTCGTGGTAACCGTTGGTGACACCGAGCTGCTGTCGCTGCGGCTGCACCACCCGCGGCGCCACGGACCACCGCGCCTGGACCCAGGCGCTGACGGCATGCAACCGTGTGGCGCTGGCGACACTGGCGACGACCACCTTCTCCGGGGGTGAAAGTGCCGACCAACATGCCGTTAACTGCGTCGCAACCTCCTCATCATTGATCAGGACCGCGTCGCTTTCCCAGGTCGTTCCATCGGTGACGGCCCATTTGAGCCGGCTGTTGCCGAGATCCACGAGCAGGCTCATGCGGGTCGACTCCAGGCGCGACGCCCCGGAGGCCCTGCCTGCGCTGCGGGTCCGCGTATCATGAGGCCTGCCTGAGGCTCACTTCGCCGGCATGGAATACCTGTTGTTTGCCTGCGGCATCCCTCAGCAACAGCCCGCCGTGGCGGTCGACGCCCTCGGCGTGACCATGGACCTCGCCCTCGGCGACCAACAGCCGCACCGGCTTGCCGGCATGCACATGCAGCCGTTCCCATTCCGGCCAAAAGGCCGCGAAGCCCTCCTGCTCGAACTGACGGAACATCGCCGCCAGATGGCGGGCCATCAGGCCTGCGAGCCGGTTGCGGTCCGGGGTATCGCCCGCGATGGCCCGCAGGTCAACCCAGGGCCGCCCGATCCCATCGGCCTCACGGTGGCGCAGCTTCACGTTGACACCCGCCCCGAGCACGACCAGGCATGGGCCGGTCGCCTCGCCCCGGATATCCACCAGCACGCCGCCAAGTTTCCGTTCTTGCCAGATCAAGTCGTTGGGCCACTTCAGGCCGACGCCGGCGACGCCGCAATCGCGCAGGGCGCGCACAATGGCCACGCCAGCGGCGAGACTGAGCCCGCTGATCGCGGCCGCGCCCGCCTGAAGCTGCCAGGCGATGGACAGCATGATGTTCTGATACGGGGTGGCGAGCCAATCGCGGCCGCGACGGCCGCGACCGTGCGTCTGGCTTTCCGCCACACAGACGTGACCGGAGACGCTGCGGCTCTCCGCCAGCCGCAGCAGATAACCATTGGTGGAATCGATTTCCTCCACGATATGGAAGGCAACCGCGGCTTGGGTCCCTTCAGGCCCGAGATGCCCTTCGATCTCCTGGCGATCGAGCGGCACACAGGGTTCACCCAGGCGATAACCGCGGCCGCTCACGCGGTGAACCTCCAGCCCCATCTCTGTCAGGGACTTGATACACTTGTTCACCGCCGCTCGGCTGACGCCAAGCGCCCGTCCGATGTCGGTCCCGGAATGGAACGCGCCATCCGCTAACATCTTTAATATACTCCCACGCGTGGACATAAAATCAATTGTAACACCGGCCCGGTAAAGGGGCAGTGCCAGTGGGGATCCATGACAGCGGTTAAAGGCGACCCAACCCGCAAGGCTGACCGCCAAAGCGGCCCAGATACCGGTCTGCCGGCGGCGGCCAGCTATTTTCCCCTGAGCAGCGGGATCTACGAGATCAAACCCGGTCTGCACTATCTCGGGGAGGACTTTGGCAATGGTGAGGCCGACAAACGCGTGTTTCAAATCGACCGTAACTTCCCTCATTATCGGCGCGTCAAGCTGGCGGCACGAGAGGAACGACTCAGTAAGTACTTCCTGACCGCGCATCTCACCATACCCATGGAAAGCGCGGTCGGACAGTTCGTCACGCAGCGGTTGCTTGCCGAATATCCGAATCTATTCGGGCTGGAACCGGGGCCGGCCGGCACCCAGGTACTGCACTGCGCGCTGACCGGGGAGAGGCTGGTGCTTGGCGATGACTGGCGTCTGCGCAAGGCGGTCTACGCCCGGGGCAACGTGGATCCGCCTTACCTGTCGATTATCGATGCGCTCGCCATGCAGATTCAGGAAGACCTCGCGCTGGTCAGCCTGGGTGAAGACGGCCGTGACTGGCTCAGCGCCCTGCATTTATGTCTTCCCAATCACTGGGCGCCGGACGAGAAAATCGGACGCGATTTTGCCACCATCCACCAACCCGTCCCAGAGATCGAACCCATCAGTCGCAACGCCCCCAAGATCGTGCGTGCCATGATCAAAAAAGGGCCCTACGTGCGTTTTGCCTGGGGATTGAGCAGCGACCGGCGACTTAACCATCACCCGCAACCGCCGTTGGGCGTGGACCCGGTCGAGTGGCGGGGCCGGCGCTTCAATCAATCAACACCGGAGCTTTACTTGCGCATCGAGCGCCAGGTCACCTGGGGGCTGCCCGGAATTAACAGCGGCCTGTTCACGATCCACACCTATTTTACCGACTGCAAAGCGATCAAGGCAGAGCGTCGCAAAAACCGGCGACTGCAAACGGCCATTGATTCCATGATGCGGGCCTCCCTGGTGTATAAAGGCATCAGCGGGCAGGAAGAAGCGATTTTGGCCTGGTTACGGAGTTGATAAGAACCGCGGTTTCCGGTCTCAGTAAGCGGGCGATAGCAAAAACGAGCGCGGAAAAGAGGGGCACTGCCATTGCCCCTCTCGCATAGTATCAAACTGAGTCAGACCGCGCGGGCTACGATGTCTGTAAGCCGACATTGCGCGAGAACCTCGCCAGTGCCGTTGTGACCATTTGCGAAGCCTTGAGATAGTCACCCTCGGTCAAGATTCGCATGGCCTTGTCTTTCGACCCGGCGTCGATCGCCTTGACGACCGCACCGACGCACTGGTGAAACAGGGCATGCTTCTGCACAAGCTCTTGAAACAAAGGGGAGCTGCAATACTTGGCTTCGCCCAGCCCATAAATCCATTTGCCAAGCACACACCGATCGTCACTCTCTACCACGTTGGCATCCAGTGGTTCATCATTGGTCCCGTTTACGTACTCTTGCAACCTTATTTTCCAGCGCATATGCGCCTCGATGGCTTCCATAAAGTTAAACTGGCTGTCCTGGGCAGGAGAATCTCGTGTAGTTTTGGCATTCTCAAATAAGCCCATCTGCTTCCCTCCTCATTCACACATTGATGCTACGAAGCGGCATGGGCTGCAAGGCAATGCCTAGCGCCCCTGCCGAGGGATAACGCGCCGCGTGCAAAACGGGGTGTCTATTAAAAGTAGACGACGCGGGGGGGGTCATTTCCATAAGGCATTGAATGGTTAACATATTATTAAATACTGATGTAACGGTGATCCGGCAGTCGCCTCGCTCAGCGAGTGCATCTGACGTCGGCGCATCGCCCACGCGCCTTGCAAGACTGCGCCAGGGGCTATGTCTTCTTGAAGTTGTTTGCGCTGCGCTTGGCGAGCCGCACCAACTGCGCCAGCTGCGCCTCGATCTCATTGCGCCGGGCCTCGAGATAACGCCGCAGCTTCCTCTTACGCACAAACAAGAAGAACACCCGCAGGTTCTCCCAGATTCGCCCGCGCTCCCTGCGGAAGATCATGGCCGCCGCGGCGGTCACCGGCAGACTGGCGGCGTAGACCACCGCCGTTGTCATCCCGAAAAAATAATAGACCGCCCCTGTCTGCGCGCCCCAGAACAGCGAGAATAGGAACAGCCCCAACACCATTTTTGCCGTGTCGTAATGGTAACTGCCCTCGGAGCCCAGGCGTGCGAGATGCCGGGTCAACAGGAAGGGAACAATCGAATTGACGATTCCCCACGCCGCCAGCGGCAGTATCAGGAACAGGATCGTCAGGCTACGCAGTATAAAGCGTGTCACCACGCCCGGCCGGTAACTGACAGTCAGATGGTAATCATGCACCCCCCAGCGCTTGCACAGGCGTTCAAACTGATACAGCCGCCGTCGCAATCTCCTGACACTCCGCGGCTGGCGCGTGCGCAGTTCATGGTACGCCTGATTGAGCTCGCGCAGCGCGCGGAAACGCTGTCGCAGATTTCGGCGACGGTACTTGCCATGGCGCATAACGAAGAACCGTTCGATACTTTGTAACTGCTGCAGCTCCAGGTGGGTGTCGACGTTCAGTGTTACCGCCTCCAGCGCGTTCTGGATCTCCTTAGTCAAACGTCTGACATCGTCTTCATCTTGACCGCCGGGAAAAGGCTCGAGGTCCACCGGCTCACCGAAGCGAATAAACACGCTGCTGCCGAATTTGCCTTTCTGCGTGAAGTTCAGACCCACGGGCACAACCACCGGCGCATGGCCCATGGCTTGCTTGGCGCCCAATGCCATACGTGCCGCTCCGGTCTTTATGGGGTGCAGCCTGGGATCGGAATGGCTGATCCCCTCGGGGAAGATAAGCAGCACCTCCCCGCGGGCGAACATGTCATAGCAACGTGCAAAGGAATCGACATTGGCGCTCGTGTCGCCGTCGCTGTCCTGCCGGCGGTAGACCGGCACGGCCTGCAGCAGGGCCAGCACCGGGCGCAGCATCAGCATGTTGAACAGGCCGCTGCGTGCAAGGGGATGCACAGGGCGAGGACTTGCAGCGAGGATAACGACCACGTCCGCGAGGCTGTTGGTGTGATTGGCGCACAACAACACCGGACCTTCGGATGGCAATAGCTCCAGACCCTCGACCTCGCACTTGCGATAAAAGACACGCACAACCCCACAGCAGAAGTAGCGCCAGAGCTTCTGCAGTACCATACGCGGTTGGACCGTTTTGACGGTCATGGCTTCGGACCCGAGTTATCTGTTGGTAGAACTTATAATATCGATGCCTGAGCCTTTATTTTACATGACATTAGACCGTGCGGACGACCGAAAGTGCATCCTCAGTTCGCCCGCAACCAGAACGTGACGGGGCCGTCGTTAGTCAGGCTGACCTTCATGTAGGCACCAAAGCGCCCGCTTTCTACCTGCCCGTGGTGCTCTCTTGCCTGTTCCAGGAGATACTCGAACAGACCCGCGCCGTGCTCCGGATCCGCGGCGGGGGTAAAACTCGCGCGCGTGCCCTTGCGGGTGTCCGCCGCCAGGGTAAATTGCGGTACGAGCAGCAGCCCACCCTCGTTTTCCTGGAGGCTGACGTTCATTCTCCCGGCCTCATCGGGGAATACGCGGTAACTCAAGATGCGCTGTAATAGGCGCTGCGCCTGCGCCCGCGTATCCTCTTTCTCAACACCGACGAAAACCAGCAGCCCCCGTTCAATCGCGCCAACGGTATGACCCTCCACCACAACTGCCGCCTGACTGACTCTTTGCAATAATGCGATCATCGTTGAGCACAACTCTATTCGTCTGATTCTCCCTTACGACAGGCCGTGCTGCGCGTTGCCTGGTATCCGGCCACGGATAAAAACAACTCAAACGAAACAGCATATATAACAAGGACGGGGGGGAAATAAAAGGGCGATCGCGGTATGGTTCCGCTCGATGGATAAAATTCTTATAAGCCTTCGTTGACCCGAATAAAGAGGACCCCCTAACCGGCGAAGGCAGGGGGTCAATGTGAGAATACACCGTAAATCAGCGCAGACCGAGTTATGAAGAATCAAACGCCATCGGCAGGGACACGATCATCGACACCGGCAAGTGGTCCGAGAACGGATAGTCAAGCACTTTGACTTCTTCAACCTGCAATGAATCGGAAACCAGAATATGATCGAGATTCCTTAAAGGCCGCCAGCTCGGAAAGGTGTGCAGGCCATGGACAGGCTCGCGCAGAGAAGTATTGCTCATCAACAGATCCATTTCCATGCTATTGGAGCCGCAGTTCAGATCCCCCATCAATATGACATGTTCGTATTCATTCACCAGTTCGCTGATAAAAGCAAGCTGGCGCAAACGGGCGCGCCTGCCAAGTGCGAGATGCATAATGACGATAACAAGCGCGTCGCTACCGGACCCGAAGCGCAATACCATCGCGCCGCGCCCGGGTACGATGCCTGGCAGTCTGTGCTCACTGACATCGTCGCAGCGCAGTTTGCTCAGAAAGCCAATGCCATGACGCGCGATCTTTCCCAGGTCACGGTTGGTCTGACTGTACCAGTACGGGAACCGCGCCTTGAATGCCAGGTATTCGGTAATATTGATAAAACCGCTTCGCAGGCTGCCGGCGTCGACCTCCTGCAGGGCGACCAAATCATAATCACTGAGCAATCCCGCGATGCGTTCAAGATTCTTGAGTCTTGCTGGGTAAGGAAGAATGTGTTTCCAGCTATGGGTCAAATAGTGATGGTATTTGGTTGTGGCGATACCTGCCTGGATATTGTAAGTAAGTAGTCGTAACTGCTGTTTTGTGTTGACGCCTGCCTGCAAATAGGAGTCGGACTCGCTTTGATTCAGGTCCGGACCAACGCTTTTTTGTGCTAACGGTAAAGCGGACAAGGGCATTAATTAGGCGTTCCTATTTGGCTGCGCTGTTTACAAGGTATTGGATCGCGACGGTGCGCGTACCAACAACCAGGCCAGGGGCTCTCCATGGCATTAATGCGTTCCTTGGCAATTTAGAAACGGGGCCTCGGATTACCAACACAAACCAACCGAGGTCGCTTACCAACGGGGGTTATTCTCACGCATCGATAACTATTATATATAGACACTAATTCGGATAAAACAAGCATCGCACAAGTCCATTTATTCAGCGGTTTTGTCGGCCCGTGTCCGCGATTTTGCGGCGCTATATCGAAAAAGCCGGCAAAACGGCTGCCTGCAAATTTCGCTATGCCGGTTGGGACAAAACGGGGACCGAGATAAAATTGAAATAAAACAGGCGGATCTGCCGAAACCGGCCGGCTGGTGCGATCCTGGGTCCACTGCCCGCCCCCGCAACACTAAAGCAGGCGCATTGATTCAGCAGGGAAAAAAGCACAGTAACGGTTCAACATCCTCAAACCGATCGGGATCTCGGGGCAAGCGAAATCCACAGGCCAGCGCTCAGAGCTGTCGTGGCTGGAAAATGCCGTAACCATACGGCATCCCACGATAATACCGCCACCGTTTATAACTCGTCCTCGGCAAGGACCACCAACATATCATCGCTCTGCAGGGTGTATTGCGTATTTTTTTCTGGAATCAGCTTGACGCCGAAATTTTGGTCGATATCTTCGGCATGTTCATGTATACGCACCCCCATACAGATCTCATTGCGCTTTTGAGCGATTGCCATCATGTCCGCAAACGTTACGTCAACGGGGCATTGCTCAAAATACAGCGAAGCGGGCTTCAGGTAAATCTCCGATCCTTCCTCTTGAAACAAATCGTCATATATCGCTTTGATATCAGCTTCTTCACTGATCTGCGCCAGTATATTACTGACAAAGCGGTTGGAGATGATAAAATCATTAACGCCTGCCTTGGCAATCAGCTCTTGGTTGTTCGAATCCAAAACCTCTGTGATGATTTTTGTAGTGCCCGCTTCATCCGCGTGAGCGCTGAAGATCGCCCGCAGCTGCAATAGAATCATAACGGTTTCAGAATCGATCCTCTCCGGGTCACGCGGGGAACCGCTTTGGCTGAGTATAATTATGTTGTCGTAGGTAAACGGTTGCAGCTCCAGCAAGGCATGGTTGGTAAGCGGATTTTTCTCAATCAACGATATCTTGAGATTGCCGAGATTTTGTTGGAGCTCGGCGATTTGTTCACGCGTCTCGTCGGTAGGATTGTGTATAACAATATCCAACTCAGATTCTGCGCGCACATAATCAGTAAGCTGCTCAGAAAAAATGACAGCCTTGGCATTCCAGCCAAGGATCAAGTTACGCTCCTTGCGGGGCTCCAACTTGCCCGGCTTCAATGCCAATATCCTCGGCCGGGCCACCGGTTTGCGTCGAATCTTGATGCTTGAATCATCTTCGGCCAGGATCAGGATATCATCACCCGATTGCAGCGCGGTGCCCGGCGCCGGATTCATCGTAATCTTGCCATCGGCACTACGGATCCCTAAGGGTACACCATCCCGGAGGTGGTATTGCAGATAGCCGAATTTCACATTTTGCCAATCCCTGTGATAAAAATACATTTCACAACCATCGAAGGACAAGATCTCGCTATAGACCACTGCCAGGCCGCTGGACCTGGAGGTCTGAACCAGGATTTTGGCGAGAATATCCTGGGCATCAACCGTGATGACCTCGCCCGGTGATATCTCTTCTACAATACGCCTGTTGTTCAGGTCAAATACCTCGGCAACAATATTGTAGGCCCTGCCCTCCTGTTTGCTCGCTGCAACCGCCAGCACCGTTTTGATGACCTTGGCGTCGTTGGACAATTTGTCCTGCCTGGAGGCATTATCATTGCAGTTGGCCAGCACGATAACCGATTTACAGCTTTCGACCGACACCTGTTCGAGGTCGATGAGTGAAGAGGTATGTCCTGAACGCGTGACGATACGGGTGTTCTTCCGGTTGGGAAGCTGGGTCTTCAGGTAGTCGTCCATCGCTTCTTTTTCCACCTCGGAGAGGATAACCACCGATGGATCCTTCTCACTCTCATTGGCCATGATCAGCTCGCGCAGGATTTCTATGACACGCTCGTTCCAACCCAGTATCAAGGTATGATTCTGCTCGATCACTTTCGAGTAGCCCTTCTTGAGCTGCGCGATTCGCTGGTCCAGGGCGGTGGTGACAATAGCGATCAGCATTGACAGCAAAATAACGCCTGCCAGCCCGGCAAGCACAGCCGCGACCTTGTAATGCGCCGAGGTGGGAATGTCCTGCGCCATGTTGCCCGGGTCGGTCAACTGCAGGAAAGTGATGTAGACGTGGCGCAGCACATGACCGAAGTCGCCCGCGCCTTCGGGATAAAAAGCGAAGATAATGCCACGCAGTCCGGCAACGACGAGTAAGATTACGACAAAAACAGCGACCAGACTGATGAATATGGAACCGCCGCCCTTGGCGATGAAGTTGTCAAACCTGTAACGCAGGACCTGCCTGATGCCGACGTTGCTCACCTTCCGCACCTCCCCCGATTTCCGGGACTCACATCGGGTGAAGAAGGCCTCAGTTCGCGGCGGTCATATATACCCAGATCTGATAGCCGATGAATCCCGCCAGCAGCACCGTACCCTTGCCACACCCGATCTTGTTGCTGGACATTATGCCCTTTGATATAAGGTATAGCAGAATTGTCATGCTTATCATTACCGGCAAGTCCCGGCTAAGAATCAGCGGCGAAAAACCGCCCGGGGCGATCAGGCCGGGCAGCGGCAGCACCGCCAACGTATTGAACATGTTCGACCCGATCACGTTGCCGATCGCCAGGTCATCCTCTTTTTTGAGCACACTCGCGATCGCCGCCGCCAGCTCCGGCAGGCTGGTGCCCACCGCGACGATGGTCAGCCCGATGACCAGGTCACTGACGCCCATGATCCTGGCCAGATCCACCGCGCCCCAGACCAGGATCTTGGATCCCGCGACAAGCACCACCAGACCCAGAATTAGCAGGAACAACGCCTTTTGCATGGGCATCGCTCTGGGGATTTCCACGTCCAACTCCTCGGCCAGGGCGTCGCTGTTACGTTCCCGTTTGCCGAGGCGCACCATCCAGTAGATCAAAACGCCACACGCAATCACGAGCACCATGCCATCCGCGACGCCAAGCTCACCATCAATCATCAGCAGCATGGCAAGACCCGTAATCACGAACAACAGCGGGTATTCACGCTTGAGTATGCGCGAATGAATGACCAGGGGCGATATCACTGCCGTAAGGCCTATTACCAAGCCGATATTGGCGATGTTGGAGCCGATGGCGTTGCCAATGGCCAACCCGGGGTTACCCTGCCCGGCGGCAATGGCTGCGGTGAACATTTCCGGCGCCGAAGTGGCAAAACCGACAACGGTCAGGCCGATGATTAGGGGAGATACTCCGAGATTGCGCGCCGTGGCCCCTGCGCCGATGACAAAACGGTCCGCCGCCCAGACAAGGAGCACAAAACCGCCGAGCAAGGCGGCGGCGGGCATCAAAATTGGCATTTTGCTCGGTTCCTGTTTACTTACTGTTCACCACAACAAAGGCTATTGGCATAATACACGCAAGTATCCAGTATGCCGTCACTCGGTACTAGTCGCTAGTTCCTAGTGACTGCTTTAAATAAAAAAGCCCGATAACATTTGTTATCGGGCTTTTGAATTTAAAGCCTGGCAGTGTCCTACTTTCGCATGGGGAGACCCCACACTATCATCGGCGCTGAGCGTTTTCACTTCCGAGTTCGGGATGGGATCGGGTGGTTCCCACTCGCTATGGCCGCCAGGCAAACCTTTAGCGCCTTCGGCGAGATACAAGTTCCAAGATACAAGATACAAGTATAAAAACACTAATAACCGATGCTCCTACACTTGTATCTTGCATCTTGTATCTTGTCCCTACCAAAAGGCAGCAATTCGGGAAATGATATAAAAGCGTAATACTTGAGTATGTTGCTCGGCCTACTACCCAAAACGTTTGGGTGTTATATGGTCAAGCCTCACGGGCAATTAGTACTGGTTAGCTTAATGCATTACTGCACTTCCACACCCAGCCTATCAACGTTGTAGTCTTCAACGGCCCTTCAGGGAGCTCGAAGCTCCAGGGAGATCTCATCTTGAGGCAGGCTTCCCGCTTAGATGCTTTCAGCGGTTATCCCTTCCGTACATAGCTACCCGGCAGTGCCATTGGCATGACAACCGGAACACCAGAGGTACGTCGACTCCGGTCCTCTCGTACTAGGAGCAGCCCCTCTCAAATCTCCAGCGCCCACCGCAGATAGGGACCAAACTGTCTCACGACGTTCTAAACCCAGCTCGCGTACCACTTTAAATGGCGAACAGCCATACCCTTGGGACCGGCTACAGCCCCAGGATGTGATGAGCCG
>CAMYII010000098.1:0-24647 GCA_947258385.1 Acidiferrobacterales bacterium
CGAATTTCCACATCCGGCGGTGACCACGGACGTAGTGATATTTACCTTGCGTGACCAGCAGCTGAAGCTGCTGTTGATCAGGCGTGGAGGCGAGCCCTATCAGGGAAACTGGGCACTTCCGGGCGGATTTGTCCAGATGGACGAAGACCTCGAGGAGGCCGCCCGGCGCGAGCTGGAAGAAGAAACGGGGGTAACGGGCGTATACCTGGAGCAACTCTACACTTTTGGAGCCCCCGGCCGCGACCCGCGGGAAAGGGTCATTACCGTGGCCTACTATGCGCTGATTCCATCGGAGCGCATGCAGTTGCGCGCCGCGACCGACGCCGAGGCGGTGGGCTGGTTCGAGTTGGGCGAGTTGCCAAAACTGGCATTTGACCACGGCGATATCGTCGCCATGGCGCACCAACGCCTGGTGGCCAAACTGGACTATTCCACGATTGCATTTCAGTTCATGCCCGTGCGATTCACCCTGAGTGAGTTACAGGCCGTGTACGAGATCATTCTGCGCGAGCAACTGGATAAACGTAATTTCCGCAAATGGGTGCTGGCGATGGAACGCATAGAGGAGACCGGTGAAGAGCGCCGCGACGGCGCCCACCGGCCGGCGAAGCTGTACCGGGCGAGAGATCCCGGCAGAGTTGAGATCATTAAATAAACGTGCGCGACGCGAAAGGGGTGCACGATGCTAATCAGATATTACAAAGGTGAACCGAATTCGTACGTCATCCGTTACCGCGGCGGCAAAATAGTTCAACACGGCACGGGGCTGACCTTCTGGTACCCGCCGTTCAATACTTCGATTGCCACGGTACCAACGGTAAGTCAGGACGCTGCGTTTATCTTCAACGAGACAACGGCGAACTATCAGCTAATCAGTATCCAAGGCCAGTTAACCTACCGCCTGGCCGATCCGCTGGAGGTAAGTCAGTTTCTGGATTTCACGATAGACCCCAGACTCGGCCATTACCGCAGCGAAGATCCGGAGAAACTGAGCCAGCGTGTCATTAATGCGGTGCAGGCAAATACCCGCAGCGGTGTCAACGCATTGTCGCTGGAGCAGGCGCTGATAAAAGTGAAGGAACTGGCCCAGAACGTTCTCACGCGTGTGCAGCAAGAGCCTGATCTGCAGGCGCTGGGGGTTATCGTTGAGAACCTGCACTTCACCGCCGTCAACGCGACGCCGGAAATGCGCAAGGCGTTGGAAACGGATTACCGTGAGAGCCTGCAGCAGCGCGCGGATCTGGCGATTTATACGCGCCGTACGGCAGCGGTCGAGGAAGAAATCAAGATCAGCCATCGGGAACTGGACAATGAGGTCGAGCTGGAACAACGCCGCCGTGACCTGGTTGACATGCAGGCACAAAACAATCTGACGCTTGCGGCAGCCGAGGCCAAGGCCGATGAAATGAAGCTCAACCCCTACGGTTCATTGGCCCCGCAGACGCTGGTCGGTCTTGCACTGAAGGAATGGGCGAGTCACGCCGGCACCATCGGCAACCTGAATATCTCGCCTGATCTGTTGAATCAGCTGGTGAAATGGGTAGGAAGCGCACGTCAATGAATACGTCGATTAATTCGCGGAACGCGCGCGGCGTGCAGAGCCTGACTTCGCGCGCCCCCCGGCAGGCGCCGTTTGAAAACGTGGTCATCGTAACACGCCGAACCGGCCTCGAGGAGCTCACCGCACGCTTCAATACCGTTGCGCAGGCGCGTTTCTATCTGGAACATGCCGGCCAGGCGTTTACACCCATTGAAAATGCGCACCGACGCTACCATATTGCCCTGGACAGCGTGCAACACGCGGTTCCAAAAGGGCTAAAGAGCCAGGTCATCGATCGTAGTTTCGTGCCGCAGTTTACCTTCGGCGAGGCGGACCTGGTCATTACCGTGGGGCCGGACGGGCTGGTCGTGAATACCGCCAAGTATCTGCACGGGCAACCGATCCTGGCGGTCAATCCCGACCCTGAACTGATCGACGGTGTCCTGCTGCCCTATACGGCGCGCGAAATCGCCAAGGCCCTTTCCGCCACGCTCAAGGGCGAGGCACGGGTCCGACCGGTATCAATGGCCGAAGCGCGACTCACCACCGGGCAACGGTTACTGGCCTTCAACGATCTGTTTATCGGCGCCCGCTCCCACGTGTCCGCGCGATATTACCTGGCTCAGGACGCCGAAGGCGAAGACCAGTCCTCCAGTGGTATTATCGTGTCCACCGGGGCAGGGTCTACCGGCTGGCTACAGTCGGTGTACGCGGGTGCGGCGGGCGTGGTAAGCGCACTGGGCGGTCAGGTGATTCCACCGCCAAACGGCGGGCGGATGCCCTGGGATACCGATCACCTGATGTTTGTCGTGCGGGAGCCTTTTCCCAGCAAAGTGACACGGGCCACAATGGTATTTGGCGTTGTCACGCGGGAAAAACCCTTATTAATTACTTCGCACATGGCCAATAACGGTGCTATCTTCAGCGATGGTATGGAAATGGATTTTGCGGAATTCAACGCCGGCGCCACGGCAACCATCACGCTGGCTGCCAACCAGGCCCGGCTGGTGGCGTGAAACCGGGGTTGTGCGATAGAGGCGGGATGCGCAAAATACGGTTCTGCCCGGAGGTGTATGATGACGACTAAACGAAGCAATCCGATCGCCGCGATCGCGCAGACACGGTCCAATCTCGCCTTGGCGGCGGAGCCGTGGGTGGGCCCCGCAGAGATGACCGAGGCTGAACGCGAGCAACTGATTAAGCGCATCAAACGCCTGCTCAAGGAAAAAGACGCCGCTCTTGTTGCCCACTATTACACCGACGGGGATATCCAGATGATCGCCGATGAGACCGGTGGCCATGTGGCGGACTCGCTCGAGATGGCGCGTTTCGGGCACGAGCACCCCGCCCGCACCCTGGTCGTGGCCGGGGTCCGCTTCATGGGCGAAACCGCCAAAATATTGAATCCGGAAAAACGGGTGTTGATGCCCACGTTGGAAGCCACCTGCTCCCTCGATGAGGGTTGTCCACCCGATAAGTTTATTCCTTTCTGCGACGCCCACCCCGATCGGACGGTAGTCGTCTATGCCAACACCAGCGCCGAGGTCAAGGCGCGGGCGGACTGGGTAGTCACCTCCAGCATCGCCGTAAAGGTCATTGAGCACCTGAAGGACAAAGGCGAAAAGATACTTTGGGCCCCGGACAAGCACCTCGGCTCTTATATTCAACAGTTAACAGGCGCCGACATGCTGCTGTGGAACGGGGCATGCATAGTGCATGAGGCGTTCAAGGCCACCGCGCTGGCGGCGCTGAAGGCGCAACACCCGCAGGCGGCCGTCCTGGTGCATCCAGAATCACCGGCCGCGGTCATTGATCTGGCCGACGTCGTGGGCTCCACCACACAATTGATCGAAGCGGCGCGGCGTTTACCGAACAGGCAATTTATCGTGGCAACCGATCGAGGCATTTTTTACAAGATGAACCAGGCCGCGCCGGACAAGACCTTCATGGAGGCCCCCACCGCGGGCGCGGGCGCGTCCTGCCAGAGCTGCGCCCACTGCCCCTGGATGGAGATGAACAATCTGAAGAACCTGGCGCACACATTGGAAACCGGATCCAATGAGATCCATGTCGAACCCGCGGTACGCACCGAAGCGCTGCGAGCGACTCAGCGCATGCTGGATTTCGCCCACCGCGAGATCCAATAAAACAAAAAAAGGCGGTCGCGCCCTGCGCCCACTTCCAATCCGTACGCTGGTGTAGGTTTCTACGACTTGGGAAGCTTGACAATTTCAAACCAGTAGATCGCCAGGCCCTTAATAATATCGACGAGCCCTTCGAATGATACGGGTTTGGTTATAAAGGAGTTAACGCCCAAGTCATAGGTGCGATAGATGTCCTCCTCCGCGCGCGAGGTGGTGAGAACGACGATCGGGATTTGCCTTAGATCGGGATCGGCCTTGATCTCTGCGAGCGCCTCACGTCCGTCTTTCTTCGGCATATTCAGATCGAGCAGGATCAGTCCGGGGCGGGGCGAAGTGGCGGAATCGGCATAGTTGCCGCGATGGTACAGAAAATCCATCAGCTCCTCGCCATCCTCAACGAAGTACAACTCATTGGCCAGCCGGGCCTCGTCCAGCGCCTCCCTGGTCATCAAACGATCGTCCGGATCGTCATCCGCCATCAGAATCTTTATGAATTCCTCCTGCTCAGCCATTGTTTGCTCCTTCTGCGTGTTCAACGGGCAGCGTCACGATAAACGTCGCTCCCTGCCCCGGTGAGCTGTTTGCGGCTATGCGTCCACCGTGACGCTCGGCGATCTTCCGGCAAACTGCAAGTCCTATGCCTGTTCCCTCATACTCTATCCTTCCGTGCAGGCGCTGAAACGCGCCAAAGATGCGGTCCTTGTACTTTTCATCAAACCCGATACCGTTATCGGCTACCGAGATGTGACAGAATCCATTGACCGCCGACGGATTGCTTCCCGGCTGACTGTTGACCGTGACAATGGGAGACTCACCCTCTTTATGGAATTTCAACGCATTGCCAATCAAATTCTGCAGCAATTGCCGCATCTGCAACGGGTCCGCGGCGATGGTCGGCAGCTCGCCAATATCGACTCTGCCGCCTGTCTGCTCGAGTCGCACCTCCAGATCCGAGATGACCTCGCGCGTGGTTTTTTCGAGGTCGACCGACGTAAATGGCTCCGCCTTGGTCATCACACGGGAGAAGGTTAATAGATCATTGATCAGGGTCTGCATCCTTCCTGCGGCACCCTGCATCCGTTCCAGATAATCCCGCCCTTGATCCTCGAGATTCTCGGCATACTTGACTTTAAGGCGATCGCCAAAGGCCTGCACCTTGCGTAACGGTTCCTGAAGATCATGTGAAGCAATATAGGCGAAGTCCTCCAATTCACGGTTGCTCTTTTCCAGCTTTTCCGCAAATGCCTTCAAGCTCTCCTCTGCCAGCTTGCGTTGGGTCACGTCTCTGGCCACATGAACAACCTGCTTGATCTCTCCTTTTTCATCTTTGATAGGAGAGGTTGCAACCTCCGCAAAAATTGTTTCACCATTTTTGCCGAAATGCTTGTGTTCCGCCACGGCATAGGTGCCCGTTTGCAGGGATTCCTGCAGCGGGCATGGATCATTCGGCGGTTCGCATGGCGAGTCACGATGATGGGTCAACGCATAACAGGTCTTTCCCAGCACTTCTTTCTCTGGCATGCCACGCTCTTTTAAGAAAGCATTGTTGGCACCCACAATATTATAATTATCTACATCGATGATTGAAATAGAGTCCTGCATACTGTTCAAGACGGTCTCTACAAACTCTTTTGACTGTTTGAGTTTGTCTTCGAACTCCTTACGCTCGGTAATATCCCGCAACATTCCCACCGCCGTCCACTTGCCCTTTATCTTCACCGAGGAAAGCGAAAGTTCGATGGGGAATTCCGTACCATCACGCCTTGTCGCGGTTAACTCACGGGTTTTACCGATCGCGCCACCCTGTCCCGTATTCTTGAAATGATCGAAGGCCTTGTAAAACGCATCGCGGTATTTTTCGGGTACGATAATGGAATGCAAGTCCCGACCGACGATCTCTTCGGTCGTATAGCCGAATATCTTTTCAGCAGCCGGATTCCAATACGTCGTCAGACCGTCGTTATCGATTGTGATAATAGCCTCCTGCGCCGACGTGCTGATGCTGCGGAACATCTCCTCGCTTTCGTGTAGCGCCTGTTCCGCCTGCTTGCGTTCGGTAACATCCCGCATTACATAGATCATGCCGACAGCATGGTCTCGTTTTTCAACATCGCCACCGTACACTGGTGTGGTCTGCACCTCGTAAATCCGCCCGTCACATTCATGCACACAGGCCGCCGGCCGACTGCTCGCCATGGTTTGTTCCAGTGGACAGGCGGGCTTCCCGCAGCTCATTTCTTTCAATACGTCGTTGTACTGCTGCCCTTCGATCTCGGACGGTGTTCTATGTACCAGGCTCAGCAATGCCTGGTTAGAACGCGTGACTTTGCGATCCTTGTCCAAGACTAGGACCGCGTCCCGCATGGCGTTGAACGTGACCTCCCAATCCCACCGGGCCTGCTCCACCGCCTGGAAGGCTTTCGCGTTATCCATGGCCACGGCCACGTGGCTGGCCAGGGAACGCAAGGTGTTTGCATCACTTTCATCCAGGCCCGCTGCCTTGTTCGACTGTACATCCAATACACCCGCCACTTGCTCGTTCAAAATGATCGGCACGGCCATCTCGGACAGCGCGCCTGGCAGAAGCGGGTCGGGCCGCCAATCTTGTGTCTCCCGCAGATCGTCCTCGCGCACAACCTGCGCGCCGCGGGCGGCGCGTGTCATCGGATTAGTCGCAGAATCCAGCGAAATTCGATTGCCGGCGGCCTTCATTTGTCTTCCCGCAGCGCCGGCGCCGGCTGCCATGACCAGGCTCTGACGTGGTTCATCAATCAGGTAGACCTGGGCGTGGTAATAACCGAAGCTCTTCTTGACGTGGTGAACCAATTCAGTCAACAAGACATCCAGATCGAGAATCGCGTTTAGGCGTTCGCTAAGCCCTGCAACAATCTCCAGACGATGTGTGCGGTCAGCCACCCGCTGCTCCAGAGTGGCAAATGAATCCCGCAGCTGCTGGGCCATCGTATTGAATGTGGACGCCAGGCCGCCGATTTCGTCTCTGGATGCGTACTGCACCGTTTCCTTTAGTTGTCCCGCACTGATCTTTTGCGATGCAGCGCTCAACTCCTGAATGGGCCTGACAACCCCGATGCGCACGACCCAGTTAAACACAAGTATGCCAATAATAACCGTCCCCAGCCCAATCACCAGATTGATGAATATGCCTTTTTTAATGGCCCGCTTGATCCTCGCTCTGGATACTCCGACGCGGAGCTCCCCCATGACAATGCCAAGGAACTTCACCGGGTAGCGCAACTCGTAATCAACGCCTTTGACATCGGATACGGCCTGCTTGATCCCGTTAGGCAATTCCGTGACTGTCGTTGGTCCAGACATAAACGGTAATTGCCCGTCGGCGGCCTTATCGGTCCCCAGCAAGTTACGCCCCTGCTTGTCGACAAGTAAGGCATAGACAATATCTTGATCAATTTCTTTTAGATTCAGAAGGATCTCTTGCAACCTGTCAAATTCGCGAATAGCAAGAGGCTGGGCGCTGGTCTCAGCCAATCCCTGAACCACGATCTCCATTTTCTGCAACTGCTCGGACTCCAGGCGGTGAAATTCCGAGTTGCTGTACCATAACAGCATTGCACTTATTATCAGGATCACTAACAGTGAATAGGGCAGAATAATCTTCCACTTGACTTTCAGGTCTCGAAAGCTAAGCATGACGGTTTCTCCATAGTGACGTAGCTGGCCACGCATAAAATCTCACGGACATCAGTAATCTCCCATCCTTATACCCGCCTCCAGCATGGCCCTCCTGTATTTTTTCCATAGGTCTGCCCCATCTTCCAGGGTCACTGTTCCCTCTTGTTTCAACACCTTTTGTCCTTCGTCACTGATGGCGAAGGCGATAAAATCCTCAGCGGATCTTCTGTGCTCGGACTCTTTGGGAAGCACCAGGTAGAGCGGACGGAACAGCGGATACTTGCCCCGGGCGATGTTATCGTAGGAGGGCGTGGCGCCATCAAGGCCCAGGATCTTCACATTCCTTCGACGGGCACTGCTAATGCCGGTAATGCCCACTGACCACCGGTGTTGCATGACGAACTTCTCCACCCCGGTTGAGCTTTTCACCGATGTGGTTTTATCAGTGTAATCCTGCTCCGGGTTAAAGAAGACGAGCTCGCGCGTCATTCTGCCAACACCCGAGATCTTGCCGCCGGCGCCCTGATGCCGGCTGACCAGGTCTATCTTTTTATTCGGTCCACCGAGCGATTTCCAGCTGGTAATCTCCCCGGAAAGGATCGCCTTCATCTGCACCAGGGTGACATCGTCCACTGGATTGTGCGGATGCACGATCACGACCAATGCATCCCATCCTACAGGGATCAACTTGGCATTGCTTTCTTGGTCGACCATGAGCACATGCCGACAACTACCGCCCATATCGGCCTTATTCGCCGCGACATCGCGGATTCCGCGAGTGGCTCCTCCGCCTTGGATGTCTATTTCGATACCTGTCTTCTCGGTGTAGACTGCGGCTAGCTCACCCATGTACGCCTTCTTACTGATTCCACAACCGACCCAGGTAAGCGTTGTCTTTTCGGGTACCGACTTCTCTTGCTCCAGCGCGGCCGACACGGCTGGCTCCGGCTCAATAGGTCGAAAAGGATCTTGGGTGAGAACAGCCGCCGAGCCGATCAAGACGGCCGCGACAATTCCTGCATAAAGATACTTCATGGCTTCATCCCTTAATTGGCATTCCTCTGTACGTTAATGCCACAGAACTGTCTTGACTGAACCGCATCCCTGATGGGCTTGAGACCGTACCAACTCAATGCTGAGAAAACTGCCGGTTCTACGCGCGCCCCTGAACGGTGCGCTCCCTCTCATGAGGGTTGCTGACCCCAAACATCGGGCGGCTCCGTATCGACCCCCCGCCCAATGCCGCCTTTGCAGGCAATAAGATGCTATTATTCAGTATAGCCGGGTCGATAGACTTTTCATCGATTCCAATCCCTTTCATGCGTCACAGTGACCCGAAAAAGCCCACTGAATGTGGCGTTTTAACAGGGCCGACCAGCTTCCCGGTATCCTTCTTTGTCGATGCCTGGATCGGGCCACTGACTCAATAATTACCGCGTGCAGAGTCAACGCCATTGGCCTGGCTCTGTGTGGCCAACAGTGTGGTCGCCTCTTCAACCGGCAACGGGTAACTCAGAAGGTAGCCCTGCGCACCGCCACATCCGAGCTCACGCAGCACTTCCAGTTGCTGTTCGGTTTCCACACCCTCGGCAATAGCCGCTAATTTTAAGCTATCAGCCATGGCGATAATTGCCTTGGCGATTGCCGCATCGTCTGCGTTGGTATCGATATCTCTTATGAAAGACTGATCGATCTTTATGGCGTATAGCGGGAATTGCTTCAGATAGCTAAATGATGAATAACCGATCCCAAAGTCATCCATAGCGAGCCGCAATCCCATCTCATTCAATTCGTGCAACAGGGAGATCGTCGCATCGGTATTCCGCATAACGATACTTTCCGTGATTTCCAGTATGAGATACTGAGGCGCTAAGCCAGAGACATCCAGGCTGCTCTTTAAGGTACTGACCAGGTTCCTTTGTGTGAACTGATGGCCTGAAAGATTTACCGATACCGGAATTGAGCTGAGGCCTGCATCCTGCCAGGCCTTGTTCTGCGCACAGGCTGTCAACAGCACCCATTCGCCGATAGGAACAATAAGACCGGTCTGTTCCGCCAGAGGGATAAACTCTGCCGGCGAAACCATGCCGCGTTTCGGATGCTTCCAGCGTATCAGCGCTTCCATGCCAATGAATTGTCCTGTCCGGATGTCTAGCTGGGGCTGATAGTACAGCTCAAACTCGTCGTGCTCCAACGCTCTACGCAAGTCATTCTCCAAGGAGAGCTCCTGAAAGGCGGTCGCGTTCATGTCCCGCCGGTAGAATTGGTAGTTATTTTTGCCTTGCTCCTTGGCATGATACATCGCCGTATCGGCATTCTTCAGGAGAGCATCAACGTCGACTCCATCCACAGGGTAAACCGCTATCCCTGCGCTGGCAGTCACGAAGACCTCGTGGCCATCCAAGACAAACGGCTGAGACAGGATTTCGATGAACCGTTGCGCGACCTTGCCTGCATCTTGGATCTGATTGATTTCGGTAAGGAGTATTGTGAACTCGTCACCACCCAGGCGCGCAACCGTCGTGTCTGCCAACCCCGGACTTTGATGGACAATCGCATCGCTCTTGCGCACGCTGTTCGCTAACCGGTCAGCTACCCCCTGCAGTAACAGATCGCCTACACGGTGGCCGAGCGTGTCGTTGATGCGCTTGAAATTGTCCAGATCAAGAAACAGTATCGCCGTCTTTCTGTGATGCCGTTCTGCTAGTGCTATTGCCTGACATAGGCGATCTTGAAAAAGGGAGCGGTTCGGCAGGTTGGTCAGACTGTCATAATAGGCCATATGCAAAATTTGTTGTTCTGATTGCCTGCGTCCGATGGCATACCGTATGGAGCGCTCGAGCAGAGCGGCGTCGATCTGGCCTTTGACCAGGTAGTCCGCTGCACCGGCTTCCATCGCCTGTATATCCAGTTCGCGGCCCCTTTGCCCGGTCAGCAAAATGATGGGGGCCTTGCAGCCGCTGGCCACGGCCTCTGTCAGGAGCTCCAGTCCGTTGCGCTCACCGAGCCGATAATCGAGAAGGTATACGTCGTGGTTGTTTTGGCCGAACGCCTCCAGACCGGCCTCGTAGGTCGATGCCCAGTCCAGCTCGATGCTCTTACCTTCAATTTCGGCGAGCAAATCGCGAGTCATGACAAAGTCGTCTTCGTCATCATCGACAAGCATTACTCGCAAACGATTCTGTTCCATTCCGTTCCCTTGGCGGCAGCCGACCTGTCAGTGGTTGCCAGTCGGATTTCCCGGCGAATGCCGATTCTCCCTAGCTTTTTGCATAATGCGTGCCATGAGCCCGGCCCTGGGCAATAACAGAGGCCTCTCGATGGCATTGATTTAGCTGGCTTAATTTGAGAAATACCCAAGCAAAAGGCTCAGTCATCGGGCCAAAGCAAGGCCCGGACAGGGGGCCTGACCGGGGACGGCAGGGACGGCGCGCACCCCGGCACCAACCCTGGGCCCTGCATCAAGGTTGTATTTCCACACCAAAATTAGAATTTACCGATCAGGTTAATGAAGGCACCCCGGCTGTCGTAATCCAGATCGGTGAGGTCATCGGAGAAATCCGTGAAGTTGTAGCCGACACCAAGTTTTAGATGATTGCCGACATGGCGGTACACGCCGAACAGCAGGCCGCTCTGGGTGTCTTCCGCGTCGACCAGATCGAGGGTACGGCCTTCGAGCAGCAGATCCCAGTTGCGCACCACATGCCAGTCGGCCCGCAGCACCAACAGGTGCGCGCGGCTCTCGAAGAATTCCGGATCCTCGCGCTCAGCACTGAGCTCGCCGAGGCGGTAGGCGTATTTGGCACCGAGCGTCCACTGCCTGGTCAGATCGTACATGGTGTCGACCGCGAAGATATGGCTGCGCTGGATGAAATCCGCACTCTCGCCGGCCGTGGAAACCTGATCCGGCGAAGGTAGATTGTAGAAGTAGGTATACTTCAACAAGGTGTTCCAGCGGTCATTATCGACCGGCCGGAAGGCATAGCCGAGCACACCCTCGACATACTCACCATCAAAGAACTCACCTTGCGAGTCGTCGCTCTGGGACAGATTGAGCTTGGCGAGCACGCGCCAGTTCGGACTCGTTTCATACTTCAGGTCATTCTTGAGCAGATAGGTCTCCCGGTCCGAGATATCGGTTTCATCTTTACGGTATTCGACGGCACCCGAATACTTGACCGTCCTGGCACTGACACCTCCCGTGAACCCGACGGCCGTACGGTCGGTTTGTGCACCGGTCTTGTTGTCCTGGAGCGTACCGACCTCCGCCGAAACACCGATCCGCCAGTCGGCGCCGGGCGTGAAATCCACGCCGTAGGCATGGGTCAGTCCGGTCGGAACATCTCCATGTGCATACCGCTCCTCGCCATACACACTCACGCTGTCGGTATACCGGCTGCGGAAGCCGGAGGTAAAGTTACCGCTGCGTTCCAGGATGCCGGACGAGGTGCGCTCGTTGTCCAGTGAATAACTAAGGTACAGATTAGTATTGTCCGAGAGCAGATAGTCGCTTCCCAGTTTCACGCCTGTACCGAGGTCACCGCCGGATGCCTCAGCATCCAGCTTAAGCCGGTTATTGACCTGATATGAACCGCCCACCCCGAGACGATCGTTGTCCTCGCGCGACTCGGTGTTCTTGAGGGTGGTCTGGGCGAATCCGTACGTCGTCCAGTCATTATGGCTGTCGTAAGCAAGCTGCACGGCGGCGTCGGTACGCTCGCCGACCGTCTGCGTATCCGGGATCGTCACTGAGTTGTCTTCACGCGTGTCATGGCGCACACCCGTGGTCATGCGCCAGTGTTTGTTGAGCTGATGCTCAAGGTCCACATTGGTCGCCTCGGTATTCAGACCCAGGTCTTCGTCCACGACATCAAACTTCACTCTGAGGTCAGTATCCTTGCCGACCGGCATCGCCAGCGAGCCGCCGAACTGCGTGGTATCCACGTTGGTCAGCTGGCCCGGTGCGGAGTAGCCCGCATCACGCTGCTGGGCGTAGAAGATGAGCTTACCGCGGGTCTTTTCGAAGAACTCATCGAGCTCGATGGCACCCTCGATGCGCGTCGCATCCGCGCGGGTCTCCTCATCGGCGTTCTGTTCGGTCGGCGTAAATCCATACCCGCCGTCGTTGGAGTTCAGCTCATCCGCTCCCGGACCCTCGGTCCTGCCGCCTTCGATCTTAAGGTAAGTCCCGGCTGACTTGCGCAACGTCAGATCGACACCGCTCAGTGTCTGTTCCTCACCCTCCTGGTCCTGGTCGCTCGCGGTGACGCCCAGTTTCACCGTATCACCGAACCAATGCGCGATGCGCCCACCTACGGCGATGTCTTCCAACGCCGTAAAGCCGGGCGTATATTCATAACGCGTCACCAGGTAAACCGGATGACCGTTGAGTGAACCGGCCTGCACAAGCTGGCTGTCGTCTGCCGTTGAAGGCAACGGCGCCATGAGCTGTATGCGTCCCTGGATGGAATCGATATCGTAGTCCTGCCCGGCGGCCAGGTTATTGGTGTGCAGCACGATGCCCGAGTCCTTATCGCGCACCTCGACCCAAGTCCTTTCGGATCCCCTGGTGATATCCTGGTGCCGCAGGTAATACAACGATCCACCCGTACCGCGGAACTCGTCCCTGGAGCTCAGCGTACCGGGTTCCGCGCCGAAGGCATCGATCTGTGTACGGCTCTCACCGAAGCTCGTCGTACCCACACTCTCAAAATGCCCGTATGCCCCGTACAGCCCCCGGTCGATATGTGCAAGATCGGTATCCAGCAGCTCGACCTCGAAGTTGCCCCACATGCCGAAGGACTTGTCCTTATTCAGCTTGACGTAGAATTTCCCCTGCGTCGGCGCATCTTCCACCGTCTCACTGTCATCACCAAAGGTGGGGTAATAGTAGTCCGCATCCAGCCGGCGGAACAGGGCGCTCGGATTCTTGTCGTTAAAATTACTGAACAGGTCCCCGAGGGATTCCTCCTGCGTATCGGCGCTCGCGGTCAATTCGAAGTCATTCTTTGTCTTGCCTTTTACATAAAAGGCCAGCTGCCCGTCGGCGAACACATCGTTGTCGTAATGGTCTTCGTCCTGGGTCACCAGCTCGGCCGGCCCGTCGGTATTGTCCCTGCCGACCGTCACGTTGGCGAAACCGACGTAGAACCAATCACTGGATTTGAAGTTGAGATCGCGCAGGAACAGCTGACCGTTACCCTGATTATCGAGCACGGCCACCTCTGCCGTGTGCATGCCCTTGGGGATGATCTGCTGGGTCACGAAGCGGCCCTCGGGATCGACCGGCACCCGCGTGTCCATGACCCAGACGCGGTGACCTTCAGGGATGGCCTCGCCGTTGACCGTAATGGTTCCCCCGTAAACCGGGATGTTGTGCCTGGCAAGGGAATTTTCGCCATAACCCCGCTGGATCTCCTGCGCCGGGAGGTCGCCGCCATAGGCGTTAACCGCTTGTGACTGGTGCACCACCCAGATGCGCTTGGGCGCCGTCTCATCAAAGCGCCCCTGCTCGTCGTAGACACGCAACACGTACTTGAGCGCCGGCGCCGTGTCCGGATCCGCTTGCCATTCGGCGCTCAGGTCCTTGTCGAGCGGTATGACGTAGGCCGGCTCATCCTGCGGCGACTGTTCCTGCGCGAAGATCCGCACCTCTGCCTTGTCGAAGAACGCGGCGTAATTGGCATAGCCGCGGAACACGAGCCGGTTTTCGAGCTGCGGCGTAAAGGGATCGTCCTCGAGGGCGACGGTCGGCGGCCAGGCGATCACGTTCAGACGCGGATCGGTCCTGTGATTATCGTAGTTGAACCGCACGTTGCTCTTATCGAGCGCGACATCGGTACAACGCTGCATGTCCGCGACATGGGGCATGGACTCATCGATGGGCTTGCCATCTACTGTGATACGCATCGGCGCAAGATCATAGGGGCTGACCGGCTCGGTGTCGCGCATGACCCGGATCACCTCTATCACGTCATCGCCTTCACGCGGCGCGGGCACATCGAACACGACCTCGACCGCGACGTAGCCGTCGAGTGACGGTCCTGAGCCCTGCTGTGCGCCGACCATATTGCCGATGCCACCGCCCTCGAAAGACACGGCGTCGTCCGGCAGATTCAACGCCCGCTGGACCGTTTCCATGACACGCCGGGCGCGGGCCTCGGACAGCCCCCAGTTATCGCCGTAGACGAGCGCGCCGCGCCGGCTCAGCAGTTCCGGATCGGTATAACCGACGAAATTGGCCCGCAGGTTGCGCTTATCCGCAAACTTATCGAGCAAGGCCCGCAGCTCCTGCAGGAATCGCTCGGTGATGACCGGCTCGCCGTCGCGGATGGGAACGGGCGCGATCGGGTCCTGATCATTCGGGCGGAAGGGCTGCGAGATGAACTCCCAGTCATCGCCGCCCAGCGGGCAGGCCTGCAGGCCGCTGACGGAGAGGATGCCATCGGGTGCATCGTGCCAGAGCTCGACTTCCACGCGGCGATTCAGCGCCCGGCCGGGTTCCGTGTTGTTGCTCGCCACCGGCTGGGTGTCGCCCACGCCGTCATAGCTCACTATATAGGATGGCAGATTCAACGCCCGCCGCAGCTGCCCCGCGACCAGGCGCGCCTGGGCCCTGGACAATCCCTTTTTATCGCCATGCAGGCGCGCCGCCTGTGTCCCGATGGGGGTGCTGTCGACATGGCCCGTGAGCCGCAAGCGCAGATTCGGCTTGTCTGCATTGCGCTCGAGCGCGCGTCGCAGCTGTTCGATCGATTCCGCGGGCACCTCGGCGCTGCCCGGTGCGAAGCGGATGGGGTCGATCACGTTCTTGAGCTGGATCTTGCGGGTACCGGCGACCTTGCGCACGATAATACAGGCCGGTTGCTGACGGCAGACCTTGACCCGTTTGGCGCCGGGCGGAGGAATGACGATCTCCTCGTCGATGGCGCGCTCACTGGTCTCCTCGTACCAGATCCGCACCTCGACCCGACGGTTCAACGCCCGACCGTCGGACGTCGCGTTAGTCGCGATCGGGTCTGATGCGCCCTTGCCTTCATAGGTGACCACACCGGCGGGCAGCTTCAGCTCGCTTTGGAAAAACTTCGCCGCCGCCGCCGCACGGGCCGCGGACAGCGCCGTGGCGTTGCCGTGGCGCTTGCGCTCCATCTCACTCAACGGTGCATTGTCGTTATGCCCAATGAAATGCAGGCGCAGCTTTTGATACGCTTCCATTTCCTCCAGGACGTCCCTGACACTCTGCAAGGCGTCATCCGGGCGATACGGCATCCCCGACTCCGAGCGTATGACCGGCACGACATCGTCGAGCTCGGTCCTGACCACGTCCTCGAGCACGCGGCGCTGGAACACGATGCGGTCCTCAGTGCCCGGGGTGAAGCCGTTCTCGTCCATGGTCCACAAGGTGAAGCTCGTATCGGGCAACACCGCCTCGGTGTTCTGCTGAACCGGGGCCTCGTTGACCCTAAAACCAGCCTTCTCAGGAACATCGGCCTCGGCGGCGGGCTGCAACTGCGCCTGACAGGCCTCGCTGGCCAGACTGTCGAGACAGACCAGCGGCTCGTCGGCCGCGAAACCAGCTGCCGGCGCGAGCAGCAGAGCGATGCATACGAGATGCAAGCGCTTCATCGCCCACCTCCCGGCCGGCCGCGACGCCAGAAGAGCTCGGTCTCAATCGTGAGGTCGTAACAGCAGTTCAGCGCCTTCCACTTCTTCCCGATCAACCCCTTGATATGCTTGATGCGCCGCTTGGCGAGCCGCGCGCTCTCGGCATCCCCCAGATAGGACAGGCGCAGGACGGAAGGCTCTCTGCGCAGCTGCTCAATAAGAGTATCGAGGCTGTCGCTCCACTCCGGCCGGAGCACGGCCTTGGCGGGCAAGAACGCCGCATCGCTCATGTCGAGACGCACTACGCGATGGATGCCGGCGCCGAAGTTGAACTTCGCCATCTTGCCGCGGGTGACGTGCTGCACGCGCGGGTTCTCGGTCGTGAGGCGATACCCCGCCGGCAGGCTGCGCTCATCCAACTTGAT
The DNA here is from genome assembly GCA_947258385.1 of Acidiferrobacterales bacterium. Taxonomy (GTDB): domain Bacteria; phylum Pseudomonadota; class Gammaproteobacteria; order Acidiferrobacterales; family SZUA-150; genus CAMYII01. The sequence continues at coordinate 16,365 of CAMYII010000098.1, forward strand.
GATGAAGTTGCTGCCGCGATCGCGATTGGGCACCGCAGCACAGGTCACGTGATAACGGCCGTGCTCATCGGTGGTAATCAACAACCCCTGCGTGGTGCTCAGGCGCACGCCCGGCAGGCCGGGCTCACCCTTGTCCTGGTAGCCGTTGGCGTTCTTGTCGTCGAAGACCTTGCCGATGATGTCGGTGCAATCGAAGGTCGGGTCGGGGACGACGCGTACCGTTGCCGTGGCCGTGGCGACGGGCGATGACGAATCGCCAATGATGGTGTTGTATAGATCGACCCTGTTAACGTACTCGCCCTCGCCAACGCCCGCGCCGATGATGAGGATGATTTTGATTACGACCGGATCGCCGGGCTCCAGCGTGAGCCCGTCCCAACTGAGCTCCCTGCCGCTGATCACGGGCTCATTTTTCACGCCGTCGAGCTTCGCTGAGCCCTTGACGTACTTGAATCCCGGCGGAACGGTGTCGGTGATCCGTGTTCCACTTAACGGGCCGTTGAGGTTGTTGGTTGCTGTGATGGTGTACGGCACCAGATCGCCTCGCACGACATTGACCTTGGGCGTGGTCTTGGACAAGGCCACCGCACCCCCCAGCTCCGGATCAATCGGCAGATGGTTGTTGTAGATCTCGTTTGAATTCTGCGCACTGGTGAACCTGAGATGCAGGTAATATGTCGTGCCCGTACCGGGGAGTATGGAAACATCCGGCGCCGTGACCTGCGCTTGCGCTTCACAGCTACCGCCCGGTGGCGCCGGCACCACGCGATCATCCGGACAGCTCGGTACATCGTAGGCGGCCGTTCCACTATCGGTCGTGGGTGAGATGATGGTCGACGGAGCCGTCAGGTAACCGGTGGTGGGTGCGGTGATCTCGATCACGTAGGCACCGCCGTCCGGACAGCTCGGATCGTTGAAGTTGAGCGCGAACAGATACAACCCGTTACTGGCGGTTATCTGACCCTGCTGCTGCGGATCATCGAAACACGCGCTCGCTACCGGATTGCCCGTAGCCGCATTCAGCAATGTTAAGGTGGCGCCCGCAACCGGCAGACGGGAGATGGAATCGTAGACCACGCCGTTGGCATCCACCGGCATGTGTTGGTCCAGCACATTGTCACCGGCCGCCAGGTCGATGGCGATGATCACCTGCGGACCGGGGTTACCGCGGCTCGGCGCGGTATCGCCCTGCAGGATAGTGCTGCCTGGGAACGAGAAGCGGATCTCATAGTTGTCACCACTGCCGCTGGGGGGCAGACCATTGAGGGCATAAGCACCATTGAGATCGCTGACCAGGCCGTCGATACGCCGACCGTTTAAATAAACATCGACGTTCCAACCCTGCTGAGGGGGCTCCGTGCCCACATCGAACAGATCGTCGTGGTTGATATCCAGCCACACATTACCGCTCATGTTGGCCACGCCCGGGGCACCGCCGACATCGATGTTGGCACCGGCACTCGCAGACATCCCACCGTCGGCGGTGACCGTAGCCGTGTTTTGGATGCTGGTGCCGGCAGCAAGCGGCGGCGGGTCGAGGGCCACCCGGAAGCGCACCTGGGCTGACTGCGCTGGCTCGAGAGTGCCCACGGTGGCGGTCAGTTGCGAAGCGGCAAAGCCGATACCGCTGCTGGAACCGTTGAGGCTGCCGGAACCGGCCACGTAGGTGGTATTGGCGGGCATCGTATCGGTCACCACCACGTTGGTGGCATCCACGGTGCCGGTATTCACCACCTGGATGATATATTCCAGATGTCCGCCCGGGACGGCGGTGCCACCACCCACCACCGCCACTTCCTTGGTGATCTCGAGGGTGGCCACGGCACCGACGACGATCTCGGTGGGCTGATCACCATTTTCGTCATTGCCGTCGGCGTCGGTAGGCTCTTGCGGCGCCTCATTGCTGCTGATATCGCCCTGGTTGCTGATGACCGTGCCGTCGGCCACGCCGTCATTGACCTGCACCTGGAAGGTGATAACGGCATAGGCACCGGCGCTGATCTGACCCAACCCGGATCCTGGCAGCGGCCCCGGGGGCGTCAGATCGGATGAGTTCACATCCAGTCCACCCTGGGACGACCCCAGTTGCGACACATTGGCGACCGGATCCGGCACGGCAACGCCGTTCAACGTCGTGGAGTTTGCGACATAGGTGGTATCGGCCGGGATGTCATCGGTCACCACCACCCCGGTTGCCGGGATATTGCCGTTATTCGTGACCGTGATCGCGTAGGTCAGAACGCTTGAGGGCGGAAGCGGCCCCGATTGCACCGGACTGGGTTGTGCGGAAACCGTCTTTTGCGCATCGATGATGGTGCCGGCGCCAACGATACTCTGGGTCGGATCATTAACGAGCTCCGTGTCCGGATCGTCACTGACCCGCGCGGGGAAGACACCGCTGCCCCTGCCCTCGCCGGTCAGGGTCGCCTGGTTGGAGAGAATTGTGCCGGACAGCAGGCCCTGGTTGACGGTGACATCAAAGGTCACGGTGGCGCTGGCACCGCTCGAGGCCGTCATCAGACCGGGGGTGCCGGGATTGGCGCTGTCATTGATCAACAGGCCCTCTTCCAGGGGCGAGAGCGGATTTGCCGCGGTACCCAGATCCGCGACCGGAGCGCCGTTTAACAGGGTGCTGCCGGCGACGTACGTGGTATTGGCCGGGACCAGGTCGGTCAACACCGTGTTGACACTGTCTTCGCTGCCGATGTTGGTGATCGTAAGGGTATAGCGCAGCGTGTCACCGACTTGCAGTAGATTGGGGTCGCCCGTCAGATCGGCATCGATCTTCTCGATGATGAAATCGGGCGCCGCGTCAAATATGGTGTCGGTCGGGTCATCCGGGTCAACGGTCGCCGGGTCGTCGCTCAAGACGGTGTCGGTGAAGCCCACGACCGTCGTAACGCCCTGGTTGGAGGCAATGACCCCCGAGCTCATCACCGGGCGCGTACCGACGCTGAAGACAATGGTCTCTCTGCCGTCTACGACACCCACCCTGGCGGGCACCTGGATACTGGTGTACTCGACCAGGCCCTTGTTATTGGTGCCACCATTGGGCGCGATGTTGCTGGTGACGAACGTGGACGGCGGGGTAATGATGCTGAGCGAACCCGGCAGATAGACATCGTCGGCATCCAGGGCGCCGAGGTCATCGGTAAAGTCCACGCGGCCCGTGCCGCTGCCAGAGTTGATAATCTCGATGGTATATATCAGCGTATCGCCGGCGGAAGCCGTAGCGAGATTTACCGCCTTATTGACGTCGATGACCGGTGCGGCGACGGTAATCGGATAGGCATCCTCATGGTCATCGATTCCTATCGTGCCGTTCGTCAACGCGTTGTTGTAAACCCGCGTGTCAGGCGGCGCGACGCCGGCGTTGGTGTCCTGGGTGTACCACTGGGTGGCACCGGCGACATTGGTCAACGGCGTACCGTCGTTGACGTTGTCGTCGAGGAACGCGGTGTAGCGAATACGGAAGATCTCGCCGGGCCCACCGGGCAACGACGGTGGATCGGCAAGACCGATAGCGGCATTGGCGCTGAGCAGCGTAAAGGTCATCAGGCCGGGCGTGACGCCGGCGTAGTCATACAAGTAATCGGTGCCCGGTGTCAGCGTGCGCACGCCGCCGCTGGAATCGACGATCTCCACCGCACTGATCACCGGCGGATTGTCATCCATCTGCAGCGGCAACTGATCGACAACGGTGGCGTCCCAGGCCGTGGCCTCACCGACGTTTTCTATCTCCAAGGTGAAGTCGGCGCCGGTAAAATCGATGAGTCCGGAGCCCGGCCCGCTCTTCGTGGCGATCAGTTCCGGCTCCACGACCGTGATAGTGTGGCCGGCGGCGGCACCGCCGCTGAAGTTATCGGTGCCGTCCTCTGTATTCTCCCAGGTATAGGTCGCCGAATTGGTGAAGGTGTCACCGGCGACACCGCCATTGACATCGTTGTGGCGCACGGTGACTTCAATGACGGCCACGCCATTTGCCGGGATATCGAACCCGTCCGGGTTGCTGGTCAGGGTCATCAGGTTGGAGCCATCGACACTGGCCACCAGCGGATCGGTTACGATATTGCCAGGCCCGTAGGCGGCGCTCAGGAATTCAACGTTCGGCGGCAGCTGGTCCTGCACCACCACGTCAAACAGCGCGGCCCCGAACTGTGCATCCGGCACCCGCAGCGTGTAAACGATGGTGTCGCCCATGGTGGATTCCACCGTCGTGCTGGTCTTGCTCATCACGCCCGGCGTCGGGGTGGTCAGGACGACGTCGTCCGGCGGCGTCGGCGGGAACGGATAGGGGATGCCGCCGGGCGGGATGTCATCGTCATCGATGGACCAGTGCACCTGCACCAGTACACTGTTTGCCAGCGTGGCCCCGGGCGCCACGTTAAGATCGACCTGTACGTCGTACTGCAGCACCAGGGTGCCGCCTATAGGCAGCGCATCGGCGGTGCCGTTACCCTCGTCGAAATTCCACTCCACGATGCCGTCGGTCAGGAACACACCCGGGTACACACCGTTTTTCACTACCGGCCCGTGGGTAATGGCGCCACCGCCGTCGCGGATGGTGACGGTGGCCGGTATCGTGCCGGCGGCGTCGGCGGCGATACGCATGCCGACCGGAATGATGTCGCGCACCAACACGTCATAGGCAGGCGCCAGACCAGTATTGGTGATGGTGACCTCGTAGGGCACGACCTCACCGGCAACGACCGTCGGTCCGGCGGTGCTGGTCTTGATCACCGTCAACGCGGGCAGGACGATATCGATGGTCGCGGTATCGCTGTAGTTGGCCACACCCGGGCCGGTGTCATAGCTGATCGTGGCCGTGTTCAGGGCGTCATTGGTCGCCACCGCGGTCTCGAGTACCTGCGCATCGAAGCTGATCGTGACGCTGTCGGGCGTGGTGCCGTTCGGCGATTCACCGGGGTTGATAATGTTGCCGAAGTCCCAGGTGATGGTTTGCGGATCACCCGGGCCACCGCTGCCCGAGGTCGTCGGTACGACCGTGGTCGGATCCGGCAGGATCCCGCCGTTGTGAGTGACGGTGCTGCTGCCGGCGATATAGGCCAGGCCCACGGGCAGCAGGTCGGCCACCACGGTGTTGTTGAGCGTGGCCTCGGTAAGGTCGGTGATTTCGATCCGGTAAGTGACAACATCGCCGATGCGGTAGTTACCGTCGCCGTCATCGGGCGTGCCGTTGCCGAGCGGGGCGACGCTCGCCTCCGTCTTGCTGATCTGCGTGCTGTCGGCGACATCGATACTGACCGAGGTTGTGGCACCGTAATCATTGGGCCCGCCGGGGAAGTCACTGCCGTCACGCTGATACGGCGCCTCGGTCGGCCCTTCACCGTCGAGCGAGGTCCAGGTAATCAGGGCGTTGTTCTGCAGGGTCTGTAACGGCAGCACGCTGTCCAGGACGACGACCTGATAAAGGAGATAGACGGTCTCCCCGACCGGCACATCGATATCGATCTCCGCGCCGGGCGCCTCGGAGTAGGCCCACACGAGACTCGCACCCGCGATCGCCGGTTCGGAGAACTGATTGTCGGCGGCCGCACCGATAGCGCTGCTGCCCGCACCGATGGCGCTGGCGCCGGGGATGTAGGCGACACCGGCCGGCAGGTTGTCGGCGACCTCGATGTCAAAGGCATCGGAATTGTTCACACCACCGGCGGCGGTCAGCGCAATGCGGTACTCCAGGACTTCACCGGCATCGGGCGCCGTCGGCGGCGCGCCGAAGACATCGCCGGCGCTGACGTTGCGCACTTCTTTGGCCGGCACGATTTGTGGCTCGACGATGGTCATGGGCGGGGTGATGACCGCTGGCCCGCCGCTCTGGTCGATCGGACCGTCTTCGGTACTGGCAAAGGCGTAGCTGGCGCTGTTGCTGAAGGTGCCGCCGATGTTCTCGGTCAGGGTGTTGTTGACGCGTGCGCGCAGGGCAACCTCGATCTGCGCATTCGGCGGGATATCGACGCCGTTGTTGATCGTGTCCTGAATCAGGAGGTTATTGCCGATACCGTTGTCTTCCAGGTTCCAGGTACCGGGCGTGAGATCGGTAACACTGACAAAGCTCAGCTCGGCCGGCAGGGTGTCACTGATCTCAACATCAAACAGGGTGATGTCCACCGTATTGCCGGTGGCCGGCAGTGTGATCAGATAATCGAAGGGCTCACCGATGGTGGCGCGCGGCGGCGCGGGATTGTCCTTGCTGAGATTTCCCGGCGAGATGGTGAACAGGGTGGTCTGCGCCTCGTTGCTGGGCCCGTAGGTACGCCGATCGCCGACCACGACGTTGGCGGGCAGGTCGTCGTCATCCAGGGAGTGGTAGACGTTCGCTCGGGCAGCGTTGGTGAGCTGCACGGCGGCGCCGATATTGGTATCAACGGTAACGGTGTAGACCAGCTCCAGAGTGCCGCCGGCCGGGATCGTATCCGCCGCCGTGCCTTCATCGAAGTCCCACTGCACCTCACCATCGCTCAGGAACGTACCGGGGAACACGCCGTTCTTGTCCACCGCGGAGGCATAGACCACCGTCCCGCCGCTGTCGCGGATGGTAATCGTCGCCGGTATGGTGCCGGCGGCATCGGCGGCAGCGCGCGCCCCGTCAGGGATGATGTCGCGCACGACCGTGTCATAGGCCGGCGCCGCGCCCGTGTTGGTGAGGGTCACGGTGTATTGAATGGGATCGCCCTCATCCACCGTCGCCGGGGCGGCGGGAACGGACGTCTTGCTCGCCACCAGATTGGGCTGCGGCACATCGATATTGGCGTAGGTCGACTGACTGAAGGGCGGCCCGGCGGTATCAAAGGACACCGTCGCGTTATTGCGCAGGTTCTCGAGATCGCCGAGCGGAAGCGCCGGAATATCGGTGACCTGAACGGCGTACTCGATCTGGATGGAGTTGTTGTCGGCGTTGACGACGAGTTGACCGAAGTCCCAGGCGTGGCTGGTGGCGCCGGCCGCCGGGCCCGGCGGGTTTGGAAATTGCGCCGTCACGTTCTGCAGGGTGATGACGGGCGGCGCACCGGTGAACACCAGTCCCGGCGCCCCGGTCAGATCATCACTGAGCACAAAATTGTCTATGGTGGCCAGCGGTGTCAGGGTGACCGCGAGCGTGTAGGTGATGATGTCACCGACACGGTAGTCCGGGTCGCCATCGGCGCCGTTGCCGAGGATGGAGTCGCCGGCCGTCTTGGCGATGGCGGTGAAGTTCTCGACGATGGCGCTGGCGACATCGCTGGCGGTGAAATTTTCGGCACCGTCGGTGTCGTCCGGATCGCCTTCCAGGCCATTGGTCTGGTTGCCATCGTGGGGCGCGGCGTCGCCATCGTTGTCTGGCAAGGACCAGGCGTCGGTCAACTGCGCGTCATTGTTCAGGATCTCGGCCGGGTTGACCGTCGTCTGCACCGTGCCGCGATAAAGCAGCGTAATGGTCTGTCCGGGATCGAGCTGCGCCATGGACTGGCCCGGCGGCAACACCAGGCCGCCCTGGTCGAACAGGATCTGGTCGGGCGGACCCGGCGTGATCACGCCACCCGGGACGTCTACGACATCATCGCCGGTGGTGTCGGCACCGAAGCTGCCCGCGGTGGTATCGAGTATGATCTTGGTGGTCGCCAGGGTGTCGTCGACGACCAGGTCGAAGAGCGGCGCCGAGCCGGTGGCGGCGTTCGCGATCGTGATGCGGTACTCGACGACATCCGTCCCCTCGACGTCCAACGGCGGGCTGCCTTCGACAAAACCGCCGCCCTTGGTGATATTGCGGATCTGCTTGTTGAAAGTGAGCTCCGGGAGGGCGGCCGTCAGCGCCGCGTCGGCGTGCAGCTCGGGATCCGTGCCGCCAAAGGCCGCGGAGCGGAACAGCTGGCTGACGCTGGGCGTGAAGAAGACCTCGAATTGACCGTCAAAGTTATTGCTCAGGGTGTCGCCGTTGTTGCGCCCGTTATTCAGGAAGCGGGTCACCAGTTGGGCGTCGAAGGTGCCGCCACCCGTAGTGGTAATATCGTTGAGATTGAAATCCAGCTCCCCGCTGATGACCGCGAGACCAGGTGTCAGGACCGCCGGCGGATTGCCGGTAACACTGGCGACCGATACGCCCCCGCTGCTGCCGCTGGTTTCGTTGGAAACGTGGCCCAAGGAGATATCGAGCGCGTCGCGGAACAGGATGTTGCGGATCTCTTCCCCGTTGCCGGTATCCAGACCGAAGAACACCGCCTCCAGCCGGTAGCTCGCCTCCTCGCCGATGGCCACATCCCCGGTATTGGCCGGCAGATCCTCCGG